>CADAQX010000040.1 GCA_902790215.1 uncultured Bacteroidota bacterium | reverse complement strand
GGTGCTTTTCACCAAATGGAACCAGTTCCCCGCTTCCGGATGTTTAGAATAAATCAAGGCTTGCTTATCCTTCCACTCCCTGACAATGGACGTGTCGCATTTCGGATAATTGGTCAATTCGTATATCTGCCCGACCTGGCCCCGGGCATCAACCGCTGCCGCAAGGACAAGAAACACCAGCAAACCCCTTGTTACAGAAACAGCACTTGTCTTCATATTATTATAGTTGATTAATACATTAATTATCAAATTATTGACAAAACACTCCCTCCAAAATGCACATTACAAATATACAAAAAAAAAATTACCTACAAAAAAAATACCGGACGGCACCCGAAACCGGCTGCAAAGGTACAGACAATTGTTCCGACCTGAACGCCAAATTACCTCAGCCTCCCTTCACTTGCGTATCAATACCGATATTTACCTCAAATGCACTCCCCGTTCTGCCAGCAAGGGTTCCCCCTTCTCAGACGGGGATGCCGATGCAGCACATTGCATACCGCATAGACACAACCCGTGAAACAGACTCCCGAAATCGAATTCACAGAATCCATCATATTCATATCCAAAACTTTGCAAACCCATTCCCAAAGAGAGACACAGCCGTAAGGCATAGGCAGCGCCGTTCGTTCCCCGCTTGTTTCAGGGTCGTTTTACGGTCGTTTTCCGCTATAAAAGCGAAGAACGAGTGGAGAACGAGTGGAGAACGAGCGAACAAATGACGACGCTTGAGTGATTGCTTGACGGCTTAATTCTGATTGCGTTAATGTGTTAATTCGTTAATTCGTGAGTCTTTGATGCACCAAGAACTAACACGTTCTTGAATTCGTTAATTCGTTAATTTGTTAATTCGTTAATCTTTTGATGCGCCAAGGACTAACACATTCTGAACTCGTTAATTCGTTAATCTTTTGATGCGCCAAGGACTAACACATTCTGAACTCGTTAATTCGTTAATTTGTTAATTCGTTAATCTTTTGATGCGCCAAGGACTAACACAATAACACATTCACACATTCACACATTCAATCAAGCATTCACACATTCAATCAAGCATTCACACATTCATTCAAGCATTCACAGACTAATTATAGGCAACCTCTAAAAATTCATGATAATTCCGAATAATTAGAGGTTGCCATATGATTCGCGTATGACTGTCGGATTACTGCTTGGGGGTCTTCCAGTTGAAGAATATCTGGATGCCGGCCATCTGATAGACCTGCCAGTGGCCCCATTTGCCCATGCCGCTGAAGTCGGTGTCCCACTTCAGGTTGACGGCAAAGTTGACGGCGATGTTGCTGAGCAGGCGGTAGTCGAGTTTCAGCTCGAAGTCGAGGTCGGTCTCGAAGGCGCGCTTGGCCAGCCAGTTCTTGCCTTGCAGGTCGGTCCAGGTCTCGCCGTCGGAGAGGGTGTAGTTCTTGGTGGGGATGGATTCGGAGCCTTCTGTATAGCTGTCGATGGCAGCCCAGTTCATGTTTTTGGGTTTCTTGTAGTCGTAGAAGAGCTCGGCGCGGGCGTAGAGGTCGAGGTTGGGCAGCACGTCCTTTTTCAGGTACTGGGCTTTGACATAGCTACCAAGGGCGAAGTAGGCGTGCTTGAAGGTGGAGGGGTCTTCTCTGTTGAAATTGTCGCCCTGCAGCACACCGTAGTTGCGTCCGGCGGCAAGGAGCGAGTCGTTATAGACGAAGGTGGTCTTGCCGGTGAGGAAAGAGAGGGATACGGACCAGTCGGTGCGCTTGTGCTCAAAGGAGAGAGCGGTGGTGAGGTAGGCGGGGGCGAAGAAGCTGGAGATGACTTTCTCGGTCTGGTTGGCACCTACGCCTTTGTATTCAAAGCCTTTGCCGAACTGGGTCTTGAGGTTGGCCGTGAAGCTGGCGCCCCAGCCGCGGTAGGCGTTCCACGAGATGACGCTGGTGAGGTCGATTTTGTCGTTGCTCTTGCGGCGGGTCTCGAAGAAAGGCAGTTCGGGACTGTCGTCGAGGTCTTGCCAGGCATAGCCGTAGGCCAGGTCGGCAACGTTGTCCCACACATACCTGGGATGGGTGTACTTGTAGTTGCCGAAGAAGGTGGCGGTAGCGTCGATTTGTGAGTTACCGGCGGTAGCCCAGTTGTTGAAGAAAAACTCGCTGATTTTCAAAGCCGGGGTGCTGGTGGTGGTCCACTGGCCACCGGTGACTAAGGGTGTGGATTCGTCCTGGGCCGAAGCCATGGCGGCAACCATCAGAAGGGTTGCACAAAGTGTAATGACTTTTTTCATTGTTTATGTTTGTTTTATATTGTTAATTCCGTTTTGCAGCGGGTACGCAGCGGTTGTAATCCTGCGTACCTGTTACAAAATGCAAAAGTACTATTTTTTTTTCAAATATTAAGTTTTTTTTATTTCAATGGGTGTAGTCATCGTCGCTCCATTGCCAGCGGGCGGTTTCGGGGGCGTAGAAACGGCCTACGCGGTAGTCGATATTGGCTTTGTGGGCCTGGCTCAGCTGGTAGCGACGGCGCACATAGTACATCTTGCCATCCTTGACAAAGCGGGCGCCGGTCTGGTGGAAACGGAAGGGCACATTTTTCTCAATGCATTGTCGGCGCAGGTCGAGCACCCAGTCGTAGTGGCAGGGGCGCGCCTCGCGGCCCGATTCGCCCCCAGTGCTCACCTCCTCGATGGTGTTGTCGAGGTATTGCAGCAGGTCGATGCCCTCTATCAGCGGCGACGCAATGATGGATTTGTGCTTGATGGGCAGCTGCCGGAAGATGGGCAGGCGGTAGTCGGCCATGGCCTGGTTTTCGACGGTGCAGCCCACCAGCACGTTGTCGTAGCCGTCGCCCCAGTCGGGAGGGATGCACTCCATGAAGCGGTCTATCCTTTTGGTGAAGAAGTAGAACCACAGGTCGGAGCGCTCTCGCATCATGGCCCAGCACTCGGTACGCCAGGGGTCGGCATCCTGCAGCAGGAAGTCGGAGGTGAAGCAGGTGAAGACCAAACGGCCGGAGGGTATCTTGTAGCTCTTGTCGCGGCGGCGTTTGAGGGGGAGGTTGAAGGCAGCGGTCTTGCGGGCGATGTTGCTGCCTATCTCGCTGCCGTACATCTCGTCCTGCCGATAGACATAGCAGTATTTGCAGCCGGGGCTGATTTTGGTGCAGCCGTGCCACGGGTTCCAGTCGGCGTATATGTCCCAGTGTTCGCTCATGGGGTGACGGGGATGTTACTCTTCAGGGGTGGCGGAGGAGGTTGGCGGAAGGGTTGTGTCGAAGGTGCGCCAGCCTTGGTGGCTGCCGTGGAGGTAGTCGTAGTAGTATTCCAGCAAGATGCCGGACATGTTGTCGGGGTGCTCGACCCCGCGCTGGATGAAGTATTGCTGGAAGCGCGAGCCGCCCCAAAAGCCCCAGTTGTTGCGCAACCACATGCCGAGGCCGAAGTGGAACTCACTCATCGCCTCCCTGTCGGGGAGAGAACGCATGACGCGGACGGTCTTGGCGGGGAGCAGAGTGTCGAGGACATGGAAACTCTCCTCGAGGTTGCGGGGGATATAGATGCCGTCGATGCTGTCGGCCACAAGGCGGCGTTGGTAGGCAGCTTGCTCTTTTGCCTGTTCAATCTTCCCCTCGCGGCGGGCGACAAACCGGTTGCGCTTGCGCATGGTGCCGAAGAGTTCTTGATACCAGTAGTCCACACCCTCGGGAAAGTTGTCGGCGTAGAAGGTCATTTCGGCGACGGCCTTGCGCAGCCGGTTCTCGGGAAGCGAGTCGCGGTTGTTCATCCGCACTATCGTTGCCTTGCCCTGACGGTCAATCCGCAGGAGCATTTTGACATAGTAATATTTGTAGCGAGGATACCATGTATCGCCTTGGGGCGCCATTCCCAACTTCTTGGCCAAGGCTTCTTCCCCGCTGTCGTACCCCTGCACCGTGACATATCCACTGGGGCAGCTGAACTTCACGGTGTCGATGCGGGGTGACGGGGTTTGACTCATGAGGGCGCAGCAGTTGGTGTCGAAGGGCTGGGACAGGATGTTGCCTGTGGGGAGGTGTATCTTCAGCAGTTGGCGATTGCTGGTGCAGAGCAGCACGGTGTCGCCGATAATGCAGGCCGGACGCTTGTGCAGCGCCTGTTCGCACTGGGTGGCGGAATAGTTGTATTTGGCTTTCAGACGGCCGTCTTCATACACAACGGTGTCCTCTATGCGGAAGAAGAGGCTGGACACCTCCTCGCAGCTATCGCAGGCGGTCAGTTCCCGCAGCGACACTTGTTTGGTTTTTGAACCGTTTTGATAAAGCGTCAGGGCGTGGGAGAAGGCTTCTTCGTCGCTTTTGTATTCCAAGTTGACAAGGTGCAGCACCGAAGCGCCGTCGTTGCTGAGGTAGAGGAACCCTTTGGAGAGGCATTCGGGGATGGTGTAGAGCAGCTGGTTTGTGCGGGCATCGAAGACCTCTGTCTTGCCGTAGGGGGAGAGGTCGAAATTGTAGTAAGGGGTGGCACGGGCGCAGTAGTCGCCGTTGGTGGAATAAACGGTGATGATGTGGCGATAGGTGCAGACAAACTGTGCTGCGGCGGCATGTGCCGTCAGCAACAGGAGACAAAGTGCGATGGTGCGTTTGATTTGCATGGCATTGTCTATTTTTAGAAGTCCCAGCGGAGGCCGAGGCAGGGGGTGGCGTTGAAATACCCGTTGCGGTAGTAGGTAACACCATAGTGCCAGCCTCCGGGATTATAATAATTGATGGGCAGTTTGAAGAAAACCCCGAGCCCTTCGCGCCCCATGTAATGGTCTTTGCCCTGTGAACTCCACAGGTGGCTGAGGTTGTACCACACCTGAGGTTCAAGGCGCAGACTGCCCAGCTGGCCCTTAGCACCCCCATCTTCACCGCCATAGTAGTATTCATCACCCCATATATCAAGGTAGCCGCAGAATGAGAGACCTTTAATACCGAAAAGACGCGGGATGTCCCAATCGAAGGAGAAAAAGATGGGGACTCCAATATTAGAGCTGTAGCGATAGAGCAGACGGAAATGATACATGTGTCCGTTGGGACGGAAACGTTCATATTCAACACCTACCATATAGGCGTTCCACACATCTTGGCGGAGGTCACCAAACTGGGCACCCTCCCAGCCGGCATGAATGCCCCAGCCGCCCAAGCGGGGCTTGAAATGGAAGGTGTAGCCCGCCTCGGCATAAAGGGTTGTCTGACGGGCTCGGTCAAAAGGATGGTATATATCCATGCGGTACGACACTGCGTGGCGGGCAGCGCGATAAAACCCCTCGGTTGTGGTGACGCAATGGCCGCGGTTGAAGTCGTACATCTCTTGGATGTTCATGCCTTTGATAGGGAAAATTTCGACACCCAATACAGAAGCAGGCCCGTCGGGGAAAAGCTTGATGGTGTCCAACTGCATGTCCTGCACGAGCGACAAGTCGCGCCCTGTGGGGTAATAGCCCACGGAGGATACACGGAGATGGTATTTGCCCGCAGGGGCTTGAAGGCGATAGTTCCCCTGGTTGTCGCACTGGGTGTTGACGACGATTTTGCCGTCAGGGGTGAGCAGCTCCACCTTGGCATAAGGAGCAGGGTTGCAGCCATTGGAGGTCTCACAGACAGCACCGCTGACGGCGACGAGATTCTGCGCCGAGAGGGTGACGGCAAGAATGGCAAAAGTGAGAATTGATACAATTCGTTTCATGACTGATGTGTTTTTTGATGGAGAGTTCTTTTCTTCAATATACGCAGAAAAGGAGGATTTATTACATTTAGCCACGATTTTTACCATTAACACGAATTGCCGTGAATGACCATTAATTCGTGGCGCATTCACGGCAATTTGGGTTTAATGTTCAATAATGAGTATCTTGAATGCCCCTTTCAGGGGGGTAGAGGATTCCTTGAATAATCCCGCCTACTTTTCAATTTTCACCTTTCACCTTTCACTTTTCAATTCATGCTAATTCTTGACCAGTTTCTTGGTGGCCACGCCGTGGGGCAGGTACAGGGCTGCTATGTAGGTGCCGCTTGGC
>CADAQX010000039.1 GCA_902790215.1 uncultured Bacteroidota bacterium | reverse complement strand
TTAAGCCCCGCATCGCCGATGATACTGCGCTTGTTCGTGGAAAAGTAGGTCGCCGCCAATCTTCTACAGAGGAGTCTCAGACGAGGCTCCTCTTTTTTTGTATTGATAGGTTGGGCTAATATGTAAAATGTGTTAAAGTGCTTGACTCGACCCTTGGGTCATGTTGTATCTTTGCATTCGATATCAAACAAACACTATTGTCGTACGATAATGATTTACAGAACAAAAATAAAAATCGGGGAGTTCTCAAAGATGATGCAAGTGACCGTAAAGACCCTACGGCTGTATGAGCAGAAAGGTCTTTTACAGCCTGCTGAGGTGGATGAGTGGACGGGGTATCGCTACTACAACATATCCCAAATGCAACAGATCTCAACCATCCGCTCGTTGCAAGGCATGGGTTTCTCGCTGGCAGAAATCAAAGAGATTTTTGACAACGATTCCACTGTCCCACACCTTGAACAGCTGGAACAGAAGATTATCGACTGCCAACGGCAACTGCACATGCTCCAGGGTCGTTTACAGCTTTTGCTTTCGTTGAGGGACTCCCGCAAAGAAATTAGCACAATGGAAAAATTTTCAATCCAGACCTTACCGTCTATCATCGTCGCCTCGCACCGCGAGGTAATCAAAAACTGGCAGGCTCTTGGCCTTCTCTGTACTGATGTTATCGGACCGGAGATGCACCGTCTCGGCTGCCGTTGTCCTATGCCGGGATACTGCTTCACCGTCGAGCATGACAAAGAGTACAAACCTACCGACATCGATATTGAATACTGCGAGCAGGTGGAGGAAATGGGCACTGATAGTGCCATTATCCAGTTCAAACGCCTGCCCGAAGTACCCACAGCCCTCTGCATGGCTCATCACGGCCCCTACGACCGTTTTTACGAGTCCTACGCCGAGCTCTTCCGCTACATCGATGAGCATGGCTATCGCATCACGGGCGAACACCGCACAGTCTATGTCGATGGCATCTGGAACCAGAAAGACCCCGAGAAGTGGCTCTCCATCCTTCAGGTGCCAGTAACTAAAGAATAATATTCACTACATGCATGAAAAGGGAGTTCCAACAAAGTAAAATAGAATCAATTCTTGAAGAGAACACTAATGTAATCCTTGATCGTTGGCAAGAGTTTTTCAAGCAGAGATGAAAAGAATGCAAATAGACCGGGTATGGGTGGATGACCACGCTGTGTATGCTGCAACAACTGACGGCCAGCAGGCATCCTACGAGTTCGATAACTGGCCTCGTTTGCGTGAGGCAAGCCAGGGGCAGCGTGCTCAGTTCGAACTGTCTTATTCTGGCATCCATTGGCCGTTATTAGACGAGGATTTGAGTTTTGAGGGAATGTTCCACAATGCAGGACTTTATGACATAACCGTAAAGGAAGATTCCGTTTTTTACGGTGGTTAATAGCTTTTCAGCCATGGTAAAAGAAATAGGATGTTCTCCAATTTGAGACCCCGATAAGAGGCTTTCCATCCTCCAGACACTTGTGGCAAAAGAGTAATAGCCATTGCATGCATAAAAAAGAGGGTATCCCATAAGTTTTGGGGCACCCTCATCTGCCAAAAGCATGTTGCGTTCGCCAATAGGTTGGGTAAGACTTTTACCAAGACTTTATCCAAAAATCATCAAACAAATCACTGCCAGTCGGCGTGTAATCATCATCAATTACTTGTTCGAATGAGAGCAGTCCCCAATCGGCTTTTGCATCCTTACAATACCAATTCAATGCGCTGTAGCCTTCTTCCGACTCGCTAAAGAATGTGATTACCCAAAAGTGTTTCTCAAAGTCTTTAAGATAGTCATTCTTGTTGTAGGTCTCATTGATGATTGTCTCATAACGGTTGAGTTGATCTCCGTGAATCATCGTGTAGGCTTTGTCCTCTAATACAACGAGGTGTTTCTCATCTTTGCCGTTGCATTTGATTATAACATTTGCTGATACATCGATGCGCTGCCATTGTTTCCACACATCAACGCTAATAATCTCGATGTCATTGCATCCGCTCTTTCCAATAAGTTTGAGCAGAATGTCGGTGCAGCGTTTGTGCAGTGTCGGGTTCTTTTCCAGTATTGCTTTGTTTGCGGCAACGCGCATCACCCACGACATCTGATAGTCGAGCATGGCCTCTTTGCCATAGTCACCTTCGGAATCGTCGTGCATGAAGAGTGAATAATCTACATTTTCCATAAGATAGTTGTATTAAATAATTTTTCGATAATGACTAATTATTAGTATCATTACTATCAAATTTTTCAATAGGAATAATGTCCTCTGGTTCTTCTTCCTCAATGCCAATTGGGTCTAATTGAAGTTGAAGTGTAGAGCTTGATTCGGTTTCAAGGTTGTCATTTTCTTCTTGAATAACATGTGTTGTAGTTGGATTCAAGATAGTATTCTTTTCTGTTTCAGTTTTCTGCGACATCTTCTTGGTTTTCCTGTCAGATTGTTCCACATTTGGTTCTTTTTCATCATTGCAGGTCGAAATAATTGCACTTAATACCATTAGAATTACAAAAGCCCATCCAAAACAACCTAAACTATTATGCTTATTATATTCTTCATCGGACATCCATGCCCAATGATTATCCCCTAGTTTAACCCAATGTCTTGCCATTTTTGTGTGGCCATTTTATCCTGTTACCTTTTCAGTTTTATAATGATTATACAATATCGGCTTCCGACTTTTGAGCCGAAAGCCGATGTTAGAATAAGGGACATTAAGAAAGGCGCAAACCATCTCGTTTATGTTGTCCTTATTCTTTTGGAAGGTGCTGGTGGAACCTTTGGAACGGATAAGGTGCAAGATGTTTCACGCCAATGCGTGAACCCTCCGCATCCCTTTCCCCGTTCCGTTGAAAGTTACCAGCTTTTCCAAAAGGGGAACATGGGAGCTTCAAGCTCAATATGATGTCTTATTTAATATGTCAGTTTCTATGTCATTTTTGTTATTAGTGTTGATATTATTCGGTCATCATTTTCGATGCTATTATTCTGTCAACAATGACGTAGTCGCCATAGATGTGGAATATGATTGTCCAGCGGTGCATCACTGCCATTGTGCGGGCTTCGGGATGGATGCGTCTGGCGACGAGGTAACGGCTGAGAGGAAAGGATTTGGCAGCAAAGGAAAGTTCTGAAATGTACGAGTAGAGCCGTCTAACATATCGCTGACCCGCTTCGGGACGGTAGATTTCCGCCACATAGGCTTCGACACGCTCCATATCGCGGTCTGCTTCGGCAGCGAAAACAACCCTGCGTTCACGCATAGCGCTCATTCAGTCGGTTGATGGATTTGCGGTAGGATTCCTCAAGGCTGATGCACCCTTCGGGCAGACTCTCTCCGTTCATCAGTTCATGCTGACGCACGAAGAAATCTTCCAGTTCGGCCTCCACCTGCGCATTGAGTTCGTCGTTGTCAAGGTCGATGTCGTCGTGAACAGGACGAGCCTTCCGTGTCCTTGGTAAGCGCATTGAAACTGAATTGTCTGTGTATGCAATTGCTGTTTCCATATTGTTGTTTTTTTACGACTGCAAAAGTACAAAAATTATTTGAATTGACAAAAAATAATTTGCAGTGTTGGAAATAATGCGTACTTTTGCATATGGTAATAACAGTTAAAAACTACTGACTTATGAAAAATGTATTGTTTATCGTTGGCTCCATGAGGGAGCGGTCGTTTAACAGGCAGTTGGCGAAGGTGACTGAAGGGATGATTGCCGATAGATGCAATGTGAAGTACCTTGACTATCGTGACCTGCCGATGATGAACCAGGACTTAGAGATGCCTGTGCAGCCTGTCGTGGAACGGGTACGAAAAGATGTGGTAGAGGCCGATGCACTGTGGATATTCACGCCGGAGTATAACTTCAGTTATCCCGGTGTACTGAAGAACCTGCTTGACTGGCTGTCGCGCCCGATGGACATGAGCAACTTCCAGAACCCCTCTGCAGCTCTCGGCAAGAAGGTGGCCATCAGTGGTGCTGGAGGAAAGAATATGACGCAGAGCTGTCGCGCTAAGCTCACCGAATTGCTTGACTTCATGAAAATGGATCTCATGCACGAGCCACAGACAGGCATTGCTCTCGGCTTAGAGGCCTGGACAAAAGGCGAGTTCTCTCTTACCGACGGGCAGCGTGCCGAGCTACTGGAGCAGGCCGACGCTTTCTGCGCATTCATCGAGAAGTAAGCCGAGACGAACCCAATGTAGGGCTGTCTTAAAATGCTATGAGGAGTCATCGGTTTTCTCCCCTAATGTGGCGTTTCAGCGTTACAGTGCTACGGTTCAAAAACTATCAACCCATATCAGGGAAAGACATCCTTATCACAACTGTAGCGCTGTAACACTGTAACAGACTTCTGAAATAATCAGAAGGGACATGAAGAAAAGAAAACCTTTTTAGTCAATCTGCCAGAGGTAGGTCTTTAGGGGGACTTTGCCCGAGGGGGATAACTTTACCCCTTCGGCGGCGAGCAATTCGGCCTGAGCGGGGTAGTGGGGGGCAAGGCGGCCGGAGGCCGACACCACGCGATGGCAAGGCAGTTGCCCGTCCGGAGCGTCACGCATAATACGTCCCACCAAGCGGCTGTGGTTGGGGTAGCCTGCCAGCCGGGCAATCTCACCGTATGTAAGCACCCGTCCACGGGGAATCTGCGCCACAATGGCATATACCGCCTCACGCAGTCCCCCAGCCGTCGGCGCAGTACTCAATTTCCCACTCATAGTGCAGCCCCGTCTTGGTGATTGCCAACCGACGGCGTCATTCAATCGACAGCACCTCGTCCACCACATATTGGCTATTTCCCCGCCAGGGCAGGGTGCCCATATAGCGTTTCCAACGCAGCTCGACATTCTTGCCCGAGCAGCGCATCAGCGTGTCGGCAATCGCCTTGTCCGTCACCGAGAACTTAAACTCGTTGCTCTGCAGTTTGGACACATTCACCGTCGATTTGAATCCACTCTGTATCATCTTCCCCTCATAAGTCTTGAACAGGATGCCCTCCTGCTGGAAATAGTTTATTTCTCCGGCGTTCACTCCTGTGCTATATACAAAGAAGAAATGGAAATAGACAAAAAGTGCCAGTCCTATTACGATAACGGACGACAAGATAGTGATGATTTTCGCTTTGCGGGATAAAAGTGCCATAACAATGATGTGTTTAAAATTCAGTTTGCAAAAATACGCAAAATATTTAGATTACAGACAAAAACTTTTTCACTTGTCCCGATTGGAATGTTCCGCAACGAAAAAAAAACGTTCCAGATTGAAATTATTTCGTATTTTTGCATACCCAATTATGGTGTTTTTTTTCTACAAGCAGGATGCTTGTAGCCCAGAATGGGACAAAAAAAACATGCCGATGTCACTTTTCCCACCTTTTGTGGCTCTAATCAAAGAAAACAAAAAACACACAGCATACCAATCAAAACCCCATCACCATGAAAACCCATTCATTCTGGAGCAAATGCTTCGCGCTTCTCTGCCTTGTTGCGCTTGGCAGTGGCCGCCTTGTGGCGCAGGACAGCGATGATGCCGACAAAACCCTCTCGCCCTATTTCGTCGTCATCAGCGAGAACCCCGAAACCGACCAGCTCCCGCTGAAAGAGACGACAGTCAAGACCTCCATTTCCGGCTCTATTGCCGACGTCACTATCAAGCAGGTCTATGTCAACAGCGGCAAAAACCCGCTCGAGGCCATCTACACCTTCCCCATGTCCACCCGTGCCGCCGTCTATGCCATGCAGATGACCATCGGCACCCGCATCATCCGTGCACAGATTGAGGAGAAGCAGAAAGCCCGTGCCGACTACGAGAAGGCCAAGCAGGAAGGCAAACGCGCCTCGCTGCTGGAACAGAGCCGTCCCAACGTCTTTACCATGAATGTCTCCAATATCATGCCCGGCGACACCATCATGGTCGAGCTCCGCTACACCGAGCTCCTTGTGCCGGAGAAGGGGCAGTACAGCTTCGTCTATCCCACCGTGGTGGGACCCCGCTACTCCAACCCCGCCAAGAACCCCTCAGGTCCCGACGACGGCTTTGTCGCCACGCCCTACACCCACTCGGGCGTCATGCCTGCCTACAAGTTCGGCTACGAACTCGCCATCCACTCCGCCGTCCCCATCCAGGATGTCACCTGCACCACGCATAAGATGAACATCTCCAACCCCGATGCCAAGCAGGCCGTTGTCCGCCTCGACCCCTCCGAGACCAACGGCGGCAACCGTGATGTCATCGTCAACTACTCCCTGCGGGGCAACACCATCGAATCAGGCCTCATGCTCTACGAGGGAAAGGACGAGAACTTCTTCATGCTCATGGTGCAGCCGCCCAAACGTGTGCAGAAAGACGACATCCCTCCGCGCGAATACATCTTCATCGTCGATGTCTCCGGCTCCATGTGGGGGTTCCCGATGGAGATATCCAAGAAGCTGATGCGCAACCTCATCACCAATCTCAACCCGCAGGATAAGTTCAACATCGTCCTCTTCTCCAGCAATTCCGCCGTGTTCAGTCCCCGCTCTGTCGATGCCACTGCCGACAACATCGACAAAGCCATGACATTCATTCAGGGGGGCAACAACTGGAGCGGCACCGAAGTGCTCGATGCCCTCCGCACTGCCTATGCCCTTCCGCGACCCGACCAGGACATCTCCCGCACCATGGTCATCCTCACCGACGGCTACGTCACCGTCGAAAGCCGGTGCTTCGAACTCATCCGCCAGAACAATGGCGAGGCCAACTTCTTCTCCTTCGGCATAGGCAGCAGTGTCAACCGCTGGCTTATCGAGGGCATGGCCTTTGCGGGCAACGGCGAGCCCATGATTGTCACCAAAGAGAGCGAGGCAGCCGCCCAGGCCGAGCGCTTCCGCCAGTACATCAACACCCCGGTCCTTACTCATATAGAGTTCAATCCCGGCTCCTTCCAGGCTTACGACATCGAGCCTGCCTCTGTGCCCGACATGATGGCCGAGCGTCCCATCCTCATCTTCGGCAAATACAAGGGCAAACCCCAAGGCACCGTCTCCCTCACCGGCAAAGTGGGTCGCAAACCGTTCAAGCAGTCCTACAACCTCTCCAGCCTCAAGGCCGACCCCGCCAACGCTGCCCTGCGCTACCTTTGGGCTCGCGAGCGCATCAAATACCTCAGCTATCTTGCTGGTGAATATGCCAACGACCAAAGCCCCGAGGCCAAGCAGATATTGGAACTGGGTCTCAAATACAACCTCATGACCAACTACACCTCCTTCGTCGCCATCGATGAAGAGATAGTCAACAAGGACGGCAAGCAGACCACCGTCAAGCAGCCTGTCCCCATGCCCGAAGGGGTCTCGGACTATGCCATAGGTCATGATGTCTCTGCCCTCAAGGCTGCGAGAGTCTCTTCTAACGACTTGCGTCGTGTGCCGGTGCTGGTTGAAGAGGTTGAAGAGGAGGAAGAGATCTTCATAGTAATAGAGGAAGACCCCGAGTTTCCAGGAGGCCTTGACTCTCTCAGGGCTTTCATCCAGCGCAATCTTCGCTATCCTGAAGAGGCAAAACGCAACAAGATTGAGGGCAAAGTGTTCGTCACCTTCATCATCGAGGCCGATGGCTCCGTCAGCAATATCAAGGTACTTCGCGACATCGGCGGTGGCTGTGGCGCCGAGGCTGTCCGTGTGGTGAAACTGATGCCCAAATGGAAACCCGGCAAACAGCATGGTAAGGCAGTCCGCACCCAATTCAACCTGCCCATCCAATTTGTGTTACCCAAGGAATGAGCCGGAGTATCCTCATACTTCTTATGATAGCAGTGGTGTCTCTCCAAGCCTGTAAGGGCAGGGGAGACACCGCTCCGCTTCCTGTTGCCGACACACTGGCCCAGCCTTGCGACACCATCCCGCGCATCTCGGTCACCTTCATCATGGGCCGCGACCTCTCGGCCTACAATCCCTACTACTCCCTTGCCAACCAATATTACCGACTCAACCCCGACGAGCGTACACCGCCCTGAGTCAGGTGCTCGACTGGCTCCGCCTTCATCCTGCCGACAACGGACTTCCTTACGGCCTTGTCAATTTGGTGACCCATGGCAACGAGTTTATTGACCTCCAGATGACCGTCACCCCCGGTGGCTCCCGCACCTCGGCCGAAAGTCTCTTCCAGGCCATGGCCGACAGCCTTCTTCTCCCGCCGGACAGCACCGTTATCGACCGCCACACCCTCATCTATCTCCATGGTTGTGCCGTGGGGCAGCCGTCAAGGCCTCCAAGCACTTCGAGTACTATGCCTACCTCTCCGCCAACCGCAATCCCCAGTCCATCCGGCATTATTTTGCCCGCACATGGTACGCCTTCTACCATCCCGATTCTGACTACAACGAGGCAGCCCTTGTGCAGCAGTTGCGTCGCCGCTACCCCGCCGACACCACCCATTGGCGCGAAGGGCTCCGTCGTCGCTTGCAGGAAAACCCCTCGCAGCTCTACCACTATAGTTTCGTCGTCCCCTGTCTGTGGGATGAAGTCTATGCCTCGCCTGCCGACATGCCTCTTGTCAACACCCGCTCCCGTCGTTGCCAGTGGGTGGCCGGCAATGCCGACTTCCGCAGTCTTTTGGCGCGTACCCATATCCCGCAGGACTATTTCCAAATCAAATTCTACCGCAAAACCTATCTCATCTCCGACGACAGCCTGGCTCTCGGCCTCCATGTCAGGGCGCGTGCCGGGGTCGTCTGTCTTATCCAGCCCCTCGTGGCGGAAGACTCCGCAGGCAACCCCTTCTCACCCTTTTGTCCCCAGCCTAACGACACGGCGGTCTTTGCCTTTTCGCAAAACGCCCACATCCTCTTGCCACCCTCTTTTCAATACATCCTTGGCTTGCCCGGCAGTCCGGTGCCGCCTTTTCTGTAGTAGATAACAATCAATTAGCAACCCTCAATCCCCCTCTCTTTCCAGCTGCAAAAATACAAACATTTATTCTCACCTGAACCTCAACATACCTTAACCTTACCTCACCTTTCGTAAAAAGAGACCACATACCTCAACGCCCGTCACGCTACCCGTTCCTACGCCCAAGAACAAGTATAAAACATAAAAAAAGTTAAATCTACCACCCCACACTATAATTTTAACCCCCTCTTGGTGTATATATAGTAAAAGGCGCCACGAATGCAAAAAAAAGGTAGACACAAACGTCCCGAGGCAGTAGTCGATGGCAACAGCTACGCACAGTTCAAAGCCATCGTCAGCAAATACGAGAACACCTTCAAGGTCATCTCATCGCATTTCTATTACCCCGGCACCTACAACCAACGTGCCCTCATGTGCGACCTCGTCACCTACCTCTGGGGTGTCTCCCGTTCCCTGCCCCCCAACTCGGAACACCTCGACAACCATGCCTGGGTCTACACCATCCTCTACCGCAAAGCCATCAATCTCGTCCGCGACGAACAGCGCTACCAGAATCATCTCAACTATGGTGACGACCTCTCGTCCCTCGTCGATGAAGAGAGCTGCGACCCCGTTGTCATCAGGCTGCACCAGCTCATCGACCGGCTCGACAGCCAGAACCGACTCATCGTCCACATGTATCTCGACCATATCCCCGTCAAGGTCATAGCACGCCGCATTGGCAAGAGCACATCGCGTATCTACCAAATCCTCGACGAAATACAGGACAAGCTCCGAGAACTCAACAAACAAATGGAAAACAACGACAAAGGATTATAAAGCACACGTATCATGAAAGAGAAAAAAGAACACAATAACGACCCTTGGCTGCAAGCGTGGGAAGACTACAACCGCCAGGCAAAACTCTCCTCCAGTCTCACCGAGGAGGAATTGATGCGACTCTTCACCGATAGCCAGAACCTGCCGCCGGTCCCCGTCCCCCCGCTGCCCGAATCAGCACACCCCTCCCGGTGGCTCCGCTTCGCCGCCGTGATAGTGCTGATAGTCGTGGGTGCCCTCCTGCTTCTCCTCAACCACGGCACCTCCGATGCCGGCACCCCGCTCCAAGCGCAGCTCTCCGCACCCGCCAACGCCGACATCACCCTCTCGGCAGCGGCACCCACCAGCACCCCGCCGGCAACCCCATCACCAGCAACACTCCGCCGCCCCGTCGTGGCAAAAGCTGCAATAAACAACGATAGCGGTCGCCAGCCCGACGCCAGTCCGCTCCCCGAACCCGCCGACTCCCTGTGCCAGCCCTGCACCACCATCTCCTTCGACAACGTTCAATACGCCGCACTCTACTGCAACAACGAAACCTGCGATACCCAACACTACCTCTTCCAAGTATTCGTAACCCGTACTCCTCACCCTGCTCCTCATGGTCACGCTTCCCCTGTGTGCCCAGTCCGATGCCTACCTCCACTACTCGCAAAACCCCAACCTCGACGTCGCCTTTTTCGAAAAACTCCGCATCGACGACACCACCATCCTCGACGTCACCGTCATCCTGGCCAAAGACTCCGCCACCCTGCTCTGGATGACAGAAGAATTCAACCTTACAAAAGCATACGATTACGCCGTATCCCAACAATCACATCTCAACCCAAGGCATCTTATTACCCGACAGGTGTCAAAGACAGACCCTACCTGCCGAGTAACAAAACTTGTCGATGGAGAATACGACTTCATGAGTTTTTCAATATACTACAGGAAAATCATCATTTTCCATATCCAAGACGAACAACAACATAAATTGGTATGTGGCTATTGTTTACGCAGTATATCCAAAAAAAATAAACAACAATGAAAAAAGCGATTATCAAAGTGGCAATCCTTGCCCTCCTCGGCACCGTCGCCGTCAGCTGCCAGAAAGAGGCAGCACCCGTCACCTCCTCCGTTTGCTCTCAAGCAGAGTATAACGTACGCTACAGTATCGACAACCGCGTCTATCATGCCAGCCTCCAAACCTCCGAGGAGTGGCACACTCTCCTGTCCGACTTGCTCGCCCTCGCCCGTCAAGGTCATCGCATCACAATTCAAAACACTACAGTGTCCACCACATCTGCAGCATCCAAAGAAATAAAGACCCACAAAACCGATAATTACGATGATGCAATTTCATGGATGAAAATGATGTCCGAACTTGGCTACGAAGTTATTATAGAATTCGACGAAGAAACCGGCATCTACACATTAACCGCGATTTTATAACATAGTAAAACACATGTAAGCAAACCAATCAAAACAGCACTGCCATGAACGACAAAGCAACAAGCCCCGCACGTACCAGAAAGGTGTGCCGACGTGTAGGGGCATAAAAAACAGATGCCGCCGCAAGGGAGGGGACACATTACCCTAACCCCTCTCCCTGCCGCGCGGCACCCAAGGCATAAAGCAGTCGCTTTACACGAGTATTTTACTAACGGCAAGCGACTGACTTTATTGTGCGGCAAGAAAACAATTTGCGAAACACCGCGCAGCACCAACGCATGATTAATAATTTCAAAATTCACAAACAATGAATAAGTTCACAATAAACTTGCACCGGTGGATAACAGCAGTCCTGTTGCTCTCACTATCGCCAAGCATCTTTGCACAAGGTAACGAAGATGTCTTGGGTCCATGCTATAGCTTCTGGTATAATTACAACAACATCCGTGAGAAAACCAGTCATGTCCGTAGCGACCATGATTATCGGGTCATTCATACGCAGTACAGAAACCTTTCGTCAGACATAATGGTCCACACATTTGCTATATTAAGGTATTCAACAAACGTCGAGAACCATTTCACCACTACTTTCGGTGCAATAGAGCCCTCAGACCCAACTGTCGATATCAACGACATGGAAATTTACAATGGCATATGCTATTTCTGCGGGACAAAGACCTTCAACTCTCCTAACCCCAATTACACTATCCCTGTCCAGAAGGGAATTGTAGGGTGTTTTTCAATCTCTGCCATGTACTCTGGATTAGGGAGCCTGGTCACATACGAAGTTCCCGGCACTACACAACTTACGCGATTGGCCATCAGCTGTCCAAGCCAACAACTTGCTCAGATTAACGCCATCGGAATTATGGATGACTTTAGTTCCTCCTGCTTGGTGGAGATCAGAGAGAATTCCTCCACCTCATGGACAGCCACGCTGGACTATCTTCCTTCTATACCCAAAATCCACTTTTCCGACATCCTTGCAACACACAACAGCATTATCCTGCTGTCCCAGTTGAAGTGCGCCAACGACCACTTCTATGGAGCAGACGACTACGACATCAACCATCAAAAGTTCCTGCTGGACAGATTCAGTTGGAACGGTTGTCACGACGACTGCACAGCCTCTTATACGACACACTATATGGCACACTACCAGCTCAACACCTACGAGAACTACTATTTCCATTACAACAAGGCACCCATGGCTTTAAGCCGGTTGGCCTACGATTGGTTTTCCGTAGCCTTCGGGGTTATTAAAAATGGATCAGGTTCTGGCGGTATCCGATTCTTCCCCTTCCAGAACATCTGGCAGTACGACAGCAGCATCTACTACCCTACAGGGAAATATCCTGCAGTCACCGAAATGACAAATATAGACCTCACGTTGGAAACGCACATTCTGTCAACAGACAACAGCAACCCCAATGGAATTATAGCCAATCCCTGTCTGTCCGACCCACCCATTACTGTCAATACAATAACAACTCCTGGGCCGAAACTCAACTCCCTGACCCATAAAACCAGCACCCCTTATCTTGAAATCACCGGACACGACACTCAAAACAACCTCAACTTATTTGAACAGGATGTCAGCAGTTTCAAGCCCAAAAACTGTCTCATTATTGGCATGAAGGATCCCATTATCCTCTCTGAGCAGACGGGTGCCCTCTACTATGTAGAATGGCAATTCCTGTATGAGGGAGATGATGTCGAGTGGGGGGAGGTTGCAACATTCGAGATGGGGAAAACGGAAGTTGAAACCGTCTGCAAGAGATGCCCCGAAGACCATTAAACAACAAAAATAACAATAAAAAACACATACCATCATGAAAAAATCAATTCTTATTTTCGTAATTGTCATCCTGGCATGCACCGGGATGCGCGCACAGGACATAGACACACTGCCCTGCAAAGTAAGAGGCTTTGGGGATATGCTCAACGTTGAGGTATATCAGAACTACACCGACAGACCCATCAAAGTCCGAGGTCTCTGGGCAATGGTGGCGCAAGATCGCGAACATGGCCTGTTCGATAGAGGTGGCAGCCTGCTCGACAGCACAAAACTGCCGGAGTACCTCTACCTGTATGTCCGCAATCCCGCAGTCCAGATGGACACCGTCACGTGGGACACCAACCGCTGGCTTCTCCCCGTGGCCCACGCCAGATGGGACACCAACCAGCCCAAAATGCTATGCATAAAGAAGTTTGCTGATGGACGCTACGGCAATGAATACTGCTACGTCTACGAAGCCTACTTCGACTCCGCCATCACCATACAGGGTGAGTACTGGATTGGCGGAACACAAAACAGCAATCTTAGGGGCCATAACGTTAATCCCCTTACCCCATACCCATATATACCGACCGTATATTTGAGTATAGGATGGAGACCCGCAAGTGGCCCTTATGACCATCGCGCTCACACACCACACGGCATTGATCCCGGTGACGGTGACCCAGAGGGGCCTTTTCACCCTTATTCTAACTCAGAGCGAGCCGCATGGTACGGGCCTCATGGCCTCATCACCGACGGGCAGCACTTCGTCCAGCTCTCCTCAGCCGACACCGCGCAGGGCGAGGCACTCTACACCGCCTTCTACCCCGACTCCTCCTACCAGACCATCACCGCCGTCCCCAGCCACGGCTTCCTCTTCTC
>CADAQX010000038.1 GCA_902790215.1 uncultured Bacteroidota bacterium | reverse complement strand
TATGTCGAGATACAGGACACCGTGCGCGATGTCATCCGCCGCATTGGCTACACCAAGGGCGAGTATATGTTCGAGGCCAACTCGTGCGGGGTGCTTTCCACCATCCACGGGCAGAGCGGCGACATCAATCAGGGCGTGAGCCGTGCCAAAGCCGAAGAACAAGGCGCGGGCGACCAAGGCATGATGTTCGGCTATGCCTGCAACGAGACTCCCGAGCTGATGCCGCTGCCCATCACCTTGGCGCATATCTTCCTGCAGGAACTCACCCGCATCCGCAAGGAGGGGAAACAGATGCTATATCTGCGCCCCGATGCCAAGAGCCAGATAACTGTCGAATATGCCGACAATGGCAAACCCCAGCGCATCGAGGCCATCGTCGTCTCTACCCAGCACGACGAATTCGACGAGGAAAAGGCCATGCTGGAGCGCATCAGGCAAGACGTAAAGGAAATCCTTATCCCCCGCGTTTTGGCGCGCCTGAGCGACGAAAACCGGGCTCTCTTTGCCTCGGGCGACTACAAGCTGTTTGTCAACCCCACGGGCAAGTTCGTGATAGGCGGTCCCCACGGCGACACAGGACTGACAGGACGCAAGATTATCGTTGACACCTACGGGGGACGTGGTGCCCACGGCGGCGGTGCATTCAGCGGCAAAGACCCCTCCAAAGTCGACCGCTCGGCGGCATACGCCACTCGCCATATAGCCAAGAACATGGTGGCGGCAGGCGTGTGCGACGAGGTGCTTGTGCAGGTGGCCTACGCCATCGGCGTGGCCGAGCCGGTGGGACTGTATGTCAACACCTACGGCACAGCCCATGTAGACATGACCGATGGCGAGATAGCGCAGCACATCGGCCGCCTGTTCGACATGCGTCCCTACGCCATCATAGAGCGCTTCGGCCTCAAGAACCCCATCTATGCTCCCACCGCCGCCTACGGTCACATAGGGCGCGACCCATACACCGCCGAGGTGACCATGTACGATGCTGAAGGAAAGGCCTATACCAAGACCGTTGACTTTTTCGCCTGGGAAAAATTGGACTATGTCGAGCCTATCCGCAAGGAGTTTAATATTTGTCAACAACAATGAATGTCACGGGTCTCGTTATAGGGGCGGCAGCCTTTTTTTGCATAGGGGTGTTCCATTCCATTGTCATCAAAGCCGAGTACTACTGGGGCGTGCGCTGCTGGTGGCTGTTCCTGATGTTTGGCATCGGGTGCCTTGCCGGCTCCCTGTTTGTAAACGGCGTGGTGCCTGCCGCCTTGCTGGGTGTGGCGGGATTCTCCAGTCTATGGTCAATCATCGAGCTCTTCAAACAGTGCGAGCGGGTGAGGAAAGGCTGGTTTCCGCGCAATCCTAAACGTAGATGCGACAGTGATAAGGTTTGATTGTCTGAGTAATTTGACCGCGCCAGCCACTCAAACATTCACTCATTCAAGCATTCACTCAATCATTAAAACATTATAACAAAATGACCAAGTTAAGTGTAAACATCAACAAAGTGGCCACGCTGCGCAATGCCCGCGGGGGCAATGTGCCCGATGTGGTCAAGTTTGCCCTGGACTGCGAGCGGTTCGGGGCGCAAGGCATCACCGTCCATCCACGTCCCGACGAGCGGCACATCCGCTACAAGGATGTCTTTGACCTGAAACCGGTGCTCACCCACGAGTTCAACATCGAAGGCAATCCCGTGCCCCGTTTTGTAGAACTTGTCAAGTCTATAAAACCCGCACAGGTGACTCTCGTCCCCGATGCCGAGAATGTACTCACCAGCAACGCCGGGTGGGACACCGTGAAAAACCAGGCTTTTCTCAGCGAGACAGTGGCCGAGTTCAAATCCTGTGGCATCCGTGTCAGTATCTTCATCGACCCCGTGGCGGAGATGATAGAGATGGCCGCGCGCACGGGCACCGACCGTGTGGAGCTATACACCGAGGCCTACGCCCGACAGTATCCTGCCGACCGTGCCAAGGCCATAGCCCCTTACCTCATGGCAGCCACCGTGGCGCGTGAATGTGGCCTGGGACTCAATGCCGGACACGACCTCTCATTGGAGAACCTCCAGTATTTCCATCAGCAGATACCCTGGCTCGACGAAGTCTCTATTGGCCACGCCATCATCAGCGACGCCCTCTACCTGGGCATTGAGGAGACCATCCACCGCTATCTGCAGTGTCTCCGTTAGCAATAGTAATCAATAAGTATCTATAATCATGAAGAAAACAATCTTTTTATTGGCAACTGTTGCCATGCTGGTAGCCTGTAGCCAAACCGAACCTCAACCTGCTGCCTCCGATCCTGCCGAAGCAGTGATGGCAAACATCCTGAACCGTAAGAGCGTCCGTTCCTACACCTCCGACACCATTCCCGCTGCCGTGATGGAGAACCTGCTGCGCGCCGCCATGGCTGCCCCCTCGGGCAGAGACATACGGCCGTGGAGCTTCGTCGTCCTGACCGACACCACTCGCTATGACGAGATATTTGGCGACAATTTCAATATGCGCATGTACAAGCAGTCGGCCGCAGTGGTAGTGATCTGTGCCGACACCACCGTGGTGCGTCCTCCGCGCGACAATCCCGATGCCCCCGCCGTGCAGCAGCCCAACGGCACATGGCGCGACGACATGGGTGCCGTCACCGAGAATCTGCTTCTCGCTGTCGAGGCCTACGGCCTGGGTGCCTGCTGGACAGCCTGCTATCCCTATGTTGACCGTATGGCTCCCGTCAAGAAGGCTCTTGGTCTTCCCGCCACCGTGGTGCCTTATTGCGTGGTTCCCATAGGCTACCCTGCAGGTGGCGAACAGCCCAAAGACAAGTGGGACTCCTCACGCATCCACTACAACCAGTGGTAGCCGGATAACTGCCCCCAATTGCCCTGCAAGGTGTTGTCGCCACGGATGACGTTCAGTTCCATGAGGTAATCGCTGCGGGGAATGGGACGTGCGCCGAGACTGGCCAAATGCGTTGTCTCCTGCTGGGCATCGATAAGGCGGAAGCCGTGCGCTCGGCAGAACTCCACCAGCCGCACAAAGGCCACCTTCGAGGCATCCGTCATCGTATGGAACATCGACTCGCCGAAGAAGAAAGGTCCCAGACTCACCCCGTACAGCCCGCCGACCAGCCGCCCCTGGTAAAAAGTCTCGAAAGAGTGGGCAAGCCCCAGCCTGTGCAGACACACGTATGCTGTAACCATCTCCTCCGTAATCCAGGTGCCGTCCTGCCCTTGAGCCGTGCGGTCCACCTTGCCGCAGCTGCGCATTACATCCTCAAAACAGGTGTCTATCCGTACCTCGAACCGTCCCGACTGCACCACGCGGCGCAGACTCTTGCTATAGCGGAACTCGTCGGGGAACAACACCATGCGGGGGTCTAACGACCACCACAGTATCGGTTCGCCGTCATCGTACCAGGGGAATATCCCGCAGCAGTAGGCGTTGATAAGCCGGGCGGGCGACAGGTCGCCACCGATGGCTATCATGCCGTCGGGCTCTGCCTCCTCGGGGTTTGGGAAGCCTGGATAGTGCGGGTCTAATTCATAAATCATGGCTTTTGTCCCAATAGTTCTTTCAACAATGCCCGGCAGCCCACGGTGATGTCCTCCCACGCAGCGTCGAAGTTGCGTGTGTACCAGGGGTCGGCCACATCGCGTCCGTGGTGCGCCCGGTCAGTAGTGTCGGTGTGGTCAAGCAGCAGGCTTATTTTCCCCTCCGGGTCGTCGGGGATAATGTGCCGTATGCCATAGAGGTTCTCGCTGTCCATCAGCACCAAATGGTCGTAATAATCATAGTCATGCCGCGTCACCTGCCGTGCGGCGTGGCGTGCACCGTGAATGCCGTGGGTTTCCATGGTGTGCAGTGCCAAAGGGTAGATGGGGTTTCCAATCTCCTCACGGCTCGTGGCGGCGGAATCGACCTCGAAAAGGTATCCAACCCCGGCCTCCTCAGCCATGTGGCGGAAGACAAACTCCGCCGTAACACTGCGGCAGATATTCCCGTGGCATACAAAGAGTATCTTTTTCATCTTTTTCCTTTTCAAAAATGCAAAAATACAAAAAATAATCGTAATTTTGCAATTCGTACGATTGAAATATCCAAACTGCAACACACATGAAGCAAGGCATACTACTTATCATGCTGGCCGTGGCCGTGACTGCCGTGGCACAAAAGGAACCGGTAAATATAGGCGTTATCCCCACACCCCAGCGGGTGGAGATGGGGCAAGGCACCCTCGCAGCGGGGTCGTTCACTCCCCGGCGCAATTTCGTCAGTGAAATAGAGGGGGCGCAGAACCAGCATCAGGCCTACCGTTTACAGATTACCCCCGAGGGGGTGACCATCACCTGTGTGGGCAACGAGGGCTGGGGCTATGCCCTCAAAACCCTTGACCAGCTGAAGAAAATCTATGGCGACCGTGTGCCCTGCATGACCATCACCGACTGGCCTGCCTATGAGTTCCGCGGATGGCTCGACGACATCAGCCGCGGACCCATCCCCAACCGTCAGTTCCGTCGCCAGACACGCTCCTTCTCCGAGCAGTACAAACTCAACTTCGGCAACTACTACACGGAGCATACCCTCTATAACGAACTCTACCCCGACATCTCCGGCTACAGCGGACTGAACAGCTACGAGTACTCCAACGACCCCTTCATGATGGCCAACCTGCAGTGCTTCGCCCACTTCGAGAAGACCCTCCGCATCCCATTCTACCAAAGCCTTATGGACGGCTATGCCAATCTCAATCCCGCCAAGGAAGAGACCTACTCCTTTCTCCGTGACCAGATAGAGAATGCCGTGCAGGCATACCACAGCAGCCGCTTCTTCAACATCAACTGCGACGAGACCGAGGGCCTCGGCAGTGGCCGCGCCAAGCAGTATGTGGACCAGATTGGTGCCGACGAGGTGTATTGCCAGCACATCAACCGCGTGTATAACCTTGTGCAGCAGGCCTGGCGCGAAGCCCACGACGATGCTTCGCGCATCGGTGTGCTCATGTGGGGCGACATAGTGGCCAAGAACCCCGCCATGCTCCGCAAACTACCCCGCGACATGCAGTACATCGTGTGGAGCTATGGGGCGGCGGAAAGCTATGCCGACATGATAGAACCCTTTGCCCAGCTGCACCGCGAACAGGGCAATGACTTCTGGGTGGCTCCCAGCGTCAGCCATGCCAGCGGAGCCCCCTCCGTGCGCAACTACATTGAGAATATCGCCTATCTTGCCCGCGACGGCCATCAGGCCGGTGCTCGAGGACTGATGAACACTTCATGGGACGACAGCGGTGAAGGCCTCTTTGCCGACGGCTGGCACGCCATGGCATGGGCAGCCGAAATGGCGTGGCACCCCATCACTGCCACCGACCCCGCCAAGGCCCGCAAGGAACTTGCCATGCGCGAGAAACTCTTCAACCAGAACTACGACCGCCTCTTCGAGATAGAATATCGACGCATCGACCCCGATGCCGATGCCTCGCCCGCCTACTCCGTCACCCGCATGATTAACACCGTGGGAGCCCTCAACGGCAACCAATGGGTAGGCGACTGGTGCAACACAGCGGCTCTTCTGCAGCCCCTCATGGGGTTCAACCCCATCGATGTCAGCGATGAGATGCTGGTGCGCTGCGACAGCGTGGAACACATCGTGCGCCGTGCCCTCGCCATAGTGGACAGCAGCCGTGTGCCCCACTTTGCCTACACGTGCCATCGGGTGCTTGCCGTGGCCGAAAAAAGCCGTCTGCGTGTCATGCTTTACCGCACTCTCAACTCCGACGATGCCCCCGACGTGGCAGCCATCCAGGATGCCTGCCGCCGCTATTTCCGCCACCTGCACAGCCTCAAGCTCGAATATCTGCGCCTGTGGGACGAGGAAAACACCGACTACAGCCGCGACATTGTCTGCGCCCGTTTCGACCGGCTGGGCAGCGAGGTGCAGGAACTGCGCCAGAAGATATTCATCACCAACGACTATCGCGACAACAAGATGTACGTCACCCTGCGTACCCTCTTCAAAGACCGTCCCATCTACTTTACCGTTGACGGCCGCACCCCCTCCAAAGGTGCCAACCTCTACAAGCGCCCCTTCACCATAGGGCGCAGCTGTTTGGTCAGAGCTGTCAGCTACAATAAATGGGACGAAGCCGTCTTCAGCGAACAATATCTTCTCTTCCATAAAGCCATCGGCAAACTCAAGAAGCTCAACACCCGCTACAGCGACTACAACGCCAAATACAGCGGCGGCGGCGACAACGCACTGACCGACGGTGTGCTGGGCAGCGACGACACCTACACCGACGGACACTGGCAGGGCTACTGGGGCAAGGATGTCGATGTCAATCTCGACCTGGGAACCTCAACCGCCGTGAAGAATATCACTATGCGCTTCTTCCACAATGCCAACGACTGGATTCTCACCCCGCAGACCATCGAAATCTACACCTCGCCCGACGGCAAGGAGTGGCAGCTGGCACACACCGAGCAGTTCACCCCCGACTTCCGCGACCGTGGCGGCTTTGTCCGCACGCTGACCATCCGCAACCCCAAAATCACTGCACGCCATCTGCGCGTCGTGGCCAAGAATCCAGGTCCGCTGCCCGAATGGCATCTGGCCAAAGGCAACGACAGCTGGCTCTTCTGCGATGAGATAGTGGTGGAATAGTTGATGACGGGATTAAACATATAAAATGTGTTTTCCTGAAATCGCTTGACAGTTTTTGCCGGTTAAACTGATTGGCTTGTCAAATTATTGAAAATACGTAAGTAGCCTGCCAAGCGGCACCTACATAACAGCCCTGTATCTGCCCCACGGTGTGGCCACCAAGAAACTGGTGGTGGAGAATTAATAGTTGAAGCTGCTGCCTCCGAGGAATTCGCGCATGATGCTGGTGGGGGGGATGTAGGTGGGCTCGATGGGCTCGATGATGTCGATGAAGTCGAGCAGCCGTTGCGCCTCGGCGTATTCGGGACAGTTTTCCGGTATTTTTTTGAGCTGGGGGGCTGCGTAGAGTTTCAGCACGCCCAGTTCGTAGAGGAGGGCCGAGTTGAACATGACATCGGCCTGCTCCTGATAGGGGAAGATGTTGATTTCTTCGCCTCGGCGCACTTCGTGCCAGCGGTGAAGGGTGTTGTAGGCGTCCCATCCACGGAAGTTGTTGTCGCGCACAATGCGGCGCAGCATGCGGTTCTCGCTGCTGCGGATGCTGTTTACGTCGTCGATGGCTATCTGGGTGAGGGTGGAGACATATACTTTGAATTTGAGCTCGTCGGCTATCTGTGCGGTGAGCTTGGGGTTGAGGGCGTGGATGCCTTCCACCACAAGGATGCTGTTGGAACCGAGCTGGATACTTTTGCCGTCGTAGAAGGGGTCGCCTTTGAGGAAATCGAAGGTGGGAATCTCGACCCTCTCGCCGTTGAACATGCGTTGCAGGTGGTCGTTGAGCAGGGGTATGTCGAGGGCGTCGATGGACTCGAAGTCGTAGTCGCCGTTGGGCAGTCTGGGTGTGCGGGCACGGCAGACGAAGTAGTCGTCGAGCGACAGCTGTTTGACATCAAATCCCATGACGGTGAGCTGCACGCTGAGTCGGCGGCACGAGGTGGTCTTGCCCGAAGAGGAAGGCCCTGCCACCAATACCATGCGCACTTGGTCGCGTTTGCGGTAAATCATGTTGGCAATCTCGGAGTAGCATTTCTCATGCAGTGCTTCGGAAATGTGGATGAGCTGCGCTTGGTTATTGTCGCGAACAATGCGGTTGAGGTCGGTGATGGTGGAGAGGTGCAGACGATCCACCCAGAGGTGGTGGAGCTTGAAGATGTTGAAGAGCTTGGGAGTGTCGGGCAGCAGGGGAGGCCGGTCGATGTGGTGCGGGTCGGGCATTTGGAGTATATAGCCCTCGTCGGCATACATGTGGAAGTCCCAATATTTGAGGCACCCGGTGCTGGGGACGAGTTTTGAGGCCATCTTGTGCATGGTGTCGTCGAGCACATGCATGGTGATGTAGAGCTGGTTGAGCGATTGCAGCAGGTCGAGAGTTTTAGGGATGTTGCAGGTTTTGATATGCTCAATGGCGTCGGTGAGGAGCATGGAGCGGTGCTGGAAGGGGAGGTCGAGGTGTTGCAGCTCGATCATGCGGTCGCGGACGGTGCGTGCAATGGTGATACGCTCTTCGTCGATGCCCTCAATGGTGCAGTAGAAACCGCCCTGCATGGAATGCTTCACGGAGAGCCGTGCATCTGGATAGATGTCGCGGACGGCCTTGTAGAGCATAAAGGTCAGCGACGACTGGTACATGCGCCAGCCATGGGGGTGGTGGATGTCGAAGAAATAAACAGTCTTGGGGCTGTAGAGCCGGAACTGCATGTGTTCGACTTTATTGTTGACAAGGCCCCCCAATATTGGGTTTTCAAGGGGCATACGTCCCAGTTCGGTATAGTATTCCTGTGCAAGTTCGGCAAGACTGATACCCGGGCGCACTTGGCGGCGCTCGTGGGTGTTCTCTATCACGATTTCAATGGTATCCATGACAAAAAGTAGGTAAAAATAATGTGTAAATAACGTATAAGGATTTTTTTTAGTATCTTTGCATCGCGAAATTATATCCTATCAAGATGAAAAAATACGGTTTAATCCTTATTATCACGGCCTTGATGCCTATGTTATGTCACGCTCAGGCCGACAAGAAACTTATCGACAAAGCCCATCAGGGCGACGTGGCTGCCATGGTGCGTCTGGGCGAATGCTATGAGAACGGCGCCGGTGTGCAGCACGACTCCACCCTTGCCCTGCAGTGGTTCCGCAAGGCAGCCGACCTTGGCGACGGCGAGGCATGGCTCCGCATTTCCAAGTATTACCTGCACAGTACACTTGTACCCACGGACACTGCGCGTTATTTCGCCATCCGCAAGGAGTGGGCCGACAAGGGACTGCCCAACGGACTGGCCGCACTGGGTGCTTGCTACGAGTACGGCATTGGCTGCAAGATTGATACTGCCAAGGCCAACCAATTGTATCAAGAGGCTGTGAAAAAAGGCTCCGCGTGGGGCTATCTCTTCATGGGCGAGAACTACTATTATGGCGTCTGCGGTGTGAAGGCAGATACGAAAAAGGCTCATGCATATTACGAAAAAGCCCTCAAACTGGGCGAAACCGATGCCGCCGTACGCCTGGCACGTTATTACGCTTATAAAGGTGATAATAAGAAGGCTTGGAAATATGTTGCCGAAGGCATGAAGTGGGGAGACCCCGATGCCGTCACAGCGGCGATAGAGTTCTATTGGAGCGGTGTGGGTGTGCCGGAAGACGAGGCAAAGGCCCAGCACCTGCTCGACTCATTGCTGGCAGAACACCACACACTGAGATATACCCAGTCACTTGCGGGTCTCTATTACATGTACCCCTCCAACCCCGGTCTGCGCGACAGTGCCAAGGCCATGCGCTATTGGCTGCAGGGCGATGCCTTCGGCAGCTCGCAGTGCCAGCTGCGACTGGGTCGTTTCAACTATGAGCATGAGTGCTATCCTGAGGCATTGGCCTATTTCCGCAAGGTGGCAGTGAAAGAGGGAATATATAAGTCGCAGGACGAAGCATGCCATCTTATGGGTATCATGTTTTACAACGGCACGGGCTGCGAACAGAACACCGATTCGGCTATCTATTGGCTCAAGCGCGGTGCCGACCAGTTTGAGAGTGCCGAGTGTGCCAGGTTCCTGGCCTCCCTCTATGAGAGCGAAGAACACAAGGATATGCCCCAGGCCGTGAAGTACTACCGCAAAGCCGGTGAATATGGCGACACCAATGCACTGGTCGATCTTGGCCAGCTCTACGCCAACAACGGCAATAACGACCGCGCTGCCGAGTGCTTCCAGGAGATGATTGACAAGGGTCAGGCCGACGGATACTTCTGGATGGCTATGCTCTACGATGCCGCAGGCGACAGCAAGACCTGCAACGAATACCTTTTCAAGGGCGACAAGAAGGGCAGCCGCATGGCCTCCGAAGCCCTTGGCACTATTTATGAGTACGGCATGGACGGTGTGAAGATTGACAACAAGAAAGCCGCCAAGTACTACGAGAAAGCCGGTACCCCCAAGGCTCATTACCGCCATGGAATCCTCTACCTCAACGGTGACATTGGAAAGCAGAAAGAGAGCGACATAGCCAAGGGCATGGAGCTAGTTTCCCAAGCCGCTGACGAGGGCTATATCGATGCCATCTACACAATGGGCTATTGCTACGAGACTGGCCGCAACGTGGACAGCGTTGACCACAACAAAGCAGTCTCTTACTTCAAGCAGTTGGCCGACAATGATATTGCTTCCGGCCAGTTTAAGATGGGTCTCTATTACGAGTTGGGCGACGGAGGCCTGGAGGCCGACAGCGCCAAGGCTATTGAATACTACCGCAAGGCTGCCGACCAGGGTCATGGCGAGGCTATGTGCTATCTGGGCGACTTCTACCGCATAGGCCAGTTCCTCCCGTTGGACAAGGCCAAGGCTTTCGAACTTTACACTCAGGCTCATGAGGCAGGCGAGGAGATGGGTACCTATTATGTAGGCCGTTCCTATCTCGAAGGTTGTGGTGTGGAGATTGACACCATCGCCGCCATTCCATACCTCAAGGCTGCCGCAGCCCAGGGTGTGGGCAATGCCGCCTACAAAGTGGCCGACATCTATAACTATGGTCGATCCGGTGTCACGGCCGACGGCGACAGCGCACTGGCATATTATGTCAGCGGACATGAAAATGGCAGCGGCGATGCCAGCTATTTCTTGGGCCGTCTGCTGCTTAATGAGGAAAAGGTGGACCAGGCTTTTGAGTATTTCTTTGTGGCAGCCCAGCGCGGAAATGTAGATGGCATCATCACCTTTGCCATCATGCTGCAGCGGGGCATCGGCACCAAAGAGGCCGACCCCGCCACCGCTTATCGCATCTTTGAGAACACCGCCCGCAACTATGGCGACCAGCGCGCTTATTGCCAGCTGGGTATCGCCTGCCTGCAGGGCAACGGTTGCCCCGAGGACGAGGCTCTCGGCAAAGCCTATCTCGATACTGCCGCCAACATGGGCAATGTACTGGCCATGCACACCCTCGGTCTCTGTTATTTGAACGGCTACGGCTGTGTGCCCGACACCAATGCCGCCATTGCATGGCTTGAGAGGGCTGCCGACAACGAAAAGATTGAGTCAATCAATGCGCTGGGTGATGTCTATGAAGCCAAAGGCGACTTCAAAAATGCCGTGCTTTACTACGAAAAGGCTGTCGCCATGGGCAGTCTTGAGGGTTACTGCAATCTCGGCTACTGCTACGAGCAGGGACAAGGCGTTGTGCTCAACAGCCAGAAGGCCTACGAGCATTACCTCTATGCCGCTGAGCATGGCTCCACACGCGGCTGCATGTCGGTGGCCTCCTGCTACATCAACGGCATATATGTCGAGCAGAGCGTGGCAGAAGCGCTGAAGTGGTTCACCAAAGCTGCCGAAGGCGGCAATGTGGTGGCCATGTACTATTGCGGCTCCATCCTCGAGAACGGTGACGACGGCGTCCCCGCCGACAAAAAGAAAGCCAAGCAGTGGTACAAGATGGCTGCCGAAGCAGGCTACGACCCCGCCGCCGCAGCCCTCAGCCGCATGAAATAGACATCCTATCCCATCTATTGTACTAAAAAATGAATGTAGAAGAATATATAGTCGCCCGAGTCAATGCCCTGATGCATACGCAGGACGCTGTCATTGTCAAACGACTGGAAGGCGGCATGAGCAACTACACCTATGTGGTTGAAACCCGTGGCAAACGCTACACCTACCGCGTCCCCGGCAAATACGCCGAGAAATTCGTCGACCGTGTCGAAGAGTGGGACAACATACAAGAGGTGAACAAACTCAGCCTCAACAATGCCACCTCATACGTTGAAGTTATCTCGGGCGAAAAACTTGCCGAGTATGTCGAAGGCACCATTCTGTCCGAAACCGATGTGGTGAGCTACAACGACATGTCGGTCAAGGCTCTCAAAACCATCCACAACAGCAATCTCCGCTTCAAGGACTACAACGCCTTTGGCCGTCTGGCCGACTATGAGCGCTATTGTCGCGAAATGGGATTCACCCACCCCAAGGAGTACATCGAACTGCGCGGCAAACTCGACCAGATGCGTCAGGCTCATGCCGAAGTGCCCATGGTGCCCTGCCATTGCGACTACCAGCCTACCAATCTTGTGGTCAGCGGCGACAAGCTCTATGTCCTCGACTGGGAGTTTGCCGGCATGAACGACCCATTCTACGACATTGCCTGCTATGGCAACGCCGGGTTCGACAAAGCCCTCTCCCTCCTCGAAGCATATGTGGGTCACAAACCCACCTCGCAGGAACTCCGCCGACTCTACTACCACCGCGCATTCCAGTGCCTGCAGTGGTACAACGTAGCCATCTTCAAAGACCGCGTGGGCCTCAGCCGTGACCTCAACATGGATTTCAACCACGTGGCTGCATTCTTCTTTGGCATGGCTAAAGACCTCGCCGACCAATATGATACTTTGTAGTATATAATATATATAGTATATAGATTCCTTATTGTAACCCATTAATGGCACCGCACATGACTTCTTTATGTGCGGTGCTTTTGTTTTTTTTGTCGCGACCGGATGGAAGCAATGTTGCACAAAGTAACAACGCTTGCCGCTTCGCGCGTAATTTACTTTTTAATCTGTGAGGAATTGCGCCAACTTTCGTCAGTGTTCCGATAGTGTCGTATATTTGTCCCCAACGTCATATCGTTTTTCGATATGTTTCCCATCGTTTTCCCTTTGTGAAACGGAAAAAGAGTGGAAAACGATCGAATAACGATCGAATAAATGACGACGCTTGAGAGAGATTGCATGAGTGCTTGAATGTGTTAATGCTTGAATGTGTTAATGCATGAGTGGCTGACGCGGTCAAATTACTTAAGCAATCAAGCAATCAGACAATCAGGCAATCAGCGAGTGCCCCTCAATGGCGAAGGGATAGACTTCCCCGGCCACGTTATATCAAGTGGCAATTAGGCATGAAACCCTAATGTCCGATTTGGGCTTTTATTCGTTTAATTTGTAATACGTTGATTTTGTTTGTTTTGTTTTATATATCAAGTTGTTTGAATGTATATTATTTCATTGATATTTAGTTTGTTGCACGAATATTGTATTTTTTGTTGTGTCATTAGTGCCCAATTTTCCAAAAAATAGAGCAATATTTGGATGTTTTTCTGTCCTGTTTGCGGTCTGTTTTTATTTTTGTCAAAAAAAAGTTGATATGTAACAATGTGTATTTCAGAAGTTACAAATTTTTTTCTGGAAATAATCAAAAAAAATATTTTGCAGAATAAAAAAAGGTTGTATCTTTGCACCCGCTTTCGGCCGAGAGGGGCACTTGAGAGAGAGCCCAGAGGCGAGCCGGGAGCGAGAGTACCTTGAGAAGGATTTGGAAGATGAGATAGCGTGTGTCACAGCACCAGTCCGGCGAGGCCGGGCGGTGAGACACGAGACGAG
>CADAQX010000037.1 GCA_902790215.1 uncultured Bacteroidota bacterium | reverse complement strand
AATTACGCCAACTTTCGTCAGCATACCGATAGTGTCGTATATTTGTCCCCAACGTACCTCTGTGCGCCTTCAGGGTTCGATGTAGCGTCGTTCTTTATCTTATCGTTTTCCGATATGTTTCCCCCATTTTTCCCCTTCTGAAACGGAAAACGAGTGGAAAACGATCGAATAACGATCGAATAAATGACGACGCTTGATGGTTACTACATACTGGGTAGATCCTATTATGAGCGTGTTCCTCAGTGGCGATGGGATAGATTTCCTCAGCCACATCATATCAAGTGAGAATAAGGTCTGAAACCCTGATGACCGATTTGGGTTTAGTTGATTGGGCAAGAAAGGGGTGTGTCGCCGATGTCGCAGCCGCGGTTGCGCGCCAGCCATAGCAAGGCATAGCTGCATGTTGCAGTAACGTGTCCGCCTCTTCGCTCTATTTCCTCCACCGCCCGCCTTACCAGTTCCGAGGCAATCCCCTGCCCGCGCAGCCTGTTGTCAACATAGGTGTGGTTGATGTTGTAAGTGTTCTCCCCCGTCATTGGGAACGTCACTTCTCCAACCTCTTCTCCATCCGCAATGGCTGCAATCTTGTTTCTATAGGTGATGTATTCCATATTGGCGGTTATTGTATGCATTTACTATATCTGTTCTTTTAAAATGTCGTTGCTGTAAATTGTTTGCGTTCTATGAAGTTATTGGATGGATTAATAGGGGCAGGTCGGACAGTTATTCCTCTTGCTCGTAATAATAGGAGTAGTCTATGCCTTTCATGAATATCTCGCGGTCATTGATACGGTCGGTCAGAGCCTGTTTCAGTAGTATGCGTATCTTGCTGCTGTCTGTGTGGCTTGCAATCATAGCATCAAGGTATTCTTGCTTGTCTATTTTGCTCCAATCCACACACAATTTCAGACGTTTCTTGAAAATCAAATCAAGCCAGATGCGTGTCGAACGGCCATTGCCTTCCATGAAAGGATGAGCAGCATTCATCTCCACATACTTATCGACAATCTGGTCGAAAGTTGTCTCCGGCATTTGCTCCACAGTTTTAAGATAGCTATGCAAATGCTCCGCCAAACAGAACAGGGTATTGCCTTTGGCAATTGTCTTGGTGCGTATCTTGCCAGCAAAGTCGTAGAGGCCACCGAAGAGGTAGGCGTGAATCTGTTGTAGGCATTCTACGGTGCCAGGCTTCACGCTATCAAGCAAGCCGCTCTCCGCAAGTGTATAAGCTTTCTTCTTACTTTGTCCGTCTAAGGTGTTGTCACTATAAATAAACCAATTGAGGAATGTGTTTGCGCGGTTGTTGGGATAGTTCTGTGCCAATGTCTGTACAGCTTCGGCATCAAGGGCATCCGCTGTACGTTGTTTACCGTCTGGCGCCTGAAACTTGAAGTGGTTAGTGACACTAACCAGTTGGATGCCCTCTTTGGACATCTTGCCTTTCAGGTATTTCCAATAGTTTCGACTCTTGGTATAATCCTCCTCATCGTTGATAGCCCGCACGATATCTGTGGCCGAAAACCACCATTTGGAGTTCTCCTCGTCCCAGACGGCTCTGACTTCGTAGTCATTATAAAAACGTATGGATTTCTTGGTGGTCATTTTTCGTTATTTTCTATTTTTAACAATGAATCATTTTCTTATTTCCCGTAAAAAATCATCTTTTTAACCGTGTGAAAAGATTCTGTCCCCGTGTCTCCTTACATACTCACTTGCATACTGATATTCTGCCTACCTCGTAGATGTATCGTTAATATGAAATCCTCCCTTCTCTTCCAATCCCTCATACTAGATGATTGCCTTTTACATAAAAATCTTTCTTGTGATAAAGAATAATGCGACCCTAATTCTTTTGAGTTTTTTCAATTATTTTTTTCTGTATATGTCAAGTTCGTTATTGTTCGTATCCCGCCACTCTTTCCATCCATTTGATGATCCACCTACACAAAAAACGGCTGCTCCGCTTGGTGTCTTAAACATCACGTCTTTAGTCACAACTAATTTACCATCTTTATACTCCGCATTCTCAGCAATAAGTGTATTTCTCTTCTCTATAATCTCCGGTCAAACCTTATCCAAATATTTAGGATTTATTCTACTGCCTTTTAAAACAGTTAGCGTCTGATCACTAATATTGAAATATCCTTTGGCGTCCGCATTGCGAGTCAAACACACTCAATTTGACCTTCTCTTAAGGTCTCTTTTGTATGTTTCTCTTTTTCGTTAGAAGTGGTAATATTATATCCTAAACTCTTTGCCAAATTCATAAATTTTGTCGTGTTTGATATTCCCCACTGTGAGCTCACAGCAAAGATTATCCCATCCACACTTTGTAGTAGTTCGTCATCTTTCGTAAAATACCTATTGTCTTCAATCCCCTTTTCTCGAATAACATCAATGCTGCGTATTACACCATAGGATCCCTGTAATGAAGGTGGAAATACCTGCTCAAGCTCTGCGAATGAAGCAAACGGATGCTGTTCTACATATAACTTCACTAACTGATAAACGAAACGTCGTTTGTTTAAGAAACTACCACCATCTATTGAGTAAAGAGTTGTGTCGTGTTTATGTGTTGCTTCGGGAGGGTTTATACTATGCTTTTGTGATCCATTAGATGGGGAAACAATTGTAACATTAGCAGTTTGTCCATCTGTCGGTGTGACTGAGAAACGCAAAGACTTCAACATCCTAACTATATCTTCCTCAGAAAAGGTATCTCCATACTTCTCCATCAAATACATTCGCATTCCAGTCATGATTTGTTCTTGTGAGTCATTTACAAGTAGGTCTTTTATCTTATTCAAACTTTCCTCGTGTTGCATTTCCTTAATGCGGGATTCACAAAACTCAACGATGGAATCTTTATTAAAACGTTCTTTTGAAAATAGCTCAATAAACTTGGCTCCTCGTTTATTGTTAAGTTCCAAAGGAATCTTTAATACTGATACAGCTATATCACTTTCTGGCTGGTCATAGAATATCTCAATATGTTCTCCTATGTAAATGCCTGTAGTTAATTTCAACTGACGCATATATGAAACCAGTTGGTCTCTATCTTTTTCTTTTTGGATATGCGAAGGACATTTCACTTCTATGACAAATTGTTTTTTCCCATCTTTTTGAACGAGTATGTCGGGTTGAATATGTCCACCATTGCCAATGGATACGTTCGGTTTATGAAGAATTTCTTTTTTAAATTGATTCCAATTCAAAAACTCTAACCGTTCTTCAATGCCTTTGTGGTACTTGTTTTCGTCCACATTGTTTTTCTTATCCTCACAGAGATAATAAACAAACTGGTTCCACTTGTCTATCATAAAAATCAAGTTTTTTAGGATGCAAAAATACAAATTTTTTCTTGAATGGCAAAATATTATTTTGCAAGACAGTTGGGTTTGTTGTTGATTATGCTGAGAGGGAGCGGAGGGGAGTTGAAGCAGTAAAAGTCAGACGATTGGTTATTCATGGTTTTTAGTAGATTAGGTAGAAACACACTGAATCACGAAATTGGTTTGTATCTCAACGGTTATGAAGAGGGCTGGAGGAGGGATTGAAGAAGGGAGGTTTTGTCTTTTATCCGATTGTAGGTTCGCTGTGCCTTCGCTCTAGCTTCGCTCTGCCTTCGCTTCCAGGAGCGACCCGACAGCAGAGTTGTGGGGTCTTTGCAGAGGGGTTGATGTGAGGTTGGGTATTTACGGCGAAAAAATGCCTTGCACTATGATAGTTCGGCTTAATGATGAGCCTTTCGGATGCGATACCGTTTTTCGAACTGTTACACCGTAACACTGCAACACCAAAAAATATCTCAGCAGGGCAGCATAATCCCTAAGCGGTCATCACGGCTTCTATTGACAAGTTGTCTCTTATCCTCAAACTTTGGCATCCAATCATTTACTTTGTGACCGAGAACGGTCACGAAGGAAATGCTGGTCATTCCGACTTTTATCATTTTTGCTTTTATAGGGCTGTTTATGCCATATCAGCATTTCTTTGATCGTGACCGAGAACGGTCACGAATTTAGTGTTTTTTGGATTTTGGCTTCGCCGGAGAAGGCGCAGATTTCAGCGGCGAGGTTATTGAGGTTGTGGAAGCGGCTGTAGTCGCTGTCGGCGGGAACACCTGAGACTTCGCCCAACGCCTCGATATTCCAAGGGGCTAATATCAGTAGATTCCCTCGGAGGCAGGCTTCGAAGCGCCGGCGTTCGGGTTTCCAATAGGGGCCGATGGGCTCTTTCTGCAGGTGTATCAAGGGGTATCCCTTTTCCAAGCATTCGTTTTTCATCATCAGTTCACCACGCGAAATACCGGGGGTGACAAGAACAGTCTGCCCTTCGAGCAAGGCAGACTCCCATTCGGCATGTTGGCGGGCGTAGTCGTCGGTGGACTCATAGGGAAGACGGCTGACGGGATGGCGACGGTGGCACTGCACCTGTAGTTTGCGCGCCCAGCGCAGTAGGAAGAGGTTGCCGAAGGCACCGTAATCCCTCTGTCCGATCGTCACATGGAGGCACCGCTGCATAACATCGGGAAAACGACGGCAAAGGAGAGCGCGACGGGGATTGTCGTTGACATAGGCTATCATTGCCTCGCGGTGTCGGTTGTCGAGACAGATGGTGTCGTCGTAGTTGTCGTCGAAGAGGGGTTGATGTTGTCGGCTCACAAGAGCGTAATACTCCTGTCGCTGTTTCTTTGAGAGATTGCGGATGAGGGAGCCTTCGTCGGGGTGGTCACGAATCTTCTGGAGGAGCCATGCGGGGGCATTGTTGCCTATGGTGGCGACCGAAATCGGTCGGGAGGTAGAGGGAGGCAAGCCCTGCAACTGTTGCCAACGGCTTGTACAGAATGCTTTGAAGGCTTGAATGATGTCGCCCAAGTTCCATTCCATGGGTTCTAATACTTCGATGACACCGTGGAAGTGGTCGGGCATGCAGACACAGGCATGCACCGCTACCTGGTTACCGTGGGTGGCTTGAATGGCGGGTGTCTGCTGCCAGGCTTGCTGTATCGCTTCGCCGAGAGGGGTGAGGGATAGGGCTTCGTGGCCGAGAACGGCCACTGGATTGCAGCTGGATTCGTGGCCGAGAACGGCCGCGGGGGTGTGGCTGGATTCGTGGCTGAGAACGGCCACGGAATCGGTCACGAAATGGGAGAGCAGATGGGCGCGGCCGCTCACTACCAGCGTGATGAGGTAGGTGCCGCGACCATAGTAGTCGTGGCCGGGATTGCGGGGGCGGTAGGCGGATGGCATTCTAGTGCTTATTTAGTCAAGCTATAGGGCTTGGTGTCTTTGGATTGGAAGAGGCGTTTGTTGGGTTTGGGTCCCATCTGAAATTCGAGGGTGCCACCTTCCATCAGCTGGGTGTAGGTGACGTAGCATTTGTTGTAAGGCTTGCCGTTCCAGAGTACGCTCTGTATGTAGCGGTTGCGGTCGCTCACATTGGGGGCTTTTATCTCAAGGTATTTGCCGCTGCCCATGCGTACCTTCATATAGGGCAGATAGGGCGCACCGATGACGTATTGCCCGCTGGCGGGGCAGACGGGGTAGAAGCCCATGGCGGAGAAGATATACCACGCTGACATCTGCCCGCAGTCGTCGTTGCCACAGAGACCGTCGATATGGTTGCGGTACATCTTGTTCATCACCTCACGCACCCAGTACTGGGTCTTCCACGGTTGGGTGGTCCACATGTAGAGGTAGGGAATATGGTGAGAGGGTTCGTTGCCGTGAACGTAGCCGCCCAGCATGCCTTCGCGGGTCACGTCCTCGGTTTCGGCAAAGAACTCGTCGGGCACATGCATGGTAAAGAGGGTGTCCAACTTCCGCACAAAGGCCTTTTCGCCACCCATCAACTGCATCATGCCGTTCACGTCGTGCGGCACATAGAAGCTGTAGTTCCAGGCATTGCCCTCTATTAGGCCTTCACCGCTGGTGGAGAGCAGCGAGAAGGGTGTCTTCCAGCTGCCGTCGCTATAACGTGCGCGGACAAAACCGTCCTTATACACGTTGCGGTAGCTCAATGCCCGCTGGCGGTAATTCTCGCGGATGGAATCCTCATAGCCTATCACGTCGGGCAGCGTATTCTCCAGATGGTTCTCCAACGCCCAATAGACACACCAGTCCTCGTAGGCATTCTCCAGTGTGACGGAAGTGCCGTTGCGGCTTTTGTCAAAAGGCACATAGCCCAGCTCTCTGTAGAGGCCGGTGTAGTCGTAGTAGTCCACATTGGTGGTAGAGAAGATGGCATCCATGGTTTCCAACTCTTGCTCGGTGTCGGGCTGGAGTGTGTTGACGGCGGCATCCACCATCACCGACACACCGTGATAGCCTATCATGCACCAGTTCTCGCCGCCATGATGGCTCCATACGGGCAGCATGTGGTGGGGGCTTCTTTCGTAATGAGCGTAGAGCGTATAGGCTATGTTGCGGCTCATGGCGGTATCGGTGAGGTTGATGAGGGGATGCAGAGCGCGGTAGGTGTCCCACAGCGAGAAGATGGTGTAACGGGTATGTCCGTCATAGTTCTTTTCATCAACATCCTGATAGATGGAGGGGTTTATCATGGTGTGGTAGTACGAGGTGTAGAGCATAGCCAAGGCATCTTCCGGCCCCTGTGCCTCGATGCGTCCCAGCATCCGGTCCCAATTGATGCGTGTCAACTCACGCACCACGTCGAAATGGCTTCTGTATTTGGGGTCGCCCTGATGGACGATGAGCAGTGTGTCGCCTTCCGGCCTGTCTCGGTAAAGTGCCCATGAGGCGGAACGAGAGTACAGGCACCCTTCGCGCTGCACAGCCTCTCTAGCGCCACTGATACTGTTGGGCGAAAGCCCCACGATAATTTCAAGCGTGTCGCTGCCGTTGTCTTCAAACTCAAACCAACACACCGGCTTGCGTCCTGCCATTTCGGGGAAGTTGTGCTCTTGGTCGAAACGGTTCCAGAAGCCATGATACGACAGCGGGGCAAAGTCGTGGTAGCCATACTGCTTGATGGGCTTGTTGAACTGGATGTAAAAGTATAGCTTGCGGCAGCGGTTCCAGCCGCTGGTCATGCGCCAACCGCTGATGCTGTGCGTACCCTCCACCCTGCATTCTGCCCAAAGCACCTTGCCGTCGTAGTTGTAGATACCGTGGTTGAGGTCGAGGATGATTTTCTGCGCTGCACCCTTGGGAAATATATAGCGGTGCACACCACAGCGCTTTGTGGCGGTGAGTTCGCAGCGGATGTTGTCGTCGTCGAGTGTGACGGCATAATATCCCGGCGCGGTTACCTCGGTTTCGTGGCGGAAACGCTGGCGGTAGCCCCCGTCGGGGTTATCGGCTGTGCCTGGGTTGAGCTTCGTCTCGCCACTGTAAGGCATGATGAGGATGTCACCCAAGTCGCTGTGGCCTGTGCCGCTGAAGTGGGTGTGGCTGAAGCCCACGATGCTGCTGTCGCGGTGCTGATAGCCGGCACAGTAGTCATAGACACGCGGTTGGTACACCCCGTTGATGTTGTGCGGAATGGTATCGGTGTCGGGACTCAGCTGCACAAAGCCGTAGGGGAAACAGGCTCCGGGAAAGGTGTGCCCCATACCGTTGGTGCCGATAAAAACATTGACATGCTGCGCTGCACTGACGCTATTCTGTGCCGCTCCGTTACCGGCAAAAACTGCTGCCGCCACAGCAAAGCAGAAGCATAGTTTCACACCTGTAGAAAATACTCTTGTATGCATTGACTTTTAAATCTTAAGATTAAACGTCTAAATAACGGAGTATCGCCCTGTTTATTGCCCCGATGAGACCGCTTTTGAAGCAATAAGTATGGGGCAAGCTCATCACAATTCACAAAATATTCGTATCTTTGCAAATTATTTTACGACGGTTATCCCGTCGAAGATGTCTATGCACATATTGTTCGACTATCCCTGGTATTGTGTGCTGCCCTGCCTGCTGGCAGGGGCGGTGTATGCGTGGATTCTCTACCGAAAGGGGAAGAACACGGGTACTCGTTCAGCTGATTCCCGGCCGGAGAAGAGGAAACTGGCATTCCTCTCGGTGGCACGTTTTCTTTCGGTGTCGCTCATTGCCCTGTTGCTACTTGCTCCCGTGGTGAAACGGGATGTACACACCCACGACAAACCGGTAATAGTGGTGGCGCAGGATGTAAGCACTTCGTGCCGCGAGGCCTCCATTGCACTGACCCCTGAGCTGAAGAAACTGGAAGGCCATTTCGATGTGGTGTTCGACACTTTCGGCGGCAGTAGCACAGACATTGCCGCAGCGTTGGCCAATGCGGGCGACCGCTATGCTGGGCGAAACCTTGGAGCGATGGTGCTGGTGACCGACGGCATTTACAATATGGGGCGCGACCCTGCCCAGACAGCGTCGAGTCTTGCTGTGCCGATATACACAGTGGCCTTGGGCGACACCACACAGCATCGCGATGCATGGGTGTCGGATGTCAGATGCAACCGCGTGGCCTACAAGGGCAGCCAGTTCCCGATAGAGGTGACCATCCGCGCCACACAACTGCAAGGCGAACAGAGCATACTGAGCATCACCCATAACGGCAAGACGCTCTACAGCAAACCTATCCCCTACTCCGACAGAGCGTTCAGCCAGTCGGTGACCGTCCCCGTCGATGCCGACCTTTCCGGCCTGCAGGCCTACACCATTGCCATAAGCCCCTGCCGCAACGAGCTGACCACAGCCAACAACAGCCGCACGGTTGCGGTGGAGGTGCTTGATGGTCGCCGCAAAGTGGCCATCGTGGCGGCAACAGCCCACCCCGACATCGCCGCACTGCGGCAAGCCATCGAGAGCAATCCGGACTATGAGGTAGAGGTGTTTACCGGTTCGGAAACAAAAGGGGTAGCGTCAGAGTTGAAAAACAAATACGATCTTCTCGTACTGCATAATCTTCCCCGGCAGGGGGTTGCCCCGTCGGACTACAAGGGTCTCTTTGAAGCCATCAAGACCATCCCGACCATCTTCGTGGTGGGCACACAAACCGACCTGCCTCGCTTCAACGCCCTGCACAGCGGCCTTGAGATAACGGCCAAGAGCCGCCACAACGACGAGGTGACAGCCGCACGCAACAACGCCTTCGCCCTCTTTGCAGCCGACGACGACGCCAGCGACCGGATTGAGAAACTGCCTCCCCTGTCGGCTCCCTTCGGCACCTACCGCACCGCAGCAAACGTGCAAACACTCTACTACGCCAAGGTAGGAGGTCAAGCCACAGAACGCCCCCTGATAGCCTTTTGCCAGCAGGCCGATGTGCGCCGGGCTTTCGTAGCTGGCGAGGGACTCTGGCGCTGGAGGCTCCATTGCTGGCAGATGACCGGCAGCCACGACGACTTCGACCAACTGATAGAACGGATGGTGGTTTATACCGGCACACGGGGCGACCGCGAGCGGCTGCATGTGACGGCCGAGCGCATCTACCGCGAAAACGAACCCGTGACGCTACAAGCAGAGTTCTACGACGACAACTATGAGCTAACCAACAAGCCCGCCGTGCAGTGCACATTGCAAAGCAAGGAGACACAGCCCTCAAAATACGACTTCAACCCTTCGGGTTCGGGCTATACCCTCGCCCTCGGCACTCTGACCGCAGGGCACTACAGCTATCATGCTTCCACCACCTTTGCCGGAAAGAACTACACCGCGTCCGGCAGTTTTATCGTTGAAGCCCTCGACCTGGAACAGCTGAGCATGGTGGCCGACCACACCCTGCTCAACACCATTGCCCAGACATCAGGAGCACAGATGCTTGCCCCCGACGATATCGGCAACCTGGCAGACCTGCTGGCCGACCGCGACGACATGAAGTCCATCATCTACACCCACAAGCAATACACTCCCCTGCTCGACATTCCCTTGCTCTTCATCCTCATCATACTGCTTCTTGCCATCGAATGGGCCGGGAGAAAATACCTACTGAACAGCAACTAAAGTTATAGGGTTTTAGGGGAGAAAGGTTCTAGGGATATAAACAAACCCTCAAACCCATGAACCTTCAAACCCTCAAACCCTCGAACCCTTGAACCCTTGAACCCTCAAACCCTTGAACCTTCAAACCCTCGAACCCTCAAACCCCTCAAACCCTTGAACCCTTAAACCCTAATAATGGCCTCGCGCTTCATCAAAAACTCCGGAACCCTGCTCACGGGCAACATCATTGCCCAAGGCATCGCATTCCTCGCCTACGTGGTGCTGCTGAGGCTCTTCACCCCTGAAGATTTCGGCCTTTGCAACGTGTTCTTCAGCTACACCGAAGTGCTCATCATCCTCTCCACCTGCAAATACGAGATGGCCGAGGTGATAGCCGAAAGCGACGCCGAAGCACGGGCACTTAGCCGTTTAGCCCTGCGGCTCAACGCAGCGGTGTCACTGCTGCTGCTCATCATCGCCACAGTGCTGGTGCTTGCCCATGCAAGACCCTCGGGGCTGCCCTCCAGTCTGCTGCTGCTCATCCCCGTGCTGGTGTTCTTCACCGGCACCAACCGCGTGTATATCTTCCTCTGCAACCGTCACAGGCAATACAAACAGTTGGCTTTGGGCGAAGTGGTGTCTGTCGTGGGTGGTACCCTGACCCGCATCCTTTTCGGCCTGCTGGCACCCCTGTGGCAACTGCTCCACACCATTGGTCTGCCCCTCGGCTCGGTGCTGGGCAAAGTGGCGGGACATTTCTATCTGCGCCACGCTGCTCTCAAAACAATGAATGCTCAACCCACAACCTCCGATCCCTCCATTCGTTCCCTGACTGCCAAATACAAGAACTTCCCCCTCTACGTTATGCCCAAAGAGTTGGTTAGCAGTTTCTCCGCCAACCTGCCGCTGATGTGGCTGAGCATCTACTTCGACAAACCCCTGCTGGGACTCTTCTCCCTCGCCCTCACTTTCACCCAACGCCCCGTAGGCGTGCTGGCCAACACTTTCGAGAAAGTCTTCTACGAGAACTCAGCCTCCAAAGTGGCACAACGCCAACCCCTGTGGCACGATGTGCGCCGCTTCACCCTTCTGCTCGGCGGTGCCGCACTGGTTGTGGGCACGCTCGCCTTCCTTTTTGCCGAACCGATATTCGTGTTCCTCTTCGGCAACCAGTGGGTGGGCACAGGCTACTACGTGCGCTGCCTGCTTCCGTGGATGGGCGTGCTGGTGGTCACCAACTCCCTCGCCTTTGTCAGCAACATCTTCGGCACCCAGCGTGTCGATTTCGGCATGCAGGTGGCGCAGCTACTGCTCCGCATCGCGGCACTCTATGTGGGCATCCACCAAGGCAGTTTCCAGCTGGCCGTGCTCCTGTTCGCCGCCGTCAGCGCAGTGGTTCAGGCAGTACAGCTTGCATGGTATCTTTATCAAGTGCACCGATACGATAAAAGACTCTCCGAATCATCCGAATAATCGGAATATTCAGAACACTCCGAAAAAATCCGAAAAACAAAAAGCCATGAAACGCCTCCTCGTCACCCTGATGCTGCTGTCATCCCTCTGTGCCTCCGCGCAGACCAAGCCCTTCGTGCGCTGGTGGTGGAACGGCGACAAAGTCGATACCATAGAGCTGAAGCGCGAGCTGCACCTGCTGCATGAGGCCGGCATCGGTGGTGTGGAAATCAACCCCATCGAATTCCCCGCCAAGCGGTGCGACTCGTTAGGCATACGCTCACTCACCTGGCTCAGCGACGAGTGGATTGAGGCGTTGGGCGCCACCCTCCGCGAGGCCAAGCGGCTGGGCATGCAATGCGACCTCCTCGTAGGCTCCGGCTGGCCCTTCGGCTCCGAGACAATCCCCATGAACGAGCGGGCACAGGTGATGCTCACCTACACCACCGAAATTGATTGGACCAACAACACCAACAATGAGCCTTTTGTCATCACCCGACAGCAGATAATCGAGGCCATTGACCCCAAGGTGACCGAACCCAACGCCGACCGCCAGTTTGAGCTGGTGGACCTCTTCATCGTCCCCGACTCGGTTTATAGCATCTACCAGCGCAACGACTGCTCTTTCCTCGGCGATACCATCAAAATCTATCCCCTCAACCAAATCACCACAGGCTGGCATCCCTCACCCAACAACCGGTACATGCTCTATGCCCTTGTCCGCTGCACCTCCTTTGCCAGCGTCATCAACGGCGCCCCCGGAGCCTCGGGACCCATCCTCGACCACATGAACCGCGAGGCCGTGCGCCATTTCCTTTACAACATGTCGCACACGCTGGAGGGGAAACTGGGACCCATGAAGAACTGGCTGCGTGCCTACTTCGTGGACAGCATGGAGCTGGAGGGAAGCAACTGGACTGATGACTTTGCCGAGGAGTTCCGCCGCCGCAATGGCTACGACATCATGCCTTGGCTTCCTTTCATCATGTTCAAGACCGGGCGGCTGGGCGAAGTGGTCAGCTATGAATATGGGGCCAAGCAGTCGCCCGACTTCAAACGGCGGGTACAGAGTGTACGTCTCCACTTCGAGCGTACCAAAGCGCAGCTCCTCTACGAGCGATTCACTACTGTCTTCGCCGACTGGTGCAAAGAGCAAGGGGTACTCTCGCGCGGACAGGCATACGGACGCGGATTCTTTCCCCTCTTGAGTTCCACGGCCTACAATATTCCCGAAGGTGAAAGCTGGACCACCAACTATCTGCGCCACCGCATCGGCGAGGAAATGCCCGACAGCGACTACCGCCGCGGCCGCGCCTACACCATGATTAACAAATACGTCAGCTCCGCCGCCCACCAAAGTGGCCGCCGCCTTGTCAGCGCCGAGGAGATGACCAACACCTACCGCATGTTCGAGACCACCCTCGAACTCCTCAAACTGGGCAGCGACATGAGCGCCATCAGCGGAGTCACCCACTCCGTGTGGCACGGATTCAACTACTCACCCCCGCAGGCGGGCTTCCCCGGCTGGGTGCAATACGGCAGCTACCTCAACGAACAGAACACGTGGTGGCCCTACTTCCACCTCCTCAACGAGTACCGCAGCCGCATGAGCACCATACTCCAAAATGCCGACATGCAGACACCCATCGCCATCCTCGCACCCACAGAGCAGATGTGGGGCGAAATAGGAGTGCAAACCGAACCCTTCCCCGTTTACCCCAAAGGCAGCGGCTACGACATCACACCCTTGCTTTGGGAGGCTATACACAAGAACGGCTCCGGAGCCGACATCGTAAGGTTCGAATGGCTGATGGACACAATAGCAGATGGAAGTCTGCGCTATAAGGCCGTCTTCCTGCCCCGAATAGACTATCTCGAAGGCGAGGACATCAGTTGGCTGCTCTCTTATGCCGATCGTGGAGGACGAGTCTTTTGCATCGACGAGTGTCTTGTGGACGATGAGCGTTTTATCCTTCTGCCAGAACCCGACAGCAACCACTATTTAGAATGGTACACCGATATGCAGCAGCGGTACAACCTTCCACACTCCGTGACGATAGAGAAACCAGACCGCTTCCTGCTTCAGAACCACTACCGCAACGACCAAGGCGACGACATCTTCTTATTCGTCAACGCCCAACTACACGGAGCCATCAGTTCCACCATCACCTTCCCCAAAGAGATCTACCAGAACCGCACGGCTTGGGTCTATAATGCCGCCACCGACGAGAAACAGCTGCTTACACTTGAAAACGGCTCTATCTGGCTCTATCTTCCCCCTGCCGAAAGCCTCTTTATCCTCTTTAACTCTCAACCTTCAACTTTCAACTCTCAACCCCAAGAGTGGGCTCCCGACTACCACGAAGGGCAGGAATACTTCCCCATCCACACCGAGTGGCACGTCTCGCTCCACCATGCCATCGAGGGCTGGACACGCGACACCGTCATGCAGCGACTCTGCGACCTCCGCGAAACACAACAATTCAAAGACCTCTCCGGAACCATCACCTACACCGCACAAATCCCCTTCGACAGCATCGGCCCCGACCCCATATTCGACCTCGGACAAGTATATGACATCTGCGAACTCATTGTCAATGGTACCAGCTGCGGTGTGAAGTGGTACGGCGAAAAGATTTACTCCAATGCAGCCCCCCTCCTGCATCCCGGCATCAACACCATCGTGATTAAAGTCACCACCACCCTCAACAACTACGTTCACTCGCTCACCAACGACAAAGTCATCCAGCACTACATCTTCAAACGCAATGTCCCCACCACCCCTGCCGGCCTCCTCGGCATCGACGGACAAATAGCCGTCTTTTAGCTGCCGTCGTGACTGCCCTGCAACCGCGCCCCTCGCCTGTCCCGGATCCGCTGCAGCGAGCGAAGCTACAGCGAAGCTACACTGGAGCTACACTGGAGCCTCCAAGGCATGATTACCCGTTCAATCACGATGCAAAAATACAACCACATCGTTGCGGTTAACGAATCCTCCCCAAAAAATAATCAAACAAAATTGAGCAACAGCCAGTTGCATCTGTGCAGAAAACGCCACCAACCACCCTCCGCCAACCGAAAACACAGCCCCACAAGCTTTTCCCACGCAAGCCCAGTAGCCCCGATAAAGCCTCCTCATTTCCCGCGTTACAGTTGTTACAGTGCTACAGTTCAAAATCCTCTCTTTGGAGAATGAAGAATGTTCAAATAGACATTCAATAGCGTAACAAAAGAGCCCTCTACTGGAGGGTTCTGCGAAGCCAGAAAGTATGATGAATCAGAAACATCCACACTATAGATAAGCAAACTTCTGCTGTTCTCATTTTACGCGATATTGGGAAAAGGATGTTAGATTGAAAAATAATCGTATTTTTGCAAAATAAAACCCATATACTGCTTGAGATATGAGAAAGACAACTCTTTTATGCCTTAGCTTATTGTTCTCCATTAGCGAGATTTCAGCACAAGTATATAAAGTTGACGGTTCTTTGTACGACACCATATATGCCATCATTGAACATGAGGGCGTTAAATTACGGTTGGTGACCACCGTTTACAAAGATACCTTGGCAGATGACGAATCAATAAAGGTGCCCGTCTATCCAATTGTCCGAAACCAAAAGATTGAGGTGTATCAAAACGGTATCATGAAATGGTGGCACTATGTCAAGATACCGAAGAGATATGCCTACACCACAAGTGGCCGATGGGTGAGGTATCAAACCATACCTGTGCTTGGGTTGTCGGTTCAGCAGAACGGCCAGCAGTTCTTCTTTATGGCTGACGGTTGCGAAACGGGATGCGGCAAGGTGGGAGAGTTTATCGGAATCTATTCGATGCAAGGGGAGACTATGTCTGAAGGCTATGGTGCGGAAGGCGCACCTGTCGAAAGCGGATGGAGAAAACAGTATGGGTATGCAGAGCCGGATACAGAAATCGACTACGCTTTCTCCAGCAGGTGCAGCATAAAAGAAGTAACAATTACCTGTTTTTTTCAACAATGAAACTCCGTCGTGGTGGTTGTTCGGAATTACCTTGTTGTTCTCGTTAGGCTGGATTTGCAGTCCAGCCTGACTGAGTAACCGGATTTGCAATCTACAATAGTAATGTAACTGGATTGAAAGGGCATGGATGGCAATAAAAAACATGCTTTATCGTTATCAACCTGATGATAGTTAAACACAACATACAAAACCACTCAGCTTTCACGGGCAAAGAACGCGATAGCGAAACAGGCTTCGGCTATTTCGGTGCAAGGTATATGGATTATGAGTTGATGACCATGTGGCTGAGTGTCGACCCGATGGCGGACAAGTACCCTGGCATCTCCCCTTATGCCTACTGCGTTTGGAATCCTGTGAAACTGGTGGATCCTAATGGAATGGAAATAGATTTGTCTGCCATATATGATAATAATGGTAAAAGTCGGAAAGGGTGTGAGTCTTTTTGCAAGGTGTTTGATTTTTTTGCAAGAACATCAATTGGACAAAAATATTTGGCGAGGTATGCAAAAAAAGGTCAAATAATAGCAGGGCATGAGTACAAAGAAGATGGGGTTTATCACAAAAAAGGCATAGATCTGCAAATAGAATATGGGGTTACTCAATATTATCCTGATAATAGGTCAGGATATACTGATGCGAACTCTATAGTAAACGGGAGATTAAAACTGAAGATACATATTCTACCAGAAACAACGGACAAAGATTCTAAAGCTAAATTATTAGAAACCTTCTGTCATGAGTTCTTTATACATGCAATTCAATATGCTGATAAGTTTTCGCCTAAGCAATCACAAATATGGAAAACTCAAAAGTCAGACGCGTATAATCAACATATGGCTGATATAAAAACTAAACATCTGATGAGAGATTGTGCAGTCCCTATATTGACAAAATATTGTGATGGTGACAGGCAGAGAGCGATTGACATAATAAGTCAAGAAACGAATTACAAAAAAAATCCGTCATGGTACAAAAAATAAAAAAAACTTTTATTCCCATAGTGACACTGGTGATACTGTTTGGCTGTAACCGTAAGTCTGATACACTCTATTTCTATAAGTTTCAGGATCGAACAGACTGTGAATATTGTTTTCCTGCTTATTGCTTTTATTATGACACGGCATTTCATTACACAGCAATTCAATACGGTTTCTATGAGAACAATAGCGGTTTTTTACGTGACTCATTATTTTTCACATCTATGAGGGACTCTATTGTGGCAATGAAGATTCCGTTAATTCATAATAATGTATATTTCGACTCAATGAAATGTTACTGCGAATATCCAAGCTATTGGAGATTTACCTTTGAAATGTCAGTTTCCAAGCAGGGTGAGTGTCAGTTGTTTCTGTATACTCCGTACTATAAGGAGGGATTGTATCTTTTTGAGCTCACCTCGTCAGAGCGTCATTTGATAAATTATTCTGCTTGCCAATTACCCACTAAAGACACGGGATTATTTATGACCTTTAACAAAAGGTCACATATTACTGGCGATCCTGTTTATTTTTTCATAAAGTTGTATAATGGACGAGAGATCTACTCTTATATTGGAAATCAAGATGCAGATGACGTTCCTGACAGAATATTCTTTTTTTGTGATGCACTGGGGGCAATAGCCCAAAACCATTTTTCAAAACAAAATCCAATTACCAGATCCATAGCCTATCAATCCATTTCAGATGAACTATATGGAATTCTGCATCAACGCCATATAGACGAATAACTTAAATTGGATTCTGATGTGACGGATTTACAATCATGAGCGGTCGAAAGATTCTTGATTAACAGTTACCCGTTGATAATAAGGCGGTGACGAGTATGCTTAAAATAGGGTATAGACGTTTTCAAAAGAAACGCCTTATAGCCGTGCAATTAGATGACATAAAATACCGAGCGCCGGAGTTGGTGAGAATCATACCCGATGAAGTGTTATCGCGTCTTGC
>CADAQX010000036.1 GCA_902790215.1 uncultured Bacteroidota bacterium | reverse complement strand
GTATAACTGGGACGACAGCGGCAATATTTTCTATGGCGACGACATAGCGGTGACCGACAACTATGTGGTGCTTGTCGGCCACAAGCACTATTCGTCGGGTATTCATGCACGTAGTTTCTATAAACCGACCAATTCCGCTTCCAATATATTCAGTAGTGGGTCTACACTATATAATCATCTTGCTTGCAGCGGTTTTGCTGTTCTTGGCGACACCTATGGGGATTACCCTGTGTGGTGTACGCACACGGGGGATCTCCGCACAAGAGGCAATGTTGTGGCCATAGCCTGCATGGCACCAAGGAGTGTGGGTGGGTCAGTCGAGTTTGGGTATACGATAAAAAAATACAACGCCGCATCCCCCCTGTCCTTCTCGACACAACTTTTTTATCCAATATCAACAACGTTTAACCCGTTGTGGAAGGTGCGGGATATCCGCTACGACGCCCTGTCCAACAATCTGCTGGTGTTGCATGACGCAGATGCACCCGACGGGAGTTTAAAAAGTATGGTGTCGGTTGTTGACAATTCCACATATTCTACTGTGGAGAGTTACCCCAATGACAATATTCAACTACACTCGATGGACAAATTCAATGCATGGGGGGATGGCGTGACATCTATCGGCCTCAACATGGTGAACGGAATGTTCGACTGGTGCATAGCAAAGCCTGTTGCTTCACCCTGCTTCATGGAGTTTGCACCGACACGGACATGGCTGTCGATGGGAGATGATTTTGACAATACTCCCGTTATTCACCGTAGTTTAATTCCAGGTGTAACAGAGAATGAATATGCGGTCCAGACCACGTCCGTCAATGTAAAGTGTGAGAAGTAGCAAAAGTCAGGAAACGTGTCGTTCTAAATGTTTTTAATCCAAACAATAAAAAAGAAATGATATGAAAAAGATGGTTTTTGTAATGCTGCTGGCTGGCGGCATGGCGATGGCACAGGCTCCCACGCCTCCGAGGGATACGATATATGGCCGTAACCCTACCTATCTCTATCCGGAGGGATGGTCGGATTATTATGACACTGATTTTTGTGATAAAGGTATTATCCATACATCTGCCGTACCTAATATACAAATTTATAATCAGGCTAATAGATTATCTCTGATTTGCCATTGTTACGAGACAGACACTCCATTGACCATCATAGGCATGGCCACCGCCGGATTAATCCACCTTGTAGAACGTATGGATGAACGGGTAAACGACTCCAATCTGGCCCATTGGCAAGAGTATATGAGGGTATACCAACACGTGGGTGATTCCATGGTGTTGTTGGCTGAGAAACCGTACAATATACTGGATACCACGAGATGGATGAGGCCACCGGCTGGAGAACGGGGTTGGATATGGGATCAATATCTCCCTTATCACGAGTTGGATACTCATTATGTTAATATTCCGGTATACGAGGTTTATTTTGACAACCCGGTAACGGTGACGGATTCGTTCTATGCAGCCATAACATGGGAAAACCCCTGTCCGGAGGAAAACGGAATCCCAAGATCGTATGGATTTACTTTTATGGCTGAGTATTTGCCAACTTGTTCTCATAATGAAGAGGATTTTCAGTTAGTGAAAGTTGCAGGACAAGAATGTTTTTATTTTGATAATGAAAGAAATTACAAATGGGGTTTTTGGCAATATAAAAGTGATTATCTTCTTGCCCTTTTCCCCATTATCGACACGACAGGGATGGGGTTGAGCCCGAACACGGTGCCGTGCGGGGTGGTGGAGGACCTGCAAGTGGTGTCGATGTGGGGTAACAACGTGAAGATGGAGTGGGCCGAAGGTGATAACACGATAGACTGGCAGATAGCCTATGGGCATGCCGATGCCGACCCGGAAGGGTATGCCGTGGCCACGGTGACGACGGCCAGTTATACGATGCGCAACTTGGACAGAGGGGTGATGTATGCCGCGCGGGTGCGTGCCAGATGCCATGGCAACGAGAACTACAGCGAGTGGAGCGACACGGTGCAGTTTGTCCTTGCCGGCGGCGCGCCAGAGGTGATAGACAGTGTGGCGGACAAGTACACATACTTGGTGCCGAACCCTGCGGGGGAGAGCGTGACGGTGGTGTCGTCGTTCGAGCTGCGCCATGTGAGTGTGGATGACATGAGCGGGCAGCAAGTCTTCGACAAGGAGTGCACTGGGCATGCTGTGGCGCTCGACGTGTCGGGTTGGCCATCGGGAATCTATATCGTGGTCATCAGCAACCAACAGGGTACTACAGTCAGGAAACTGTCGGTAAGCCGGTAGACCGTTGCCAGACGGTCGGCAAAGGTCGGCAATATAGAAGGTGCATCCTCCACAACAGGCGTTGCGGAGGATGTACCTTTTTGCAACTTGGTGATATATATATTGTTACTAAAGTTTGACATGCATAATCAGTTGTTGATTTCTTGATTGTGTAAATACGTTGTCCGTTGATAAGTTGATAAGTTGATACGGCTCGCATCATATCAACATATCAACATATCAACAAAACACAAGCCTTCAAGCAATCACTCAAGCGCCGTCATTTATTCGATCGTTATTCGATCGTTATTCGATCGTTTTCCGTTTCACAAAGGGGAAAATGAGGGAAACATATCGGAAAACGATAAAAGAAAGAACGACGTAACATCGAGCCATGAAGGCACATAGAGGAACGTTGGGGACAAATATGCGACACTATCGGAACTTTGAGGAAAGATAGCGAAAGGTGACGTAATCCTTCACAGTTTAAAAAGTAACTTCCGCGCGAAGCGACAAGCGCCTCAACTTTGTGCAACGTTGTTATCATTCCGTCGCGACGCTACTGGATATAAGGGATAAAACTTGTCAAACTTTAGTTTTGTTATCTTTGGTTCTCTTGCACATCTGGTCTATCAGCACTACCGAGACGACGCTTACTGTCCATGTGGTGATTGCCGACAGCACCCGCATGGACGACATCACCCTTGAAATAAAGGAGGTTCTCCGCACCGAAGGCATTGCCCACAGCACAATAGAGCTGGAGACCCCCGCCTCGCACTGCCACAGTCATACCTGCTGACCTCTTTGCTCTGCAGAATGCTGATATTTTTTGTGTTGATATGTTGATATGTTTTGCGTTGATATGTTGATATGTTTTGAGGGATTGAGGGTTAAAGGGTTTGAGGGATTGAGGGTTAAAGGGATTGAGGGATTGAAGATTAAATTGATTGCTTAATTGTCTGATTGCTTGATTGCTTGAGTGATTTGACTGCGGCAGCAACTTTCAATTTTCAATTTTCAATTTTCAATTATTGAAACCTTCCTCCCTTAAAACCCTAAAACATTAAAACCTTTCTCCCCTGAACCGCTAAAACATTAACGCAATCTTTTTGTTTTGTCGTTATGTCGTTTTTTTTTTGTATTTTTGCAGTGCGAAAATAATTGTGGATCGACCTATGAAAGACAGGCAAAACTCTTTGGTTATATTGAAATCGACACTCGGAAGGCTCCCGTCCTACTATTGTGAGATAGAGAACCGCATGGCGCGTGGCGAGGAGTTTGTCTCTGCCACTTCCATAGCCGAGAGTTTGGGCATTAACCCGGTGCAGGTACGCAAGGACTTGGCGGGCATCAGTTCAGAGCCCGGCCGTCCCAAAAGGGGGTTCCATATCGTCAGACTGCTTGAGGATATGAAGATGTTCCTTGGGTATGACCGCTGTGACGAGGCGGTGCTGGTGGGTGTCGGTGCGCTGGGTCATGTGCTGCTGCATTATGGTGGCTTTGCCAAGTACGGGCTCGACATCGTGGCCGGTTTCGACATCGACCCCAAGGAGAAGAGGGTGGGCGACAAGCATGTGCTTCATATCGACAGTCTGGTCCCGTTCCTGAGACGCACACATGTCAATATCGGCATCATCGCCGTCCCCGCTCCGGAGGCTCAGGGTGTGGCTGACATGCTGGTGTCGGCAGGTGTCAAGGCCATCTGGAACTTTGCGCCCACTACGCTTAAACTGTCCGACGATATCCTTGTGAAAAACGAGAATCTCGCCGCCTCGTTAGCCGCGCTCTCGTCTGAACTGCACCGACGACGGTGACCGTGGTTTTTAAATGTGTTAATGTGTGAATGTGTTAATGTGTTAGTCGATTTACGAATTAACGAATTATAAAAATGTGGTATTTTTACTTTTTTTATCGATAAAAAAAGTGTAATTGAAGAAAAGGTTGTATATTTGCAGCGCCAAACGGGAATGGCTGTTTGGCCAAAAAGCAAAAATATCAATAAAATACAACTAAATACAATAAAAAAAAACATGACAAAAGAACAGAAATTCCGTACCGAGAGCGACCTGCTCGGTACCAAGAATGTCCCCGAAGAGGCCCTCTACGGCGTGCAGACTGCCCGCGCCATGGAGAATTTCCATATCAGCGGCTCGCTGTTGAGCAGCTATCCCAACTTTATCCGCGGCATGGCGTTTACGAAGAAGGCTGCCGCTATGGCCAATGTGGAGGTTGGAATGATCACTCCGGAGCAGGGCGAGGCCATCGTGTGGGCATGCGACCAGTTGATTGACGGCAAGTATCACGACCAGTTCCCCATCGATATGATTCAGGGCGGTGCCGGCACTTCCACCAATATGGCAGCCAACGAGGTGATTGCCAACCTGGCCTTGGAACGCATGGGTCACAAACGCGGCGAATATCAATATTGTTCGCCCAACGATGTGGTGAACGCTTCGCAATCGACCAATGATGCCTATCCTTGTGCCATCCATATGGCCTTGGCTCTCGAACACTTGAGCTTTATGCCCCATCTGGAGCAGATGATTACGTCGCTGGACGCCAAGAGCAAGGAGTTTGCCCACGTGATTAAGATGGGACGCACCCAGTTGCAGGATGCTGTGCCGATGACTCTCGGCCAGTCTTTCGGGGCTTTTGCCGACTCGCTGCGCGGCGAGTACAAGAACCTGCGTGCCACTGCCGACGAGTTTCTGGTGGTGAACATGGGTGCCACGGCCATCGGTACGGGCATTTGCTCCAAGCCGGGCTATAGCGAGGCCTGCATCAAGGCGCTCCGCAAGGTTACGGGCTGGAACATTACGCTGGCCGACAATCTGATTGAGGCCACCAGTGCCACGACGTGTATGATTGCCTATAGCGCCGCCATGAAGCGTTTGGCCATCAAGACCAACAAGATTTGCAACGACCTTCGCCTTTTGAGCAGCGGTCCCCGTTGCGGACTGAATGAGATTCACCTGCCCGAGCGTCAGCCGGGGTCGAGCATCATGCCCGGCAAGGTGAACCCCGTCATCCCCGAGGTGATGAACCAGGTGTGCTATCGCGTGATAGGCAACGATATGACCATCAGCCTTGCCAGCGACAACGGCCAGTTGGAGCTGAATGTGATGGAGCCTGTGATTGCATACACGCTTTTCGAGAGCATCCATCTGCTCGAGAACGGCTACGACACGCTCCGCACCCTTTGTATCGACGGCATCCGTGCCAACGAGGAACGTTGCCGTCAGCTGGTGGAGCACAGCATCGGCATTGTGACCATGCTGAACCCCATTATCGGTTACAAGCAGAGCACCAAGATTGCCAAGGAGGCTTCGGAAACGGGCCGCGGGGTGTATGAACTGGTGCTGGAGCACGGTCTGCTGACCAAGGAGCAGCTGGACCGCATCCTGAAGCCGGAGAATATGCTCAAGCCGGTGGAGATCGACTTAACTAAGTAATTTTGAATTAAATTGAAAATTGAAAATTGAAAAGTGAAAAATGAAATTATTGCTTGAATGCTTGATTGTGTTACTTCGTGACGTTGTTTTGGCTCGGCATAGTGAGCAAGCTCCCTCTGCTCTCACCTTGTACAACGTTAATTCCTGAGTGGCTGGCGCGGTCAAATCACTCAAGCAATCAAACAATCAGACAATCATGCAATCTTCTAAACTTTCAATTTTCAACTTTCAATTTTCAATTCGTCAAGCATTCAAGCAATAAATAAAAAGTATGCTATGATAAAAATCAAGAGAGGGTTGGATTTGCCGATAGGCGGTGTCGCGGTGCGGCGGGTTACCGACGCCCGCGACATCGGCACCTATGCCGTGAGGCCAACCGACTACGTGGGGTTGGTGCCCCGCTTGTTGGTGGCCGAGGGCGACAGGGTGTCGGCAGGCGATGCTTTGTTTTGCGACAAGAACGACGAGCGCATCCGTTTCGTTTCGCCAGTGGACGGTGTGGTGAAGGCGGTGGTGCGCGGAGAGAAGCGCAAGCTGTTGGCCGTGGTGGTGGAGCGCGGAGAATGGGAAAATGAAGAAGGAAAGAAATATGAGCATACCCCTGTCTTCGACCGACTCACAAAAGATGAGGCGGTTGCGACAGCCAATTCTCAATTCTCAATTCTCAATTCTCAACTCTCAGCTCTCAACTCTCAACTCTCAACTCTCAACTCTCAACTTCTGAAAGAGTCGATGCTGCAACAGGGGCTGTGGCCTATGCTGAGGCAGCGCCCTTTCGGCACGGTGGCCAACCCCGACGACATGCCCAAGGCCATTGTGGTGAGCTGTTTCGACAGCGCCCCGCTGGCACCCGACTACGACTTCGCACTGCAAGGACGTGAGCAGGATTTGTGCAAGGGGTTGGAGGCGTTGGCTTCGTTGACGGAAGGTACGTTGTTTGTGACGTTCCGTCCAGGACAGCGTTTGGCCTCGGTTGTTGAGCAGAAGGTGTTGCCGTGTTGCGGGAATGTGAGTGTGCAATATGTGGAGGGGCCTCACCCGGCAGGGAATGTCGGCACGCAGATTGCACAGTTGTGCCCCATCAGCAAGGGTGAGACGGTGTGGACGATGACGCCGCAGGATGTGGCGGTGCTGGGACACTGGGCCGAGACGGGCGAGTATTGTCCGGAGCGTGTGGTTGCCGTGGCAGGCCCCTACGCGAAGAATCCGTGCTACTACCGCATTGTGGCGGGGGCGTGCATGGAACGGATAGTGCGTTCGCAGCTGCTGAACCCCGACTACCCGGCATTGGAGATGTCGGAAGAGAGCCTGAATCGTGTACGCGCGGTGTCGGGCAATGTGCTGAGCGGCGAGCGGATTGCCCCCGACGGTTTTATCGGAGCATACGACAGTTTGCTGACCCTGCTGCCGGAGGGCGACTATTACGACTTTATGGGCTGGCTGATGCCGGGACTGGACAAGTACAGCTTCAGCCGCACGTTTTTGTCGGGTTTTCTGCAGTTGCTGCGCAAGGCAAGGGTGATAAACGAAGAGGTGATAGACTACCGCTTCGACACCAATATGCACGGCGGGGTGCGCCCGCTGGTGTTCACGGGCGATATGGAGCGGGTGTTCCCCTTCGACATCTACCCGCTGCAACTGCTGAAGGCCTGTATTGTGGGCGATGTGGAGCTGATGGAGAAGCTGGGCATCTACGAGGTGGAGCCGGAAGACTTTGCCCTGTGCGAGTTTATCGACCCGTCGAAGACCGAGATGCAAGTGGTGATAAGGGAGGCTCTGGAGAAACTAAGAAAGGAGGCCATGTGATGTTTGACAAGATTAGATCGTTTATTGACAAGATTAAGCCCAACTTTGTGGAAGGCGGCAAGTTCGCCTGGCTACAGAGTACGTTCGAGGCGTTTGAGACTTTTGCCTTCGCCCCCAACACGGTGACGACAAGGGGCAGCCATGTGCGCGACGCGGTGGATATGAAACGTGCCATGATTACGGTTGTGATAGCGTTGATACCCGCCCTGCTGTTCGGCATGTGGAACATCGGGTTCCAGACTTCGATATATGCCGAGGAGTGGCCTTACGAGCTGGGCACGGCTGCCAGCTGGTGGTATTGCCTGTGGTTCGGTTTCCTGCGGATGCTGCCGCTGATTGTGGTGAGCTATGCCGTGGGCTTGGGCATTGAGTTTATGTTTGCCCAGATACGCCACCACGAGGTGAACGAGGGCTTCCTGGTGACAGGACTGCTGATTCCGATGATTGTGCCGGTGACCACGCCGCTGTGGCAGCTGGCCCTGGCTGTGGCTTTTGCCGTGGTGCTGGGCAAGGAGGTGTTCGGCGGCAGCGGCATGAATTTCCTGAACCCCGCCTTGGTGGCGAGGGCATTCCTTTTCTTCAGCTATCCCACGCACATGTCGGGCAGTTCGGTATGGGTTGCCGCCGACCTGTGGGGCTCGGATGCCGTGAGCTGCGCCACTCCGTTGGGAGAGCTGGCGGCGGGTTCCTGGCCGTCGGATTCGGCCTGGGATTTGTTTATCGGCACAGTGACGGGCAGCACCTGCGAGACGTCGGTGCTGGCCATCCTGCTGGGTGCCGTGGTGCTGCTGGCAAGCGGCATAGGCAGCTGGAGGATTATGCTGAGTGTGGTGCTGGGCGGCGGTGCCATGGGTGTTCTGTTTAACCTTATCGGTGCCAACGACTATATGCAGCTGCCGTTCTACTACCACTTCCTGATGGGTGGCTTTATGTTCGGTGCGGTCTTTATGGCCACCGACCCCGTCACCTCGGCACAGACCAACAAGGGCAAATGGATCTACGGATTGCTGATAGGAGCCTTTGCCGTCCTGCTGCGGGTGCTGAATCCCGCCTATCCGGAGGGCATGATGCTGAGCATCCTGCTGATGAACTGCTTTGCCCCGCTGATTGACCACTGTGTGGTGGCAAGTAATATCAAGAGAAGAGAACGCAGAATTGCCGCTGTGGCTAATGAAAGAAAGGAGGCACAGAGATGAAAACCTTTAGCAACAGGTATGTCTTTCTCTATTCGGCGGCACTGGTGGCGGTGGCGGCACTTATCCTGACGGTGGTGTCGACAAGCCTTAAGCCCCGACAGGAGCGCAACCAGCAGGCCGAGACGAAGCAGATGATACTGAAGACTATCGGAGTGGAGGCCACGCGCGACAACGCCGACAAACTCTACGAACAATATATCACCGAAGTCGACGACGGGGACTGCCCCTACTACCTGTACGACGGCGGTGTCGTTATTCCCTTGAAAGGCACCGGACTGTGGGGCCCGATATGGGGCTATATGGCGCTCGACAGCTCCAGCACGGTGGTGGGAGCCGTATTCGACCACAAGGGTGAGACCCCCGGTCTCGGCGGCGAGATTTCCACCGACAAGTTTGCCCAACGTTTTATCGGCAAGAAGATGGACTTGCAGCCCATTCATCTGTCGAAGACTGCCGACCCCGCCAACCCATATGAGGTGGATGCCATCAGCGGCGGCACGATGACCAGCAACGGTGTGACGGAAATGCTGGCCAAGGCTTTTGAACAGTATGGCGAAATGCTTCCGTTGAAGGAAGGCAGTTCAGAACAAACAAAGGAGGATGAGCAATGAAGAATCTTGACCTTATCAAATTCCCCTTTAGCAAGAACAACCCCATCACTGTGCAGGTGCTGGGTGTGTGTTCCTGCCTGGCAGTGACAGCACAGCTGAAACCTGCCGTGGTGATGGCTGTTTCGGTCACCGTGGTGGTGGCCTTGGCCAACCTTATAATCTCGCTGTTGCGCAACACCATCCCGCCACGCATCCGCATCATTGTGCAGCTTGTGGTGGTCTCCACCCTTGTGGTGCTGGTTGACCAGTTTCTGAAAGCCTACATGTACGATGTCAGCAAGCAGCTGTCGGTCTTTGTAGGACTGATAATCACCAACTGTATCGTGATGGGACGCTTAGAGGCCTTTGCCATGAGTAACCCGCCGGTGCCATCCCTCTGCGACGGCATTGGCAACGGGCTTGGCTACAGTGTCATTCTTGTGGCGCTGGGCTTTGTGCGCGAGCTCTTCGGCAGCGGGACGCTGTGGGGCTACCCCATCGTGGAGAAGTTGGGGCTGTACGGCATAGGGTATGAGAACAACGGTCTCATGATCATGCCGCCCATGGCTTTGATACTGGCTGGCATCATCATTTGGATACAACGTACTCGTAACAAAGACCTCCAAGAAGATTAATTCCTAACTATCGATTCTCAACATGGACTACATCAATATATTCATCAAGTCTATCTTTGTAGACAACATGATTTTCGCCTTCTTCCTGGGCATGTGCTCCTATCTGGCTGTGTCGAAGACGGTGAAAACATCCGCAGGGTTGGGTATTGCGGTAACCTTTGTGCTGCTCATCACGGTGCCGGTAAACTATCTTGTCAACAAATACCTGCTGGCACCCGGCGCACTCAGTTGGATAAGCCCTGCGCTGGAGAGCGTGGATCTCTCTTTCCTCAGCCTTATCATGTTCATTGCCGTCATTGCCGCCATTGTGCAGATAGTGGAAATGATAGTGGAACGCTTCGCCCCTGCACTGTACAATTCTTTAGGCATTTTCCTGCCTTTGATAGCTGTGAACTGCGCTGTCATGAGCGGTTCGCTGTTCATGCAGGAGCGCGGCTACAGCAATATCGGCGAGGTGACCTGCTTCGCCCTGGGCAGCGGTATTGGCTGGTTCTTGGCCATTGTGGCCATTGCCGCCATCCGCGAGAAACTGCGCTACTCCCACATCCCCCCGGCATTGAAGGGTGTGGGCATCACTTTTATCATCACCGGCTTGATGGGCATGGCCTTTATGAGCTTTATGGGAATAAAACTTTGACACTATGACTACAACAATGCTTTGTTCACTGATTGCTGCTTTGGTCGTCATCCTGTTGCTGGTGGCACTGCTTCTGGTGCTGAGAGACAAACTGGTGCCGCAGGGCGATGTGACAATCACGATTAACGACGACAAGAAACTGACTGTGCCCTCGGGCAACACCCTTATCTCGACGTTGGCCGAACAGAAGATTTACCTGCCCTCGGCATGCGGCGGAAAAGGCTCCTGCGGACAGTGCAAATGCCGTGTGCTGGAAGGCGGCGGCTCTATCCTGCCCACCGAGGTGGGCTTCTTCACCCGCAAGCAGATACAGGAGCACTGGCGCCTGGGATGCCAGGTGAAGGTGAAGGAAGACCTGAAGATTGTGGTGCCGCAGTCGATACTCAGCATCAAGGAGTATGAATGTACGGTTATCTCCAACCGCAATGTGGCCACCTTTATCAAGGAGTTCAAGGTGCAGCTGCCTCCGGGCGAGCACATGGACTTTGCCCCCGGCTCCTATGCACAGATAAAGATACCCAAGTTTAATATCAGCTATGCCGATTACGACCGCGACCTGATAGGGGAGGAGTACCTGCCTTCGTGGGAGAAATTCAACATGTTCTCACTCCGTTGTGTGAACACCGAGCCCACGGTGCGTGCCTACTCCATGGCCAACTATCCCGACGAGGGCGATGTGTTTATGCTCACCGTGCGCATTGCCACACCACCGTTCAAACCCGACCGTTCCGGCTTTATGGATGTGAATCCCGGCATTGCCTCGTCCTACATCTTCTCGCTCAAACCGGGCGACAAGGTCATCATGTCCGGGCCTTACGGCGAGTTCCACATCAAGGAACATCCTGCCGACATGGTAGAGAAACCCGAAATGATATGGGTGGGCGGCGGTGCCGGAATGGCTCCTCTGCGTGCCCAGATTATGCACATGACACGGACTTTGCACACCACCGACCGAGCCATGCACTATTTCTATGGTGCCCGAGCCTTGAACGAGGTGTTCTATCTCGACGATTTCCATCAGTTGGAACGCGATTTCCCCAACTTCCACTTCCATCTGGCACTCGACCGTCCCGACCCCGCTGCCGATGCAGCAGGCGTACCCTACACAGCAGGCTTTGTGCACAATGTCATGTACGACACCTACCTCAAAGACCATCCGGCACCCGAGGACATAGAATACTACATGTGCGGCCCCGGACCCATGAGCGCCGCAGTGGTCAATATGCTCGACAATCTCGGTGTGGCTTCGGAGAATATCCTCTACGACGACTTTGGCGGTGGCGCCCCTGCCGGTAAAAAATAACTGGTGTCCCTGGCCGGTAATTATAGTCACTAACACATTAACACATTCAATAATTAACACATTCAAGAAATATGAATTTACCCAAAATCCATTCCATTTCCAAGAAGATATGTGTCGCCCTGCTTGGCGGATTTCTGCTTATCTTCCTGCTGTTCCATGCCAGTGCCAACCTCCTTGTACTGCGGCACGACGACGGCGCCTGGTACAGCGCTTTCTGCCATTTTATGGGCACCAACTACATCGTCAAGGTCTTTGAGATAGTGTTGCTCGGCTTTATTGCCCTGCATATCTGTTTCACCGCCTGGCTCTGGATTACCAACCGTCTGGCACGTCCTGTGCGATACCACAAGGATGGCAAGAGCAAGACCCATCCTGGCTCCAAACTCATGATGTGGACAGGCATACTTATCTTCTCTTTCCTTGTTATGCACTTCTGTCAGTTCTACTTTGTCAAATTGGGCTGGGTGAAAGGTGAGTATATGGTCAAAACCGAGAAACTGCAGGACCCGGAAATGATGCAATGGGCAGAGCTGGCCAACCAGATGGATCAGTCGTTGGATGAGTTTATCAACGACTTGGAAGCACGTGCCCTGACTTATACCGACGAAAACAGTGACGCCGAAGAAACACAGGCTTATATTGACCGTCTTAGAGGCAAGTCGGAAGTGTTGAACATCATCACACGTGCCTACGACGAAGACAATATCAGCGAAGACGGGAAATGGATACGCCATCTTACCTACGAGGAACGTAAGGTGCTACGTGATGTGCTGCCTGAGAGTGACCCCGAACCGGATTTCTACTACATGGTGCGGCAACTTTTCCACAACCCAATCATGGTGATACTATACCTCATCACTTTTGTGGTACTCTTCATCCACATGCGCCACGCTTTCCCCTCGGCATTCCAGACCCTCGGTCTGAACAATTACAAATACGCCAAGGCCATTGACATCCTCGGACAGATCTATGCCTGGGTGGTGTGCTTGATGTTTGCCGCAGTGGTCATCTTAGTTTACCTTGGTTTATAGTTACAAACATCCTTTAATCAGAGCTTCATGAAATTAGATTCCAAAATACCCGAAGGTCCCCTCTCAGAAAAATGGACCAACTACAAAGCCAGCCAGAAACTGGTCAATCCCGCCAACAAGCGCAAGATTGATATCATCGTGGTAGGCACGGGCCTTGCCGGTGCCTCTGCTGCCGCCTCGCTGGGAGCATTGGGCTTCAACGTGGATATTTTCTGCATACAGGATTCTCCGCGCCGTGCCCACTCCATTGCAGCCCAGGGTGGCATCAATGCTGCCAAGAACTATCAGAACGACGGCGACAGCGTCGAGCGTCTCTTCCGCGACACCATCAAGGGCGGCGACTATCGCGCCCGTGAGGCCAACGTCTATCGTTTGGCCGAGGTGAGCGGTGCCATTATCGACCAGTGTGTGGCGCAGGGCGTGCCCTTTGCCCGCGACTATGGCGGACTGCTCGACAACCGCTCCTTTGGTGGCGCACAGGTCAGCCGTACCTTCTATGCCCGTGGGCAAACGGGTCAGCAGCTCCTACTCGGTGCCTATGGTGCCCTCAGCCGCGAGATAGCCCGCGGCAGTGTGAAACTCCACGAGCGCCACGAAATGATGGAGCTCGTCGTTGTTGACGGCCGCGCTCGCGGCATCATCGCCCGCAACCTTGTCACCGGCGACCTTGAGCGCTATGCTGCCCATGCCGTTGTGGTGGCTTCGGGCGGCTACGGCAATATCTACTATCTCTCAACCAATGCCATGAACAGCAACGGCAGTGCCGCATGGGTGTGCCACAAGAAAGGCGCCGCCTTTGCCAACCCCTGCTATGTTCAGATCCACCCCACCTGCATACCCGTTCACGGCGACTACCAGTCTAAGCTCACCCTCATGAGCGAAAGCCTCCGCAACGACGGCCGTATCTGGGTGCCCAAGAAGAAGGAGGATGCCGAGGCCATCCGTCGCGGAGAGAAAGGCCCCAACGACATTCCCGAAGATGAGCGCGACTATTACCTCGAGCGCCGCTATCCCGCCTTCGGCAACCTCGTGCCGCGCGATGTGGCCTCCCGTGCCGCCAAAGAGCGTTGCGATGCCGGCTACGGCGTGGGCCCGACAGGCCTGGCAGTCTATCTCGATTTCGCCGATGCCATCAAGCGTCTGGGACGCGACGTGGTGGAGCAGAAATACGGCAACCTCTTCCAGATGTACCAGAAGATTGTCGATGTTGATCCATACGAGAATCCCATGATGATCTACCCCGCTATCCACTACACTATGGGTGGCCTTTGGGTTGACTATGAACTGCAGACCACCATCCCCGGTCTTTTTGCCGCAGGCGAGGCCAACTTCTCCGACCACGGCGCCAACCGTCTCGGTGCCTCCGCACTCATGCAGGGACTGTCCGATGGTTACTTCGTCCTGCCCTATACCATGCAGAACTACCTGGCCGACCAGATTTATGTGGGCAAAATCTCTGCCAACACCCCCGAGTTCGACCAAGCCGAACAATCCGTCCGCCAAAGACTCCAAACCCTCCTGAACATCAAATCCGAGAATTCGGAAAAATCTGAACACTCAGAAGATACTCCATCCCACACCGTAGACCACTTCCATAAAGCCTTGGGTCGCATCATGTGGGAGTACGTGGGCATGGCTCGCAACACCGAGAGCCTCACCACTGCCCAGCGGATGGTCACCGAACTCGAAAACCATTTCTGGCACGAAGTGTTCATCCCCGGCACTGCCGATGAATTTAACCCCGAACTGGAAAAAGCATACCGCTTGGCCGACTACTTCGAGCTGGCACACCTCATCATCACCGACGCCATGCACCGCGAGGAAAGCTGCGGTGGACACTTCCGCACCGAGCATCAGACTGAGGACGGCGAAACCCTCCGCGACGACGAACACTTCATGTACGTGGCCGCTTGGGAATACCATGGCCACGGACAGCCCGAGACCATGACGGCCGAACCCCTCAACTATGAACACATCAAGATTGCAAAACGTAACTATAAATAAGCCATGAAATTCACATTACATATCTGGCGGCAGGAAAATGCCCGTGCCAAGGGACACTTCGAGACCTACGAAATCGACAACATCAGCGCCGACTGCTCGTTCCTCGAGATGCTCGACCAACTCAACGAGAAACTCACCAACGACCGCATCGCCCACCCCGTCTGTTTCGACAACGACTGCCGCGAAGGCATCTGCGGCATGTGCGGCCTCTATATCAATGGCCGTCCCCACGGCAACGACGACGGCATCACCACCTGCCAGCTTCACATGCGCAAGTTCCACGACGGTGACGAGATTTGGATTGAGCCTTGGCGTGCCAAACCCTTCCCCGTCATCCGCGACCTGGTGGTGGACCGCACCGCCTTCGACAAAATTATACAGGCTGGTGGCTACATCAGCACCACTACTGGAGGTGTGCCCGATGCCAACACCATCCCCATTCCCAAGCACAAGGCCGACCAAGCCATGGATGCCGCCGCCTGCATCGGCTGTGGTGCCTGTGTGGCCGCATGCAAGAATGCCAGCGCCATGCTCTTTGTCGGTGCCAAGGTGAGCCACCTTGCCCTGCTCCCGCAAGGCAAAGTCGAGGCCGCCGACCGCGTCAGGAAGATGGTTATGAAGATGGACGAACTCGGCTTCGGCTCCTGCACCAACACCTACGCCTGCGAGGCCGAATGCCCCAAGGAAATCAAACGGCAGAACATCGCCCGCCTCAACCGTCAATGGATCGGCCAGCTCTTCGGACGCGACCGGAGAGACTGAACGGGTACTACTATTCACTTTTACGCCGTGCACACCCCGCAAGGGGTGCACGGCGTAAAGTTTATTTTAAATGGGAAAAGAGGTGATAAAAAGGGCTTTTGCATGACACTCTCTTTACGTTCCATTATATTTTCTCGTATTCCTATTTTTTTCTTCTGTTTTTGTTTGCAGTTGGGAAAAAAATCGTATCTTTGCATTTGCAATCAAAACAATAGTGAAGATGTAATATTAAGAAATGTAAATTATAAGCAATTGAGCTTGACGCTCTTGTTCTCGTATTGAAAAGTCTGGTAAACTTAGTCGCGATGAGAATAAGATGGCGAAAGGTTCACGTCAGGGGCGTGGATTTTCGTTTCACTTATTTATCGCGCGGGTAATACCAGACACCCTCAATACAAATAAGGCAGTTTTACGAAAGAGTCACGCCTTTCTTCATGCCCTTAGTTCACAAACAAGAATTCCGGCTCAGCAAGCAGGGAAGCCGAAAACTGCATCCAAGAGTAGGCACAAAACAATACAACTATGGGTTTTTTCAGAAATTTGTTCGGCTCTAAGAAATTATTGAACAATCAAGCATTACATCCTTCAGGAGATGTATTTGGAGGTTTTTTTTCAGATTTGACAACAAATCAAAAATGTGCAATTCTTGCCTTTGAATCATCCGTCGCAAGCTTCGCTCAGGGGACAATTAATGAGCGTGAGGCGATAAGAATGGTGACAAATGAGATGAACGCCTTGAATATCTCAGAAGGACAATTTGGTTCGTATGCTCAGGTAAATGCCCCACGTAGGGTAGAAGACTATGTAAGTGGTTTACGTACCATTAAGGATAAAGCTATCTTGGATTATGTGCTATACAATAGTTTCGGAATTGCTAAGATGGGTGGGAGCGAAAAGGCGTTAGGGTATCATCTTCATGTTTTTAAACAGCTTGGCTATACAGAAGATGAGATATTGAACGTCATAAAAAAGATTAATTCTCTTGGGCAGCAATTTGGACTGTAGTTTATTTTATGCCCAAAACATTAGATGATAAATACTTTTGATGTATTAGATAAAATAAAATGGAAATGAAAGAAATACTTAGTAAACAAAGCAAAGAAACCAGATGCTACATTATGGCAGCAGTATTGGTTTTCGAGGGATACAAAGGGGTTGATGAGTTGACTGAAGTTGAAGGTGAAATGAAACTGGATGTCTTGAGTTTAACAAAGGAGGAGATGGAAAAGTTTCCTATGCCCAAAGATTTTTCTCAAATTGTGGCTCATCTTAGACCAATATCTGATACCGATGTAAGACATTGGGTGATAACAAATACGTATAGTCCAGTGCTTCAGAGTCAAAGGAAGGATGCCTTGAGAGACTTCAGAGCATTCTGCGTTGCTTTAGGATGGAATCCTAAAGAGATAAAAGAAGATATGGAGTTGCTGGAGGACTTATTAGAAATCAAACCAATTAGCAGTACAGAAGGAGTACGGGCAGTCTCCAAGTCAGGGTGTTTCCCAATTATAGCAATGTTCGTTGTCTTTGCAATGCTGTTGTCATTCACCATGCTTTAATACAAATATAAATTTTAGCTTTATGAAAATCGACGAAATGGCTCGAAATATTGTTTCTGCATTCGTGAAAGATGACCATGAAGTGCTTAAACAAGAAACCATGAAAATGCTTCGTCAAATACATGAATATGAAGGAATGTTTTCCATAGTTGAAGAACCATATGTTGTGGCAAAAAGCCTTTATTTCATGTTGACAGAGAATTACCTAACCGATGAAAATAAAGTGTCAGTCTTGAAACTGGCATATTTCTGTCTATTGAAAAACTATCTCAAGAATAAAGACAGGATATTTGGTGAAACTGGTTATGAGGATTTGGTTTCAGGCAGTAAACTTGCCGTCGTATTAATTGCTATGCAACCCGATTTTTTGATGTATTATGTCTTAATGGGTCAATCGCAGTTTCTTGATCCCAAGACACATCTTCGTAATCAAATGTTGTTATTTGGTGGTATAGCTAAAGAAGCTGACATCGCTCTCCAGAACTTCCATTTAGAAGAGATTGTTAGCAGCTATTATGGAGATATACTTAATGAGATGTATGATATGTTCCCTACAGGAAAGAATCTTGCACTGCTTAAAGATGACTGTACGCATATTATAAGAAGGATTGAGATGGATATTAGTGCCAATCTGAAAGAATTCTGGATGGAGGAATATATGTGAAAATAATGTATTAGCCTCACAAAGAGATTGAATGTCATATTCTGTTGTAATCTGTCACAACAAGTGTAAAAAAAGTAAAAAGTTAGTCAATTACAGATGAGGATGGGATGATGCGGTCGACGATTACATAGTCTTGCTCTATGTGGAAGATGATGCACCAAGTGCCATGTTTAATGTTGAATCTTTTTCCGTGAGGGTGGATTCTTTTGATAAATGAGGCTTGAGAGTAGGGCAGTGCATCGGCCAGATAAGAGAGTGTGCGTATCTCCGCTATCATTTCATGGATATAACGGATTGCATGTTCTGGTCGACTGATTGCTATGATGTGGTCGGAAATATCATCCATGTACAACCTGACAGATAGCGGGATGATGACTCGGTATTCTGTCATAGTCTTTTGGTTACAGTCTTGACCAGTTCATCTTCAAATTGTTCCAGTGACATGTAGCCATCGGGAATGGTCGATTCTTCGCGGTGCTGTTGCATGTAGTACCCTTTCCGCAGCAGTGCTATGACTTCGGTTAGAAGTTCTTCGCTATCGGTTTGGAGGGCAAGCTCCGACGCCTGTTTGCGAAGGTATAATAGCGTATTGTCTGTGTGGTGTTGCCCCCTTGCAGTAGATTCCATGACTATTGTGTTATATGTGTGTTCTCTTTCAATTTGCAAAGATACAACTTTTTTTTGGACTCAAGGTACATTTTCTTGTGGAGTGAAGAAAAAGTTGTATCTTTGCACCCGCAAAGTGGATAGATTTGTAATGATTGCAACCACTGAAAAATAATGCTAAACACATGATTTTCATACCTAACAATCACGTCTTTTCCCCCCTTTGCTTTTTTATGTTTAACACCCAAAAAAAGTAGAGTACTATGAGTTATTTCTTCACTTCCGAATCTGTCAGCGAGGGTCATCCCGACAAGGTGGCCGACCAGATTTCCGATTCACTTTTAGACGAGTTCCTTCGTCGCGACCCCGACAGCCATGTGGCGTGCGAGACATTGGTCACCACAGGTCTTGTGGTGGTGAGCGGTGAAGTGACGTGCGACGGCTATGTCGAGATACAGGACACCGTGCGCGATGTCATCCGCCGCATTGGCTACACCAAGGGCGAGTATATGTTCGAGGCCAACTCGTGCGGGGTGCTTTCC
>CADAQX010000035.1 GCA_902790215.1 uncultured Bacteroidota bacterium | reverse complement strand
CGATGAAAGGGACGTAAAGCCTTTTTGTTGAGTCGTCGTCAAAAATAGTGTAATTACCCTCAGTCGTATTGCAAAAAAAATGTCTGTTCTTTTGAGAGTTCATGACACAGGGGGCAAATGTTATATCAACGTTATTGATTTTTATTTGACCATTGTAAGAATCATAATAACCCGCTTGTCTTGTGTGATAATCAATTAGGTTTCCCTCCAAGTCCATTGTAATGCATGCATCACCTATACTGCCGTTATATCGATTGAAAGGGAATTGAAATAGGCTGTCCGGAATTGCGTAGTTGCTCCCCTCGTAGGGGTTGTCTGGTGTCATGGGGCAGGTGAAAAGTGTGTCGAAGAACCAGACGAAAGGAGGCACGCACATTTGGTATCCGTTTTGAATTTGACCAACTATGGAAACGTCAAATAAAAGCAAGCTGTCTTTTAGTATCAAGTTGGACAGACGGAGTTGTGCACCGTTATACTTGTCATTTTTCAAGCTGGTTCTTAGCGATTTTATCCATACACGGTTGCCGTTGGAGTCTAACTTGGCGACATACAGGCCGTGATAAATGGATGACATCAAACAGGGGAAGTGGACAGGGTCAACATCGGAGCCGTCCAGCCAGGTGTTGCCGCTGTCGAAATGGCCGACCACGTAGATGTTCCCCTCGCCGTCAAGTTGGAAGTCGGTCATAGAGGGGTTCATGTAGGTGGCAGAGCGGGTGTTGCCTATTCCTTCCACCCATTTGAGTTCAGCCTCCTGAGCCAGAGCTGTATGCCATGCCATGCAAGGAAGCAGGACTGAAAGGAATAATATTGTTTTTTTGATATGTGTAACCATGGTATCTTACTATTGTAATAATTGAAAAAAACTTATCGGTTGCAGGGTCAATGGCCTTTAACCAGTCTCAGATGTTCCACCAATCCCTGCCTGTTGGTGATTTTCACCATATAACTGCCTTGTGGCAGTGCGGAGACATCAAACTGTCCACCGTCTGTCTGTACGAGCAGTGGTGTGCCTAACAGGGACAGAACTGCTACTTCCTCTATGTCTTGTGCGGGTGAGCTGGTCGCTGCATCCATTACGTTTACTTTGCTGGAAGCGGGATTGGGTGAGAGACTGTATCGAGTCCCGGCCGGTTCATTCCAAGCATTGCCTGTTGGGTTGTGCCAGTATTGTTTTCCGTTTTGTGGCGGGTCAGGGCATTGCTGCGATAATGTCTGGGCAGGGATGCATACATATTTCAAGCAGGTCTTTTCGTCGTCGATGCAGCATAGTATGTGGAAGCAGAACTGTTCCGTGTCCGCCACCATCTGGGTCAGACGACCGTACCCAATCATGAGTGTGCCGGTGCAGGGGAATGAGCCCATTGGGGCGGATACAATTTCGCCCGGACCATCGCACCATATCTTTAAGATGGTGGCATTCGGATTAGAGCAAGTGCAGGTGAAATCAAAATAGATGGCCTGTCCGGCAGAACTGAGGGTAGAATTAAGGTTAAGCGAAATACCGATGTCGAATTCGCATTCGTCCGGATTGAGGCATCCGATAGAGTTGGACAGGTCGATGGTGACAGAGCCGACAGGCTGTCCGGTATTGTCGTAGAGGGTGTAGGTGACGGACGGGGGGACAGAGAAGTCGTAGGTGAAGGAGAAAGAGATGGTCGTGGTTCCCCCCGAAGGCAGGGTGACAGGCAGTGCAGGACTTAGGGTGATGGGTATTGCGGGGTTGCTATTGATGTTTGTCACGGTAATAGGTGCTGTCGAGAGGTTGCGAAGTGTGATGTTGCCTGAATATTCTACACCGCATTTTCTGGGACTGCAAGATAGTTTGCCGACAGAACAAACGATTCTTTGGTTGAGGGGGATGCTGCCGCCACCAATGGAAGGGGAACAGTCAATGGGCGATAGGGTGAGCGGGGGGGAGAAATCGTAGCAGCCCTGGCCGTAGTCGTTCACTTTGAGACGGTATGTCCCAATAGAGGGCATGGGCAGTTGTATGGAGGAAGGGCGGAGGGGGACAGTTCCAGAGGATGAGGTGTAGCTGTCTCTGTACCATGTCCATGGGGTGTTATAGGCGACGCCTAAAGAGTATATTGCGGTTCGGCTGATGGAATTGGCACAGACGGTGTAGCATCCGGTCAGCAGACCGTCGAAATTGGGGGCGCGGGGGATGATAATGTCGCCTGACGGGGAGTGGCATCCGTTGTTGTCGATACAGTATGCAGCGGCGGGGCCGTCGGTATAGTATGTAGTGGAGAAGCCCTGAGTGCCGTTGCTCCATAGCAGGTGGGGACAGGAAGAAGAGGAGGTCAGTTGCACGGGACCGTTGCTGATGCATGCATTGTTGCCGAAGCTGATGGTGGGGGCATTCGGCAGGGGGTGGATGAGTATGGTTTTGGCGGTAGAGGTGGTGCAATTGTTTTCCGATACGGCGAGGTTGAGTGTACAGCTGACATCCTGCGGAACGGTGAAACGGTAGTTGTTGTTGGAGGAGGTGCCGAGCGGGATGTTGGCACTGGAGGATAATGTCCAATGGTATCGATACTGGTTTCCGGCATTTCCTATGGCAAGAGCCTCCACCCCTTGGCAGTAAGCATCGTCGCACAGGATGTTGGCGGGGATTTCGTTGGGGTATTTGATGTTTGCAGTGAATTCCCCTTTGCATCCTGTGCTGGAGCTTGTTTCTAACACTCGATAGTCTCCTCCTGCATACAGGGCGTAATCTTTCCAGTTGAGGTATGAACTTGTTTCTGTGATGGTTGGTGTCCAGTTGAAAAAATCACTATTAAATGCATTATCATATTGATTTTGTACTCTGTAAGTTATTGTTCTTGTATCTCCGTAACATATCTGGTCGGTACTTCCTAATATATCCCGGTTGTCACGAATATTATTTGAAGAGATGGTTTTTGATTGACTCCGAATTGCTTGGCAGCCGTTTTTGTCGGTTACGGTAAGCGAGATATCGACGGGTGAATTATGATAATCATAGGTGTGGTAAATACTCTCGCCGTAGTTGGATGAGCCGTCACCGAAGTCCCATTTGTATTCCAATCCGGTGCCGACAGCGGTGGCAGAGAGCAGTGCCGGGGTCTGGTGGCAGAGCGGTGGGATGTTGAAATTGGTGATGTGTGGAACGGGGTCGAAAGTTCTCTGGTATTCGATTGTGCAGTCGGTTTGGTTGCCTATGGTGATGCTTATATTAAAGTTGGTTTGGGTGGTGAGACTGTTTAGGACGGGGATGGACAGGCTTGTGCTCTCGGGCAGGAAACTGGAGGTTGTGGAGGCGAAGGTGTTCAGGTTGGTGACGGTAACCTCTCTGTAGGGCCGTGGGGTGAGAGAATAGGTGGAGTTGTCGGTGACGGTGATGTTGCCGTTGCAGTCGCTTCCAACTTGGAAGTTGAGCCAATTGTCTGGAGAAGGAGGTGTCAGTGTATGGCTGTCGCAGTACCTTGTGTCGTCGGAAGACCAATTGAGTTGAAGTCTGTCGACACATGGTTGAGGGATGAGCACATTCTGGGAAGGGGAAGTGATGCGGACACTCTGGGTAAGCAGAGTAGTCCCGCAGTAGAAGTTGAGGGTGGCAGGAAGAGTTACATTGTTGTTGACGGATATTGTCACGATGTTGTAGCAGGGGTTGGTGTAGGAGAATCCACTGGCTTGTGTGCATTCGGGGAGAGGGGGTACATAGTGCAGGGTGGTACAGCAATCGTTGCTATTGCTGCACACAGTGCAGTACACTTCATCATTGGGAAGAGGAATGTATTGCTTGCCGGTAACCCCGTTGGACCATGTGCAGGTGAAATCAGGGTCGGGGATGGTAAGGCCAGTGAGGCAGAGGCTGCCGCCCGAAGTGGTCAGAGAGAGTGCGGGGAAGTCGTTTACTTGGATATTGGAGAGAGGGACTTGGACTTCGCATCCGTAGCGAGATACATAATGCAGGGTGCCAGAGTATGTACCTGCGGCGGGGAAAACGATGTCGGCGGGGATGCCATAGACGGTGCCGACCCCGTTGATTGTCCAATAGGAAAGACTTTGGTCGGCATTGAGGCGGTCGTCGTCAGACATTCCGTTGAGTTGGACATGAATGTTGGCGCAGAATGGACCTAGGCTGACGGCGGGCGGGTCTATCTGCCCAAGGAGAACGGTGACTCTGTTGGTACATGGTATGTTGCAGGCTTTGCGTTCCAGAATCATGTAGGCGGTTGAGACGGCGGGGTCGCAGAAGTTGGCTTGGACGGTGACATTGCGCTGCAGGTGGTCGCCCTTCACGGTTAGGGCATGTTCGGGAAGAGGGGTCCACACATACAGGACAGGGACATCGGGGTGGTCGGTCAGCTGGTTGAGCTGGAATTCTTCTCCTTCGCAAACCTTGACGGGAGAGTTGTAGGGCCAGGGGGCGAATTGGAAGAGATGGGTTTGCCATACCAAGGGAATTGAGCGGCAGCCGGTGCGGCGATCTACTTGGTAAACGTTGATGTTGCTTGCCGTGGAGCCGAAAGTAATCATCACCCGATTGCCGGTGGCGGTGGCAGTGCCGTTGTCGTTGTTCCATTCCCAAAGGATGTAGTAGTCGGGGTCGGGTGCTGTAGTGGAATAGTATTCGGAACTGTTGGGACACACTTCTTGAGGTCCGGAAATGTTCGTTGGTGTGGGAGGTAACGGTGCCACTTCAATCGTTTTTTCAGCCGTGTTGCAGAAGTCGGGGTTGGTTGCCTTCACTGTGAAAATGCCACATTGGCTAAAAGTGTAGTTAAACGTGACAGATGGGGTGGCAGAATTGTTGATTTTCTGACCGTTTTGAAAAATCTCCCATTGACTCGCTGTTGTGGCGCTGCTGCTGAATTGCACGGTCTCGTTTTGGCAGACAATGCTGGATGGAGGGTCGATGATTGTCAAGTTGTCCTTGACGGAAATAACTTTGGTAACCCGAAAAGGTCCGCAGCCCAGGAAACGGCACTCATAGGTGGCGGTAATGGTGTAGGTGCCTGTTTGGGAGATTTGGATAAGGGCTTCGTTGGTTGAGTCGGCAGATAAGATGGTTACGTTGGTTGCCGGGGTGACGCTCCAGTGGTAGCCGGTTCCGCCCCACAAAGGTAGGGAATATAGTTCGGGTTGGTCTTTGCAGATGACATCGGAACCGCTGATGGGGACGGCATCGGAGATGACAGGGATCTTGATAGCTTTAAGGGTTTGGCAATTGCAATTGCATCGGCTTTCATCCAAAGTCAGTGTCCCGTATCCGGATTCAGGAGCATTCCACGCCACTCGAACGTATTGTGTGCCTTGTCCGCTGACCAGAGTACCCCCATCGACATCCCAGGTGTAGGATGTGCAGGATGGGAGTGATACATGGTAATCGACGGTGGTGTGGGCACAGACAGTTCCGTAGCAATTCATTTGAGTTGAACATGCTTGAGCTACGTGGATATAGATAATTTCGGAATCGTAACATCCGCATTCATTAAAGACCTTATGTAGAATTTTGTAATCGTCACCGATGGACTGGGCGGTGAAAGAATAGGTGTTGGAAGATGATGCTCCCCATGGAGATTCCCAATAGTAGTCTATTATAGGAGTAGTAGTGGAATAGCTGTTGTCGATAAATGTGATGCTGTCGCCCAAGCAGACATAAAGATCTTTTCTGTTAGGATTGGATAAATCGTAAAAATAAGCTGGAACAGAGGTGGAACGACATTTTGGTTTGTTTTCCAAAATGACTTCCAGACGGTCAGAGCAATCATCGCCAGAGGTGTTGGATGCTGTCACTTCCACCACGCCAAGGTCACCCTGCCCCCAAGTCACTGTGCATTGACTATTGTTTGCCGAGAGGGAATAGTTGCCCCCGGTAACAGTCCATGTGAAGTTGGTTAAGTTTTGTCCTATTGCGACATATGCTACCTCATTTCCTTTGCAAGCCTTGATTACTTGATCGTTGAGAATAGTGTGTTCTCCATCTGAGTTGTACGTGATACATTGATTGTCACCAAGAGGGATGATTTTTACTGAGATATTGTTTTGGGCAACACCTGAAATGGTGTAAAGAAAGCCTACGATAAAAGCAAGTATGGCTTTGTAATAGTGTTTGTTGGGCTTTTTCATAAGGTTTTTGTTTGTTTGTTTTTCGTTTGCAAATATACGAAGAATAAACGATATGGCAAAATTTGTTTTGTTGATAGAGGTGGAATGGTGTGTTTCAGTCCCTTGTTTGAGGTGGGCTGGGGTATTTATTGGAGAGTTGAGGTAAATATTCGAAATATGCGAAAGTTGGGGTAAGTTGTGGTTCGGGTGAAAAATGTTGTTTGTACTTTTGCAGCTGGAAAGAAGAGAGGTGAATGTGTTATGGCAACATCTAAATATTCAAAAAAATCATTGCTCTGCAATGAGAATTCATGGTATTTGTTTTTACACGAATTATCATCAATTAATCATTAATTTATGGTCATTACATGGCAATTCGTGTTTTAATAATGACTCTTTGAACAGCGATTTTTAGAAGTCCTCTTGTCTTGTTAATGCGTTAATTTGTTAATCAGGCTAACCTGTTCACTCATTAACAGGTTCACATATTCTTCTTTTTGTTGTGTTGAGAGGTCTTTGACATATTGGGTTTTGGTTGAAATATGAGAATTGAAATGTGAGGTTTGGCTGTCTCACTTCTGCTGTGCTATCTTTGTGCAGCGTTTGGTGGGGAGGGGCTCGGCTATGGCGGGGAAGTATTGCTCTAAGTTTTTGTCGATAAGTTGGTCGATGGTGAGGGTGGATGTGGTGTCGGCTGCAATGCTGTCGCGGACGGCTTGTATCTCGCCGGGGTCGTAGCAGAGTTCGAGGAGGGCGCGGTTGATGAAACCGTTGCCGCAATCGTAGAGCTGCACGGTGCAGTAGGAGAGCATGACGTAGTCGGTGCGGAGCAGTTCATCGACCAGGTCGATGTCGGCGACTTTGTCGTGGGCAGGGTCGTAGTAGATGGTGGAGAAGTAGTACCAGTAGCGGAAGTCGGAGAAGAGTTCCTGTATGGGGAAGTTGTAGAGGATGTTCCAAAAGAAGGAGTCGCCGATGACCACGAGTGAGGGGTTGCGGCCGGGGCGCGTGCCGGTCAGCGTCACATCCACATACAGGTTGCTGTCGGCGGGGACGGGTGCCATGATGTTGAGCAGGTGGTAGAGGTCGTTGTCGGGTTCACGGGTGGGTGCATAGTAGGGTGTGCCGAGGGTGACGGGGTGGATGGGTGGACCGAATGTCTGCATGTAGCGCATGACGGAGTCGAAGGCGTAGGTGCTGGCGATGTTGCTCCAATGAGTGCCGGTCTTGGTGAAGAGAAGGTAGGGGGTGTGGCCGTTGAGGCTGTCGAAGCAGTGGCAGAGGTCTATGCGACGGAAATCGTAGCGGGAGTTGCGGTAGAGGTCGTAGGCGCGTGGTTGTGTCTTGGAGGTGTGGTTGCCCGTCCGGGGTCCGGGATTGGGCAGGTATTGTGGGTAGATGCGTTCTTTGCCGGGCAGGAGGGCGAGGAAGAGGTGTACGCCTTGCTCCTCAAGGATGGCCTGCAGTTTGGCGAGGCGGCTCATACGACGGTGGAATATTTGGGGTCTCTCGCAAAGGGGGATGCTGTCGGGGTAGAATTCGTTGAAACAGCCGGTGTAGTATTCGTTTACAAACGACGGCTCAAACAGGTAGTCGTCCTTGCCCACGAGCACCGGGCTGGGATCGGCTGGGCGGTGCCAGATAGTCCAGAAGCACTGGTTGTAGAGGCGGATGAAGTGTTCGTGGAAGCCGAAGTGCTCTTTTACATAGCGGTCTGCATTTTTTTGCCACTCGCCTTTTACGAATGAAGAGAAGGTGAGCTGCGGTTTCTCGGTATGGACATACACCCCTTTCAGGGGCTGCACCTCGACAAATGGTTTGACTTTCTGCACGACGGGGAGCAGGAAGAGCATCATGGTGGCAAGGCAGAGTATCTTGGGAATGTGGCGCATGGGTTTAAAATCGGAAGTAGATAAACGGACTGAATTTGGTAGCGGTCAATGTCATCAGGCAGCAAACGAACAGCAGGCAGGCTATAATCCAGACCGCTGTGAGTTGGGTGTTTCCGTACCGTGTGTAGAAAACCCAGCGCTCCAACCGCTTGCCCATAGGCAGAAGGGTGAGGAAGGAAAACACCAAAGCCACCAGCAGGGTTGCATAATATTGCGGATGGTCGGCAAGGGCAAAGCCTGAGAAGTCGAAGCAGAAGAGGCGTTGGATGAATGTCCAGCAGGAGGGGAGGTCCTCGATGCGGAAGATGGCCCAGCCCACGAGCAGGATGATGAAGGTGGGGATGATGCGCCACGCCTTGCGCTGCTTGTTGATGCCCAGTAGCCGTTCCAATACCAGAAAGAAACCGTGGTATGCGCCCCATATGACGAAGTTCCAGCTGGCGCCGTGCCACAGGCCGCTGAGGAGGAAGACTACCCAGAGGTTGAGGTAGGTGCGCGCGGTGCCGTGGCGGTTGCCGCCGAGGGGGATGTAGAGGTAGTTGCGCATGAAGGCCCCGAGGGTGATGTGCCAGCGGCGCCAGAACTCGGAGATGCTGGCCGAGGTGTAGGGGTTGTCGAAGTTTTCGGGGAAACGGAAACCCATGATGCGCCCCAGGCCGATGGCCATGTCGCTGTAGCCGGAGAAGTCGAAGTAGAGCTGCATGGTATAGGCCATGATGGTGATCCAGGCTGTTCCGCTGTCGAGGGCGGCGAGGTCGCCGGCAAGCACCACATCCACCGTGCGCCCGATGACATCGGCGATGAGCACCTTCTTGGCCAGACCGATGACGAAGCGGTAGAAGCCCTGCAAGCATTCCTCCCAGCGCAGACGGCGGCGGGCGGTAATCTGGTCGGCGATGTCGGTATAGCGCACAATGGGGCCGGCGATGAGCTGTGGGAACATGATGATGTAGACCATGTAGTCGGTGAGCCGCTGCATGGGGGTGTTGATGCCGCGATAGGTATCGACGACATAGGTGATGGACTGGAAGGTGAAGAAACTGATGCCTATGGGCAGCAGCACCTTGGTCCAGCCCATGGTGCCAAGGCCGAGGGCGGCGAGCAGTGCGTTGGCGTTTTCGACAAAGAAATTGGCATATTTGAAGTAGACCAGCAGTCCCAGGCTGAGCAGGATGGCGAGGGTGCACCATAGCTTTTTCATGGCGGTGCGCTGTGCCCGGTGCATAGCCTTGACCAAGTAGAAGTTGGCAACGGTGGAGGCCAGCAAAATGAGGACGAAGTCGGGTGCACCCCAGGCATAGAAGACCACCGAGGCCAGCAGCAGCACGAGATTGCGCCCTTTGGGAGGCACAAGGAAATAGACGGCCAGAAAGAGCGGCAGGAAACAGAGCAGGAATATGTGGCTGCTGAAAATCATGAAGCCTTTCGGCGTTTATGGGTTGGCAAGGAGGGTGATTCTTTTATTCTTCAATTCCTCGATTTCTTTGGCTCTTTAATCCTTAATCCTTTTGACCTTTTAACCCTTTAACCTTTTATCCCGTTAAAGGTTCAAATCTTGGATGAGGCTTCCCAGATTGGTGGTGAACAGCTTCACACCGATGGCAAGCAGCACCACGCCGAAGAACTTCCTCAGAATGGAGATGAGCGTGCCGCCCAGCAGACGCTCCAGCCGGTCGATATAGCGCAGCACCAGATAGTCAATCACGATGTTGACCAAAAGGGCTATCAATATGTTGATGTCTGCATACTCGGCACGGAGTGAGATGATGGTGGTGAGCGCTCCGGGTCCGGCTATGAGCGGGAAAGCGATAGGCACAACGGTGGAGCCGCCGCCTGCGGGGTCGTTCTTGAAAATCTCCACGCCCAGAATCATCTCAAAGGCCATGATGAACAGCACGATGGAGCCTGCCACGGCGAACGACTGGATGTCCACCCCGAAGAGTTTCAACGCTGCATCTCCCAGAAAGAAGAAGATGACGAAAATCAACAGGGAGATGAGTGCGGCAAAGAGGGGGTTGAATTTGTTGCCGCTGTGCTTCAGCGACAGGAAGATGGGTATAGAACCGGTGATGTCGATGATGGCGAAGAGCACCAGGAATGCGCCTACTATTTGTACAAAATCAATCATGTGGTATATGTTTTATGGGTTAAAGTATCTCTGTGATGGTTTGTGTCGTGCCGTTAAAGGTGATGGAGTCGCCAGCCTTTTTGCCTTTGAGAGCCATGTAGATGGGAGTCTGAGCACTGATGGCGAAGTAGGTCTCTTGCGGCACAGGCTCTGCACTGCGGTGTGGCACCAGAAACTTGCCTGCCCCGATACTGAGGAAGAACCGCTGCCTGTTGGTGACGACGATGGCACCGTGTTCGGCATGGTCGAAAGGGGCAAGGGTTATCAGCTCTTGCAGCACCCGGATGCCGGCGTTGGCGTTCGACAGCTGTTTGGCATACATGTCGCGAGCCCGCATCATCTTGGTGCGGTAGGAGTCGTAGCGATCCACGTTGGCGCCGTAGTCGTTGCTCTGCTGCTGTGCCGACTCCATCTCCTGGCGGGCGGTGGCGGCCAACTCCTGCTGCTGTTCAAGGCAGGCTTGGATTATCTGTGTGCGACGTTGCTGGCGGGTCATAGCGATTAAGATTATTCAATCAACAACGCGACGTTGCCTGATTTATTGTGCAGGGATGGCGATTTCTTTTTATTGAGGCAGGCAATATTTTTAAGAATCCGACGTTTCTCTATATATGAACAATACCCTCATGTATATCCACGGCTACGGCTCCACGGGCAACGCCACCAAGGCACAGCTGATGCACAACATGTTTCCCGATGCCCGACTCGTCGCCCCCACTTTTGACTATGACCACCTTCCGCCGCAAGAGGTTTACCTGCAGCTGCAAGAAATAATAGCCAACGAGAAGCCCCGACTCATCCTCGGCAGCAGCACGGGCGGCTACTATGCCCTTTGTTGTACCCTTTTCTACGACGGTACAGTATGGTGTGTGAACCCTGTGCGAGACATCGTTGCCACTATCGAGCGGCATTTGGCGCACGAGGGTGACAACATAGCGCAACAACTGTCCAATTATAAAGAGTTTGACCGCCAAGTGTTCCAACAGCTGAAACCACGCAAAGGACAGCTACATTTCGCCCTTAGCACCGACGACGAGCTGCTGGATGACCACCGCCCCCTGCTAGAGATGTTTCCCAACTACGGCAGCGTGGTGTGGAAAGACCATTGCGGCCACCGTTTCTTCCGCTTCGACGAGCTGAGAGAGATGCTGATAATGAAGTAAGAAGATATAGTAATGCGTTAATGTGTGAATGTGTAAATCTTTGATTAACGAATTCTATCAATTGATTAACGAATTAACACATTAACGAATTCATATTAACACATTCACACATTCCCTTTTCACCTTTCAATTTATCATGTATCACAATCTCATTATTGCAGTAGCCATTCCCTGCTATAAGGTAGCGCAACACCTGCAAAAGGTGGTAGCCGGAATACCCGATTTCGTCGACCACATACTGTTGGTGGACGACTGTTCGCCCGATAACACGCCCACCATGGTCGAATCCCTCGCCAGCTCCCACCCGCGCATCGCACCTCTTCACCACGATAAGAATTGCGGGGTTGGAGGTGCCATGAAGACCGCCTTTCGCAAAGCGATGGAGATAGGTGTCGACGTGGTGGTGAAACTCGACGGCGACGGCCAGATGGACCCCACCTATATCGCCCCGCTTGTTGAAGCACTGACTGATGCCGATTTCGCCAAAGGCAACCGCCTTTTCGACCGTCAAATGCTGAAACGTATGCCTGCCACCCGCCGCATGGGCAATATGGGCATCGGTTTTATGGTGAAAACCGCCTCGGGCTACTGGAACATCAGCGACCCCGTCAACGGATTCTTCGCCATCCGAACCTCTACCTTGCGTCAGATGGAGTTTGCCCGCATTGCCGACCGCTTCTTCTTCGAAAGCTCCATGCTGATAGAAATGCACTACACGGGTGCCCGCATCCACGAAGTATCGATGCCAGCCATCTATGGCAACGAAAAGTCTAACCTCAGCATCGGGAAGACCCTCATCTCTTTCCCGCCCAAGTTGATAGCGGCTTGGCTGCGACGATTGCACCTCAGCTACTTTGTTTTCGATTTTAATATCTGCTCGCTATACCTGCTTGTAGGGCTCCCAAGCTTCCTTTTCGGTTTGATATTTGGCATCTGCCAATGGGTACACTACGCCAGCCTCGACCTACCCGCCCCCACCGGCACCATCATGGTGGCCGTACTGCCTTTCATATTAGGCTTTCAGATGCTGTTGGCAGCAGCACAATACGACATTTCCTCCCCCAACCCCTTCTCCAAACGATAAAAAAAGTGAAAATTGAGATTAGCTGACTGCGACAGCCAATGCTTTTGAAGTAAGAACTATGAACTAAGAAGTTAGGGCGGCAGCCAAATTTTAATTTTTAATTCTTAGTTTTTAATTCTTAAAAAAACTCTTTGACGGTCTGTTTCTGCCCATTATAAAGAATTAAGAATTATGAACTAAGAAGTTGGGCAGCAAACGTATGTCCAGTGGACATCCTTAATCCTCTTTAGAGGGGAGCAAACCTCCGGTGGATGTTTGCCGATAGCGGCGGGGTATGCCCTTTTCAATTTTCACTTTTCAATTTAACAATCTTTTCCCAATCCACCATAGCAGCAGCAGCCATCAGCACCGCAGCTACAGCCACCACCAACGCCCGGTAATTATACCAAGCGTGATGCATCGCCGGATGGGCCATCACCACATAGTAGCCAAAAGGAATCAACGCCAACAGCAGATACCTCACAGCCTCCTTCCAACCCTCGGCACGGGGCTTCCACACCACCATCGCCAGCAATGCCACCAATGCCACCACCACCCACTTCCAATGCAGCATTTCCAGATTGGTAGAGATAGCTTGGCCTATATACGAATTACCCCCCTCCGACCAATACACGCTCTGACCGTATGCGTCGGCAAAGACATTCTCGCCAGTCACCAGCGTGGCAATCCCCCACTTGGCCATCCAAGTGAGAATGTAGCCTGATAGCCACCACAGTCCTAGCTGCACCAAATGCCACAGTCCTTTCCGCCAATCCTCATCGCGATGCATTGCCACCCACACCACCAACGGCAGTCCCAGCGTGATGGTAGGTACAGTGATAAGGTCGAAAAAAACCGTCAACGAACCCACCGTCAGCATCGCCAGCCCTCCGTCATGCGCAGGGTGGTAGGTCATCCACACTATTGCCCCCGTGGCCAACATCAACACTGGCACAAACTGCAACGAAAACTGCATCACAAACACATTCACCATCATCAACGCGAAAGCAATTATCGCCATCCGCACCCATCCCAAAGTGCGCCACAGCCTTATCATACACCATAGCAGCAACAACGATGAGCATAGATACAGCAAGTATCGGATGCCCGAATAGGAGGTGACCACCAGCAGCAGCCGCGCCACGTATGTGGTGCCGTGCCAATAGCGGGCATAATGGGAAATCCACCCACCATCGGTCCCCTCCAGCAGATGGCGCAGGCTTTGGCTCTGCACCATGCCCTCATCGTGTCGCGGCAGCAGCAGCATGCCTTTCAGCCCTTCACTACGTAGACACAACGCCTGATTCAATATCAAGGCATCGGTGTAATTGTCCATCATATAGGGATCCATATCGCCGTAGTGGTCATGCACAATAGCCTTGGGATAATCCTCACCCATATCGCCAAAGGCGACAGTCTGCTCCACATGGCGACGCACTGAAGCATCGGGCATCAACCACGCAGCCACTCCCAGCAGCAGATAGCCTGCCACCAGCAGCAACAACAAGGCTGCCCCCTTGCCCATTTTTTTCATAGTACAGATGCTTTAAATATGTTTCTCTTTTGTATCGTATTATCTCGTTTTATTGCACCGCCATCCATAGCGAAGGATACAAAATTCGCAACCAATAACACCAAAAAGTATTTTTTATTGTGCAACCACCTAAATAAATTCAGGAGTGGACAAGCAGGGGGCGGCGCAGCGCCGCCCCCTCAGGGAAAACTATAGTTCCTATTGTTTGATTGCTTGATTGCTTGAGTTATTTGACTGCGTCAGCCACTCAAGCATTAACACAATCAAGCATTCAAGCAATCAATCTCATCTCACTATCAGCTTGCGTACCATGTTGGTGTTGTCGGCCGTGATGCGCACAAAGTAGGTGCCCTGGGCCAGTTTGTCGACCACCATGGTCTTTTCACAGTCTGCGCTGCATTCAAGCGTCTCGGCGGCCACAGTGCGGCCGTTCATGTCGACCACGGCTATGCGCACTTTGCCGTTCACACCCTTCACACTGATGGTGGCGCTTGATGTGGCTGGATTCGGGTGGATGCGGCAGCCGATGCCGTCGACATCCTCGATGCCCAGCGTGTCTTCTATGGTCGTGGCGGAGGCACTGACCCAGTTCTCGCTGGTCCAGTCGTCGCCGCAGACTGCCTTGACATAGAAGTCGTAGGCGGTGCCGTTATCCAGACCTGTCACCACATAGCTGTTGGTATTGCTGGTGACGGTCGTGCCCTGGCCTTGGGTGAAGCCCGTGTTGCCGTATTCGATTGTCCAGCCTTGTGCCATCGGGTCATTGTCCCATCCTAGTGCGATGCTGTTGGTGGTGACATCGCCGGTGGCGAGCCCCGTCACATCTGGGCAGACGGTTGTGGCAAACTGCACCGTGTCGCTCCAGTCCCCTTCGGTCAGGTTGGAGCCGCAGAGAGCCCGGATAGCGGCGTTGTAAGTGAGACCAGCGGTGAAGCCGCCCACTGTGGCGGGACGGATGGCAGTGCGGTAGATGCTGTCGAACGAGCCATACCACACGTGGATGTCCCACATGTCCTCAATGCCGTTGGCATTCCAGTCGAAGGTGGCAGTGGTGTTGGTGACGGCAGTGGCGGTAAGGCTGTCGGGCGTGAGGCAGGGCATGCTGTCGGTGACAAAAGAGGCTTCCGTCCATTCGCTGTAGCCGAGGCTGTCGGCATTGCAGTCCTGTCGCACGCGGAGGGTATAGCTGGTGGCGGCACGGAGCCCGGTGAAGGTGTAGAAGGTGTCGGTGATGGCCATGCTTGGCGAAGTCCAGCCGGTGTCGGACGTTTCCCTTATGCCGACTTCGAAGGCTGTGCCGTCGGCTGTCCAGCTGACGGTAGCGGTGTTGTAGGTCTGTGCAATATTGGTGACGACAGGCTGGTGGCAGATCGGGGGGAGGCAGACGACGAATTGCATGACGGGTCGCCACGTGGCCACGGTCTTGGTGCCGCTATAGGAGGAGGAGACGGTCGCCGCATCGGGATTATAGGAGTCGGAATAGTAGAAAAGAGTCTTGTTGTCCGTGCAGGGCTCTGTCTTGAATATGCAAGAACTGCTGTTGTAGTCGCCCGAGTTGTCGTCGACAATGACCATCAGGTTGCCTGTGCCGTTGTAGTGGTAGGTGGTGTCGAATGCAAAGTAGTTCCATCCCTGCGTGCAGTTGAGCGGTCCGGTATAGACGCGGACAGCCGTGGTGGGGTCGAGGGGCACCACGTCGGCACTGCTGTTAAAGGCATTCAGTGTGGTGGGCTGGAGATAGATGGTGCAGTTGGTCTTGTCGGTCATGGGCACGTAGTGGTCGTAGAAGTAGCCGATGTAGTCAATGTCCCTTTCCTCGCCGATTTCCGTGCTGTCAACGATTACTTCGGAGAGGGTGTATTTGTAGAAGTTGTTCACCGGGGCATTATAGGTGGTGCCGGAAGAGGTGGCGGAGCCGATGGCGAAGATGTCGTTGTTGTCGCACAAGCCTGTGGTGAGCGTGGTGGGGAACTCCCAGCGCGCAGTGTCGTCGGCTGAGCAGACAGGACGGATGTAGAAGTCGTATGCGGTCAGCGGTGTAAGGCTATCGATGACCACGGGGTGCGAATAGGTGGTGAACAATGTGCCTTCTGTCGAGCCGCGGAGGTAGCCCTGCGGGCCGTACTCTATCTGCCATTCGGTGGTCTGCGCGATGTCGACCCAGTCAAGGGTGATGCGCGTAGCGGTGGTATTGGTGGAATAAACCGTGGTGGGAACATGGCAGGTGGTGATAAGGTCGAGCGTGATGTCGTCGACACCGGCATACCAGAAACTCGTGTCGCGCAGCGACATGATTGCTGCAAAACGGCCGTTGCCGGTGTAGCCCGAGAACGGCACGGTCACTTCACGCCATGCAACGCCTGTGATAGTGACGGTATCCACTGCCTCGAAGGTGGCTATGTCGTTGGGGTCGGTCATCACACCGACAAGGAAGACGGGCGTGTAGGTGGTCGAAGTGGCCTTAGTCCAGAAACTCAGTTGTGTGGTGCCGATGCTGATGGCAGTGTCAAGCGGAGGCAGCACGACAGCCTGGTAGCTGCCGTAGGTGTAGGGAGTGGTGGAACTGTACCAATTCAGCCCTCTGGCTCCCCGTAGGGTGTGGTTGTAGGCGGTGTTGTCGCTTATATAGGGGTAGCCCCAGTAAGTGATGCCGTTGTTGTGGTGGTACCAGCAATCGACAAAGTCGCTGCTGACATTCGAGCCGACAGGTGCCGACTCAAAGTCCTGTGTGTAGGGCACCGATATGTAGTCGCAAGGAGTTCGGAAGGCTATCTCGTGCCAGAAGCTGGTGTCGCCGCCTCCACATATCGAGCGTACTCTGAAGGCATAGTGTGTATTGCCGGTCAGGCCAGTGAGGTAAACGTGTGTGGCGTGAACAGTATTGATAATGCCGCTGTCGATTTGGTATTGCCACTCGATGGCATAGCCGGTGTCCACCCAGCCGATGTCGACCGAGGTCTGTGTAAGGTTGTTCAGCGTGATACTGTCGGGACGGTTGCACGTGGTGTGGACAAGCAGAATGTTATCGACAGCTGGTGGGGGCATGGTACCGCCCATATTGTCGCAGCGGAAGATGAAAGCCAGATGGTAGGTGCCGGCTGAGGGGACGTGTACTACATTTGTACGATTCTGCCAAGAGGATTGGAGATTTAGCTTTACTCCGCCGTCGAGTGACAGCCATGTTGAGGGCATCTCAGCAAAGAAGTAGTATCCTCCGGGCGGGTTTGTGCTGGCCACGAGAGTCTCGGAGGCAGGGATGAGGGCAACGCGCATGTAGTCGTTTGTACGTTCACCGTTGCATTTCCAGTCGAAAGAATAGCCGTATTCGCCGGGAGTGGGTATTACTACATCAATGAAGGCATAGTCAACAGCATCGGCAGCTCCTACTGTGTAGCTGTTGCTCACTCCGTTGTCACCAGTGACATACAGGCTGTTTATGCCACCGTAGTTGGTGGCTGTGCCTATACACCATTTGTTGGAATTGGCACCGTTTTCGAGAGACCACAAGGCGTTTTGGATGGTATCTTCGAAGTCGCAGAAGAAGGGCAGCTCAACGCTCCTGTTGGCCGTGAGGAAGGTGGCCATGCGTGTCAGTGCGTTCCCCTGGGGACAGACGGGCGTGACATACACGTCGTAGTGGGTTGCAGGGGTGAGACCGGTGATGTTGAAAGGCACGGCAGTCGCCGTTACAAGGGTGCCCGTCCCGGGTGTGAAGCCTGAGAGGCCGTACTCTATTTGCCATGAGGTGGCTGAGCCGGTATCCACCCATGTCAGGGTGAGCATGGTGGAGTCGTTGCCGACTTTGGTCAGAAACTCCACGGCGGGACAGGTGGGCAGGGGCTCCAGCAGGAGATCGTCGATAAAGTAATTGGCTATGAGGCTGGGATTGCGTTGAAGTCTTATTGCAACATAGGTTCCATTGCCTGTGTAGTTGTCCAGAATTACCTCTTTCATTTCGTATGTGACTCCACCTACAGTCACAGTGTCGACAGGCACGAAGGTGGTGTTGTCGGTGGGGTCGCTCATCACTCCTACAATGACTGGGCCACTGGAGGACGGGATGTCCATTTTTGCCCAGAAGGATAATTTAAGGTTGTTGATTGGGTACACGGAAGTGTCTACCTGTGGCAGTGCACTGATGACCCAATCGGGATAGGCATTGCCTGTGGGCGGGAAATAGTAGAAAAGAAATCTCGAACCGGAACGGGCACCGGAGGGCCACTGGGAGGGGTTGCCGATATAGCCTACATGGGCAGAAGTGGCGTTGTCTATGCGATGCCAGCACGGGATACCGCATTCAGGCGGAAGATACGAAGGTGCTCCTATGTTATAAGATTCGAAGTCCTCGAAATAAGGCAGTGTGTCAAGTGCTCTGCACTCGGTACTGAAGGTAATATATGCTGTTCCTGCCACGCCTCCCGGACAGGAATTGGTGATGTAGACATCATATGCGGTTCCAGACCTTAGTCCGTTGAGGAAGAAACTGGAATCGTTCACATAGACCAGAATGCCTGTGCCAAGCTCGAAGCCACTTTCGCCGTATTCCAGATTCCACGAGGTGAAGCCTGTGGTGTCTGACCAAGTAATTTGGGCCGAATTGACGGTAATGTTTGAGGCGGTCATATTGATGGCAGGCATGCAGTCGGGAATAGCCTCCAGCACTATATCGTCCACATAGCCTGAGTTGCCGCTGTATGTTACCAAGGGTTTTGGGAAGAGGAAAGCTATACGACCGTGAGGTCCACTGTAAGAGGAGAAATCAACCGTATGGAGCGAATAGGTCGTCATCCAACTGGTGTTGAATGTGTCAATGGGGACAAATGTGCTGGCATCTGTGGGGTCGGTTATCACCCCGACAACAGCCTGGGCAATGGAATTGCTGGACGTGCTGCTGGCACGCATGTAGTAGCTCAGCTTTAGGATGTTGATGGGAAGCAGCACAGAATCGGTTGGTGGCAATATGGCATATTGGTTTGAGTCGGCGTAGGTACGCGCCGTATAGTACCGCATGCAGTTGCCTTCACTGTGGGCGTTGCCATTCCCGTTGGATAGGATGGGGTAGCCCATATAGTTGGCCCGTGTACCCCTGTTGATATAATCCCAGCAGGGTGGCAGGTTGTTCTCCGACATGGGATTGGTTGTTGAACCCACATACCTGTCAAAATTCTCTATGAACGGCAGAACAGAGATGTTGGCGCACAAAGTGGTTGCCGTAACGGTGACAGCCTCGCTGGTGTCGGCAATGTCAGGGCATAGGGCACGCACAGTCAAGTTGTATTGGGTGTTGGGCGCCAGGCCACCGAAAGTGAACATTGTGTCAGTGGCGACATACTCGTTGACCCCATCGCTCACCAGCCACGATGTTTCACTTCCTATCGCTAACCACCTTATCCCAATGGAATCGGGGGTGATATGAGTGACCGTTATGTTGCCTACAGAGGGACATGAGGACGTCTTGTCCACCGTAATCGTTGTGTCGATACCCGTCAAGTAGATGTACTCGCCCAATGACTTGGCCTGGGTTACCCCAGTGGTTACCATCATTGCCACCAAGAGCAATATTTCATGTAGATGTTTTTTCATGGCATTTGCATTTTATTCAATAATTGTTTCCGAAAATATTTATTTTTCCTATTGATATACAATATTTTATAAAGAAACGGCATTCAATAAATCAGTTTCAAATATACAATTTTTTTTTATTTGGTGTTTTTTTTTTCATTTTGTATGATTTTCAACCCAAATTGGTCATTAGGGTTTCATACCTAATTGCCACTTGATATGATGTGGCCGAGGAAGTCCATCCCTTCGCCACTGAGGAACACGCACTCTTAATAGGGCCTTCCGAGTATATAGAAACCATCAAGCGTCGTCATTTATTCGCTCGTTATTCGCTCGTTTTCCCTTTTTTCTCCGTTTCAGAAAGGGAAAAATGAGGGAAACATATCGAAAAACGATATGATAAAGAACGACGCAACATCGGACCCGGAAGGCGCACAGAGTAACGTTGGGGCGTTGGGGACAAATATGCGACACTTTCGGAACGGTGAGGAACGTTGACGTAAGGTGGCGTAATCCCGCACAGAATAAAAAGTAACTTCCGCGCGAAGCGATAAAAACCGTTCGCCAACAAACTTAAGTACAGAAAAAGGTCGGGCGGCGCATCGCGCCGCCCGACCTCAAAAAGCCTATAGTATCTATAGTTTCTATAGAATCTATCTGACTATCAGCTTGCGTACCATGTTGGTGTTGTCGGCTGTGATGCGCACGAAGTAAGCACCCTGGGCCAGCTTGTCGACCTCCATGGTCTTCTCGCAGTCTGCACTGCACTCAAGCGTCTCGGTGGCTACCGTGCGG
>CADAQX010000034.1 GCA_902790215.1 uncultured Bacteroidota bacterium | reverse complement strand
CGAACTCCGTCACAGCCTTGTCAAGAAGAGCCAGTGGATCTTCGGCGGTGACGGCTGGGGTTACGATATCGGATTCGGCGGCCTCGACCACGTGCTGGCTAGCGGCGAGGATGTCAACGTCGTCGTCGTGGACACCGAGGTGTACTCCAACACCGGCGGACAGAGCTCGAAGGCCACTCCCGCGGGTGCCGTCGCCAAGTTCGCCACCAGCGGTAAGAAGATCCGCAAGAAAGACCTTGGTATGATTGCCAAGAGCTACGGCTACGTCTATGTCGCCCAGGTGGCTATGGGTGCCAGCCAGGCCCAGTACTTCAACGTCATCAAGGAGGCCGAGGCCTACCACGGCCCGTCGCTCATCATCTGCTACGCACCCTGTATCAACCACGGCATCAAGATCGGTATGGGCCGCACGCAGAACGAGGAGAAGAAGGCCGTCGAGTGCGGCTACTGGCACCTCTGGCACTACAACCCCGCCGAGGAGGAAGAAGGCAAGAACGGCTTCCACCTCGACTCGAAGGCCGCGACTTCATCATGGGCGAGGTGCGCTACAACTCGCTGATGAAGACCTTCCCCCAGGAGGCCGAAGAACTCTTCGTCGCCACCGAGCGCAATGCCAAGCTGCGCTACGAAGGCTACAAGAAACTCTCGGAGATGTAGTATTGACACGCGGGTGCAAATTGCTTCCATTCGGTAGCAACCCGTTACAGCCCCGTATCATCAACAGCAAAGGGTGTCCCCATCGGGCACCCTTTCTTTTTGCCATTCAAGATAACGCCATTTTTCTTTTCAATAGGAATTATTGTTTTTATTATTATAACGCCATTTTTTCTTGTTCTGTGTGTTGCCATATCTTGGCAATAAGATTATGCCCATTCACCCCATCCCGCCCATTCGCCCCATTTTCAATTCGAATACCCTCCCTTCTTTCTCCCTTCTACGTCCCTTCTATGTGCCTTCTTTGAAACGCCCCTAACACCCACAAAACCAGCCATTTGTCTATTTTACACCAAAACACCTGAAAATCAATCAAATAACCCATTCCGCCCAAATCGCCCATTCATCCCATAAAAGCCACCGTGCCCGGGGCGTCAGCCCCGTTTCTCCCCTTCGTCCATTGCCCGGGCATTTAATGCCCGCCATCCCCGCAGCTTCGTCCCGTTCCCAGCCGCTTGCCTCCGCCCCAACGGGTTGTCCCGTGTCAGGGGCTTCAGCCCCGCTCCCGTTCCAGTGTGTGTCGCGATTCAGTCGCGACAAATTTCATCCATTCCCATTGCTCCGAATGTCGCCATGTAACAGCGACCCCTGTTTCTCTTTTCCGTCTGGCCTGGGAGCCTCGATCCAAAAGGTATTGTCAAATTGCTGGTTTGAATCATATAAGATAATGGAGAAGTTTCTGATTAACATTTTTTTTCGGGCATTAGAGGAAAATAATCTTGCGTTCGAAAATCTATTCGTATTTTTGCAGCTGAAAATTTCAGATGTCATCTTATGAAGAGAATACTCATTATCACCATATTACTATTAGGATGCCTCGCGCCGCTGGCAGCACAGACCGCATATATAGAATAGCAATGAAACGGATTCTTATTGCCGACGACGAGGCTTCTATCCGCGACTTCGTGTGTCGTGGACTTGCCGACTGCGGATATGACACCCTCCAAGTCTCCGACGGCGACGAGGCCTGGCAGCAGCTGCAAGACGGCACAATCGACCTCGCCATCCTCGACATCCGTATGCCTGGCCTTTCGGGAGTCGACCTCTGTCGCCGCCTTCGGCAAGAGTATGGATATGACTTGCCCATCATCATGCTGACCGCACTGGGTACCACCGACGACATTGTGATGGGTCTCCGCGCCGGTGCCGACGACTACATGGTAAAGCCGTTCAAATTCACCGAGCTACTGGCGCGTATCGAAGCACAGTTGCGGCGGAGCGATTTACACCCCACAGCATCCTCACGCACATACGGCGACCTGCATCTCGACCCCGTTTCCCATCGCGCCACGCGCGACGGAAAGCACATTTACCTCAGCATCAAAGAATATCGCCTGTTGGACTACCTGATGTTGCACCACGGCGAGGTGCTTTCGCGTGGCGACCTGCTGCGCGACGTATGGGACCGCGATTTCGACACATCGACTAACGTCGTGGATGTCTATGTCCGCTATCTCCGCAGCAAGATTGACGACCCATTCGACCGGAAACTCATTCACACCATTGTCGGGCAAGGCTACAAATTCGGTGACAGATGAAACCCGGACACAAAATATCACTCACCTACAGCACCATTACCATCCTGCTGGTTCTTGTGTCGAGCGCAGTGTTCTATTTTGGCACGCGGCATTACATCTCCTCGCTGTATTACAACTACCTGGAGGAGAAGGCCCGTGTACTGGCCATGAAGCGTTATGGGCAAGATGACCTCGATCCCGTGAAGTATAGCAACGCCGTGCAGCGCAGCCAACATGCCATCCCTACCTCGCAGGAACTGTTCGTCCCCAAAGACAGCATTGGCATTGCACTCGCAGCCTTGCTCGACAGCACGCAGATTGCCGCGTTGCAGCGTGGCGAGGTCGTCCACTTCGACCACGAGGGTGAGGTGGGCACAGCCATGCTCTACTACGACAACAGTGGCACCTTCGCCAGCGTGGTGCTGAGCCGAAACCCTTACGGCGACGAGATCGCCCACACCATGCGTCTGCTGCTGGTGGTGTTCATCCTCAGTGCCTCGCTGCTGCTATGGCTCGTCAGCCGCCTGTGGGCCTCGCGCATGGTCAACCGCATCGACCAGAATTATCAGACCGAGAAAATGTTTGTCAACAATGCGCAACACGAAATCAACAACCCACTGGCCGTCATCAGTGGCGAGTGCGACGTGACCCTGTTGCGCGACCGCAGTCCCGAAGAATACCGCTCGGCACTGATGCGCATCGCAAAACAGGCCGACCGCATCAACGGTATCATCACACAGCTGCTGGCAATCGACGATGCACGCAACCGTCCGCAGAAAGCAGAGAGCATCGACCTTTCGGAATGGTTCTCCCAGAACGAGTTGCCTCCCCACAAGCTTTATATCCACGGCTCCTTCCGCGTGAAGATGGACCCCGATGCGCTGTATATCGCCATAAGCAACCTTATCGGCAACGCCGTCAAATACGGCGACGGCAGCCCCGTGGTGATCCATGCCGAATATCCCACCGTCTCCGTCACCAACCACGGCAGCCCCATCCCCGCCGAGGAGCTGGAACACATCTTCGACCCCTTCTACCGTGCCGCCAACGCCGACGGCATCCCCGGCCACGGCATCGGCCTCGCCTTGGCCCACACCCTGCTCCAGCGCAACGGTGCCCAGCTCACCGTCACCTCATCCTCAGAGAACACCATCTTCACCATCCGCTTTTCAAAATAGCAGGTCTCCCTTCCTTACAGTTTTCTAATCCTATCTGTGAGGTTTCTAATGTGCTGACAAACGGATAGTTGGTATCTTTGCAGCATGATTTTGGAAAATGTAATTCTGACTATTTTTCTGGCTTTCAGCGGTGTGGGTGGGGCGGGCGGCGGCGCCGACAGCGTCCGAACGGAGAAAATCGACACGCTCACGGTCCTTCAGGCCGAACAGCTCCTTGCCGAGCGCAATGCCGAGCTCCGTCTGGCACGCCTCGCCTGCACCGAGGCTGAAGCCAACGCCCGGCAGGCACGACGCTGGGAGAACCCCGAGGTGAGCGGTATCTACAATCTCTATAACCCCCTGAACAGCCGCTGGCTCGACCCCGGCAGCGAGGGCGAGGTGGACATCAGCGTCAGCCAGCCGCTGCCCATCGGTCGCAGCCACCGCATTGGCCGCTCCGATGCCGAACTACGGGCCTCGCAGGCCGACTACGACTGGACGGTTTTCAGCCTCTCTATGCAGATGAAACGGCAACTGTGCGAGCTGTGGGCAGCGCAGCGCAGGGCGGCATTGATAGAGGGCGAACTCGAGAGCGTGGAGCGCATCCTCGATGCCTACCGCCGCAATCCACAGGCGGTGTCGCTGGTGGAGGTGCGACGGCTGGAAACCCTGCGCCTGGGTCTGCTCTCGGAACAGTTGGAACGCCAGGCTACGGTGGCCGAGTGCAAAACGGCATTGGCCGTAATGCTGGGACTGGAAGAGACGGAGTTCGGCATCGGGGAGCTTGACCTGAACGATGAGTCGGCACCCTCTGACAGCATTTTGGAACAGTCGGCGCTGCTGCGCTACCACGCATCGCTCTGCGAAGCCGCCGATGCCGAAATTCGGCTACAGAAAGCGTTGGCATGGCCACGGGTGAGCGTGGGCGTGGAGTACGACAAGAACGGCAACATAGGCCACAACTTCTGGGCCGTGGGGGCAAGCGTCACCCTGCCCCTCTTCGACCGCAACCGCGGCGCTATCCGCAGCGCCGAGGTGGAGCGCGACCGGCGGCAGACGATGCACGCCGTGGCCGAGCGCGAACTGCGGCAGCAGCTGGCCCTCGCAGCAGGGCGCATGGCACAATACCGCCGTCTGGTGGCGGAATCCGATAGCCTCGCGGAGTGGGACATCGAGGGTGTGGAACGGCAATACCTTGCACACAACATCTCGCTGCTCGAACTGATAGACATCTACACCGCCTGGCGCGAGGCGCAGGAGATGATGGTGGCCTCGCGCGGAACCCTCCTCACGGCAGCCATCGACTACAACCTCGCCGCTGGAACCGAGGTGTATAGAATAGTTGACAGACAATAAAAAAACGAAAACGATGACGAAAACGATAACGACAACTGCACTTTCACTGGCCGTAGCCTTTTTGTTCGTTGCCTGCAATGGCGGGCAGGATGCCGAGAATGCGGCACCGTCCGCTGTCGAAGCGGTATCGCCCTCTGCCAAACAGTCAGGAGCACCCGCTTCCGGCACCACCCTCACGCTTACGGGCACCATCGTCGCCGACCCCTCGCACACCGAGCGCATTGTCGCGCCCGTCGACGGCAGGGTGGAAGGACTTGCCGTGGAGGTGGGCGACGATGTGAACGCGGGAACGCTGATAGCACGGCTGGTGGGACGCGAAGCCGCCGAGCGCAATATCCAGCGGCGGCAGGTCGAATCGGAGTACTACCTTGCCGACAGGGAGATGAAGCTGAAATCGTCGCTCTACAACGACGGCCTGGTGTCGGAGCGCGAGCTGACCGAGGCGATGGAACGCCGCGAAATAGCCTTGACGGCCCTCACACAGCAAGCTGCCGTGGCCACGGGCGACATCAAGACCTCGCGGAGTGGCACAGTGTTGCGGCGAGCCGTCACAGGCGGGCAGTATGTCCAGGCCGGCGACTTGATGCTCGAGGTAGCCGACATCAGCAAGGTATGGGTGATGGGCGACGTCTACGAGAGCGACATCAGCCGTGTGCGCGAAGGCGACACCGTCAGCGTCACCACCCTTGCTCATCCCGACGAGACCTGGCGCGGCACCATCGACAAAGTCTACTCTGCCCTCGACCCCGACAGCAAGACCATGAAAGTCCGCATCGTCCTCCGAAATTCCGACCGCCACCTCCTTCCCGGCATGTTCACTACAATAACCGTTGAGCCATGAGCCTTATCGACCGCATTATCAGCACTTCGTTGCGCCAGCGGACGCTGGTGTTGATGCTCACGGCGGTGGCTGTGGTGGCTGGCGTGGTGTGCTTCCGGCAGACGCCTGTCGACGCTTTCCCCGACGTGACGCAAACTAAGGTGACCATCATCACGCAATGGCCCGGCCGCTCGGCCGAAGAAATTGAGAAGTTTGTCAGCATCCCCATAGAGATAGCCATGAACTCGGTGCAGCAGAAGACTGACATCCGCAGCACCACGCTCTTCGGGCTCTCGGTGGTGACGGTGCTTTTCGACGACCACGCCGATGCCGACTTCGCACGGCAGCAGGTGTACAACCTTCTGGCCGATGCCGACCTGCCCGACGGCGTGAGCCCCGAAGTGCAACCGCTCTATGGCCCGACCGGTGAAATATACCGTTACACCCTGCGCAGCGACAGCCTCACGGTGAGCGAGCTGAAAACCCTTCAGGATTGGTTAATCGAGCGACGACTGCGGAGTGTTCCCGGTGTGGCCGACGTAGTGAGTTTCGGCGGCAAGGTGAGGACCTTTGAGGTGAGTGCCGACCTGGGGAGATTGACACAATATGGCATCTCGGCCATAGAACTTTATGAGGCATTGGCCGGAAGCAACGTGAACGTAGGCGGCGACGTGATTGAGCGCGGCGGAGAGGCTTACGTCGTGCGTGGCATCGGGTTGCTGAACAACGTGGAGGAGATTGGCGACATTGTGGTGAAGAACCTCGGCGGTGTACCGGTACTGGTGCGCCACGTGGCCACGGTCAGCGAAAGCTACAAACCGCCGCTGGGACAGGTAGGGCGCGGCGAAGCAGATGATGTGGTAGAGGGCATTGTGGTGATGCGCAAGGGTGAGAACAGCGAGAAAGTTATCGCCGCACTGAAAGAGAAAATGGCCGAGATACAGCACGAGTTGCCGGCCGATGTGATCATCGAACCTTTCTACGACCGTGAAGACCTTGTAAACCTAGCCATCAAAACGGTGTTGCACAACGTGCTGGAGGGCATACTGCTGGTGACTCTCGTGGTGCTGCTTTTCATGCGCGACTGGCGCACCACGGTCATCGTCTCCGTCGTCATCCCGCTGGCTCTTTTGTTCGCCTTCATCTGTCTGCGACTATGCGGAATGAGTGCCAATCTGCTGTCGATGGGTGCTATCGATTTCGGAATCATCATCGACGGTGCCGTGGTGATGGTGGAGGGCATCTTCGTGATGCTCGACGACCGTCAGCGACGAATGGGGCGCGAGGCCTTTGCACGGTGGAGCAAGGGCGGTGCCATTCGGGCAACGGCCAACGAGAAAGCCCGTTCGGTGGCCTTCTCCAAACTCATTATCATCACCGCCCTGATGCCCATTTTTGCCTTCCAGAAAGTGGAGGGAAAGATGTTCTCGCCATTGGCTTTCACACTCAGTTTTGCCCTTTTGGGAGCATTGGTTTTCACGCTGACGCTGGTTCCTGTGCTGTCGTCGATGCTGCTGAAAAAAGATGTGCAAGAGCACCACAACCGTTTCCTCGAGGTGGTGAACCGTGTGTGCGACAGCGTCTTTGCCTGGCTGCACCGTCACAGCAGGGTGGTGGTGCCCGTCAGCGTGGTGGTCATTGCGGGCGGACTTGGCATCTTCTTTCTTCTGGGTACAGAGTTCTTGCCCCAAATGGACGAGGGGAGCATCTACATCCGCGCCACCATGCCGCAGAGCATCTCGCTCAGCGAGAGTGTGAAGATGGCCAACCGGCTGCGGAACGAGGTGGCACAGTTCGACGAGGTGAGCGAGGTGATGACCCAGACGGGTCGCCCCAACGATGGCACTGACGCCACAGGCTTTTATAATATCGAACTCTTTGTCAAGCTGCATCCTCAACGTGAGTGGCGTGGGCACAGAGACAAGGAGTCGCTCGTCGCCGATATGCAAGCCTCGCTGGAACGTCACGCGGGCATCGACTTCAACTTCTCACAACCCATCAGCGACAACGTCGAAGAGGCAGTCAGCGGTGTGAAAGGTGCCATTGTGGCCAAGGTCTTCGGACCCGACTTGTATGAGGCCGAGCGGTTGGCATTGATGGTGGACAGCGTGATGCGGCCCATACGTGGCATTGCCGACCTCGGAGTGCTGCGCAATATTGGGCAGCCTGAATTGCGTATTGAAATCGACGAGAGCCGCTTGGCACGTTATGGCGTAGAGAAGGATGCCGTGCAGCGAACCATAGAGATGGCCATAGGTGGCAAAGCCGCCACACAGGTCTACGAGGACGAACGGAAGTTCGACCTGGTCGTGCGCTATGACAGCGCCTATCGCAACACCCCTGAACAAATCGGACGTATCCTGGTACCGGCACGCGATGCAAGCATGCTGCCCATCAGCGAGCTGGCTACCATCCGCACCATCGTCGGCCCACTCATAGTTTACCGCGAGAACCACGAGCGGTATTGTGCTGTCAAGTTCTCGGTGCGCGACCGCGACATGGGCAGCGCCGTCGACGAGGTGCGTGTCGCCGTTGGCAAGGCCGTACCCTTGCCGCAGGGCTACCGCATTGAATGGAGCGGCGATTTTGAGAATCAGAAACGTGCAAGTCGACGCCTTACGCAGGTAGTGCCTATAAGTCTGCTGCTCATCTTCCTCATCCTCTATCTCCTCTTCGGCAATGGACGTGATGCTGCCTTGGTGCTGACCGGGGTACCTGCCGCTGCCGTAGGAGGACTGCTCATCCTGTGGATAACAGGGTTCAATTTCAGCATTTCGGCAGGTATAGGATTCATCTGTCTTTTCGGCATATGTATTCAAAATGGGGTCATCATGCTCACCGACATACGGTCGCTATTGCGCACCCATCGTTCATTGGAACAGGCAGTAAAAGAGGCAATGCATGGCCGCATCCGAGCTATCCTTATGACCGCCATGATGGCCACCCTCGGTCTTCTACCTGCAGCCCTTTCCACTGGCATAGGCAGCGAAAGCCAACGCCCCCTTGCCATCGTCATCATCGGCGGCCTTATCACAGCCACATTTTTTGTCCTTTTTGTGTTTCCACTCCTTGTAGAATGTTTCTACCACCGTTTCCTGTACGATGAAAAAGGCCAGCTCCGTGTGCGAAAACTATGAATAATCGCTGCAATGCTACTTTCGTTCTCTTCATGTGAGAAGTTTGATGTACATTCATACGCCAGCCCCTTTCATATCACCTCCCCCCAATATGCCACAATAGAAACCATATATCACATATAACGCCGAGGCCAAAGGGATTAATGTTGAATTCCGCATTGCTTCCGGGCAATGTAATTATTAACTTAATCCTTTATTTATGTCTCAATTTATGTTCAAGCAAGACCTTGCCATGGCCTACTTCCCCGACCGCAGCAAGGAGAGCGCAGGAAAACTCCTCGCCCGTGAAATCCACACCAATGAGCCATTGATGGCCGAACTCTCCAGAACCGCCTACTCCCCCAAACGCAAACTCCTCTCCCCCAAACAACTCCAAATCATCTTCTCCTTCCTCGGCGAGCCATAGCCTTAACATTTAAATTGGCACATTTGTTGTAAAAAACACTACGAAAATCGGGGGCAATCACATTTTGCCTTCGATTTTTAATTTCTCTCTATCAAATAATTACAATTTATTTTCAAAGAAAGTTTTGCCATTTGGAAAATAGTATGTATCTTTGCATTCAGAAAATTGAAATGCATCGCTCTACTTTCGTGTAGAGATATGAGCCACTCTTTAGTGGCTTTTTTATTAAATAAAAATGAACAAAAAACGAGTAACATTCTATATTGACGGCTTTAACTTCTATTATGGTATCCGCCGTTCCAAATACGCCGATGAGGTATGGCGTAAATGCTAATGGATTGACATGGTACGTCTTTGCGAAAGCTTCCTTGGAGAAGGACAAGAACTTACAAAGGTCGTATATTTCACTGCCAGCCCACTAAATCCAGACAAGAGTAGTCGACAGAGTGCATTTTTGAATGCGAACAAATTGATTAATGGCGACCGCTTCGAAATTGTCCGCGGCAAGTATCTTGAAAAGCATATTATATGTCCTTATTGCAAAGGAGATATTTCTCGGCCAGAAGAGAAGAAAACAGATGTCAACATTTCCATCCGAATGATAGAGGATTGTCTCATTGGAGCAACAGATACCATTGCCCTTGTCAGTGCTGATAGCGATCTTGTGCCTCCTTTGGAACTGATTCAAAAACGTTACCCGAATATTGCAATTAAAGTGTACTTCCCACCGTCAAATTATAGCAACGACCTTAAAGATAATCTACTTCACCATCGCAGCCGTCCTGTTGAAATGAAAAAGAATCTTCCTCGTTTCCTTAATGCTATAATGCCCGACATTGTGGAAAAAGATGGAAAGCGATACACTATTCCGGATAAATGGAAGAATAGATAATTTGGGGAAACAGTAGGTTTTCCTTACTTTTTAGCCACGGCAAGCCCCCCCTCTCGCTTGCCGTGGCTTTTTTATTGCCCTATTCACCCCGATTTTCTCAAAAATCAGGGTGTCCATACCCCTTTTTACCCCTTCTCCACATCCTAATTTCCGCCTCATATCCTCCTTTATCCTCCCCAAGCCCCCTTTATCACCCCATAAACCGACAATCCCCGAATCCGATTTTTGCCACCCCTGTACTTTTGCCCCGTCTTTCAAAGCCCAGCCCACAGGTGCACATGTAGGCCATGCCACAAAGACGAGTAAACAAAAAGTCCAACATTAAAAAGTAAAACACAATGGCAAAAGTTTTCGGAATCAACACAAAGATTCGGGGCAAGGTGGGTGAGTATATCTACCGCCAAACTAAAGTCGGTACCATCGTCAGCGAGGCCCCCGTCAAGCCTATCACACCTCTGCGCACACAAAGCCAGATGAACATCCGCACCCAGTGGGCCAACCTCGGTGCTATCTACAAGCAGTTCGACTCTATGTTGCGCCGTGGCTTCGAGGAGCTGCCTCCGCAGATGTCCGTCTATAATGCCTTCATCCAGGCCAACCTCGGTGTCGTCAAGGTGTACATCACCAAGCGGATGAAACTCAACGGCGGCGCCATCCTCGCACCTTATCAGATTACGCGTGGCAGTCTCCCCAGCATCAGCATGACCAAGAACAGCAACAACAAGTTGGTCAGTAGCATTGCCCTCGGCTCACTCACCATCAGCGCGACAACCACCGTGGCGCAATTCTCGCAAGCCGTCATCGACAACAACGCTTCGTTTCTCGAAGGCGACCAAATTACCTTCTTCCACGGCATCCAGACTGTCGATACGGTGACGCGAACCCCTCGCGCCTCCATCACCGGCTATAAGGTGGTGTTGAGCACTGCCGACGACACGCCCCTTTGGAACATCGTCAGTCAGTTGGGTTTCTCCGTAGCTGACAACAAACTCGCCACCTCTGTTGAGATTACTAACGGCGCCGCCGTGTGGGTACATAGCCGCGAGGCCGTCGATGGCACATTGAAGGTCAGCACTCAGTTCTTCTATGTCGAGAACTCCGCCCTTGCCACCTACCAAAGCAACTCGGCCATTATCGCCTCGGTCAACAGCTACGGTGGCATCAACTCCGCCGCTGTCTATCTCCAGCCAGAACTCAACAATACCACAACTCCCTGACTGCCCCGACAGGTCATCCGACTGCTCCTCGGAGGGCGTTCCCTCGCCCTCCACAGCCGTCCCCTGACCATTACCACTCAATAATTTTCGATTATCATATTTCAATTTTCAATTCGTAAAGTGGAAGATTTAGAAATCACAACCCTCCCGACCGCCGACCCCGCGTCCGTCCCCAAGCTCAACATCCTGGGCTACGACGCCGACGGCAATGCCGCGCAAGTCCGCCTTTCCGACTTGTCGCCGCAGGTCATCAAGGCCGCGAGTATCGATTTCATGTCCGGTCTCTTTATCAGCCGCCAGGCCTTCGTCGTCGGCACCTCCGAGGTCTTTGTCAACGGCCTCCGATACACCCTCGGCAAGGACTACAAGGAGTTGTCCGACGGAACCAAGTCCGACGGACTCGAAATCCCCGGCATCGAGAGCGACGACGAAATCATCCTCAAAGCCATCCCAATCAATTAAAACCATTAAAAAGTAAAAGATTATGCAGAAACTTAAAGTCAAACAACTCGACGGCGTTGTATCGCCCTCCGCATCAGATGACTGGTCATCTTTGACCGAACAACTGGTCACCGCAGCCGCAACAAGTGAGAAAATCAACAACGCTGTGTCCGGCGCCATGGGCGGCGCCTTGCAGTCCGTCACCGGCGGCAGTGCCGAAACAGGCAAATATGTGTCTGCCGTCACCAAGGAAGGCACCGCCGTCAAGGTCGCCAAGACTGCCCTTCCCGTCACAGGTGTCAACACTTCCAACACCGCCGGAAGCGGCACCACCACAAAGGCCGTTGTCAGCCTTGCACTCTCCAGCGGCAAGGTAGTGGCCACCGAGAAAGAGATTGCCTTCCCCGCACCTCCTATTCTCACCCTCGACAGCGTGGACTTCACCGCCGAAATCTCCCTCACCAAGCCTCCCTATGCCGAGAGCGCCGTGGGAGTCTTCGTCAACGGCCTGATGCAGCCGCCCACCGACTACACCCTCGCCGACAACAAACTCACCTTCAAAGACCCCAGCCATTACGCCAAAGGCGACACCGTCAACATCCTCTATCTTGCTGCCGCCTAAACACCAACCCCAGCAAGCCGACCGCACCGCGGGCAGTCGGCTTGCTCCCCTTTGTCTTTCGCCCATTAAGCCTATTAACCCCACTAAGCCCATAAAGAAATGCGAACCATCACCGAAATCATCATCCACTGCACCGCCACCCGCCCCGATGCCAACTGCACCGTGGAGAGCATCCGCCGCTATCATAAGAGCCTCGGCTGGCACGACATTGGCTATCATTACGTCATCTATCCCGACGGCAGCGTCCATTCAGCCCGTCCCATCGAGCAAGTCGGCGCCCATTGCCCCGGTCACAACGTCCAAAGCATCGGCGTCGCCTATGTCGGCGGCCTTGATGCCGACGGCCACGCCGCCGACACCCGAACCGAGGCGCAGCGTCTTGTTCTACTCCAGCTTGTCCAGGACCTGATGGAAGAATACCCCATCACCTCCATCCACGGACACAATGAGTACGCCAACCGCGCCTGTCCCTGCTTCGACGTCCAGCAATGGTGCAAAGGCAACAATCTCTAACCTCATTTTTCAATTTATGAATAACCTTTGGAACATCATCCTGTCAACATTAACTCTCGTCGCCGGTGGAGGTTGGCTGTTCGACCGCCGCCGCCATCGCCAGGAGGTCGAAAGCCTCCGTGCCGACAATCGTCAAAAAGACATGAATTTGTCGAAAATGTACGTCGAGGAGTTCAAGGAAAACATTGCCGACCCCCTGCGGCGTGAAGTCAGGGAATTACGCACCGAAGTAAACCATTTGAGAAATGCAATACAGAAGATTAACGACTGCCCTCATAGCGACGCTTGCCCTGTTTACAGTGAGTTGCAGAAGCAGCAAGACCGTGACGCAGCAGACCAGCACGATGGCCGCGACTGACACCCTCCGTCAGACCGTCACCCTCACCCTCCACGACACCATTCGTGAAACCACCACTATCACCATCCAAACCAACGAGACCGGCGACACCACACGACTCACCACCACCCGCGACCGCGAGAAGATAACCTCTCGCGACCGCACCGCCGACCACTCCCATCACCTCACCCAAACCGAAACCACCAACAATACCAAGGAAACCACCACCACGCCCATACAGCCCATTAGCCCCATCAAACCCAAGTCGCCCATCAAACCCAAGTCGCCCATCAAACCCAAGTCGCCCATCAAACCCATTATCATCTCCTTCCTCCTCGGCCTCCTCCTCATCCCTTTGATGAAACTAATCAACCACTTCAAAAATTAGTTTTGCCGATTGTTTTGCGCAGATGGAAATAAAAAAGGCACCGCAATGATGCGATGCCTTTAGTTTATTTATTAGTAGAGGTATTCCATTGCATTTTAATTTGATCAATTGTATTTGGGGTACCTTTATCTTCAAATTGCGAAAACACCTTTAGATGTAGACATGAAGCATTGTCATTACAACTTATTCCTACATTAATATCTACACAAACTAGAACTTTTTCTTTTAATTCAGCAATATTTGTTTCCTGTTGTATTTCACCTGCCAAACTTGAATCATTTAAGTCAATAATACTCGCATATATTTTTTTGTCGTTATCTAGTTCTTCTAGTGAATATTTCTCTACTATAGTTCCATCTAATTCTTGATATGTAACAAAAGGCAAATCCTTCTTTTGGATAATAATAATCGAATGGGATAAAATCGGGTTAAACGGAGCCTCTATTATTTCTATGTTATTATAATACCATTTCCCAGCATCTTGACGCAAACCATCGACTTTGATGTAATCTCGGTAATATTCAAGATTTAGGCCAATGTTAAGTATTACAAATTCAGCTTCTGTTAATGATAAGCGTTTTACTGCCTCAAAAAGTTTTATTTCTTTTATTGAATATTGCGTTCTATTCATTAACAAGAAAATATTCATTATATTCACTTTGAATTCCTGGGCTACTGTATCTGGAATAATCGTATCCTCATTAACATACGATACCTCGGAATCAGAAGCAAACGCAGCCTTGTCCAAAATCCCATGTTTCCCTATAAATCTCAACTTTGTTTTTGGGGAAGGATTGACCCTTTGTAAGAAAGCATTTGTCTCATCATATGCATTCAACAATGTTTCTTTTATACACTTAAATAGAGCATCCTTTTTCCCTGGATCTATTGTTTGATTTTGCTTTGTTCTTTCCGCATCCTCGTCTATCTCATGCTTAAAACCATCAATTAAGTCAATAGGAGCGGTCTTATTGTTCTTTCTATACCATTCTCCGGAAATAAGATCTTCTAAACCCATTATTCTCAGAGGCTCATTATTTCCATTTAAATAATCTTGAATGTATCTTTTCAAAATATCAAGTTCATCATTCCACCTTCTTTTTTCCGATAACTTGAGTGGCGGTTTTGGCATTTCCAATGGATTGGAATATATGTAGTATTTATTTAGTTTGTATTGACGCAAAAAAAGGATTGCAATGTATTGCTTAATCCACATTTTAATAATATCCTCTGCATAAACACCGTGTGCATCTGGGAATGGGTATCGTTTCTCATAATATATGGGGGTAAAATCCTTGTCAGGAGACGAAATGCTCATGAACATTGTAATAACTTCAGACATTGTTTCTGGTAAAAGGACGTATTTGGGTGGCGTTTGATTTGTCCACGTCATGAGTTGTTGAAGGAGATTGTATTTCTTTTCCTTCATTAATAATCCACCCAATGCATAATGAAATTCAAGAAATCTAGACCTCTCCACCTCCCTTTTGTCTATTATTTGCTGATTGATTATTTTGAAGTCTTTATCATATTCGGGATATATAGAATTAAGCCACAGAGAAAAAAACTGATGGGCTTTACGCCAATAAGAGAAAACGAATTCTTCTTTTCCATAGAAAAGAGACTGCCTGATACATTTCCAAATGAATGTATATGTTTTCTCACTTATGGATGTTTGTTGAAACTCATCAATAAAGTAATCGTAAATGGAGCTATTATACCAAGAAATACTTTTTCTTTCACGTTGGCATAAACACTCATTTGCATCAAACATTACGTCATAAAAACAGTCTGGATATTCTATGGACGTATTTGATTTGTTTGACCTAAAGTTAATAAACTCACGCGCATAGAATTCTTGTAGTTCCCGTGCCAATGGCTCGCCTTCCTTTTTTATAGAATAAAAAAGTATAGAAGATATTGCATAAAAGAATGTTTGTTTATCTTGCTCATTTTTTGCTGTTCTATATTGTTTCTCTAATCTTGCAAGTAGTTTTTCCGGCAGATAATACACATAGGTAAGCCATACTGTAAGAACGGAAAAAACAATAAGTGTAATTGTAGATAAAACCAGTAGAATCAATGAAGAATTATCAATCAAAATATTTATAAACTCTCCACAATCAACGCATCTGGGTAATTGTAGAATCCAAAATAAGCAAGATACTAATGAGGCTACTAGGCTAATTATAAACCATTTGCAAACCCGATCTCTTCGAAATACTTTGATTAGGAGAGTAGAATCATATTTATCATCCACTCTTGCTGCTGTTTGTAGCAGCAATGGTAATGCAAATGCAAGTATTGCAATTACCATAGGTATTGAAAATGCAGCTATGATATCTGAATAATCTTCTATTATTCTGTTAAAAAAATTCACCATACTTTCCAAATATATTAATATATGACATTTATTCTTCTGAATTTCAAAACGCAAAGAATCTAAATATATTGTGTGCAAGAGGCTTCAGCCACCGCAAAAATAATGAAACCCTGCGGGCAATATTTCATCAAAAATGGCGTTATCAATAAGGACTTTTTGAATTGATATTGAAAAAATGGCGTTATCCAAATAGGAATGGGAATAGTGGTTTATAATGAATGGCAAAAAGAAAGGCTCCCGCTGGGGCCGTCCTTTGCTGTCGATGCTGCGGACCTGAACCGCCGGCTATGCCGTCGGCACACCCCGCGTGTCAAAGCCAGCGCACGGAGTTCTTTTAGTTCCTCCGCGCAGTTTGCCCACTCACGCTACGGCGCCGAAGATTTCTTCTTAAGGCCTCCTGTGGGAAGGAGAAGTCGTCGGCATAGCCGAGCAGAAGAGAATAATAAGTTCCGCGACTTGGCTACGCCTACGCTGCTACATTTCGGCAATGCTCAAGCAAACTTGGCACTGCACTCAACTTCCGCAGCTCCCATCATGGGCGAGGTGCGCTACAACTCGCTGATGAAGACCTTCCCCCAGGAGGCCGAAGAACTCTTCGTCGCCACCCAGAAGAACGCCCAGTGGCGCTACGAGGGCTACAAAGCCCTGGCCGAGATGAAATAAAACAACGTAATGCTCGTAAAGCAAGCGGCGGGTCGGGATGACTGACCCGCCGTTTTGTTTTCTTTTCGGCGGCTGAAGCCGCCGGCACAGAACGCATGTGGACATTGTTTTCGGGAAAACATTATCGTTTGAGGCGGTGGAGAAGGAGTTTGATTGTGGGAATCAGGAGGAGGCCGAGGAGGAAGGTGAGGAGGTGATGTTTGAATGGGTGGTAGGTTTCGGAGGGGGCGATGGAACGGAGGGGGTTGGCGGGGAGCAGTGGGGCGGTGGTAATAGTGGATTCTTTGCCGGTGGTCTCGGAGGTGGAGAGGCGGTTTTCGGTGGTGGCGGCGGAGCGGTCGCGGTCGGTGACGGACTGGCGGTCGCGGAGGGTGGTGAGGCGCGTGGTGTCGCCGTCGGCATTGGTCTGGACGGTGATGACGGTGGTCTCGCGCAGGGTGTCGCGGACAATGAGGGTGACGGTCTGGCGGAGGGTGTCAGCCGAGGTGCCGGTCTGTGTGCTCTGCATGACGGATCTGCTGCTTCTGCAACTCGTCAAGGACAGGGCAGCCACCGCTATGAGGGCAGTCGTTAATCTTTTGTATGGCATTGCGCAAATGTTTTATTTCGTCTTTCAGTTCCCTGACTTCATGTCGCAGGGGATCAGCTATATTTTCCCTGAACTCGTCGACATACATCTTGGAGAGATTCATGTCTTTCTGCCGGTTGTCGGCACGAAGGCTCTCGACCTCCTGCCGGTGGCGGCGTCGGTCGAAGAGCCAGCCGCCACCGGCGACGAGAGTGAGCAGGGAGGGAATGAGGTTCCAAAGGTTGTTCATGATGGGGTGTGTTTACAGGTTGTTATCTTTGAGCCACTGACGGACATCGAAGCATGGGCAGGCTTTGTTGGCGTACTCGTTGTGGCCGTGGTTTTCGGTGACGGCATACTCTTCCATCAGGTCACGGACAAGTTGGAGCAGGACAATCCGCTGGGCTTCGGTGCGGGTGTCGGCAGGACGGCCGTCGTCGTCGAGGCCGCCGACATAGGCGATGCCGATGCTGCGGGCGTTGTGTCCGGGGCAGTGGGCGCCCGCCTGCTCGACGGGGCGGCCGGAGTGGACGCTGCCGTCGGGGTAGATGACATAATGATAGCCGATGTCGTGCCAGCCGAGGCTGCGATGGTATCTTCTTATGCTCTCCACGGTACATTCGGCATCGGGGCGTGTGGCGGTGCAATGGATGATGATTTCGGTGATTTTTCGCATGGGGTTTCCTTTTTGTTTTTGCAAGGCACGAATGCCTTGGCACGGGACGGATAATTTTTCTTTCGGCGATACAATCGCCTTGCAATGGACACAGGGGCGAGGCTTCTTTGCAAGACCTGAAGGCCTTGCCACGGGACGCATTCTTTCGGGGGAGGACGGGTTGGGGGCATGGCTTGGAAGGGGTTAGGCGGTGAGGTAGAGGACGTTGACGGTGTCGCCCTTGGCATAACGCTCAGGGTCTTTAAAGGTGAGCTTGTTGTCGGCAAGGGTGTAGTCGGCGGGCGGCTGCATCAGGCCGTTGACGAACACGGCGACGGCACTCTCGGCAAAGGGCGGTTTGGTGAGGGTGATCTCGGCGGTGTAGTCCATGCTGTCGAGGGTGAGGACGGGAGGATTGGGAAAGGCGATGGTTTTCTCGGTGGCCACGACCTTGCCATTGGAAAGGGCGAGGCTGACGACAGCCTTGGTGGTGGTGCCGCTGCCAGCGGTGTTGGTGGTGTTGACACCCGTAACTGGGAGGGCGGTCTTGGCTACCTTGACAGCGGTGCCTTCCTTGGTGACGGCAGAGACATACTTGCCACTCTCAGCATTGCCGCCGGTGACGGACTGGAGGGCTCCGTCCATGGCGCCGCTGACGGCATTGTCTATCTTTGCGCTTGTTGAGGCAGCGGTGGCAAGTTGTTCGGTCAATGCAGACCAATCGTCAGATATTGCGGGCGATACTACGCCGTCGATTTGTTTAATTTTTAACTTTTGCATGATTCTTAGTTTTTCTTTTTATTTTTTTGCAAAACCTTAAGGCTTTGCCACTGGACGTATTTTCTTTTTGCGTCCTAATTGATGACAGGGATGGCTTTGAGGATTATCTCATCGCTGCTTTCTATTCCAGGTAGTTCGAAGCCGTCGGCGGTATCGTCGCCCGCCAGTTCCTTGTAGTCCCTGACTGGTAAGTATCGTAGTCCGTTGACAAAGACCTCGGAGGTGCCAGGTACGAAAGGCTGGCGGGCGATGAAGATGCCGTTAATGAAGTCGATGCTGGCGGCAGGTATCTGTTGCGGCAACAAGTCGGACATGCGGACTTGTGCGGCGTTGCCGTCGGAGTCGTAGCCCATAGTACGAAGCTTTGGAATGTCGCGACAGTCGGCGACTGGCAGGGTGGTAATCTCTAAGTCTTCCACGGGACAAGTTAATTTTGAATTTTGAACATTGAATTTTGAAATTCTTTTTGCGGCGGCTGAAGCCGCCTACACGGAACACATCTTTATCGGATGCCGGTGAGTGTCAGCCGATGGCCACGGAGGACGATTGAGCGGCCTCCGTGGAGCAGACGGCTAATTACGGACAGTCAGGGCGTAACTTCGAGTGCGGCGACCTCGGGCTTGAGGTAGACGGCAGCGGAGTTGATGCCGCCATAGCTGTTGACCGAAGCCGTGAAGGCAGTGCGTCCCTGATAGGAGGCGAGGGCGGCGTTCTCAACAAAGAAGAGCTGTGTGCTGACGCGGAGCGTGCCGTCGCCTTCCTCGCGGCTGTGCACCCATGCCGCCGCCCCGTTGGTGATGGCTACGGAGGTGGCGAGACAGTTGTCGGCCACGGAGAATCCGATTTTGTCCACCACGTCCCAAAGCTTGGCATCGGCGGCGGTGTCGAGGACGACCTTGTAGCCCTTGATGGTGGCGCGAGGGGTACGGGTTACGCTGTCGATGGTTTGCCTGCCGTGGAAGAAAGTGAGCTGATCGCCCTCCAGGAAAGAGTCATTATTGTCAATGACCGCCTGTGAGAACTGTCCGACGGTGGTGTTGGCATCGATGGCGAGGGTGCCGAGGGCTACGCTGCTGACGAGGATGTTGGAGGCGTTTTTGGCCATTCCAATGCTGGGGAGGCTGCCGCGAGTAATCTGGTATGGTGCGAGGATGGCACCGCCGTTAAGCCGTATGGTCTTGGTGATGTAGACCTTGACCACATCAATGTTGGCCTGGATGAAGGCGTTGTAGACAGACATCTGCGGAGGCAGGTTCTCATAGCCCTTGCGGAGCATGGCATCGAATTGCTTGTAGATGGCACCAAGATTGGCCCACTGTGCGCGGCGGTCCATCTGCCTTGCGCTACGGCGTGGAATGACGGGCTTGACAGGCAGTTCGCTGACAACCGTGCCAGTCCTGGTCTGACGGTAGAGCAGTTGCCCCACCTTACCGCTGATTTTGGTATTTACACCGAAGATTTTAGCCATAAAGGTTTCCTTTCTTTAATTTTTGTTGTACTTTCTTTTCAGTCCTCTTGGCGATGCCCGATATGTGCACCTGTCAGGCTTGGCTTTGAAAGACGGGGCAAAAATAAAGCGGCGGGAAACAATGGGGTATGGATTTGTCCTCTTTCTGTACTGATTCTATATGGATAAATACCTGTTTCTGTACTGTTACATGTGGTGTGGACAAAGGGTAAAATAAGGCTTGCAAGGCAGGTTTTTGGAAAAAATTGGGTAGATGAGATTGATATATTGAAAAATACAAAATATTAATATTCAATTTATTTATCTAAAATATCAAAAAATATTTTGCAGGAATGAGAAAAAGTTGTACTTTTGCATAAACATACTTACCTCGTTTCCCATAAGAACAGCGCGCTCAAGGTAAGTTTTTTTATATAGTCTTTTCCACTGGGGTGACACAACGGAGTTTATTGACGGGTGCAGATTGACGGTGTGTTGGTAAGATTGTCAGCGGTTTTCTTTCGAGGACGAATACGGCAATCTGTGTGGTGGTTCGCTACTTACGGAAGTCAAGCGGATTTGTTCTTGTAGTTTACTTTTGAAGAGGCGGATTACCGACGACAAAAATGAAAAGATATAAAACACAACCCTCCCCGAGACGTAACTAATGGCGTTTCGGGGAGGGATTTTTTGACGTGGGGTGCTTACGGCTTGCAGAGGTGGCGGCAGATAATCATTTATTCTCCACTATTGTTTGCTCTGCTCCAATCTGCATATCCCAACTAGAGTGGGTTGATGCCGGAGCGTGTTTTTACGACAGACCTAAAAGTTGAGATGCGATGCAGCACCTTCTCGTTTTCCAAAAACATTAAATATGATTTGATTTGGAACTAATCATTGAAACATATAAATTACATTATTGTATTTATATCAATTAGTTATATGCGATACCATTGCTATAAAAACATTGCAAAGTTAATGAATGAAGAATCTTTTGAATGGAAGGATTTCTGGGATGGCTTCATCGCTATTACAAATTCGTGTACTTACAAAGCAGCCATCCCCTCCAGAATAGGAGGGGATGGCTGCGAGAACTCTTATGGTGACTATCAAGCCTTTATTAATTTAAGGTAATAGATGCCGTCAGTGGATTTGATTTTAAGGATATAGTAACCTTTAGAGATGGTATGTATGTCCATTGTGTTCTTACCCGATACAGAAAGCAACACTTTGCCATTCATATCTATCAGCGTGAGCGTCTCTATGCTGTTGGCTTCTATTCCCACCACGCGTACTTCGTTACCAGCGGGATTGGGCACTAAATACGGCTCGGACTGTCCAACGTCAGACATCCTACCGAAATCCTGCCTACTGGTCTTTGCTCCGTTCACAATCTGATCCAAAAGGTCTTTAACCTTCACGCAGACTACGGCAAGACACAGTTTGTCGTCGTCGCATATCAAAACATGGATGCAAACCACCGAGTCGCCCGATTCCTGCATCTGTTGGAGCCTTCCATAATCGAGGACGAGCAGCCCCGTGACGGTGGGCAGCGAAGTCGCGTCGTAGTCTACCACCTGGCTGGGCTCTGAGTACACACCCAGGACAGAATTGGTTCCCGTAGGCAATGTCAGTTTGAATTAAAATGCTGCCGAGGCATTGGGACTGCTGATTGTGGGGTTGTATAGTATTTCGTCGAGTTTAATTTCGCAGTCTGTCCCAACACATGCCGAGAAATCGATGGGCATGGAGATTTCCCTTTCGCAGTCCAATGAAGTGCTGATGAGGCTGAAGGCGATGTGGGAAATCTGAAGGTTGGTAAGCCTGAAACCGATTTGGACAAAGGCTGTAGCACCGGCACCGATAGTTAACGGCAGTGGGCTACTAATGACAGTAACTCCAGACATAGTACTTATCTGGTCGAAGATGACAGGAGCCGAGGATTGGTTCGTTACCTCCATAGTCAGAGTGTAATAGAGCTGGCAGTCTTTTATATAACATTCATCCTTGCCCAGCGGCATTACCTGTATGCTGTCGCAACCGCACATATCATCCTCCTCAATGGTAAGCGTGGGGGATTCTATCTCGCAATTATCGCCAAATCTAACATTCATGCTGTAATTGCCGTATTGTGGCAATGGTAGGTAAATATTATGATTGT
>CADAQX010000033.1 GCA_902790215.1 uncultured Bacteroidota bacterium | reverse complement strand
CGACGGCATCTCCACGATGGTGGATGTGAGCAGCCTGCCAAGCGGCACCTACATAGCAGCCCTGTACCTGCCCCACGGCGTGGCCACCAAGAAACTGGTGGTGGAGAATTAGCATGAATTGAAAATTGAAAATTGAAAGGTGAAAGGTGGGCGGAATTACTCAAGGAAACCTCTACCCCCTAAAAGGGGCATTCATGATACTCATTATTGAATATGATTAGTGTCCGATAGACGTGCTGAAAGCATGTAATCTTATTAACCCCACACGAAGCGAAGTGCCGTGTGGGGTGGGGACAGACATCCTTGTTCTGCGTGCCGGAGGCACGCTACCTTGTTGATTGATATGATGTGGCGGGTGTTTGTATCTGTTGCTGTTTCTGTGTGATATACAATGTGCTGTTCCTGCATCCCCTCTTCTGAGGGGGGCGATAATCCAGGGTATGCCTTTGAGGTAAATGTCAATATTTAACCCAAATCGGTCATTAGACCGACTTTTCAATCAAACTCATCTTTTTCAGGTCTGTTTATGCCATATCAGCATTTCTTTCGGCATCTTGTCCACATCCCTGTCTCGCCGTAGCCCGCTACGTCTTCGCCAGCGATGCGGCCAATCTGCTCGAAACAAACACTCATCTGGCATAAACCCTAACGACCGATTTGGGTTTATACGAAAGTTACGGTAAGTCAAGGTGGCTTGACATATGGGCCAGAATAATTGTGTGTACTTTTGCAGCGGAATGGAAAAGTTGGGTTGTGCACAATAAAGGATGCATTTTTCCGTTATTTAATGAAAATATTGTTTAGGCCATGAAGATATTAGTTCTCAATTGCGGAAGTTCGTCGCTTAAGTATCAGTTAATTGATGTGGACACTCAGTCGGTTCTGACCAAAGGCCTGTTGGAACGGATAGGATTGGAGCAAGGTGTTTTTTCCTATACCTGCAAAGGAGAGAAGCACACGGTGGAATGTCCTATTCACAATCATACCGACGGTCTTCGTATGGTGATGGAGGCTCTTGTCAGCCATGAGACAGGTGTGATTGAGTCGTTGCAGGAGGTGACGGCTGTGGGGCATCGGTTTGCCCACGGGGGTGAGTTTTTCAAGGAGAGTGTGCTCATCACTCCCGAGGTGCTGGAGAAGGCCCGCGCACTTACGAGCCTTGCCCCGCTGCACATCCCCGGCAACATCATGGGTGTGGAGGCAATGGCCGAGGTGCTGCCCGGCATAAAGCAGGTGGCGGTGTTTGACACAGCTTTCAATCTTACGATAGAGCCGAAGAACTACCTCTACGGCATACCGTATGAGTACTACGAGCAGTACGGCATCAGGCGCTATGGTTTCCATGGCACGAGTCACCGTTTTGTGGCCAAGAAAGGAGCCAAGATGGTGGGCAAGTATTGGAAAGACTTGAAGATTATCACCTGCCATTTGGGCAGCGGTGCCAGTATCTGCGCCATTGACCACGGCAAGAGTGTGAACAACAGCATGGGCATGACCTCGCTGGAGGGGTTGACGATGGGGTCGCGGTGCGGCGACATCGACGTGGGCGCGCTGCTGTATCTGATGGAGAGGGCCGGTATGAGCGTGAAGGAGGCCAACGACATGCTGTACAAGAAGAGCGGCCTGGTGGGCCTTTCGGGCGGTGCACAGGATATGCGCGACATCTGGGCCGGACGCAACGAGGGTGACCAGCGGTGCATCTATGCCTTCGATGTGTTTGCCCAGCGCTGCAAGAAGTACATTGGGGCGTTCATGGCGCAGATGAACGGCTGCGACCTGCTGATATTCACTGGCGGCATAGGCGAGAATGCCTGGTTTATGCGCCATGCCATCCTGCAGGACATGGAATGGCTGGGAGTGGATGTGGACATGGACCTGAACGACTGCACGGCGGGAATGGACTGCGTCATTTCCCGGCCCCGGTCGCGCGTCACCACGATGGTGGTCACCACCGACGAGGAGCTGGCCATTGCCATAGACACATACAAGATAGTAAGCGCGTAGTAGGGAGGTGTGACGATGTACCGTTTCCGAGCCCCTTTGATTCAGAACGACGGGATGGATGCGGCATACGTGGTTGTGCCGGTTGACATCCGGCGTGAGTTTGGCAAGGGCAGGCTGAAGGTGAATGCCCGTTTCGACGGGGTGCCATACAGCGGAAGCATTGTCAATATGGGAGTGAAGGATGCCGAAGGAAATGTATGCTATATAATAGGGGTGACAAAGCGTATAAGAAACATGGCTGGAAAGACGTTTGGCGACGAGGTGGAGGTGGAGTTCGAGCCCGTGGGTTAACTGTTTTGGCAGGAGGGAGTGACGGGTGTGCAAATGCCGTTGGCACAGGATGTAATGCGTGGCATATGCAGCCTTGTCCGGTCGGCATCCGGGATGCAGTACAACGACGATTGATTATTTATTTCTATTATGTGATTTTTTTTTTGTATTTTTGCACCATGAAAATAAATCCGATTTTTAAAGTTCGCAAAGTGGCGGGAGAGAATATCATCCTGCTGCAGGGAAAGACCAGCGGGGACATGACCCGTGTTGTTGCATTCAATGAATCCGCTCTTTTGATGTGGGATTCGCTGCAGGGCAAAGATTTCACAGTGGACGATGCCGTTGCAGTATTGGTAGAAAACTATGACGTGGACGAGGCCACAGCGCGCACCGATGCCGGGAAATGGGTTGAGATGATACGCGAGAGCGGCCTCTTGCTGCCTGAATAAGCGAGGAAGAGTATGCCTGACAGTATATCGTTTCTGATAGCGGGCCATTGTCTGCGGATTGTGGGTGACCGGGAGTCGGCCTTGTTGAGGAAGATTCCGGGTTTTCCCGTGTTTGTCACAGAGAATGCCGAGCCGGAATGGCAGGTGGTGTTTGGCAAGGAGATTGCCAAGCCCGAGCAGTGGAATGAGATTTACCACTTTGTGTTTGAGGCAGACACGATGTCGTGCTCGTTGGCCAACAACAACGGCGTCTATTATTTCTCCATGGAGCCTTTCGACGAGAGCATCCCGCCACTGCTGATGCGTTACAGCGGCGGCGACACGGTGGAGGCCACAGTGGGCGCAGACGCCGACATGCTGCGCTTTGCCTTGTGGATTGCCCTGGGCCTGCTTTCGCTGCCGAGCAAGATGGTGCTGATCCATTCCTCGACGATAGTCCATCAGGGTCGTGCGGTTCTCTTTCTGGGTGAATCGGGCACGGGCAAGAGCACGCATACGCGCCTTTGGCTGAAGAGTATCCCCGACGCCCACCTGCTCAACGACGACAGCCCTGTGCTGGCCTTTGAGAACGGCGAGGCCGTGGTTTACGGTTCGCCATGGAGCGGCAAGACCCACTGCTATCACCAGCTGCGTTTCCCGCTGGCGGGAGTGGTGAGGCTGTCGCAAGCGCCGTACAACAGCATACGGCGTCTGGGCATTGTCGAGGCCCTCTCGGCGATGCACCCGTCGTGCCCCCCTGCCTTGGAGCAGGACGAGCGGTATCAGGATTGTATTATGGACCTGCTATCGGATGTGCTGGGCACGGTGCCGGTGTTCCATCTGGAGTGCCTTCCTGACGAGGACGCGGCATGGACGAGCCACGACGCTATCTTCAAGCAGTAAGCCGGGCGTTGATTTGCAGAAAAGGAGCGGTGTTGTGAAAACCATACATATATCATTGCCCAATAGCCCTGACAATTTCCTGTTGGTGGAGATGTGCGAGCGGTTGAAAGCCGGCCACACGGTGACGATGCTTTTCGGCGGCTCCAGCATGCTGCCGTTGATTAGCGGCACCGGCGACAAGATTAAGTTGCGCCCGTTGGATGCAGATGAGAAATGCAAGGTGGGGAAGGTGTATCTTTTCTTTCACGGAGGACATTATGTCATTCACCGCCTGCTGCATGTATGCCATGGAGACCATGACTTCAGGGGCGACAACTGCTATAAGCACGAGCATGTGACACGGGAAAATGTGCTGGCCCAGCTGACGACCATAATCCGTCCTGACGGGACGGAGGTGGACTGCGAGGGAGAGTGGTGGAAGAAACGGTCGCGGCAGGTGGCATGGCGCAGGACTATGCGCAATGTCGTTGCCCGCGTGGCCAACCGGAACGCCCGCCGCAAATGGTCGGTGGCTTATTTTATCCTGTTGGCCGTGCTTATGTGGGCACCGCTGAACGGGTTGGGCATCCCGTTGGACAACTATGTGTTCGGGTTCCGTCTGGACCATGTGCTCCATGCGCTGGTGTATGTGGCGTGCCCGTTCTTTTTGATGGACTTGCTGCGACGCCGTAAGGTGCGGGTGCTGGGCGTGGCCATACTGATAGGCCTCTTTACTGAGTTTGTGCAGTATCTGTTGCCCTTTCGGGGTTATGATGTCAATGATTTAATCGCCAATTGCGGGGGCAACCTGGTGGGGTGGCTGGCCATCCTGCCATTCATGATACGGCGGCCCTACAGAGAATAAATGTCAAATGATGTAATATCTTAAGAACTATGTCTGATACACTTGTAATTACACCGACCTATAACGAGAAGGAGAATATAGAGAATATCATCCGCAAGGTGTTTTCGTTAGAAAAAGAGTTTGATATGCTCATTATCGAGGACAACTCGCCCGACGGTACGGCCGATATAGTGAAACGGCTGATGGAGGAGTTTCCGAACCGCCTCTTTATCAAGGAGCGCAAGGGCAAGCTGGGACTCGGCACCGCCTATCTCGACGGTTTCCGTTGGGGACTGGAGCACGGGTATGAGTATATGATAGAGATGGATGCCGACTTTTCGCACAATCCCGACGACCTGCCGAGGCTGTACGAGGCCTGTTCCACGGGCAAGGGCGACGTGGTGGTCGGCTCCCGTTATGTGGATGGCAAAATCAGTGTGGTAAACTGGCCTATGGGACGCCTGATGATGTCGTACTACGCTTCGGTGTATGTGCGCACGATAACAGGCATGAAGGTGATGGACGCCACGGCGGGCTATGTGTGCTACAGCCGCAGGGTGTTGGAGAAGATGAAGTTCGACAAGGTGAAGTTTGTGGGCTACGCTTTCCAGATAGAGATGAAGTACACCGCCACGCGGCTGGGCTTCCGCATATATGAAGTGCCCATTATCTTCACCGACCGAGTGCTTGGAACATCGAAGATGAGCATGAAGATATTCAAGGAGGCATTCTTCGGGGTGTTCAACCTCCGCCTCCGCAACTGGAAGAACTATTAATCCGGCCAACAGGTTCCTGTCGGCCGACAGTTATCAAGACTAAAAATCAAATATTTATACGCTAATGAAGAAGTTGATTATAGTTGTTGCACTGATGCTCTCAGCAAGTGTCTTTGCACAGAACAAGATGCTTAGTTCCAAGCAACTGATGACCGGAAGCCTGTATCCCCAGGCCACCATGAGAAACCTGCAGTTTGTAGGGAATACCAACCAGGTGGCATACGTGCAGGACACGGTGCTCTATATGGGAAATCCGGGCAAGGCCAAAGCGCGCCTCACCCTCGGCGATTTGAACAAGGTGCTTGCCGCGGCAGGAGAGGAGTCGCTGAAACGGTTTCCGTCCTGCAAGGTGATCAGTGACAAGGAAGTCCAGTTCAGTGCCCAGGGCAAGGTGTTGCAGTATAATCTGGCCAAGCGAACCCTCGTGGTGTTGGCGAAATACCCAGAGGGAGAGGTCAGCAACGTGGATATGGAAGACAACCATTACCAGTCGGCCTATACGCAGAACAACAACCTCTATATCCAGAACGGGAAGAAGATCTTTTCCATTGAGTCGCCCGACCAGGACATTGTCTATGGCCAGTCGGTGCACCGCAATGAGTTTGGCATAGAGAAAGGCACGTTCTGGTCGCCCAAGGGCAATTATCTGGCTTTCTATCGTATGGACCAGTCGATGGTGACCGACTACCCGCTGGTGAACACCACCGCCCGCATTGCCCGCGAGCAGCCGTTCAAATACCCCATGGCAGGCATGAAGAGCCATGAGGTGACCGTGGGCATATACGATGCCGCCCAGGGTACGGTGCTTTATCTCGACACCCGCCGTGACGAGAGTGTCGCCGAGCGCGAGAACTACCTCACCAATATCAGTTGGGACCCCTCGGAGGAGTTTATCTATATTGCCAAAATCAACCGCGAGCAGAACCACATGTGGCTGGAACGCTATTATGTGTCCGACGGCGAGTTTGACACGGTGCTCTTTGAGGAGACCAACCCGCGCTATGTGGAACCCTGCGACCCCATGGTGTTTCTGCCCAACCACGCTGACCAGTTCCTGTGGTACAGTATGCGCGACGGCTACAAGCACCTCTATCTCTACAATACCGACGGTCAGCTGTTGCGCCAGGTGACCAAGGGCAACTATGAAGTGGAAGGCATTATAGGCTTCGACGCCAAGGGCGAGAACCTCTTTATCTATGCCAACAAAGACGAGGCCACAGGCCGCGCCGCCTACAGAGTGAACCTGGCCAGCGGTGAGATGACTCTGCTGACACCTGCCAAGGGTACCCATCGTGTGGTTGTCAACAGCAAGGGCACGATGGTTATAGACCAGTATAACAGTGTGGAGAACCCCGGCTGCGGTCAGGTGCTGGACACCAAAGGCAAGGTGCTGTCCACCCTCTATCAACTTGACAACCCCTTGGCAGAGTATGCCATGCCCGCTATCCAGATGGGATCCCTCAAGGCTGCCGACGGTGTCACCGACCTCTACTATCGCCTGATTACCCCGCCGAACATGAAGGCGGGTGAGAAATATCCGACCCTTGTCTATGTTTATGGCGGTCCCCACAGCCAGTTGGTCACCGACTCGTGGCTGGGAGGCGGCAACCTCTATTTCCTCTTCCTCGCCCAGCAGGGTTATGTGGTCTTTACGCTCGACAACCGTGGCACCGACAACCGCGGCTTTGAGTTTGAGAGCTGCACCCACCGCCAGCTCGGCACCATCGAGATGGCAGACCAGATGGAGGGTGTCAAGTTCCTTCAGTCGCTCCCCTATGTCGACCAGAAACGCATGGGTGTCGAGGGCTGGAGTTTCGGCGGTTTTATGACCATCACCATGAAACTGGCCCACCCCGAAATCTTCAAGGTGGGATGCGCCGGCGGCCCCGTTATCGATTGGAAGTGGTATGAAGTGATGTACGGCGAGCGCTATATGGATATGCCGCAGGAGAACCCCGACGGCTATGCCAACGCCTCGCTGCTTGGCAAAGCCAGAGACCTACAAGGCCGTCTGCTGGTCATCCATGGTGCCGAGGACAACACAGTGGTGTGGCAGAACAGCATTGAGTTTATCGATGCCTGTATCAAGGCCGGCAAGCAGGTGGACTACTTTATCTACCCCCACCATGAACACAACGTCCGCGGCTACGACCGCCTGCATCTCTATGAGAAGATGTTCGACTACTACGAGACCTTCCTGAAATAAGCGACTCGACTCCGAGCAAAATAGCAGAGGCAACGCATCGCATTGCCTCTGTTTTGTTTGTACAAGGAAATGATTGTATGGCAAAGGCTCATGCAGGGTAGATATCCGTGCATGAGACTAAACTGGCATAAACCCTAATGGTTGATTTGTGCTAAAAAACTGTTCATTGACAGAATTTGTGTATCTTTGCAATGGAATTGTAGCATGTGGATATGCTGAAATACATTGCAGATAAGGAACATTACACGGAGGTGTTGTCGCGATGCGGGAGTGTGAAACACGACTTGTGGATTGCGACGGCCGACCTCAAAGACCTCTATGTTGGCATGGGTAACGGAAGGGATGCCGAGCCGTTTCTTGCGGTTTTGGACCGTCTGCTGCGTCGCGGTGTGGAGGTGAGGCTGCTGCATGCCAAAGAGCCCGGAGAGAACTTCAGGCAGGATTTTGACCGCTATCCCGGCCTGTGGTCGAAGCTTGACAGGCGGCTTTGCCTCAGGGTGCATTTCAAGATTATGATTTTTGACTGCTCGACGGCCTATATCGGCTCTGCCAACCTGACGGGTGCGGGCATGGGCATGAAGAGCTCTGACGGCCGCAATTTCGAGGCTGGGATATTGACCGACGATCCCGCGCTGGTGGATGCTGCCGCCGACCATCTTGACACAGTGTGGCAGGGATGCCACTGTGGCCGCTGCCGGCACAAGCATGAGTGTGGAGACCGGATAGATAAAGAACAGAAAGAATGACACTATGCAGGATTTTGCGGCAATAGACTTTGAGACAGCCAACGGCGAGCGCAGCAGTGTGTGCAGCGTGGGCGTGGTGGTGGTGCATGGCGGAGAGGTGACCGATACGTTCTACAGCCTTATCCAGCCCGAGCCCAATTATTACAGCTGGTTTTGCCAGCGTGTGCACGGGTTAGGCCGTGCAGACACCGATGACGCCGAGGTATTCCCCTTGGTATGGGAACGGGTGGCGCCGATGATTGAGGGCTTGCCATTGGTGGCACACAATGCGCCGTTTGACGAGGGGTGTCTGCGTGCCGTGATGCGGGTGTATCAGATGGACTGGCCCGACTACAGATTTTATTGCACCTGCCGTGCCGCCCGCAGGAAACTGAAGTATTTGCCCAACCACCAGTTGCATACAGTGGCCGAGGCGTGCGGTTTCTGTTTGGAGAACCACCATCATGCCCTGGCAGATGCAGAGGCCTGTGCAGCAATAGCCATTAAGTTATTGTGAATTGACCTTCAAGGTACGGGGTCGTAGCCTGAGCCGCCGAAGGGGTTGCAGCGCAATATGCGTTTGAAGGCCAGCCAGCCGCCTTTGAATGGCCCGTGTTTCTTGATGGCCTCGACTGCGTATTGCGAGCAGGTGGGGGTGTAGCGGCAGGTGGGTGGCTTGAGGGGGGAGATGCAGTTGCGATAGAACCAGATGAGAGCCAGCATCACTTTGGTGAGCAATGTGGTTATAAAGCGATATAGGGCATTGGCGCCTTTGCATAGGGTGTCCCAGGTGATGGCGAGGATACTCATGTGTCGGATTGTCCGTTGTGGACGGTTTGTTTTGCGATGCTCTCTATCAGGTTGTCGGTAAGACGCTCGAATTTGTTGTTGAGCGTGTGGTAGTCAAAGATTTCGTTGTGGATGTAGTTGATGGATAGTGCGATGTTGAGCCCTTGGCCATTAAGGTATTCGTAAAGCTTCGGTTTGTGGATGCGGTAGCATTCGCGCGTGAGTCGTTTGACTCGGTTGCGGTCGACAGCGTGGTGGAATTTCTTCTTTGAGGTGGCAATGAGTACTTGTGCAGGGACTCCGTCAGGGAGTGTGCCCGTTGGACAGAGCATCCAATGTACACTATAGGGGAACAGCATGAGCCGGTGCCCCGAAAGGAAAAGTGCGTCAATTGTTTTTTTGCTGCACAGGCGTTCCTGTTTGCCAAAGGTGTACATGGCTGTTGTCAGGCTTGCGTCTTTGCGTCGGCTTGGGCTTTTGTCTGCGCCTCTTTGGCGGCAAGTCGTTCAGCCCTTCGTGCAGCTGCCTGCGCTTTGCGCTCTTCTTGCAGCTGTTTGTATTTTGCCTTGTTGGCAAAAACGGATTTGCTCTTTTTCGCCCCGCCGATTACCGAACTGGAGCCTTTCCCGCCATGGGAGAGGTCTTTTTTAAGGGACGAAGGACGCGAGATGACTGTGTCGTCCAGGCCTCTGCCGTTGATATAGTTCTCGATGGCCATTGCCATGGAAGGAGAGGTCTTGGTGGGGGCTGCGACAGTGAGTTTGATGCCGGCGGCTTTCAGTGCAGCGTGTGTGGAAGTGCCGAAAGCGGCGATGGATGCATTTTGCTCGGCAATGTTTGGGAAACTTTGGAGCAGAGAGCGGACACCGATGGGCGAGAAGAGGCAGATGAGGTCGAAGTCTTTGGGGTTGAATTGTGTCAGGTCGCGCGGCACGGAGGTGTACATAGTGGCCTTGGTGTATTTGAACTTGGCTTTGTCGAGCATTTTGGTGTACTCGGTCTGCTTCTCATCGGAGCAGGGGAAGAGGAATTTCTCTTCGCGGTGCTTGGAAAGGATTTCGATGAGGTCGGAGAAATACTGGTTGCCGAAGAATATCTTGCGCTTACGGTATTGGATGTAGTTCTGCAGGTAGTGGGCGATGGCTTCTGTGGAGCAGAAATACTTCATGGAGTCGGGGATTACTTCACGGAGCTCTTTTGCAAGACGGAAGAAATGGTCGACGGAGTTCTTGCTGTTGAAGATGATGGCGGTGTATTCGTTGAGGTGAATCCGTGATTTGCGGAATTCGGAAACGGAAAGGCCTACGACTTCAAAAAATTTGAAGAAAGTGATATCTACGCCGTATTTTGTTACTAAATTCTTGTAAGGGGATTTCTCCAAATCGGCAGGTTCAGGCTGCGAAACGAGGATTTTCTTTACTTTCATGTAATGTGTTCTATTTGCTCAACGCTCAATCTATGAATTAATTACAACCTTAGATACAATGATTAAAGGTACAATTTCAAGGATGCAAAGATAGTAAAATAAATAGAATTTTTGTGTTTTTGCATTTGTTAAAATTAGTTGCATGCCCCGTAAGAGCCTTGCTGTGAAGAGCAGAGCGATAACGGCGAGAAGGATATAGAGGAAGGTCTGTCCCACGCGGTCGGTGTAGAAGATAAAGAATGCTATGGCGGTGGCTGCTATGCCGTAGAGGAGGTGGTATATGTAGTTGCTGGAAAGGTATATGTGTACGGCTTCGCTGTTCTCGAAAGCATTGCCTATGAAACGGATGATTCCGTTGCGGGTATAGTAGACTGCAATGCACACGGCAAAGAGCAGGATATATTGCAGTATGTTTGTCCAGATGTTGCTTACCTGCGGGAAGAAGGCATAGTAGCCCACCAGTGATATCGGCATAAGCATGAGGGGGGCTATGATGGCTTGGTCGATGGTGTGGGTCAGGTTGGTGTCGCGGAGCATGCGGTCCATGGCCCGGTGGTCGATAGCGGATTGGAGCAGGTCGACGAGCCGAATCTGCTTGTTGCGGAGAAATATGCAGATGAGGGTGATGGACAGGATGATGACCACAAAGAGCCATCCGGGCGAGCCTTGGTGCTGAATGGTTGTCTCGTGGCTGTTTTGGACTGGTAGATGGTGATGGGTGAAGAGGCTGCGGTGCAGAACGGGTTCGGTGGGTCCCATGGGGGTGAAGAGGGTGTCGTAGGCGCATACAACGGTAAGGCTGTCGGCGGTGGTGTCTACAGGTGCGATGTAGGGTGGTAGGGTGTCTATTTGAAACATGTGTTATCGAATGACTGTCATTTTTTGTGTATAGGTGCCCGTGCCGGTGTGCAGTACGAGAGTATAGGTGCCTAAACGTAGATGTGTGGTAGAATATTGTGTTGAGGTGGCGTTAGAAGGTATTTTTATTTTGTCTGTCATGCGGCCATAGATGTCGTAGACTAGGATTGTGTGGGCATTAGCGCCTGGTGGAAAGCTAATTGAGATTGTCCCCTTTGTCGGGTTGGGGTAGATGGAAAAAGTGTTTGGGAGGGGGTGTGTATCGGGTTGGAATGAGGCCAGGGTGCTGTCGGCTTGGGGCGTGCCGCTTGGCTGAGTCCAAAGGGCAAGGGGGAAGCGCAGGTCGTCGATTCGGGCGCAGTCATCTCGCTGGCTTCCGGAAGCGTCTTTCTGATATATCCACTGCAGCCGGTGTCTTCCTGCAGAGACGGGACGGGAGTAACGTTGCCAGCCGCTGTTCCCGCTCCAGAACCCTGCCCGGCGGTTGTCAATGAAGAAGTAGAGCCAGTCACTTGCCTCGCTCGAGACGTAGTAGTGAAACGATATCGTGTCGTCGGACATGACATGGATGTCGAGAGAGAGCACAGATTTCTGGGTGTTGTCTATCTTGGCCGAGCGGGCGCAGTAGTGCCCGTTGTAGGGCGCGGTGCTGTCAATCTGCCACGGATTGGTGTCGGTGTGAAGCCATGGCAGATTGGTGAAATCGCCGGTCTCGAAGGGCTCAGTGGCATGGTGTGCGGTAAGCCAATAGGAATAGGTTTTGTGCCAATTGTCCATACAGGATGTGACGGAGAGGGGCAGGTACTGCAGGTCGGGGGAGGTATGGAAGTTTGTAGTGTAGGTTGTGGAGCCCTGAGCGGTGGCAGTCAATGGTATATTGGCTAATAGAAGAGTCACAGAGTCGGCTGGGTGGTCAAGAGTGGTGAGGATGATATAGTCGTGGTCGGGCAGTAGATGGTGAGCCGGGAGACTGTCGTTTTCGAGCAGGAGCAGTCGGGACAGTCGTGGGTAGCGGTCGGGCAGTGCAACGTGGAGATGTAGGGTGCTGTAGGGGTCTCCAAGGCTGTCGGCCAGTGTCAATGTGGCATGCAGGGAAGGCTCCTCCCCATAGATGAGACGTCCGAGGGGAATCGTAAGTGTGGTGTCGGCTTGTGGAGCCAGTTGCTGTATGGCGCAGGAGAATGGGCGGCTCATGACGGCAGCGGTGGCCTGGTCAGCGCTGTCTTGTGCAAGAAATAGTTGATGCTGATGTGCAGCGAGACTGCCCACGTTTTTCAGTTGGACGGCGAGCAGTGTGTCGTTGAGCTGAAAGCCTGTGGTGGCAAGGAATGGTTGCACAGGCTGTCGGATGGGGAGTGTAACCATGTCGCATACAGCTTCAGGACGGGTGGCGGTGACGGTGATGCTGTCGCCGTGCAGGGCGGTGGGGAGTGACAGTGTTGCGGTGCCGTCGGCAGCGGTTTGTGTGGTGGCAAGCAGGGTGGTGTCTTGCGTAATGCTGATGCGGCAGGGGGTGTTGCAGTGCAGGGTGAGGGTGGTGAAGCCAGCCATCAGGCTGTCCGGCGGAGTCAGGGAGAGGGTGTCGGCATGTGTCCAAAAGGGAATCAGGGAGGGGTCGCCCAGCAGGTTGTATATCTCCCAGTAGAAGGCATCGAATGGCGATCCAGACTCAGAGACAGCTTTGCATCCGGCAAAGAGCATGGCTCCCAAGGTGTAGTTTTCTCCTGGGCGGGTGATTAGGGTGTCGAAAGCGCCGGGGTGCAGCGTGTCGTGAGAAGGGGAGAGGGTGGGCGGCCGTTTTGCACCTACAGCCCAGAAGTAGTCCTCGTCCCATAGGGTCTCGTTGGTGGCGCCGATGACGGCTACGGCACCGCCTTGCGGCCGTCTGAGGAGCTCTTCGCCAAAGCAGGTACCGTTGAATGCATTAGAAAGGCAACAGTTGTTTACGAATACGGCTGGGATGGGGTTGTGCAGGGTGTCGAAGGCGCGTGAGGTTATGGAGGGGCTGCTCCAGCCGTTGCTGAGACAGTGGGCGGTGTAGTTGACAAGGAGGTTCCCCTGCTCAAGTGCGGCAAGGATGCTGTCGGTGCTGTTGCCGGAGCCGGGATTGTAGAAACAAGCGGTGTCGGTGCCGGGTCGGTGGAGGGCGGTGAGTTGCGACAGATAGTGTGTCTGTCCGTTAGTAGTGACGGGTGCGGTGGAGCGGCTTTCGTTGCCTGCCACCAGAAGCAATTGACTGTAGTTGGCAGCCCAGCGCCCCTGCTCGTATGCAATGATTTTAGCCACCATCTGTGACAGTTGGGTGCTGTCGGTTGCGGATAGCCGGCCTACAAATGCCTCGGGCACGTAGTCTCCAGTGTATTCGCCATAATAGAGGTCAGTGACATGGTTGCCGATGCCTCCGGGCTGGTATTTGCCCCAGAAGGAGGGAATGCGGTCTACGTCACCGACCAGCAGGACGTAATGGGGAATGTGTGCCGGTCGGTAGTGTTGTGCAAGCAGGGCGCGAATGCTGTCGCGCTGAAGGGTGGCGGGGCAGAGGATTTCTACATGGAAACCTTGTCGTTTTTTCCACTGAATGAACTGCCGGAGGGAAGGCTTCAAGTCGGGTGTGGTGACGATGATATAGGTGCCTGCTGAGGCTTCAGCCGGGGTGGAAAGTTTGGCAGCCGGGGTGAAAATGACGGCTTCTCTTTCGGCGGGAATAACAGGTGTACCCGACTTGGTGACATATTCCTGTCCCCTGGCCGATAAGACAATCAGTGCCGTAAATATTAATGCGGACACCCTTTTCAGATGGATTAGTTTCTCCATTTCGAGGATGCAAAATTAGAAAAAAAAAGCAACATGATAAAAAAAAGTTGTATATTTGCATCGCCAATTCGTATGCACAGGCTGTCGCCAAAGAGTAAAAAAAGTCGAGTACGGAAAACAAGTATAGGACGTTACCCCTTCCGCAACAGTGTTGTGCCAACGGTTGAAACAAAGTAGAAAACAAAATATCGTAGATATATGAAACGGCTAAAAACTTTATTGGTTCTGATGGCAGTCATGTTGCCATTCGTCGCAAACACCCAGGTGTATATAGGCGACTACACATTTCTATCTTATACGAGTACATACTCGTCCATAGCCTCGACGGGTACGGAACTGACAGGACTCGTCGCCGATGACGCAACACAGCAAGTTGTGCTGCCCTTCGTCTTACAGTTTGGTCAGGACACCACCTCTTCGATTATGGTGACAACCAACGGTCAGATAGGTATTGGTAATGTCGATCCTGCCACCAATGGTTATATGGATCACACCAATGACATGAGCATTATTGTCCCGTTTGGGCAGGATCTCAGCTTGGACACCAGCTCGGGTGGCGGACATGTGTACTATCAAGCCATGGGCTCGTCGCCTAACCAGGTGATGGTGATAGAGTATGACCATGTACAGCCGTATCACAGTTCCGGTTCCTCCACCAACACCTATAGTTTTCAGGTTTGGCTGTATGAATCGGGCGACATAGAGTTTGTGTACGACACATGCAACATCTCCAGCAGCGCTACAGGTTATGTCTTTATACGTGAGCATGCAGTCAATTCGGCATGCTTTGTCACGGGCAACTGGTCAAACCTCTCGGTCGGTCGTGCAGCTGGCACTATTGCCATGCAGAACAACAATAAGCCTGTGCCGGGATTGACACTCAGTTTTACCAGGCCGTTCAACTCTTGCCCGCGTCCCTTTAATTTCGTCTGCCAGTCTTTCTCACGTCCCGACAGTGTGGTCTTTGCTTGGAACACCGACCCCTCCACAGCGGCATGGGAATTGAGGTATGACACCGTGGGAACACCGGTCGACAGCATGATGAATGTGATTACGTCGATTTCCGATTCCTTCTACGTTTGCACCACAATGGTGGCCGGCGGCGTTTATGAAGCCTATCTCCGCACCGACTGTGGCGGCGAGCAAAGCTTCTGGGAAGGTTCCGTACTCGTCACTCCGGGAAGCTATAACATGCCCGCCACGGGATATAACACCATCTACGCCTGCGGTGGCACCATCTACGACGATGGGGGCTCAACAGGCAACTATTCCAACGACTGCAACTCAATCCTGGTGATTAACCCCTCACACCCCGACAGCCTTGTGGTTATCAGTGGTACCCTCTCCACCGAGAGCTGCTGCGACCATCTTTACATCCATGATGGTGTTGGCACAAGCGGTCCGCTGCTCTACCAAGGCCAAGGCCTTAACCAGACAGTGCCTTCAATCCGCTCCAACTCTGGTCCGCTCACCATTCAGTTCACCTCCGACATCAGTGTAGTGAATAGCGGTTTCGCCCTCAATGTCAGCTGTGTCAGGGCTCCCCTGTGCCGCACGGTTGCCGATGTGGAAGTTACGAACATTGCCGGTTCATCCGCTCTCCTGAGCTGGTCACTGATTGGCAATACCACCATGCCGTCAGGATTTGTGGTGACACTGGTCAACAATTCCGACCCCACGGCTGTTCCCGTCACCGACTTCACTACCGATCCGTACTACTTCTTCTCCGGCCTGGCAGAAATGACATCCTACACGGCCAATGTCAGAAGTATCTGCGGCACGGACACCATAGAGGGCGACACAGTGTCTTTCTCCACTCGCTGCCTTGTGGGAGGAACCACAAATCCCTCTGGCACGGGAACCTTGCAGACATCGGGCATACCGGTCTATTCCGGATGGGGCAACAGCTTCTGCCAAAGCATCTACACCGCTGCCGAACTCACTGCCATGGGTCTCACTGCCGGTCCTATCAACGGTGTCACCTACACATGGAGTACCGCGGGCTCTTATGATAAGGAAATTGTCATATTCATGGGACAGACAAGCAATAGTACCTTCAGTAGCTATGCCCCCCTCACTGGCAGCATGACGCAAGTCTATTCCGGACCCCGCACCACTGCCGATGTAGGCACAATAGAATACTATTTCACCACACCGTTTGTATGGGACGGTGTGAGCAATATTGTGCTTTCTTCCTTTATCAACCAGCCTGCCGGTGCCAGCCACGTCTCGTCGGGTTTCTACGGCTACAGCACCAGCTGCGGCTACACACGCTCCATCTATTCCTACAAGGACGGCACAGCTTTCACTATGTCCAACCTCAACACCTACAGCAATTCCAGCACCAGCACCAGCCGTCCCAACGTGCAGTTCATCAAACCCTGCGACACCACAGCCACTTGCGTTGCTCCCAATGTGGTGGTCACCGAAGTCCTCGACGACAGAATCTCAATCATGTGGGCTCCTGGCTATGGCGAAACATCGTGGAACCTCTATTACAAAGCCGCGGATGATACGGCTTGGACATCCGAGGCCACCGGTGTCACCACGACGAGCTACATCTTTACAAGTCTTACTCCCATGACGGAGTACATCCTTCGCGTTGACCCGGCTTGCTCCGATGGCTCTGTCCACGCCCACGTGACCGTCACCACTCCCTGTGTCCCCCTCACCACTCTCCCGTTCACCGAGAACTTTGAGAATTTCACAGCCTCCAGCACGGCGGGCTCGCCCATAACCAGTTGCTGGAACAGAGGTACCAATTCCACCGCCGCCTACCCCTACCGCTCTACATCCTATGCCAACAGCGGAAGCGCTTCGATGTACTTCTATGCCAGCGGTACCACTTATTATTCCTATCTGGCTCTCCCGGCCATAGATGTCGAGATGGATACCCTCCAGGTGAGCTTTGCCGCATTGCATACTTCGGCCAGCTACAACGTGCAAGTTGGCGTGATGACCGATCCCGAAGACTATACCACATTCACACAGGTGGCCACAATCACTCCTTCTGCTCTCACCACGTGGGAGATGTTCGAGGTGCCTCTGAGAAACTACACTGGCAATGGTAAATACATCGCCTTCTTCTGCGGTGGAGCCACAAGCTTTATTTATGTAGACGACATTGAAGTGGACTACATCCCCACTTGCCAGCGCCCGTATGATGTAGCGGCGACCAGAACCACCACTACAACCGCCACCCTGCATTGGAGCGACCCCGGTGTCAATTTCTTCGAAATAGAATATGGCCCTGCAGGTTTCACCCGTGGCACAGGCACTGTTGTCACCAGCTCTGCCGACAGCGTCACGCTCTACGGCCTCAACCACTCCTCGCGCTATGAAGTGTATGTCCGTGCCATCTGCTCCCTGACCGACACATCCAACTGGTCATTCCCCACATATTTCTATACCGACTGCGACAAAATCAACAACCTGCCCTACACAGCCACCTTTGGCGGCTGGGGCGTAGGTACAGGCGCACGCCCTGTCTGCTGGGCATGTGGTGGATACAGCAACTATCCCTACATTGTGAATGTTACAGATGCACTCAACAACATCATAGGCCAGACCTTCTACTTCTACTCCTATGGCTCCAACACGGTTTATGCTTCCCTGCCCGAGCTCGACAGCATCTCTTATCCCGTCGAAACCACTCAGGCAGTCTTCAAGGCTTGGACCAATAACACTACCAGTACCTCCTATTCCCACAAGTTCATTGTGGGTGTCTGCTCCAGCCAAGGCGACATGTCCACCTTCACTCCAATCGATACGGTGGAACTCACTCCTACACCTGCCTTATATGAAGTGGCCTTCAACAATGCTGTCGGTGCCGGCAAATACATCACCTTTGTGTCCACAGCCCTCGATGGTGCTTCATACAACTATGCCTACCTCGACAGTGTGTCCGTTGAGCTGATACCCGATTGCCAAAGCCCCAACCACCTTCTTGCCACTGCCGTCACGTCAAATAGCGCTACAGTCACTTGGAACGAGCGCAACATATCCCTCAGTTGGCAGGTGGAATACGGCCCCCACGGCTTTGTCCCCGGTACAGGTGCACGCATCGTCACCTCCAACAATCCCCACACCATCACGGGACTCAATCCCTCAACATCCTATGACTTCTATGTGCGCAGCATCTGCGGACCGGCCGACACCTCCTTGTGGTCGCATGTCCCGGGCATGTTCAATACCCTGCAGAACCCTGCCACGATACCATACTTCTACGATTTCGAAACCTCTGCCGAGTGGGATAACTGGCAAACCAACAGCAACACCACTATCAACTGGTATCGCGACACTGCAGCAGGCAATGGCACTCCCGGCCTGAATGTTACTGGTTATTATTCCATGTATATCTCTGTCGACACCGGCCGCACATTCAGCACCGACTACAACAGAGTGGTCAATGCCACTGCCTACCGCGACATCGACTTCGGCCCCGTAGACTCAAGCTATCTGCTCACCTTCCGTGCTGCCGCCGGTGGCACACCGTCCATCGGCTATGACGGCCTGATGGTCTTCTTGGTAGACCCTGCCGTACCGGTTGTGGCCTCCAACAGCAACATCACCACTCCCTGGGGCATGGTCAACGACCTCTCTCCGCTGGCTGTCATCCGTACAAGCAACAACTGGAACACCTATAGTATTGTAATCGACACCATCTATGGTGTACACCGTCTGGCGTTCTTCTGGTTCAACCAGTCTACCGCCTCCACCTTCCACTTCGAGATGCCGGCTTGTGTCGACGACATCAGAATCGACTATGTCGATTGCCCGCGTCCTGCCGGTGTGCGTGCCACTCATGTCACCATGGCCTCTGCCGATGTGACATGGCACGGCCCTGCTGTGGCTGACTACCGTGTCATCTGCCGCAATGCAACGGGTGGCATTGTCTCGTCCGAATTGGTACATTCCAACCAGATACACTATTCAGGCCTCACTCCGGGCAGCCGCTACAATGTCTTTGTGCGCCGTTTGTGCAGCAGCACCGACAGCTCCGGACTCTCCACGTCGGGCACTTTCTATACCAAGTTCTGCAACGATGGCATTATCGACACCATTGCCTCTTCCTCCTATACCACTTCTTACCAGATGCCCCTCAGCAACTACTATAACTACAGCTACACACAGCAGATAATCGGCTCAAGCGAACTGGGCGGCTCTGGCGAAATCAATGCCATCAGTTTCTACTATTCAGGAACCTCGGCTATGACCGCCAAGACGGCCTGTACCATCTATATGGCACACACCACTCTCAGCAGCTTTGCTTCCAGCGACAACTTCGTTGACCCCGCCGACATGCAGATAGTCTATACCGGCAACCTGAACTGCTCGCCGGGCTGGAACCGCATATTGCTTTCCTATCCCTTCACCTACAACGGCTCCAGCAACCTTGTCATTGCTGTCGATGACAATAGCGGCTCTTACCAGGGCACAGGCTATACCTTCAATGTCGACCAGACCTCGGGTCTCTCGTCCATCCTTCTCTACAGCGACAGCGAAAACCCCAACCCCACGTCTCTTGCCACTCTTAGTGCCTTCAACGGCACCAGAACTGCACTCGCCTATCGCAACCAGTTCATTATCGAGAAATGCCCGCCCAACAGCTGCCCGCCGCCTATCCTGCGCAACCCCATCATCCGCACCACGGGTGTGACGCTCCGTTGGCGCAACACGGGTGTTTCCTATCAAATTGGATACCGTCTGGCCACAAGCAGCAGCTGGATTACCGACAACTACACCGTCAACGACACCTTCTACACCATCCATAATCTCTATCCGATGACCGACTATGTATTCCATGTGCGCCAATACTGCGACAGCACGGGCGTGTCCAACTGGTCTACCGGCTCTTTCAACAGCTCCGATGTGCCCTGCCTGGCACCCATGAACCTCCATGTAACCACTGTCACCAACAAGAAAGCAACGCTCTACTGGTCGCCCGAGGAAAACAACCTCAGCTATCGTCTGCATGTCTTCAACACCGCTTTCGACAAGGTTGTCAACTGCTATGTGGCCCACGGCACTGTCACCGGCCTCGAAGCCAATATAGTCTACTATGCCGCCGTCCAAGCCGTATGCCAAGGATTTGACGACCCGAGCGAATGGAGCGACACCATCGTGTTCACCTCCGATGTATGCCCCGATGTCACCAACCTCACGACCTCCGACCTCCAGGGCAACAGTGTAGTCCTCGACTGGACTGAAGGCGGCCGTGCCGAGCGATGGGAAATCCAGTATGGCTACATTGGATTCCCGCAGGGAAGTGGATTCTCCGTCATTGCCGACACCCATCCCTACAGGCTTACCGGTCTCATCGGCGAAACAGACTACGATATCTATGTGCGCGCCATCTGCGAAGATGACTTTGTCAGCGAGCACTGGTCGAACAAGGTTACCATCACCACACCCTACAGCAGCATCGCAAGTGTTTCCGACGATGCCCGTATCCAGATTACTCCCAACCCCACCAGCGCGGATGTCAAACTCACCATCCCGCCGTGCGGCAGTGCCGTCAAGGTCGAGGTCATTGACCTGACCGGCCGTGTCCGTATCAGCCAGATGCTGACACCCGGCACCGAGACCACCATGTTGCCGACCTCGCAGCTGACCCAGGGAGCCTACTTTGTCAGGGTGACAGGTGACGACATCAACATGGCACGCAAACTAATAGTCAGATAGATTCTTTAGGAACTAAAGGAACTATAAGAATTCCCGAGGGGGGCGGCGCGCAGCGCCGCCCCCCTTTTTCGTTCAAAAATGAATGGCAACTATGCCGGATTGGCCATGTCGCTGTCTCGCCGTAGATTTGTCTTCACTTCGCCATTCCCTTCTTCGCACCTCCGTCAGCGAAATCACTGAAAACCGCTGCAAAAGTACACATTTCTTTTTTGACAGGTTCGTTTATTTACCTTAACTCTGCCTCGTCTTTCGTAAAAATACCAATAAGGGTTATTAAAACGTTTTTACAGGCTATTTGTTCTCGGTTTTTCCCATGCCCTCTCAGCGTTTCTTCCAAATATTGTATAATGTCGTTAATGCGCTGTTGTGCCGTTCTTTATGCACTTTATGTCATATCCCTTTCCCATCGTTTTCCCTTTCCGAAAGGGAAAACGATGGGAAAACGATCGAATAACGATCGAATAAATGACGACGCTACGACGTTTGCACAGCGGGTGGCGGAGGGTGCGCGGCAGTGTTGTCCGGGTTGGGTTGTCTTACTGTGATGCGGTGTTTACAGTTTTCACACTCACTGTGTCCTGCGGCTCAGTGAGTGTAATGGCATGTCTCGTATCAGGAGGATGCATGCCGAGGTACACGTTATCATTTGCAAAGTCTAATTTAGTGACCGATTCGGGATATAAGTCGGTCTAATGTACAGCGGAGAGCGAGTGTTGAAAGTATGGAGTATCAATGTTTTTTGCGTGTTAAATCATGGATGGTGAATCGCTTCTTATTTGGTTGGAAATGGAAAACTAATGGGGGTAAGAACGTCTTTACATCGAGGCTGAATGGAAAAAAATGTATATGTCAATTTTTTTTCTTATATTTGATTTGATGTTTTTGTGGGGTGCTTTTATGTAAAAGTGCTGATAATGAGTTTAAAAAAGATTTTTTATATGTGGTAGCATAGATATATTATTAACGAAAGTCGCAATCGATTCTGATTGATTGCGTGGTATTTATTGTTAAAGGCTTGACTGTCAAGCAGGTTTTGGTTAACAATTAAGTGTTTGGATTAACAAAAACATTGTTTAGGTATTTGTGTAATGAAAATAAATTATTGATTATAAATTTAATAAACATATTCTAATTATCAACTAAAACGTAATTGTCATGCAAAAACACTTACAAAAGTTGTTACTCTTGGCAGCGATGATGCTCGTTCCTTGGGTGACACAGGGGCAGGGGTTCAACTACACCTGCAACTTCGACAGCGACTCCGACACAGCCGGCTGGGTATTTGTGAACGGCAGCCAGCAGAACCAATGGTTCATTGGCACCGCAGCACACAACAGCGGCACAAAGAGTCTCTACATTTCAAACAACAACGGAACGTCAAACTCGTATTCGGGTTCGACATCGT
>CADAQX010000032.1 GCA_902790215.1 uncultured Bacteroidota bacterium | reverse complement strand
TCTCCCTGCCGCGCGGCACCCAAGGCTTAAAGCAGTCGTTTCATACTGCAAAGAAATAACGGCAGGCGACTGGCTTTATTGTGCGGCACAAGGAAAAAACTGCACCCACCGCACAGCACCCATGCAGAGCAATTACAAGAAACAACAAAAATAACAATAAAAACACATCACCATGAAAAAGATTATCATTCTTGTCATCGCCCTCATGCTGCAGGGCATGGCTTTCACGCAGTCCCTCGACACCATCTCCGGCCCCGGCGGCAGGGTGGACGGATACCACTACACATGGTGGTACGACTCCTGCATGGGCTATTTCGACACCGTCCCGAACCGCGACTCCTATGGCAACAGGTATCGTTTTCTGGAAATGGGCGGGTCCGGCAGCAGCACACCCTTGACAATGCACCGCTTCAGCCGCCCCGCCATGATGAACGGCGTCGCCGTCATGGCCATGGACAAATACCTGAGGCCACCACGACCCAGGGAAGAACGCTATCCAGTACTGGACACCACCCCCCTGCCCGAATATGTGTCGGTCTGGCTCTACGACAGCTCCACCAACAGCATGCAGATGCAGAAAATTGCCGAATTACGATGGGACACCGCCCACCCAAAGGTGTACAAACTTCCCACCAATGTCGACACCGACCTCTTCGGTTTCGAATACACCCGCGTCTATGAGGTCATGTTCGACCCCCCAATCCTCGTCGACTCCACCGTCTACTTCAAAGGAACCGTCAACAATGTCCTGTACGGCGGCCTTACCTTTACCGGCAGCGACCCCTGCTATCTCAAACCTCAAATGTTATATTACTACATATCCGACAACTTTGAATACGCCACCGAATACATCCATCCGGAAGATGCGTACCAACTCATCTTCGGCGAAAATTATATCTATGAAGGGTGCCACGATGGAGCCGACAACTACTATATCGATGACAAAGGCCAAGTATTAGAACGAAGGGAGAGGGAGGAGTCCCGCTTCGGGAGATTCCTTCCCATCGTGGACTACGCCAACGTCTCCGTGTCTCCCGACGACACCTCCATGGGCTCCGCAGGCCCCACCGACCGCATCTCCAAGCAAACCACTGTCAACATCCACGCCACTCCCGAATACGGATTCCGCTTCTCCCACTGGAACGACGGCAACACCGACAACCCCCGACCCGTCTTCCTCACACAGGACACAGCCTTCACCGCCTACTTCGAACCCAAGACCCGGCACCAGGTATCCACCGAGTGCAGGGCACAGGGTACCGGCATCGTCACCGGTGGCGGCGAATACTGGTACGGTGACACGGTCACCCTCACCGCCGTCCCCCTTGCCCCATACTTCTTCCACTACTGGAACGACGGCGACACCGCCAACCCACGGACCTTTGTGGTCACCCAGGACACCTCCTTTACTGCCTACTTCGGCTCTCAGCAGGGCATCGCTGCACCCGAAGACCAACCACCCCTCTTCACCCTCACCCCCAACCCCGCCCGCAACAGCGTAACGGTGACTCTCAATTCTCAACTCCCAATTCTCAACTCCCAACTCTCAATGACCCTCACCGACGCCGCAGGCCGCGAACTCCTCAACACCAAAGTCACAACGCTCAACTTCCAACTTTCAATTTCCCAATACCCCGCCGGCACCTACTTCGTCACCCTCCGCACCCCCGACACTTCCTCCACCCAGCGCCTGGTAATCAAGTAAATTGAAAAGTGAAAATTGAAAAGTGAAAAGTAGGCGGGATTATTCAAGGAATCCTCTCCCCCCCCTGAAAGGGGCATTTATGATACTCATTATTGAACATTAAACCCAAATTGCCGTGAATGCACCACGAATTAATGACCATTCATGGCAATTCGTGTTTTAACTCCAATCGGTCGTTAGGGTTTATAATCAGTCGTTGAAGGGTCGTCATTTATTCGCTCGTTATTCGATCGTTTTCCACTCTTTTTCCGTTTCAGAAAGGGAAAAATGAGGGAATTCTGATTGCGTTAATGTGTTAATTCGTAAATTCGTGAGTCTTTGATGCGCCAAGGACTAACACAATAACACGTTAACACATTCACACATTCATTCAAGCATTCAAGCAATAATTCAAGGTGGCGTAATACTTCACAGAATAAAAAGTAACTTCCGCGCGAAGCGGCAGAAAGCAAAGTAAGAGGTAAGAGATAAGAACCAGGATTGTATGCCACAGTTCGTAGCTCTTAGTTCTTACTTCTTACCTCTAAACTCGTGAGGGCCAATCTGCTCGAAACAAATACTAATCTGGCATAAACCCTAATGACCGATTTGGGTTAAAGGTGGTTCTATAAATTGCTTGCAATTAATAGAACCACCTTTAATAGTCTCACCCCTTCGGGGTGATTTATAGAAGTCCCCTATTGATTATCAAGAACGCACCTTGCGGAGGGGATTTTTTAGCGATCACCACAAGAAGCCGTGTGCCGAGGCACACAGCTTTACTTGCTAATTATCTTGCGGGTGGCGGTGCCGGAGGCCGTGGTGGCCTGCAGAAGAAAGACGCCTTGTGCGGGGAGTTGCAGGGTGACGGTGGAGCCCTCAGTGGTGACGGTCTGGAGCAGGCGACCGTCGAGGCTGTAGAGTTTCAGCTCGGCGGCTTCGCCGCCGGGAAGCGTCACCGTGCAGTTGCCGCGGGCGGGGTTGGGGCTGACGGTCAGCGGCAGTTCGGCGGCCTGTCCAATTCCCTCGATATTGGGGGTGACAAAACGAATCCATCTTTCGAAGCTTATATTGCCTCCGCCACATAATGATGTAACAGCGACACGGTACTGGGTGCCGGGGAGGAGAGCAGGCATGCTGAAGAAGGTGGTGTCTACATATGCTACAGAGTCCGATGAAGGATTGCCCATTTCGACATACTCCACCTTCCAGTGTCCGGATTCGGACGTATCTCTCCAGGTGACAGTATAGCCACTGATGCGGTTGTCGGGCGTGACGGAGAGGTTGTCATCCCACGCCACGATAGAGTCCACACTGGCACAGAAGGTGCGGTAATGGATCGAGTCCCACTCGCCATAGACGCCTTCGTCACATACGGAGCGTACATAAAATGCGTATTCCGTGTTGGGCTGCAATATTCCATGTTCCTCCCACACGATGAGATCAAAGGCATAATACCAAAGATTGGCATATTGCGAGAAGTGGAAGACTTCCACGGGTTCATCGGTTGACACTACTGTGCCGTTGCCCGGCTCGAAACCCTGCGGGCCATATTCTATCTCCCAATGGTCGGCCTGGGAATAGCTATTCCACCTTATACCATACCAGCCAGCTTGACTATCAAGTCGCAGGTCAACCACACCGGCACAGGTGTCGGGGTTGGTTTGGAACTGGAGCGTTGCCCATTCGCCGTAGATGCTGTCGTTGCAGAGGGTGCGGACATAGACATCGTAGGCGGTGTTGGCAGCGAGGCCGGCAAGGGAGGCGGTGTTGTTGGTAAGAAGCAGTTGATTGCCGCTGCCGGGGGTGAAACCGGCGGTGCCATAAAGCAGTTCGTAGCCAACGACAGTGCCGGTGGCGCTCCAGTTGAGCACGGCCTCGTGTATGTCGGGGGTGGCGGTGAGACCCGCAATGGCGGCGCAGGTGTCGGGCTCGGTGACTACGGCGGTGTCGTGCCACAGCACGAGGTTGTCAACACAGAGGTAGGAGCCTTGCTGCATGGTGGCACTGGCGGAAGAGAGGAGGATGACGATGAGGGAGTCGGGTGCCTGCTCGGGGAAAGAGGGGTCGAGCGAGTGGAGAGAGAGGTAATCGACGGTGAAGGGGGAGTAGTTGGCGATGTCGGTAAGCGAGAGGTTGGCACCGCCGCCCACCACGTCGCGCTGCTGGGTAGTGGTGTTATAGTGGGTGCCGAGCATAAGCACAGCGCCGTTGTCGCCAGAGGTGGCGGAGTGGTATTTATAGCTGCCAGTGAGCCGTGAGGGCTCAAAGCTGCCGAGGGCAATGCCGCCGGTGATGAGTTCATTGACATCCATGAGTGCCAGGGTGGAGAGCATCTGCCCGATGCTGTCCATGTTGGAGAGCAGGCTGGTGACAATGGGCATGAAGGTCTCGACGTCCACCTCGCCAGTGGAGAGGACCGAGGGGAAGACGGTCTGGGTAAGCGTGGAATCGAGAGCATTTTCCACCAGACTGTAGATATTGGCGTTTACCAAGTCTTCCAGCATAAAGGTCTGCAGTTTGAGGGCCTTGGTGCCGTCGGGCACGGTGCCCGTCTCACGGCTGGCTTTTATCAACGGCAGGTTGGTGCTGATAGTGATGGGCATGCCCGGGATAGGGAGGGTTTCGTTGACGGGATAAGAGAGGTAGTTCCACCCCGTGGGGGTCGAGAAGGTGTCATAGACGGGGACACTGAGGGTAAGGAACGAGACATTGTAGCCGGGATGGGAAGACCACTGCTCGAAGCTGCCATGCGGCACAGTCATGGAGGTCTGCGCCTTGATGCCGTTGCCCAGGAGAAGGAGGCTGAGGACTAAAAGGAATGCTGTCTTTTTCATGATGGATTGTTATTATTGAGTTGATAGATTCGATAGATGGGATAGATTTATTGTTTGCAGTATTTTAGGAGTTGTTCGGCGAGGCCGATGCTGTAGCCGTTGCTGTGGAAGAGAATGCGGCCGCGGCGGTCAACCACCGCAACGAGGGGGTATTCGTATTTGTCGAGCTTAAGGGCTTGGGCCAGGGCTTTCTCGGCGGGATCCTGAACGCCGGCGGCAATGCCCACGATGTCGGTGTTGGGCAAGCGGTTGAGTTCGCGGTTGGAGATGTCGGTGGTGACGATGAAGGACATTCCGCCCCATTTGCGGAAAGCATCGCTCAGCTGCAGCATCTCTTTGACGAGGTGCTTGGCGGGTTCGCGGTGGGGGCCGAGGAAGGCGAGGATGCAGCCTGTGTGTCCGGCATACTCGGAGAGTTCGACACCGTCCATGATTTCAAAGCCTTCGGGCAGCCGGGGCAGGGAGCCAAGGTCGGCGTCGCGGGGCACGAGGGGCCGCAGGATGATTTCCTTAGTGACATGCTCGCCCGCCTTGACGGTGAAGAACTCGAGGCGGTTGAGCACGGTGCCGTCGGGATAGCGGTTGCCGGTGGAGAGGCAGTAGGTGCCGGGCTCCAGCGGGATGGTGGCGGGGAAAGAGGCCATGCGGGGGTCGTCCTCGAAGTCGAAGGTGCGGAAGTCGCCGTTTTCGAGCTTTTGGAGGGTGAAGTGGGGGTAGTAGATGGGGGTGGCGGGGTCTTTGCCGCGATAAGTAAGGGTTATGGTGGAGGGAATAGATTGGATAGAGGAGATAGATTCGATAGAGAAAGATTGAGGGCACCAGGCGGTGCCGTCCCAGACGTAGATGGTGTTGGTGGCGTTGTCGAGGTAGGCGGGGATGTCGAAGGCGCGGCAGGCTGCCACGAAGAAGATGTCGCGGCTGTGGGCATCGGCGTGGCGCAGGCGGTACACGCCCATGGGCGAGATGGGGCAATTGTAGTAGTTGCCTGTGTCGTCCACGGCGATGTTCTTAAGCGTCCATTGCTTCAATGCCTCATAGTCTTGCTTATACTCCTCTGGCTGCATTCTCTGCTTTAGATACGTCCTCCCATTATCGGACAAATCAACCCAGTTTGCAAAATCGGTCATTCCTTTTAACAACGGCTGCCGCCAGTCGCGCACCAGCTCGTTGCTGATGCGGGCGGGGAGGATGCCCTTCTTATACACGTCGTAGGTATAGAGGGCATTGGTGCAGGTGCCTTTGGTGTGGTCCAGCCAATCGAAGCCTGTTTCATGGGCTTGTAGCACATCGGCTGTGATGTCGCGCAGGTCTTTGTCGGAATAGGACTTGAGGTAGTCGTAGATATGCTCGCCTGAGCGGTACTGCCCACGCCATGTTTCGAAGTATTTGAAGATTTCAGCATAGTTGCCTTCGGATTTCTGAACTATTTCCCACACTTGGGCATCGGAGAATAGCTTCTGGTTCCAGAGCCAGTCTTTGGGGAGGTAGCTCTTGAAGTTGTCCTTGGTGGGGAAGGTTGCGGTGTAGGCGTTGCGGAGAGAGTCCTCGTAGGCGATGCGGCGGGCGTTGGCAGCGACGGCTTCATCGGATGGGGTGACTTTGGCAGTGCCGGGAGCTGGAGGGACGATATCGAGGTAAATGTTTTTTTCGGAGTTTTCGGAATATTCGGAGTTTTCAGAGAGGGTTAGTGTTATGGTGCTGTCTTTTCTTACATCGAGTTTGCTGAAGGCGTAGCGGGTGCCGTCGGTAGCCCAGACAAGGATGTCGCCGAGACCGGTGGTGAGAGAGGCCTGGCCTTTGCTATCGGCCTGATAGGTGGCCAGGGTGTAGTATTCAGCGTAATTGTACATCTTGAACTTGATGTCGGCACCGGGCAGGGGCTTGCCCTGGGGGTCGGTGACGGTGACGGTGACACGGCGTGTGGGGGCATAGTGGCTGAGGAGGTTGAGCTCGCTGTAGAGGGCGGTCTGTTTGACAACCTCTTCGTCGCCATGATAGCGGCCAAAGGCTTTGCTATGCACCATGAGGCATCGGGTCGATGGCACGGCGAACCAGCCCATGTTGAGCTCGGGGTCGGGCTCACAGGCACCGAGGAACTTCCACTCCCCTCCCCTGCCGTCGGGGTTGGCTATCCAGACTTCGACCCAGGCGTGGTTGTCGTCGCAGTGCGCCCAACGGGGTGTGTAGCACTGGCGGGCTGGGATGCCCACGGAGCGGAGGGCGGTGACGGCAAAGGTGCTCTCCTCACCGCAGCGGCCCAGGGAAGTGCGCATGGTGGCAAGGGGTGCAGAGGTGCGGCTGTCGGCAGCACGGTAGGCCACATGCTCGTGGCACCAGTGGTTGACCTCGAGGGCGGCCTGCTCCATGGTGAGACCTTTGACGCGGTCTTTCAGTTGGCGGTAGAAGGCCATGCGGGCGGTATCGAGGTTTTCATTATTGACGCGATAGACGAGAACGAAATGGCGGAAGATGTCTTCGGGGATGAGTTTTCCCCAGGGCATGGTATCGCGGGCAGTGAAGGCATAGCGCACCTGCTGAAGGAAGAAGTCGGGGGTGTAGTCAGCGAGGTCGCTATAAGGCATGTAGGCGTAGAGGAACTGCATGGCCTCGCGCTCGGCACGGCTGAGGGTGTCTAACTGCAATTGAGAATTGAGGATTGAGAATTCAGAGAGGCGGGTTTCGTAGTCCTGTTCCACCTGCTGGCGGTAGGTGCGGTCGGTGAGGAAGTGGGGGTTGCGGTGGCAGGAGGTGAGAGAGAATAGAAGGGATAGAAAGAATAGACAGGATAGACGGAGGGGGCTGGTTGTTTTCATTGGGATATGGATTTGATTAATTGTTCAACTATTTTGGGGTCGGTTTCGACGGTGCCGTCGGGCAGGGTGTGCTTGCAGGAGCCGTGGATTTCGGTGACGCCTGTTTCCTGCACGATGCGTGCGGCGTTGGCGGGCGTTACGCCGGCACCGGCAAGGATGGTGATGCGCCCGTTGGCGGCAGCGTGGAGGGCACGCAGGGTGGGTATGCCCTGCTCGGCATCGGGACAGCAGCCGGAGGTGAGGATGCGGTGGCAGCCGCAGCGAATGACGGCCTCAAGGGCTTCGAGAGGGTCCTGGTGTATCTCGTCGAAAGCACGGTGGAAGGTGACCTGCATGGGTGCGGCGAATTGCACAATGTGGCGGGTGCGTTCCTCATCGATGCGGCCGTCGGGGGTGAGAAAACCCACCACCACGGCGTGGGCACCGAGTTGACGGCACAGCCCCACGTCGCGGCGTATGATGTCGTACTCCTCGAAGGAATAGCAGAAATCGCCCTCGCGGGGCCGCACCAGCACATGGGTGCGGAGGTTCAGCTGATGGACACAGAAGTCGATGTCGTCAGGCGACGGGGTGAGGCCGCCGACATCGAGACGACGGCACAACTCGATTCGCTTGGCACCGCCAGCAAGGGCGTTTTGTGCCGACCGGCGGGAGTTGGTGCAAATCTCTATTTCCATGATTACAGGGGATTAAAAGTTAAACTTGGTCTTGTGCATGCGGTCGAGGAAGGAGACATTTTCGCGGACTATGCTGTCAACGGATTGGTCGAAGTCGTAGTCGGGAGAGGGCAGGATGCAGATTTTGATGGGCAGATAGTAGATAGGCAGTCCCGCCATGGCTTCGGCACTGGCAAGTTCACGGAACCGCACCGCATCCTTCTCGGTGGTGAGGATGAGTTTGCGGTTGCCCTTGAGCTGCTCGAAGGCCTTGCGTATGCGCTTGATGTCGGAGACGGTATAGCGATGGTGGTCGCCGAAGCGCATCGGGGTGACATCGCAATGGGAAGAGACATACTGAAGCATAGACTCGGGATGGGCTATGCCGGTGACGGCAAGCACGTTGTCGATGGTGTCAAGAGGCAGCTCGGCCGTACCCATAAGAGGCAGCGGGTTGAGATACTGTATCTGGCTGAAGAAGACCTTCTGGTAAGACTTGAGTTTGAGACGGGTAATGAAGTTGTGGCGGTCGATGGGGTTGATATGGTCAGGCGCCTTAGTGACAATGATGATGTTGGCACGACGGTAGGCGGAACGGAACTCGCGCAGGTCGCCGAAAGGCATGATGCGGTCTTTGAAATAAGGCTTGTCGTACTCGGTGAGAAGGATATTAATGGTCGGCTTGATGTAACGGTGCTGGAAGACATCGTCGAGCACAATGAGCTGAGGGGGCAGGTCACGTGCAAGCAACTGCTTCACCCCTGCCACGCGCTTCTCGCAGACGGCCACGGTGAGGTTGGGGAACTTGTAGCCAATCATGGCCGGCTCGTCACCCAGCCGGGAGGGGCTGTGGCAGCCGTCGTCGAGGACGAAACCGGAGGTTTTGCGACGATAGCCACGGCTGAGAAACGCCGTCTCGAACTGGCCGGAGAACAACCGAATCAGATATTCGGCAAGCGGGGTCTTGCCGGCACCCCCGGCACAGAGGTTGCCCACACCAATGGTGGTGACAGGCGGCGCCACCTGCTTCTTGATGCCAAGAGAGAATAACAGATTACGGAACCATACACCTATTGCATACCACATCGTCAGTGGAAAAAGAACCCATGATATTGTTTTACGGAACGACATAAAAACTGTTTTTATTTGACTGCAAAGATACACAAAAAAAATGATTTGGAGAGCAAAATAATCTTTTTTAAACAAAAAACATTGTATATACGAAAAAAAACGTATCTTTGCATTCTTCAATTACCTTAACAAAAATGCATAATTCACGACAGATAAACCAAGACCTCCACTATGTGGGCGCCAGCGACAGAAAGCTCGCATTGTTTGAAAACATCTATCCTATCCCCCGCGGAGTATCGTACAACAGCTATATTCTGCTGGATGAAAAAACCGTGCTACTCGACACGGCCGACGCGGCTGTAGGCGGGCAGTTCTTTGAGAACGTCGAAGCCGTTCTGGCCGGACGCAAACTGGACTACCTTGTGGTGAACCACATGGAACCCGACCACTGCGCCCTGATGGAAGACCTGCTGCTGCGCCATCCCGAGGTGACCATTGTCACCAACGCCAAGGCGGCGAACATGATACGGCAGTTCTTTGATGTGGACATCGACAGCCGTCTGCAGACCGTGGGCGAAGGCGCGACCCTCTGCACAGGCCGCCACACGCTGACCTTCGTCATGGCACCCATGGTGCACTGGCCCGAAGCCATGGTGACCTACGACACCACCGACAAGGTACTCTTCTCGGCCGACGCCTTCGGCACCTTCGGCGCGCTGAACGGCAATATCTATGCCGACGAAGTGAACTTCGACCGCGACTGGATGGACGACGCCCGCCGGTATTACATCAACATCGTGGGCAAATACGGCATGCAGGTGCAGTCGTTGCTGAAGAAGGCCGCTGGTCTCGACATCCAGATGATTTGCCCGCTGCACGGCCCCATCTGGAGAAAAGACCTTGGACATTTCATCGACAAGTATGTCACCTGGAGCAGCTATAAGCCCGAGGAGAGAGGTGTGCTGATCATCTACGGCAGCATCTACGGCCACACCGCAGCCGCAGCCGAGAAGATGGCCTCTCTGCTGGCCGAGCATGGCATAAAGTGCATAGCCATGTACGACGCCAGCCACACACACGTAAGCCAGTTGGTGAGCGAATGCTTCCGCTACAGCCATGTGGTGCTGGCCTCCTCCACCTACAACGCCGGCATCTTCACCCCAATGGAAGACCTGCTCCACGACCTGAAAGCCCACGCCTGGCAGAACCGCACCGTGGCCATCATCGAGAACGGCACCTGGGCGGCACAGAGCGGCAAGCAGATGCGCACCCTGCTCGAGGAGATGAAGAACATCACCATCCTCGGCGAGGACATCTCGCTCAAGTCTGCCATGAAAGAGAGCCAAGTGGAAGACATGAAATTTCTGGCCGACCTTATTGCAGTCAATTTGAATAACGAATAAAAACCATAGTCAAGATGAACACTCTTAACCAGAACGCATTGTTCAAACTGAGCTACGGCCTCTATGTCCTCACCGCCCGCGAAGGCGACAAGGACAACGGCTGCATCATCAACGTGGCTCCTCAGCTGACCGACACCCCGCTGCAGATGCTCGTATCGGTCAACAAGCAAAACTATACCCACGGCATGATAGCCCGCACGGGACTGTTCAACGTGTCGCTTCTCACCGAGCACACCCCCCTGCACATCATTCAGCATTTCGGTTTCCAGAGCGGCAAGGATGTGAACAAGTTCGAGAACAGCCTGACCGACATGCGCTCCAGCAACGGCCTGCGCTATGTGCCGCGCTACACCAACGCCTACCTCAGCGGCAAGGTGAACCAGATGGTTGACCTCGGAACCCACACCCTCTTCATTGCCGAAGTCACCGAGTCGGTGCTGCTCAACAACGACCCCTCCCTCACCTACGAGTACTACCACCAGCACATCAAGCCCAAGCCCGCAGCCATGGCAGAGCCCACCGGCGACGGAAAGACCCGCTGGGTGTGCCAGACGTGCGGCTACGTGTATGAGGGCGACGAGATGCCCGACGACTTCATCTGCCCCTGGTGCAAACACGGCAAAGCCGACTTTATCAAGATTACCGAATAATATCAACCAATTTAAAAACACATAGAAATGATTAACAAAAAAGTAGCCGACCTGCTTAACGAGCAGATCAACAAAGAGCTCTACTCTGCCTATCTCTATTTGGACATGAACAACTACTTCCAGCAGCGCGGCCTCAACGGCTTCGCCAACTGGTACATGATTCAAGCCCAGGAAGAGCGCGACCACGCCATGCTTTTCTACCAGTACATGCAGAACAACGACTGCAAAGTGACCCTCGACGCCATCGCCAAGCCCGACAAGGTTTTCAAGACTGACATGGACGTGCTGAAAGCCGGTCTGGAACACGAGGAGTATGTCACCGCCAGCATCCACACCATCTATGATGCCGCCTACAAGGTGAAAGACTTCCGCACCATGCAGTTCCTCGACTGGTTTGTCAAGGAGCAAGGCGAAGAAGAGACCAACGCCCGCGACATGATCACCAAGATGGAACTCTTCGGCAACGACCCCAAGAGCCTCTACATGCTAAACCAAGAGCTGGCCGGCCGCGCCTACAGCGCCCCCAGCCTGGTACTGGACTAAAGACAGCACATTACCTTAAACAGAAAGCGCGACCCGAAACAGGTCGCGCTTTTGTTACTTACAGTCAAATAATTCCTAAAACTATATTAATCGGAACGAAGTGCAGCTACTCTTTCTTCTGCTTTGCACAGCTAATCGCATTCCACACGATTGCAATGGGAATCAGCACACCAAAGCAAGCGATGCAAAGTTCCTTTCCACAGGGCCAGTGAGCAATCTTGAACCAAAGACCGGCAATGGCAAGAATCATCACAATTGCATTGTAAATGACAAGACCTTTGCAGCACTTACAACTCTTCATGCAGGCACATGCACCCCACACGGCAGCAATGATGCCGAGAACAGCTGTGAGAAGACTCAAACGGATGCCTCCCACCCAATGCATAGCCAAAAACAGGAAACTCCAGCAAGCCAATACAGCGACCACTACGCTGTAGATTACAAAACCTTTTTTCATACCATTTTAATTTAATATACCCCGCTCTTCCGCACCCCGTCGAGCAACAATAATAAAGGAAGCGTGGTGCCGTATAATGCAAAACATGTATAACGCCTCATTAATTTACAACATCTTAACGGAGAAAACGCACTTTTATTTTCCACCCGACAAATTATTTTTCTCCATGTCGCGAAAAAGTAGTATCTTTGCACTTACAAAAAAAAAATAACATTATGATAAACGCAACGCAAATAACGCCTACGCAGATGCATCTGCTAAAGCTTTTCTCTTTCGACAAGAGCGAAAGCCGTGCATTGGAAATCAAGAATGTGCTTATGCGCTATTTCCAGAACCGTTTGGATGAGGAATCCGACCGTCTGTGGGACGAAGGGGTGCTTAATCAAGAACGTCTCGACCTACTGCGTCACAAAGACCTTCACGCAAAAGAATGAGACTCGTCCTCGACACCAACAGCCTGATACAATGCGTATCGCGCCGCAGTCGCTACCACGACCTGTGGTTGTCTTTTATTGACGGACACAATCAATTGTGCGTCACAACCGAGATACTGAATGAATATGTCGAGATACTTCAACGCGAGACTACCGAAAACTTCGCCTCAATAATGTTAGAAGTTATCCTAAACAACCCCAACACGCTTTTTATTAATGTCTTCTACAAATTCAACCTAATAATTGCTGACCCTGATGACAACAAGTTCATCGATTGTGCCATTGCAGCACAAGCCAAATATATCGTCACCGAAGACCATCACTATGATGTACTTCGAGACTTGGAATTTCCCAAAGTTGACATTATCGGGCTGGACGATGCAATGCGAATGATGAAATAAGTAAGAGTTAATTATCAACCCAATATTAATCCTAAAATACAAAGAACACCATGAGTAAAAAATTCATCTGCCCCGTGTGCGGCTATGTTTATGAAGGCGACACCATGCCCGAGAAATGCCCCATCTGCGGCAAACAAATGCAAGAAGTGAAAGAGGACATCAAGACTTGGGCCGCCGAGCATATCGTAGGCGTGGCCAAGGACGCCCCCGAAGACATCAAGGCCGACCTGCGCATGAACTTTGAAGGCGAGTGCAAGGAAGTGGGCATGTACCTGGCCATGGCCCGTGTGGCTCACCGCGAGGGCTACCCCGAAATAGGTCTCTACTGGGAGAAAGCCGCTTTCGAAGAGGCTGAGCACGCTGCCAAGTTTGCCGAGCTGCTGGGCGAAGTGCTGACCGACAGCACCGCACAGAACCTCAAGATGCGCGTGGATGCCGAGTACGGTGCCACCGCCGGCAAGACCGACCTCGCCAAGCGCGCCAAAGCCCTCAACCTCGACGCCATCCACGACACCGTCCATGAGATGGCTCGCGACGAAGCCCGTCACGGCAAGGCTCTCGAAGGCCTCCTGAACCGCTACTTCAACAAGTAATCGTGGCCTTCCAAACAAAAGCAGGGTATCCTATCGGGTACCCTGCCTTTGTTTTTTTTCTGATTGCTATTTCTTGATATAGGACAAAAAGTCAAGGTCAATACTCAATGCCAGGAAAGGTTTCAGCAGCCAGGACTTGGCCGTGACATCGTCGATGGTCTCCGACTTAAGAACCGACCCCTCTTCATAGCCTGACACCAGCACATTGTATTCCGCGATATTGACACCCACGGTGAAATAGAAGAAGTCAACAAAGCGGAACGACGGCCCCACATAGAAGTTCTTGAACAGGTTGCTGCCGCCAAAGCCGACATAGATGCCCACGTCGTAGGCAAAGTCCTGGTCAAACTTGCGGAGCTCGGGCGTCTTGAGGTTGGTCTCCCCTATCTTGACCGATTTGTGGTCTTTGTTGAAAAACTGAGTCAAATCCCACAGCATGACCGAAGCACCCGTGACAAAGTCGAACTCGATGTTGCCGGCATTGCGGTTGCGCAGCACCTTGTTGTAGGTGCCGGCCTCTTCGGCGGGCTGCAGGCGCACCTCCCAGTTGGGCGTGCGGTAGAAACGCATGGCTATGCCCTGTATGGCGCGCACCTTCTTCTTACGGTTGGTGGCCTCGGCCACGCGGGCTTCGGCATCCTTGGCACGCTGCGTAAGGTATTTGTTGGCCTCCTCCTTGCGCACGTTCTCCAACTCGGCGGCACGCACCAGATTGTTGAGCGAATCGACCAGATGGCGGTAGCGGTCGCGCTCGGCCTCTATCTTGTTTTGGTCCACGCCCGACTTGGTGAAGATTTCCTTGTAGAACTTCTCCTTCTCGGCCATGAGGGCTTCGCGCTCTTGCATGTTTTTGAGCATGGTGCTGTCCACTACCCGTTTGACAACCGTGTCGGTTTTGTGGATAACCAGTGTGTCCGTGCGGAAGAGCACCACGGTGTCGCGCAGGTGCACAGTGTCCTGCCCACTGACGGCAGTAGCCATCAGCAAACTCAGCAGCAGAGGGATAAAGTATTTGGTTTTCATCATGGCTGGTATTATCGATGCGTTATGCCTTCAGCATTGACACAAGCTCGTCCAGTGCAAGGGTCTGCTGTGTGCCGGTGGCCATGTCTTTCACTGTGAGGTTCTGTGCGGCAATTTCGTTCTCGCCTGCAAATATCACATAAGGTACATGGCAGCGGTTGGCATAGTCCATCTGTTTCTTCATCTTGGCGTTGTCCGGGTAGATAAGGGTGCTGATTCCTGCAGCGCGCAGTTGTGCAGCACAACGGATGCAGTATGGGATGCTTTCGGCTCCGAAATTGATAAAGAGTACCTGGGCGGGCTGTCCTAAGTCGGCAGGGAACTTGTCAAGCTCGGTGAGTACATCGTAGATGCGGTCGGCACCAAACGAGATACCCACGCCCGACACGTCAGGCATGCCGAATATGCCTGTGAGGTTGTCGTAGCGACCGCCTCCGCAGATACTGCCGATGGATACATTGTGCGCTTTCACCTCAAAGATGGCTCCCGTGTAGTAGTTGAGGCCGCGGGCCAAGGTCAGGTCTAACTCCACCTCGCAGTGTGGCTTCACCTGTTCAATGTAGCCAAAGAGTTCCTTCAACTCCTCAACTCCTTTGGTGCCTGTCTCGTTTCCGGAGAAAAGGACAGCGAGCTGGGCCAATTTGTCGGTGGCGTCACCTGAGAGGTTGAAAACAGGGTCGAGCGCGGCAATCTGGTTGTCGTCAAGACCTCTTTCCTTTAGTTCTGCGCGAACATTGTCAAGCCCAATCTTATCCAGTTTATCGATTGCCACAGTGATATCCACCAATTTGTCGGGTGCACCGATATGGTCGGCAATACCGGCCAGGACCTTACGGTTGTTAATCTTCAGTGTCACGTCGACGCCCAGTTTCTGGAACACGGCATCAATCATCTGCACCAGTTCCAGCTCGTTGAGCAGCGAGGTGCTGCCTATCATGTCGGCGTCGCACTGGTAGAACTCGCGATAACGGCCTTTCTGCGGACGGTCGGCGCGCCATACGGGCTGCAGCTGGTAGCGGCGGAAGGGAAGTGTAATCTGGTCGCGGTGCTGCACTACGAAACGGGCAAAGGGGACGGTAAGGTCATAGCGCAAGCCGCGCTCGCATATGCGGGGTGCCACCTTGCGGTAGTCCTGTGAGAAATCAACCCCGTCCATGAAGTCACCGGAATTCAGCACCTTGAACAGGAGCTTATCACCCTCTTCTCCATACTTTCCCATAAGCGTGGACAGATTCTCCAAAGAGGGTGTTTCTATGGGTTCGAAAGCGAAGGTCTTGAAGACCTCGCGGATAGTGTCGAAAATATAGTTGCGACGTGCCATTTCAGCAGGGAGGAAGTCGCGAGTGCCCTTGGGGATGCTACACTTCATCGTAAACAGTATTAAGATTATCATGTAATAACAGAAAGGGAGCGTTTTTATTGTGCCAACGACAAAAAAATATAGGGGGCGGCGCTGCGCGCCGCCCCCTATGAAAAACTGTAGTTTCTATAGTTTCACTTGAATCTATCTAACTATCAGCTTGCGGACCATGTTGACATCGTCGGCCGTGATGCGCACAAAGTAGGCGCCCTGTGCCAGTTTGTCAACTTCCATGGTCTTCTCGCAGTCAGCGCTGCACTCGAGGGTCTCGGTGGCCACGGTGCGGCCGTTCATGTCGACCACTGCGATACGAACCGTGCCATTCACACCGCTCACGTTAATGGTGGTGCTGCTGGTGGCGGGGTTCGGGAATATGGTGCAGGAGATACCTTCCACATCATCGATTCCAACATTGCCGGTGGTGAAGGTTGCCACAACACTCCAATCACTGTACACGTTCTGTTCGCAGAGACCGCGGACATACACATCGTACTGGGTGGCGTAGTCAAGGCCGGTGAGCGAGTAGGTGGTGGCCTCGGTAGTGACTACCTGGCCGTTGCCGTGGCTGAAGCCATGGGTACCATACTCAATCTCGAAGCTGTTATTGCCTTCGCCGGGAGTCCAGCTGAGGTTCACGTTATTGACATTGACGTCAGCGGTGACGTTAGTCGGTGCGTGGCAAGTGACGCCGCTTTCCTGTGTGGTGGCGGAAGCGCCCACCCAGTTCTCACTGGTCCAGCCGGTGCCGCAAACGGCTTTGACATAGAAGTCGTAGGTAACTCCGTCGGACAGTCCGGTGACAACATAGCTATTGGTGGTGCTGTTCACCTGTGTGCCCTGACCCTGAGTAAAGCCGGTGGGGCCGTACTCAATGTTCCAGCTCTGCGCCATCGGATTGACGTCCCAGTTCAATGTCACGCTGTTGGTGGTAACGTTGCTGGTTGCCAAGCCTGTGACATCGGGGCAGACAGCTGTTGAGAACTGCACGGTGTCGCTCCAGTCGCCCTCGAGCAGGCTGGTGCCGCAAAGGGCACGGATAGAAGCGTTGTAGGTGATACCGGCAGTGAGTCCGTTAACAGTGGCGGGACGAGTGGTGACACGGTAGGTGTTGTCAAACGAGCCATACCACACGTGGATATCCCAAGCCGTCTCGATGCCGTTGACCGTCCAGTCGAATTCGGCTGTGGCGTTGGTGACGGCAGTGGAGTGGAGGTTGCTGGGAGCCAGGCAAGGCATACTGTCGGTAATAACACCGCCAATTGTCCATTCGGAATAGCCGAGGCTGTCGGCGTTGCAGTCCTGACGCACGCGGAACATGTAGTTGGTGGCAGGCTGCAGGCCATTGAAGGTGTAGGTGGTGCCTGTGACAGTGATGTCGGGTGTGGGCCATGTGGCAGCAGCGCTCTCCTTGATATTGACCTCATAGGCATTGCCTGTGCCGCTCCAGGTGATGGTGGCGGACTCGAAGTCGTTGGTGGTGTTCACAATCACCGGTTGCGGGCAAGCCACAGCATTGCAGGAGTAGAAACGAATGTCACCCGCAGTGTTGAGCGTGCTACCGCTACCGATGGTGGTGTAGTCATAGGGGCCGCTGTCTTGATAAGAATAACGGGTCTTGGCATCGGGAGTATTGTGTGCTGTGAAGGTGGCGCCACCTAACCAGGTGCCGTGCTCACGATGGACTGCAAACAGGATGTTGCTGTGGCCATCCCAGGCAAAGGCCGTGTCGAAGGGATGCATCTGCCAGTCGGTGGACGTATAGCTGAAGTCGGCGCTGTCTATCACCTTTACAAACTGGTGGGTGGAGTCAGGATGGATATAGCCGGCCGAGAGGTCGCTCTCGGGTACATTGGCCATATAGACTGTCATATTGGTGAAATACGAGCCGGCTGAAGTGTTGGCGGGGTGGAAAGCAAATGCCGTGATGTCGCCTCCCAGTCCGGCCAAATGAGCCGAGTCAATAATGGTCTGCACATAACTGTAGTTATATGTGCTGTATCCGATGGGGCCATAGGAAGAGGTGGTGGTGCTCATCGAACCGTCGAAGTTCTCGACAGTGGTCAAACCGTCGCAGAATGCAGTCTGGAAGTTAAACTTGACCCATACTCCAGTGTCTCCTGCACCGCAGATACTGCGCATATAGACATCATAGGAGCCCAACGGGGAGAGTCCCGTGATGTTGGCACTGTTGGTATTGGCAGTAAGCATCGTGCCGGTGCCTTGTGTGAAGCCAACGGTGTCGTACTCTATCTCGTAGTATAATGCACCGTTGTCGTTCCATACGAGTGACAACTGAGAGCTGGACTCAGCCACTGCAGGGTTCAAGCGAGCACCAGTCACACGACAATGGGTGGGGATGCAATCTACATGGACGGTAAATCCGTCATAGGTTACACTACCGTCGGTTTGGAACACCAGGGTGATGGGACCCGAGGTAGAGGTGACGGGACCGAAGTTGGTGGTTGTGGAGATACCGTAGTCATTCCACAGATTTGCTCCACCGGTGCCAGCACCGTCGTAAACAGTCAGATAGTCGAATGTACTTTCTGTGTAGGAAACACCGCTGACGGAAACCAGTGCACTGCTGTCAGCCGGCATAATGATGAGCGTGGTAGTCTGGTAGCTTGAGTAAACGCCATTGGGACCGCCGTCGTCATATACCACACCGCCGCACATGTAAATCGTGTCGGTAGTGTTGGGCACCATTGTGTAGGAATTGGGCACAACCAGTATGGGACCTTCCCATGCCGAGGTGTCGCCGCCTCCGCATATAGCGCGCACCCACATATAGTAGTCCATGCCGCTTGTGAGGCCGCCGATGGTGGCAAAGGTGGAGTCAATGACCAGGGTGTCTGCCGTCGGGGTAGCGGTGGCCACAGTGTCAACGGCTATCTCCCACTCGGTGGAGGTGCCGCGCTCTGTCCAGCCAATGGTGACCGAGGTGGCAGTGTTGGAAAGCATGGCGAGGTCGCCCACGTGCATGCAATTGGGGATGGTGTCAATCGTGAAGTCATCGAGATAGGCATACCAGTAGCCGTTGCCCGTTGTCGCGCCAGCCTTGACGGCAATATAGTTGCCGTGGCCGGTGTAGCTGTTTAACGGAACCTCATAGAGTGTCCAGACATCGCTGGGGGCAACAACAGTGTCCACCGGCTGGAAGCTCGAAGTCACTGCGGGGTCGCTCATCACACCGACAACAAACATGGGTGCGTCGGCATACGAACTGTTGTTGGCTGCCCAGAAGCTCACCTGCAGGTTGTTAACGTCAAGGACATTGGTGTCGATGGCGGGCAGGGTGATAATGGGGTCGAAGTTATAGTAAGAGTCCCAAGACCAATACAAGTCGTAGTTACCCGAATGGCTGCCATAGCCATTCACATAGGGGTAATAGCTTGAGCTATTGGACGAGTAGGAGCGTGTCCAGCAGGGGATGAACTCGGTACTGTAATCCGTACCCATGCCGGCAGGTACATTCTCAAAGTCCTCGAAGTAAGGCAGCGAGTCGAGCATGAGGCAGGAAGTGCGTATTAACAACACGTTGGACCAACTGGAAGTATCGCCCGACATGCAAATGCCGCGAACATAGACATCATACGGTGTGTTGGAGGTCAGGCCGGTGATAGTCACTGTGTCATCGGTGGTGGTAATCACCGTGCCAGCACCATGTGCAAAGCCAGCAGGACCGTACTCCAGTTCATAAGACATGCTGCCGTTGTCGTTCCACACAATGGTGGCACTGTCGGTGGTGACATAGTCGAGGCTCACGCCCGATACACGGTCGCAGGGACGGATATAGTCAACCGTCAAGTCATCGATAAAGACCTCCGTGCTCGACTGGGTAGGAGCCATAATAGCAATGCGTCTTCCGTTGCCAGCGTAGTTGCTAAGTCTGATGTTCACGGGCGTCCAGGTATTAAGCTGGGTTACGTAGAAAGTGGACACCGTAGAGAATGTGCTCACATCCTCGGGGTCAGTCATCACACCCACAGAAATTGCATTGTCTCCCGAATATGAAGCAGCTGCCCAGAAGGAAACCTCCAAGCTGTCAATAGCGGCAGCAAAGGGAGGCAGTACAAAATAGCAATAGTTCTCGCCATACGAATACATATACACAGACATAGCACCTGAGTGGACATTAGAGTTTTGGGCTAAAGGATAGTCGTCATATTCGTAGTTGGTACCCTTGTTCCAGCAGTTCGGAGCTGCAGTGCCCGATGTGGGGAAGGTCTCGAAACCATAGCTGAACGGCAGCGTGTCGGGCTGACAAGGTGTGCGAGCCGTCACCTCTGCGCTAATATTCGTATCCGAGCAGAGAGCCGTAATACGGAAGTAATAGCGGGTGTCGGGAGTGAGCGAAGTGAAGCTGTAAGAGGTTGTAGAGGCCGTAGGCGCGGCAGTCCATGCCGTGTCACCCTCGGCGCGGTACTCCACACCCCAGGAAGTCTCCTGATAGCCGGGAGCCCATGACACATCAACCTGGGTGGCTGCAACGCTGTCCACCATTACAGTAGGACGGGCGCAGGTAGCCTCCTGCACACAGCCGGCCACATGCAGGCGCATGTCGCTACGTACCGAAGCCAGATAGCCACCGCCGACGTTGGTGGGATCGTAGGCACTGTTGTCGTTGTAGATATGGCGTCCAAGACCCGAAGCATTGTGGGCAGCAAATGTATAATCTAATGAGTTATAAGCACCTGAATTGTCCAACACGGCCACAACCAAGTTGGAACCGTCATACTGGAACGGGTTGCTGAACTCAAAGTGGTTCCAGCCATTGGTGCATGCCATCGAGCCCGTATAAACCATCTGGAAAGTGTTCGAGTCAAACGGCACATAACCGTCAGTCAAAGTATTGACATTGGTATTGGCCAGATAGATGGTGCAATTGGTCTTCGAAGCATTGGACGAGCTATAGGCATAGTTGAAGTCAATACCGCTGATAACCGTGCTGCCGCTCATCTCGCTGTTGAGAACAAGCTGTTGCGTATAGGAGTAGTTATAGTAGTTGTTGATAGGCAGCTGAAAAGTGGTGGCGCTGCCGGTGCCGGTGATGGTCAGCGTGTCGTGCATGCTGGTGTCAAACACCAAGCAGGGCATGTGGGTAGTGGTGAAATACACGCTGTCCCAGGTGCCATAGTCATCGCCCTCGCAGGTAGCACGCACACGAAGTTTGTAGTTCGTGTTGGCTGTAAGGCCGACAAGTGTGACGTTGGCTGCCGTGGGGGTGGCGGAAGTCACCATGTTGTCGGTGGTCACCTCGATGCATTCCACTTCATAGCCCGTCAGGGTGCCGAAGTTGGTGCCTGCCACATTCCACAGAGCATGGACAGAGCTGGCACCCACGTTGTCGGTTCTCACATTGTTGACTGTAGCACAGGCGGGACCAGGTTCGCAGGAGGTATGCAACTCAAAACCGGTGTAGCCGTAGTTGTAGCTGCCGCCGGTAAAGCGCACCGTGATGGGGCCTGCATAGGAACGGGTAAACGGTATCGTCTCGCTATAGTTGCTCGAGCTCGACTGCCACAGGAGTGTGCCGTCGGTGCCGACACCTTCATAAATGCGCAGACGGGCATAGTAGGCATACAGGTCGGTGGAACCCCAGAAGGTGATAATAGAATCCTCACCCGAAGGATAAACCACAACCGTAAAATCGGAATAGAGTGAATATTCGTCGTCCTCTCCGCCGTCATCATAAATCACAGCACCGCAGGTACGCAGTGTGTCGGAGCCGTTGACGCCCATGTTATAGTGACCGGGCACAAAGGTGATGGGGCCTGCCCAAGGGCTGTAGTCGCCGCCGCAGTCGGCACGTACATAGGCATAATAAGTCGTGCCGCCCGTGAGGCCGGTGAGGACAATCGAAGTGTCATATGCCGAAACAGGAGTGCGCATCGTGGTGTTGGGATTGAACGAAACCGAATCGTACAATACCTCCCAGCCCGAAGCGTCGCCATTCTCATGCCAGCCGAGGGCCACCCATGTAGAACTGGTGCTGTCCACTCTCAGGTTTGTAGGAGCTATACAGTTAGGAATTTCCTCAACCGTGAAGTCATCCATCATCAGTGTGTAGCTGGCGCTGCTGGTGACACGCATGGCAATGCGGTTGCCCGTGCCGTTATAGTCGGAGAAATACACCGTGTAGGGGTAATATGAGCGAGCCCAGTTGCCGCTCGTGCCAGGGGTAAGCGCCACCGTATCGACGGGCACAAATGTAGTGTCCTCCATCACACCAACCTCCAGAGTGAAGTTTGCGGTCATCAACGAGGCATAGAATGATATCTGCAGGGTGTTGATGTTATCCATCTCGGGCAGGGCTGCAATCTCAGTCTGGCCGGTGGAACTCTCAAACTCAAAATAGACATTGCTGTTGCGGGCATTGGGGGCATAGGCGTATGCGGCTGGGAACGAGCCGGCATCGCTGCTGCCGCTCTGAACCTGCAGCCAGCAGTTAGGCAGTGCGCCAGTGGCAAGGTCTTCAAAGCCGGTGGAATAAGGCACCAACGTGCTGCCCATACAAGCCGAGCGGAAAACGCATGCATTGGACCACGCGCTGTAGCTCGAGCCGCCGCAGTTGGCGCGGACATATACATAGTAGAGTGTGTTGCCGTCAAGGCCGGTAACCGTGTAGGTGGTATCATAGACTGCAATGCCCGACACCATAGAAAAGTCGGTCACCACCGTGTCGGAAATCAACACTTCCCAGTCGGTGGCGCTGCCATTCTCGTGCCAGGTAATGGTAGCCTGGTCGCTGACAATGCCGCTGATAGCGATATCGCCAGGGGTGGCGCAATAATCACTGTAGGAGCTGATGCCCAGCTTGATGGTGGGCAGGAACGAAGTGGAGCTGCAGTCATTGGGCGGAGCCGTCAGCGAATAGGGGTTGTTGTCGTTGTAGCGATAAATCGAGCGTGTGCTCGTCATCGTGGCTCCCTGATATTCGGGATAGCCGCTGGCCCATGACCCGGTGCCGTCAATTACGGTGATGACCAAATCGGCCGTGTCGGCATAGACAAATGCACTGTCGAGCGGAATCGTCACCCAACCAGCGGAGAAACTGACGCTGCCGGAGAACACCTGCTGGAAATGCGAGGCCGCCACAGCGTCGGCACCCGACGAGAATGAGCTGTGGTTCACCTCGGCCATGTAGATGGTCAGGGGTCGGGTGGCACTTCCGTTATCCACCTTGAAAGCAATTGTGTCGATAGTACCGTCGAGACCCACTTCATTGGCATGATAAATCATCTGCGCGAAGGAGTAGCTGTAGAACGCGTAGGTCGGCACGTAGCTGTTTGTCTCCGTGCCAGATGCCACCACCAAATTGTAGTGCGTCTGAGCAACGGACACTGCTGGCATCAGCATGAATGCCAACAGAATAGAGATTAGAAACTTCTTCATTGATAATGAAATTGATTAATAACTGTATTTAAAAAGATTTGCAAAAGTACACAATTTTATACACTTTCAAGAAAATGCACCCGTCATTTAATCATTATTAACAAAGAAAGAAGATGATACAATCATGAAACATCAACCCCCAATCGGCCATTAGAAATATTTCAAATGACCAATCCGGGGAGATGAGTTTCTCAACTCTCAACTTTCAACTCTCAACTTTCAGGGTTCGATGTTGCGTCGTTCTTTGGCATATCGTTTTTCGATATGTTTCCCTCATTTTTCCCTTTGTGAAAGGGAAAACGATCGAATAACGATCGAATAACGATCGAATAAATGACGACGGAAGGACGTTCTTGCAACGGAAAAAAGTATGGGGCGGCGCTGCGCGCCGCCCCATACGGAGGGTTATAGATCAGATAGGGTCTATAGATGCTATAGATTCTATAGTTTCTATCTTACTATCAGCTTCTTCACCATGTTGGTGTTGTCGGCCGTGATGCGCACGAAGTAGGCACCCTGGGCCAGTTTGTCAACTTCCATGGTCTTCTCGCAGTCTGCACTGCACTCAAGTGTCTCGGTGGCTACGGTGCGGCCGTTCATGTCGACCACTGCGATACGCACCATTCCGTTCACACCAGTCACATTGATGGTGGTGCTGCTGGTGGCCGGGTTCGGGAAGATGCGGCAGTTGATGCCTTCGACTTCCTCGATGCCCTCGCATCCGAGGGTGCGGAAGCTGGCCGTGACGTAGGCACTGAAGTTGTTATCCTCGCACACGGTGCGCACTTTGACGGTGTAGTTCTTGCAGTTGACAAGACCTGTCAGGCTGATGTGGGTCTCGCTGGTGACATTGTCTCTGACGGTGCTGCCAGTTTCGTCGGTCAGTTCCACCTGCCAGCCTTCACCCGATGCACCAGGCTGCCAGTTGATGTCGGCACTGGTCTCGGTCACGTTGGTGACGGTCAGGTTCTGCACCGGGTCGCAGTCCTCGGAGGGACGCTCGCCTGTGGTGAAGGTGGCTACCGTGCTCCACGGGCTGAAGATGTTCTGCTGGCAGACGGCGCGCACATACACGTCATACTGGGTCTCATAGTCGAGGTTGGCAATGACGGCGGGCGAACCGGTGGCGGTAGTAGTCGAGCCTGCACCGTGGCTGAAGCCGCGCGGACCGTACTCAAGCTCGAAGCTGATGTTGCCCGTGCCGGCTGTCCAGTTGACGGTGACGCTGTTGTCG
>CADAQX010000031.1 GCA_902790215.1 uncultured Bacteroidota bacterium | reverse complement strand
GCTATCTTTGCCATGGATTATCATATTGATTTACAAATGCAAAGATACGAAAAATATCCAACATGGCAAAATAAAACTGCAACTTTTTGCAAAAAAAAAGAGAGTGCCCCAAAACTTATGGGACACCCTCTTCTTTTTATCTCATAGTGGATGTCATATATGTTATGTATTTGCATAACGAGGGCTTGGGTATGCCGGAGGCACACAATCTTATTAACCCCACACTAAACACCATAGGTGTGCAGTGTGGGGTACCAGAGACTATTCCAATGCGTGTCGAAGATACGCCACATCATATCAATCAACAAGGTAGCGTGCCTCCGGCACGCAGAACAAGGATATCTGTCCCCACCCCACACGGCACTTCGCTTCGTGTGGGGTTAATAAGATTATGTGCTTTCAGCACATCTATCGGACACTATTTATTCTTTTTACAGTTTAGACTTACAAATTTCGATATACGAGTCAAGATCTTTAAACGATGCACCCTGTTTCTTCAACTCCTCGAACTTCGCAAGGGCTTTCTTATACCTTTTACTATTATACTCCTCTATAGCTTTCTTGTACTTCAACTCCATTGAATTATCCTTCTCAACGGGAGGCACAACCTGCACAGCAACATTCCCTATAGAACCAGTATCTTTATTACCTGAAACCTCTATTTCATGGACAGGCTGTTTACTGGGTTTCTCTTCCTGTTCACTTTTCGGAATAGCCACAACCTCTTTCGTCTTATCCTTCCTCGTCTCGGTCACTGCCTTCTTCCCCTCACTCTTTTTCTTTTCTGTAGTATTCTCTACTGGAACAAATACCGTATCAATCTTCTTTGTTTCCGTCTCTATTACCGTGTCGCCAACCGGCTCAACTACATTGTCTTCACTCCTCGGATTAAGACATAATAATAGCACTACCGCTGCAACTATCACCGCACCCCCAACATACCACATCCATCGGTTCTTCTTACCGCCTTCTCCTTCACCATTGTTATGAGAGCCTTGAGCATTGTCAGTTAAGCCATTTACTATCTCACAGAATTTCCCTGTCGGCTTATCCATCGAAACAATCCACTGCACATTATTTAGCATGAAATTGATACCGCCATCAGTCACAGCTTCTGATATTTTGTAGGGGACAATTTTCTTATGGTAACTCACACCCCTTGCTATTTCTTTCTTCACCCACTCGGACATGACAGAATATTTTGAGTAAAGCAGTATTATTCCTTTACTATTCTTGATGGCTCCGTCGATACAATCCGTATAATCGTGCCCCGCGGCAATATTTTCTGGTGCAATCCAACATTTTACCCCTTTCTCCTCCAAATACTCTACCATCTGGTGGGCAACCTTGGAATCCTTTGTGGAATAACTTACAAAATAATAATCGTTCATATCACTCACTTCTTATTATCCATTTATTTATTCATCCTTACTATTCTTCGTCATATTCTTTTTCTTCCTTAGTATCTCCTTCCTCAGGTATTTCCACACCGGCAGGAATTGTCACATCTTCCCACCTTAAAGGAATAGGCCCCTCTTCCAGCAAACGTTTACGCAAGTTCTTAGTATACTTTATATTTCTTATACTATTTCCTATACCTTCAACAAGTTCCACTACATATATTGTTGCACTTATCGTTAGGCAGACTGTACCCACCCATTTTCCGATATTCTTAATATAAAGAGGATTACCCGCACTCGGATCTGTCATTTCATACTGGGGCAATCCATTCTTTGTAACATGCCTATCCCACATAAACGACGCTGCCGAAATTCCGGCAAAAAGGAAAAATGGAACCGCCCTGACCGAGACGCTGCTACGGGCTTTCTGATTGTATGTGCCCAGACCCGGCACCAACAACGAAGGCATCCACGATGCACCCATCGCTGTTTCAAAATTCAACAACAGCACATCCGAATAATTTCTGTATCCATCACTCTTTCGTGTCAACCCAAAAGTAAACCGTTCCATTGTCGGTTTCCGAGGCACTATATCTTCTATCACCCTAAGATCGCCGTCCAGTCCTCTTTTTACTTTTGTAGACAAATACTCCATTTCGACATCATAAATAAACTTAGTTATGATGCTATCGTTGTGTGCGTCATCTGCATCACGGGTTAGGACAGCGTAATCAAAGGTTATCTCTCCTTCAAAGGTTTCATCAGTCATTATTGGCACACCATTTTCTTTCTTTACCTTTATCAGCGAAGAATGGGCTATTCTGTCTATGGCTGCCTGCAGCGAGTCCTGTCTCCCTACATTCTTCTGAAGATATTTGCTATTCTGTGTATTGCACTTTAGACTGACTGTACCATTTGATGCATTAGATGTATCTGTGTTTATATGAAACGAATACCTGAGCTTTTGCTCTACACCGAGATATTTGTGATTGCGGATATCCTCATTGAACAAAGTCTGAATCTGGGAACAGATTGAATCGTATTCAACAGGGTATATCTCACTATACCGCACTGTATTTTTATTCAACAATGACTCAATACCCTCTTTCTGTTTTTTATACATGCTAATATTGGAACTATCCCACTCTGGCGTGATAATCAGTAAGGTGTCCAGCAACTCCTTTGATCTTCTATATCTTCCCTTTTCCAATTCCCCTTTCAACAGATTGTCATAATAGCCCCTGCGCTGGTCCTCGATGCTCTTAATATTCAAAGCTACAACATTATCTTTGGGAGGGTAAAAGCCCTTTACCGACTCCAGCATCGACAATGCATTATTGAACTGATATTTTTTATTTGCAAGATTCAATGCACTATTCAATATCGAGTCCACATAGCTACTGTACTGGACAATCTTCTGCCTTACATATTGCAACTTCTCTTCTGCCTCTTTAAAGGTAACATATAGGAATTCATCATCTTGATTCAACGTTGCTACTATATTTACAATATTATCGTCCACAGACATGGAACCCATATATTCATTTCTATTACTGGATTGGACGTATCCATTATCCATAAACAGCTTGCGCATCTTACACAAATCCTTAACGTTATATGCAGTAAACAGAACTTCGTTATAGTGCAGGTCATCAATAGGAACATATAACTCCACCCTTGCAGAATAATCTTCATCCGAAGCGTAATCTCCTTTGTAATTGAAATAGATTATCGAATAGCGTACCTCAACTCCATCCAATGTGTCATATCTCACCGAATCCGAACCCGAAACCCACGGTGCATATTGATACCCATAGGCAGACAACAATTCATCAGCAGAGTCCACCGAAGCCGTTATCAACGACTGTAGGACCTCTACGGGCAAACATACGCTTACATCTCTCTTAGTATTTTTCCCTTTTTGGGCATTACACTCCCACACCAAAAGAACCGCCAATAATACTATTATTCTCTTGCCATACCGTAACGAATCTGACAATATCTTCTGTGTGTTATGATGTGTTTCTCCCATAATAAAAGCCCTATTATGTGACGGGCGCAACCATTTACTCCTCGGCCTGAAAGGTGTCTGTTCTTTAAAGAAAGCGAAGCCATCCCATCCTCATCTTTTCACCTACGCAGCATCCATTATTTCTCAAACAAATGAAAAGCAATTCTTTCTGCATAAATGACTTTCAGAAAAATGCACTTTCTTTTACACTTTTTTTATTAATTTTTTGAATGCAAAGATACAACTTTTTTTTTAATTGAAAGGTGAAAATTGAAAATTGAAAAATTGTTGACAAGTGGTGCGCCAACCATTTTCAATTTTCACCTTTCAATATTCTTTCTCTCAGTTGTGTCAATAAACCGGACTCATGTTTAGCTCGACTCCCTCAAAAATACAAACCTCCTCAGTTCTTAGTTCTGAGTTTTTCTCCCACCGCACCTTTTTTTCAAAAGAAAAAACTTTGCAAAACCCGTCACGTTAAAAAAAATTTGTATATTTGTAACGCGGAACAGCAAATCAGTAAAACGCATAAAATCACAAACAAGGAACATATACGCCGAAATATGGATTGCCACTACAATACAAAAACACGAGACCATTGCCGCGGGGTTTCATGCAATTGGTTCCTTTTCACTCACATTTCGGTATGCAAAACTCCACGGCATTCTTTATCCCACACCGTTTCCACAGTATTACCCTTTTCCTCGACAATAGCATTAACAAACGACTCTACACAAACTATCACCCCTATGACCAAAGCTGACATTATAAAACAAATCCATGCCAAAACAGGCATACGCAGCAGCGCTGTCAGACAAATCGTAGAAGAGTTTCTCTCGACAATCAAGGCCGACATGGCCGACGGACACAACATTTACTTCCGCGGATTCGGTTCTTTCGTGGTGAAACACCACGCCGAAAAGCAGGTATACAACATAAACAATGGTACCCATTCCATTATCCCGCCCCACAATGTGCCCACTTTCAAGCCCGGAAAGGACATGATGCACAAAACACCCTGACAGTCCCTGCCTGCCCCTCAACAATAATTCCCCCGGCACAATAAAAGAGGGAATACTTCGTTATCTATCCATAACAATAAAAAATATCACCGTTATGAAAAAGAAAACAGTATTCCTTTTAGCTTGTCTCATGCTCTCATCCCTCACCGCCAACGCTCAATTCGGGGATGTGCTGCGCAAAGCCGCGCAGAAGGCCGCTCAGAAGACCACCGAGAAGCTCACCGACAAAGCAGCCGAAAAGGCCGCCGACGCCATTGAGAAAGAACTCGACAAAAGCAAAGCCCAAAACACCCCTGCCGAGAACAGCGCCGAGGCCGAACAGGCCACCTATGCCAGCATCATGGCGCAAATGCCCGACCTGCCCACCGTCCAGCAACTTGTCAACTACAAGGAGGCCGAACTCAACGAGCAGTCACTCAAACTGATGGTCAGCCCCGTCACCTCCTTCCAGACCAAACTGCTGGGGCTCTCTGTCCAAGCCGTTTCCCTCACCACCTCCTCTGCCGACTCTGCGCAGATTGTCGATGCCGCCTACAAAAATGCACAGCTCGCCACAGGTCTCACTCGCGAAGAGCTTGACGAACTCGCAGCCCTGCCCGAAGACCAGCAGCAGGCCTACCTCCAAGCCCACTACAAACAAGGCACCGCCGAAGCAGCCCTCCTGCAACAGGCTGCCGATGCAAGCAAATATCTCGAACCCATCCAGCCCATCATCGACCGGTGGGAAACCTTCAACAAGACCATCGACCAGCTCTATTCCCAAACTGAATCCCAGTGCAAAGAAATCTACAAAAAATATGCCGGGCAACTGTCCAAAGCCACAGGCAAAGACCGCAACAAAACACTCATCAAATACTACTCCGAGATAGCCCCCCTCATGCGCACCGCCGTACAGCAAGCACTGAAAATCAGGCTCAACGAGCAGCTCCCCGTAGCCGAGGAGATTGAACAGCAGATGGCTCCCATCCGCGCACAGCACCAGGACATCATCTCCGCCCTGCTCAACTACCCCCAGCTCACCGTCTCGCAATACTTCACCGAACCCGCCCGTCTGCTCGACATACCCGAGTACGGCGAATAGCCCCCCACGACCGCCGATGCCCCCTGCCCGTCCCTCCCGATGCAATATAAACAGGCGGCATCCGTTATATCATCCGACACTAAACACACCCTCGTCATGACAAACACCCGAAAAGCCCTGCTCATCGTCCTACTGCTTGCCATCGCGGCACCCGTCACGGCACAGAAATCCGTTGACCAAATCGTCAAGCCACGGAAAAAGCAGTCTGCCGCCTTCTACTTCAAGGCACAGTACAACGCGCCCGACATCCGCTTCATCCCCGACATAAAAGCCGACATCAACCGGGCCAAGGCCATGGGTGTCATAGGCCACAGTGCCATAGGGTTCTCCCTCCGCATCCCCGTATGGCGATACATCTACATCCAGCCCGAACTCTACTACAGCCTCCTGACCAACTGGGACTCCGCCGCACTCCAGTCCAACTTCTTGAAACAAATCTCATACGCTTTCAAAAACAGGGAATGCAGCTACTTCGACATCCCCCTCAACATCGGAGCACGCTGGGAACCCGCCAAAGCCTTCGCGGCACGCGCCTACGTCGGTGCCATGATACGCTTCCAGCTGGCCCAAGGCAATTTCAGCCTCTACGAGAACTACCTTCTGCGCGCGGGCATAGGGCTCGACCTGCTCAACTTCCTCACCATCGATGCCGGATACGGCATAGAAATGAACCGGCTCACCATCTTCGACGAAACAGGCAGCTACTTCCTCACCCTCGGCATCAAACTGTAAGGCATCCCTTACACCCTACACACCACCATTCAAAAACACAAACACCACACCGATGAACAAATACTGGCAACGCTTACTCTGGCATTTCGACCGCGCCTACAACTCCCGCCGTGCCTGGCAACCCCTCCTCTGGCCCTTGGGCCTCTGCCTTGCACTCATCGTCATTTTTGGCCTGACAGGACTCTGCTGGCCCTCCTCCTCCCCTTCCGTCGCGCTCAACGGCGGACAACCCCGCTTAGTCGAAACCACCGGACTCCTGCTCAGTCCCGGCAGCTTCCCGCTCCATTCCGGCATGCCCTATGCCCTGCAGCTCATCATCGTCTTCGCCGGACTCCTGCTCGTCACCGCCTTCCTCATCGCCACAGTATCCCACATCCTCACCCGCCGCAGCGACAGCTACCTGCAGGGGCTTACACGCTACCACTTCAACAACCACATACTCATTCTCGGTGGCGGCAGCACCGTTGCCAACATCCTCAAGTCCATTGCCGACGACGAAACCCTCCGGCAGAAAGACATCGTCATCCTCTCCAGCCTCTTCATCCCCATGCTGCGCGACAGCATCCTGCAGCAGCTCACCCCGCAGCAGCGGCAGCTGTCACTCGTCTTCTACCACGGCAACCGCAACATCGAGGCCGACCTGCGCTCATGCCAGATTGAAAACGCCACCCACATCTTCATCCTTGGCGAAGACAACGAAAAGGAGCACGACGCACTCAACATCGACTGCTGGAACAAAACGCGCCACCTGCGCAGCAACGCCATGCAAATGGCACAATGCATCCTCTCCCTCGACAACAACATCTCAGCCCACATCCTCCAGTCGCTCCCCCAGGAGTCGCACACAAGCCTCGAGACCACCCTCTTCAACCAATACGACACCATCGCCCTGCAAACCCTTGTCGGCGACACCGACGGCTCCGGGCACCTCACCCTCGACCGCGGCCTCATCACCCCCGACAGCCAGCGATACGTACACTTCGTCATCGTCGGCATGACATCCATGGGCTATGCCATGGCCGCGGCGGCGGCGCAACTGTGCCACTTCCCCAACTTCAGCAGCCACGGCAAACCCATCCGCACCCGCATCACCTTCATCGACCCGGACGCCGACACCAAGATAGACTGTTTCAAAGCGCAATACAACAGTCTTTTCAACCTCTCGCACATCACCCTGCTCACCAGCCAGAGCACCTGGCAGTCCGCCCATCCCGACAGCGCCATGGGCGACTTCCTCGACATCGAATGGGAATTTGTCAAAGGCACCATCCTGCAGGACTGGGTGCGCGACAGGCTCTCCGCCTATGTGCAGGACGACCTGCAAGTGGTCTCCGTTGCCATCTGCGGCGACAACCACGACCGCAACCTCTCCGAAGCCTTCTACCTGCCGCCGCAATACTTCCCGCTCAACGACGACGACACCTCCCTCGCCGTCACTCCCCTCGTCTATGTCTACCTGTCGGCAAGCAGTGCCCTCGCCGATGCCGCCCGCAACGACGTGCCGCGCTACCACAACGTCATCCCCTTCGGCAGGGCCTGCAACGGCTACGACCCGCTCATGAGCCGTCGCATTGCCACAGCCAAACGGCTCAACTACCTCTACCATCGCGAAAAGACCGGCAAACCCTTCTCCTCCCTTCCCTCCGACACCAACACCCTCGACGAACTGTGGCGCCAACTCTCGTTTGCCGAGAAAGCAAGCACCGTCCATGCCGCCGACGCCCTCTACACCAAATTCCGCAGCCTTGGCCTCACACGCTCCGTCCTCACCGTGCCCATCTACGACGACACCCTTGTCGACACCCTCGCCCGCATGGAACAGAACCGGCTGAACACCGAGCGGCTGCTCGCAGGCTACGCCCCGCTTCCGGCCGGCGAGCGCGACGCACTCAACCGCGACCTGCAAAGCCCCGACGAGTCCACGCGCCAGAATGCCTTCCTGCTCAACAAACGGAACAAAAACCTCCGTTTCATCCTCAACGACATAGCCCCCTACGACAGCCTGCCCGCCGACAGCCTGCAGAGCCTCAACGCCATTGCCCGCAACCTCTCGGCCGTCTACTGACCCCGTCCCCTGCCGCCGCGGCTACGGCACCCCTATGCAGTCCACTATGGCGTGCAGCTGCGCTATGGTCAGCATCCGCTGCCGTCGGCAGTAGCCCAATTGTTCCAGTTTCTCCAGCAATCCTGGATACAGTTTAATTTCGCGGTTCAGCCAATTCAGTGCCGACCGCTCCGACATCGTGCCCTGGGTATAGGCCATTGCCAGCTCGGCCTTGCCGTATGGGCGGAAAACAAACTCGTTATTCATCGTCTTCTTATTAAGTGGGTTCTATTAATTGCTTGCAATTATAGTCTAAATTCTTATCAAATCCAAAGTGTTAAGATTAAAACTCTCTAATTCTCAAATTCTTGATAAATAGCAGCTCCAATTATTTACTGACAATATCTTTAGACCATTTTCTCCTGCCGCCGTGCAGGCGCACTATCCGCTTGGCTTTCGGCACAATGCAGCGCACCGCGTCGAGCATCTCCTCGCTGCTGCGGCACTCGTGGTAGGGCATTCTGTCCAGCACTGCGGCCACCTCGCTGTCGTCCACCTCGTGGTCGACAACAAAGGTTTCGTGCACAATGGCAAACACATGTGCCGGGTCGTACCCATACTCGCGCAGCAGCCGCAGTGCGCGCGCATCGTCCATCTCAGCAAACACCTGGCGGCGCATCATCCCGTCGCCGGTGGCAATAAACAGGCTCATCGCCTTGTATTCCAATTCTACAAGCATATTCTTATTCCTTTTGTCTTGGTTACACCATCGTTTCATATCCCTCTGCACCGCGCCATCGTGCCGTCGGGCTCGAGCATGGGGCGTTGCATATTCTTGCCATACGAGCGGCAGGCCGTGGCAAAAGCCTCCTTGCCCGAAAAGAGGGCAATATAGGGGTTGCTGCACACCATGCGCTGTCCCGACAGCTGCAAGCTGCCAGACCTGCGGCGCACATGCACCCACGCCATGCCGCCTTGCACCGCGGCAGCGGCTGCCAGCAGCCCGCCGCGCACGGCAAAGCCATCTGCACCGTCGGTGGCGGCGGCCACACTGCGGCTGTCCTTCGTACACAGCACCAGCCGCGCGCAGCGCATCTCCACCACGGGAATGTCGAGCATCGCATCCCACTGCTGCAGGCCGAGGTAGTACACCAGCTCGTCGCCAAAACAATAGCCGCTGTTGTTCATCACAATGGCCTTCGACAACTCGGCCACCGTCGTGGCGGGACCCACCGCCAAGCCGCCCACCGAAAGGTCGGTGACAGGCGCCACACCGTCGTGCGACAGCGCAATGGAGGGCAGTGTGCCGCCCGACACGGCAATTTGAGTCAGCACACAGCCTCTGTTTTCCGCCTCATGCCGCGTAAGGTAGACCGGGTCGGACTGCATATTGTGCGACACAAACATGTTGTAGTCCGACACACCCGGCCGCCGGCCTTCGAACATCGGCTGGAACCCTTTCGGAAATCTGCGCCACAGGTTAATCTGATTTGCGAAACGCATACGGCCGAGGAGCTGTTCTTCCGTAGCGGGGTCGCGGTAGCTGCTGTTTCGACGGCCCCGCACCACAAGGTCGCCACAGCGGTGGAACACCGTGAGGGATTCCACCCGCATACGTCCGTTTACAATACTTGAATTTAGTTTTGCCATATTATCAATGTTTTTTCGTTCTTCGGGCTGCAAAGGTACTGTCATTGATTCTGACCCATACCGCAACTTACTCCAACTTGCATTAACTTTCCATTGTCTTCGCACATTTACCGCAACTTACCTCTATCCACCTCGACAGTACCCTGCTACGCCAATCCTTATTCTCTGCATTTTCCATCCTTTTGCCTCGTTTTTCCCTTTGCGAAAGGGAAACAAATCGAACAACGATCGAATAACGATAGGAAAAACGACGGCCGAAGGACGGAGCGACCTTTGCCCTTGAACCCCGGCGTCCGGGAGGCAACAGGCAGACCGCGCGGCGGCAGTAAAGCGAAAATAGTGTGTCGACGGTATGCATTGTATTCATGTGCTTTGCTCACATTTGAAAGTTTTTTGCAAAAATACCACACTGTCCGCCAACATCCAACGGGAAATGGATGACATCACACCGCTGTCGGTTTCCGGTCGGCACGTCCCCGCTTCGGCACCAATCCGATGTCAGCATGTTATCATTTTTTTGTCATATATGAATTTTATTTCGTATTTTTGCAAATTAATTAGTACCATACACCCACACTCATCAAACCCGACAACATACTGAGAGTTAATGCATTTCAAAGACGGACATAACAAGCAGCCCTCAAACCGGGAAAAAGAGGAAGAGCCAGATTCATCTGACACCGACCCCGTTATGGCCATCCGGCGAATGACATCGATGGAGAGTTTTGTCGAATTCTGCCATCGAAACGGCATAAACCTAATAGAGCAATGGTTTCTGATTGACGAGCATGGAGCCGAGAGCGATTTGCTGGCTTTTGGAAAAAAGCTGGCTGCATACAAAGTGGAGCTGGGCGACACCATTTACAAGCTTTCCGGGGTGAGGATGAGGTCGCGCATACACCAGGATGACATCATGCCGACCCCTGCCGACAGCGGCGCCACGGTGTCGGCAGCGGCACCCGCCGATGCCGATTTGCCGTCCTATTGCCTTACCCCCCACGGCGCCTCGTATGACAACAGTGTGTGGGACAACTTCGTCAACGGCATCGTAACGCTCGGGTTCATCGAACCCGGAGAGGCCACAGGCCTTAAGAACCTGCTGGGTGCCACAAGGCAGACCGGACGCTACAAACCGCTTAAAGAACCGGTGCGGTTCCTCTCGTCAAAAAAAATGCTGGCGTTTCTTGTGTCGATGATGTACGGCACCCTGAAATACCACCTGCCCTATGACGTGAGGGTGAAGAACAAGATGATACACAAGGGCTACTACATATGCAAGCCGTTGATAGTCACGCCCAGCGGGACAGGGCCGGACGAACAGCTGCGCACGCGCGACGCCTACTGGCTGACGCTGCAGCGGTCGGTGGTCCTGCCGTCGGCATCGCGGCAGCAAGGTGGCGGCAGCAAGCACGGTTTTGCCACGTCGCGCAAGGGCGATGTGCCGCCGGAGCAAGCCGCTCCCCTCCTCGCCCTGCTGCTGCCCATGGGATGCCGCCGCGTAGAGGAGTAGCCCCCAGTGCCAACCGAAAGGGTATGACTGAGAAAAAGAATGCACGCATTAAAGAACGATTGTTTTTTTGTTTTTTTTTTTTATATTTGCATAATGAATAAAAGATGTTTCTGTACCAAAAATACATTACATTTAATTGATAAATAAACAAATAACAAACCCTAAACATTAAATACGATGAAAAGAAAACTATTATTTCCAGCATTGGTGTTATTCTTTGGAGCTGTTTTTTCCCCGCCTGCAATGGGTCAGTATTTCAATTTTGCCTCGGCCTATACAGGCAATCAGACCACGACCTATCATTCCTTAATACGTACAATCTATTAATTCATTCTGTATATTTAATTAATTAATCATGAAAAGAATTGTATTATTTGTCAGTTTATTGGTTTATGTTTGCACCATGCGGGCACAAGATACCATTAATCCTTTCCTGATGGATTCTCTGACGCCCACTATACTCAGAGACTCTGCTCACTTGTTCAATATCATTTTAGGTTCCCAAGGCGACAGCACCTATATTATCAGAAAAATTAGAACTTACGGACACGATTTCCCAGAACAAAGGTTGGTGACAGGTTTGAATATCGCCACGAAATTCGGCAACAAAGCAGCAAAGGATTCTGTTGAAGTTAGAGGTGTATTGATTAAGATTAACGACAAAGATTTTCAGCATCCTGTGTGTTATTTTACCCAGCCTGTTACGGCTGCAAGCCATCGACCCATAGACCACTACATGGCATTTGACCACGATACATCTAACATCACTGCCATCAATTGCCTACGTATGGATACTGTTGTTCCCGTTTATTCCTTCTATTTCGACAATCCAATACCCGTATCCGATACAGTCTATCTGGGCATGTATATAACCGATGGAATTCCAAGGGGAGGGATTAGATATGGAGATGTATACCGTAATTACTTATGTAACTGTAGTGGAGTACCAACAAATACCATTCCAGGCGCAGAGTGGAACGTTGATGACACTGGTGCGTTGCATCTTCATATTATAGGATATGGAGACCTTTTGGAGTGTATCTTTCCTATTTATTCTATGCCGGACACGGACAGTTTCGGCTGCCCGGAGGTGGAGGGGTTCGGCTTTGCGGGCATGATGGCCGGTAGCCCCACCTTTACGTGGACCCCCGCTGCGGAGCATCGGTTGTACCAGTTGGCCTACGGCCCGTATGACGCGCCGTTGGACAGCCTGCAGGTGGTGGAGACCGACAATTATTTCTTGGAGCTGTCAGACCCCTCGTTGAGCAGGGATGTTTACTATCAGGCTCGGCTGCGTGCCAAGTGCCACCACGCTTGTCCTGTGCATGACACGGTGATGTGGACGGCATGGACTGACCCTGTATATTTCTACACGGGCGACAATATGCCGGACACAACGCATCACCACGGCGAGCCGGAGGGCATTGCCGAAGTGAACGGGCCTGTACACTTTGCATTGGCGCCCAACCCCGCGCATGGCAGCGTGACACTGACGCTGGAGGGCATGCCTGTTGCCGGGACTGTGCTGACCATACACGACGGAGCAGGGCGCGAGGTGCTGCACCGGACGCTGCACGAGCGTGTGACGAGAATAGCAACGAAGGGCTTGGCAGCCGGTGTATATACAGTGACAGTGTCCAACCCTCAGGGCATGGGCACGCACAGGCTATCGGTAGAGTAAACTTGGAGCGCGTGTTTCCTGCATGTATGCCAGAAGTCAGCAGGACTTGAGGAAGCAGGGGTGGACTTAGCGTCACCCCTGTAACATTTCGACAGCATCGAAGAGGCTGTCGAAAAATCAGTCAAATATAGTATAAGAGCGTTTTTCCCCTTCGTTTCAAAAAAAAAAGTGTATCTTTGCAGTGTCAAGGTCAATCAAAGAAAACTATAATGCTATGAAAACAAAACTATTATTAATCGTGCTGTTGATTGGCTGCTGTTGCACGGCTGCGGCGCAGAGCCGGATATGGGAGATGCCAACCATACCGGCGGACACCACCATTGTAAGGGAATGGAAAGAGGGCAAGTACATCGTCTATTCCCGGTCGGGCACGAGCCAGTCGGTGTCGTACCACGATAACAGCTCCATGGTTGTCCGCTCGGCTCAGATTCCCTCCAATGCAATCATCAACGACTTCCGCATTGCGGGGGACATGGTGTATGCCGGCGGGAAGGTTCTCGGCACGCCTTATAGCCATGGTCTGCTGGCCTGTTTCGACATCAACGACCTGCTGGGCAGCAGCGGGGTATTTCACGTATATGTGTTTAATTCAATCAATTTAATGAACAGTAATTGCGAAACAAATTATGCAGATCAAGTGACGGAAGTGAAACGCATCAAACTGTTTCAGTACGGCTCGACTGACCATATTGCCTACATAGCCAACGACTCGATTATTAACCTCGATCCATGGATCGAAGGCTGCCGTCGCATGGGGTATGGAGATTTCTGTTTCACAGGGTCGTCTTGGACACCTTACCGTTTCAACTACAACAAGGACGGCATCAACGTCTTTTCGGACATGGCAATTACGGACAACTACATAGCATTGGCGTCAAAGAGCTGCGAGTACGACAGGTTTGAGTTTGTGGTGCATAACAAGATAATTGATTACGCCAATATCATACCCACTCCGCCATACCTTATCTATTACTTCACCGACCACAAGGTGCTGGGACGGGTGATGGCAACAGCGTTGGGCGGGGACACGTTTGCCGTGGCGTACCACTACGACGCCCCCCCACTGGGAGCGGGACTGGCGGTGAAGATATTCAACATTGTAGGCGGAGCTCCGACACTGCTGTACAGCCTTGAAGTCCCGCCGACTGTAATGTCGTCGAACTGGTGCGAAATGCGGGATATTGTTTATGTCAGCAATACAGGCGAGCTGTGGTTGCTGAACGACATCAAAAGTCCAGCGACAGGTATGGGCGGCAGCTATATCTACAGAATAGACATGGGCAATGTGTATGCCGGGGTTTACGAGGCTCACTATATTCCGGATTATTACCAATTGCACTCGTTAGACTATTATTTAAATAAAGGGTACATCTCTTCGGGAAAGGAGTCGGACGCGCTGAAAGTGCTGATAGACCAAAACCCAACATTGCCTGTTATATGTCCATTGAAGGAAAATGTGACAGGGCGTGCAACGGCTCCTGTAATGCAATATTACGGAAGAAGCCATTGCACATTCTTGCCCGGGGGTTCAGAATCCCATATTTCATTCAACGTAAAAACAAGAAACACAAACATTTTGTGTAATCAAATCAAAGGAGGAATGCAGCAATGAGAAGAACTGTTTTGACAGTGTTGTCGGTAATGATGTCGGCCACGGTACTGGCGCAGGGATATGTGCGCATAGACACGGTGATACGTCCCTATATCCAGTTTGACTACAGAGCCTGGATTGATTCCGGCAAACCATTGGGACCCACCTTTAGCAGGTTAACCTACTGCTACTGCCATCCCGATTCCATGTGGGCGGATTATGTCTGTGGCGATTTGTTGCAATACAACTACCTTGAGGATGGAGCCGATGTATGCGGTTTGTCGGTATGGCTGTTAACCCCAGGCAGTCCTCATTACAATCCCCATCCCGGAACCGCTGTTTTTTGGCCGGCGGAATACCTTTACCTTTACGAAGCCACACCTGACACATTCGAAGAAAAGGGAAAACTCATGATTGACCTGTATGTTGCCCCGACGAACCTGCATGGGATATGGCCTAGAAATTGGAATAACTTATTTGACTGTGACACGATTATGGGATACTACGAAGTTGATGTCGGCATAAATCATAATGATCTATATGAATATCAATTCTTTTTCGACAAGCCCATACACGTGGAGGACTCTTTCTATGTAGGTATGTCATCGAGCAGATTTGAATATCTGGAATTTATCTTTGAGCATCCCGAAGAAGCGGGGTATATTGACAGGGTTTCGACTGAAGCGGTTGGTTTACTCTCAACGATGGGTGAGGGCTACTTTCAAAGCCATGTGCAACTCTTGGACTATTTTGGTGAAGAATGCTTGATGCCGTATATGAAGCAGAAAATCCGATGGAGAAAGGAGGGCGCCGGCATCATGGTAACCCTGCCCAACCACTTCCCGTTGAACGAGTGGACACCGACACAGGCCCGCGACTTTTGGATGATTTTCCCGCTTATCAAGACTTATGACACCATCTGGACGGTGGACACACCGGCCTGTCTGCCCGTGCGGGATTTCAGCATCATGAGCCGATACGGCGACACCGTCATGCTGCGCTGGAGCCCATTGGAGGGGCGCAGTGAGTTCCAAGTGTCCTACGGCCCGGAGGGCATGGACCCCGACAGCGGCACCCTGGTCAATGTCACCACCAACAGGTGGCGGTTTATCGACACCCTGCACACAGGCGAGGTGATGACGGCCTATGTGAGGACGGTGTGCCGCGAGCTGGACACGCTACGCTTCAGCGAGTGGAGCGAGGGCGTGGAGTGGCAGACAAGGGTGGGCATCGTGCAGCCCGACGAGGATGTGCGCCTGACGTCGCGCATCCACCTGCAGCCCAATCCCGCAAAAGAGAGAGTTGAAGTGGTGACCCCCTGCGGGGTGAAAGGCATCGAGGTGTACGGCTCATACGGCATCCGGTGGCGCGAGTTCCCAGCAGGCACCACAGACTTCGACGTGAGCGACTGGGCCAAGGGCACCTATGTCGTGGTGATACGCACCCTCGCGGGCAGCGTGACCAAGAAGTTGGTGGTGGAGTGACACATGTCAACAGAATGTGCCACCATAAGCAGCTCATTCAATGGAGCAGCCTGGACCGAAGAGGTCCTTGCAATAAGGCGTGAGGGGGATGTGTTTGGATAGCCAGAAGATGGGCAATGACACAGTCTGTATGCCACAGGCGTAGGGTGTGATGTCGTATTGCTGGAAAACCAAGTTGATGACGCTGCGAGTGCTATCAATAAAGAAATCCTGCGGCACAGCGACACGTCCTGCAGTGCGGTACTCGTCGAAGAGGCAGTCACGGGTGTCTTTGTTCACATCAAGGTCTTCGATGGCACGGATAATGACTTCGCCCAGCTTTGCGGTGTCTATCAGGTCGTTGAGATGGACAATCTTCTTGGTGTCAATATCCATCACAATGTATTCGACGGTGTAGAGACCGTGGGCGGCATAGGCAGCCATAGTCTCAGTAGTGATAAGCATGGTAGCCAGATTGTTGTCGTAGGTGATGGTGCTTTCCTTCTTGGCGTAGTTGTAATTCTCAAGGTCGCCAAGGCTGTCAACAATCTCTGTACGAATCTTTACATCTTCGTTTCCATACATCCAAACGTTATCGAGCCACTTGTCGGCGGCCTGTTTGAACGAGGTGGCGGAATTGTCGCCGAAGCAGCGCTGCAACACCTCGGCCTCGGCCTCAGGGCTGAGCATGCCCGATTCGGGCCATTCAAGACGGTAGCAGTTGTCCACGCCGAGGGGACCATCGCCAGGGTAGAAATCCTCCGCCCCATAGACGAACATGCATCGTCTCCCCTCGCGTATTGGGGAGTCAAAAAAATTTTCGTGCCGACCGCCGCCGTTGTTACAGGCAGTAAGCATCGTACTGGCAATCAATAAGCAAAGCAGTGTTTTCTTCATAAGATTAGAGTTTGTATTTGTGTGCAAATTTACACAAAAATATTGGCTTATCGATAATAAAAAAAGATGTGACATTTATGTGTCGAAGATACATCATCTCAATAATCCCACACTTGCAGTGTAGGGTTTGAATAACAAACAGATACAGGGTCTCGAAGAGACACCGCCGTTGGCACGAATACATTAGAGCCATTTATGAACTAAAGGACAACTCAATGGTCATTCATGTTATTCTGAGAAAAAATACTATACATTTTCTTTTTATTTGCAGTTTTTTTGCAGTTTTTAAAATAAAAAGTGTATATTTGCAGAAAAGAATATGACCATGGAAAGACTGTTAAATATCATTCAGAAGAATGTACCTCAATTATTTATGCTGGTGTTTATTATTGCATGGAGTGGGGCAAAAGCCCAATATCCTTACAATTCATGAAAAATAAACAATTGTAATGTAATAAAAATGAAACGAATAACTTTAATAATATTATTTCTGGTAGTAGCATGGCAGGTGTTGGCGCAGCGGCCTGTGATTCCTGCGGGGTCACAGGGATATATGTTTACGCCCCCACCCTCCCAGGACTCAGTAATAATAGAACATTGTATGTATGGCCAAAGTGTTAGGCCTGATTTCATTGGCAACGCTTTCCGCTCACCGCACGGGACAATAGTATATGGGGTTGCTGTGTCTGTCGAGAATTTGGAACTGTTCCCTTACTTGTGGGTGTATCTGTTGCAAGAACGGCGGGTAGACAGCACCACCCTATGCTATGCCATAGACACGGTGGCTACAGAACTGTTCTGCTTCATTGAACAACCACCAATATCTTATGCCGATTTTTCTTTTATCCAAACATATAGAAACAGGGATACAGTTACCCTTCCGTTCTATGAGTTCTATTTCGTCGATCCTGTCCAGATACCAGCCAACGTGCGATTTTATGTTGGGATAAGCCATTCTTGGAATAATGTTTACAACCATTGCAAAAAAAATACCCCCTACTGTCCAAATACGAGTTATAGTGGTTATAGTTGGTGGTCATGTTTGCATGGCAGACCTTCTCAGGATTCATCCTGCCATAGTGACGGTCTTGACAGTACATGGAATATATGGAAATATCTGAGACCGGGTTTGGTGGATTGGGCTTGCGAGAGATGCACCGACCCTCCATTATTATTTGGGGCAGAAATGGGGATTTCAGGCAATAAATATCAGTCACGCGGTTTTTTCCCGATAATGCGGCCGCCGGAGGACAGCACGCGGATTATTCCGCCGCATATCCATCCCCTGCGGGCTCATGCCGTAGAGGGGTTCCGGCTGACGGGGCTGGACTCCGCCCATGCCTCGTTTGCATGGGACAGCATCCCGCCCAGCGACTGGGGACAGGTGGGGGTGAACGTGAACGCATATCAGGTGAACTACGCCCCCTACGGGCAGGAGTATGACGAGGCGGACACGGTGATTGTCACGGCTGACAGCTGCACGGTGTTCAGCAGGTTTGACAGCACGGTGATGTACAAGGCACGCTGCAGAGCGCGCAGCAAACACCGGTGCGACATCCACGACACGATGGTGTGGGGAGATTGGAGCCATGAGGTGTATTTCCACACGGGTGTGGGTGTGCCGGACACTGCACCGTTGGTGTGCCAGCGCGTGGGGGGGCTGCGCTATGAGGGACTGCAGAACGGATGCCCGAAGTTTGCATGGGAGCGTTGCGAGGGGCAAGACCGTTTCGAGGTGCAGTATGCCGAGGTGGGCGGTGACGGCTGGCACAGAGCCACCATCACCAGCGCCACGGAGTATCTGCTGCGCGCCGAGATTGACTCGACGGCACGCTACCGGGTGCGCGTGAGGGCGCAGTGCAACCACCGCTGCCATATCCACGACACACTGATGCTGGGCGAATGGAGCGACACGGTGGAGTTCTGTCTGCACCCGCAGGGCATCGGCGGAGCCGCTGCGACGGGTGGCGGGCTGTTCAGCCTGGCTCCCAACCCCGCCCGTGGCACTGTGACGGTGAAACCCGCGCTGGCTGCGGGTGATTATCCGGCAGTGCTGACGGTGAGCGACACCAAGGGGCGCGAGGTGATGCGCTATTCGCTGACGGATGGCAGTCCGTTGACAATAGATGTAAGTGCGCTGCCGTCGGGTGCCTACTTGGTCACCCTGACCACCCGCAGCCGCCGGACGGGCACCCAACGCCTGATGGTGGAACCGTAAGGTTGTTGAGGTATTTATTTGAAAATATCGGAAAGTTGGGAATGTTGGGGAATGTTGAGGAAAGTGCCAGTGTTTTGTTTTGTATCTTTGCAGCGGGAAAGAGGTGAGAAAAGAATGACAGAATACAATAAAAGCAAGGCAATTGCGTTTGTCAGTTTAAAACTGATACCATGAGTAAAATAATCTTGATTACAGGAGCGAGCAGCGGCATAGGCTTTGACGCCGCACAGACACTGGCTCGGCAGGGACACAGGGTGTATGCCGCCGCACGGCGATTGGAAATGATGGAACCGCTGAAGGCTGACGGAGTGGTGCCGATTAGAATGGATGTGACGGACAGCGAGTCGATGGCGTCAGGTGTGAAAGCTGTGCTGGATGCGGAGGGTCGCATCGACGTGCTGGTGAACAACGCCGGATACGGATATTTCGGAGCCATAGAGAACGTGACGATGGAAGAGGCACGGCGTCAGGTGGAAGTGAACGTGTTCGGGCTAGCTGAATTGTGCAAACTGGTGCTGCCTGTGATGCGAGCCCAGGGCTGCGGAAGAATTATCAATACATCATCCATTGCAGGCAAGGCTGTGATACCTTTCGGAGGCTGGTACCATGTGTCGAAGTATTCGGTGGAGGCGTTGAGCGACGCACTGCGTATGGAGATGAGACCTTTCGGCGTGGAGGTGGTGCTGATTGAGCCCGGCGGCATCAAGACGGACTGGGGTATCATTGCGGCAAAACATTTGGCTGAGTCGTCGAAGGATACGGCATATGAAAAAGAGGCACTATGCGAGGCCGAGTTGATGCACAAGGGTTATTCGGGCAACTATCTGTCGGCACCCCGTGTGGTGACACGCGCCATCAGCCGGGCTGTGAACAGCCAGAGTCCTCGGGCACGCTACAGGATTGGCCGAGGAGCTTTCATCATGATATTGATGCATACAGTGCTGCCTGCACGCTGGTGGGACGGGTTGATGCGGAGGTTTATGCACATCAAGATTTGACATTGTCTTTTAACGTCGTATGCCTGATGGTGGACGTACTTTGTGATAGCAACTTTGCCCCGTGTCCGGCTTCCATCCTTCGACATAAAGCCATCCGTCTTCGCCCCAAAAGAAGATGGAACCAGAAGTATTCCAAGCCGGGGTGGTTTGATAGATATAGGGAGCGTCGACATGACGGCTGTCGGCAGGATAGGGATAGATGTAGATATATGTAGGCTCCTCCGGAGCACTCCACTGATAGTTTATGCCGGCAAGGAGATTGTCACGAGATAGCATGATGTGGCATGCCTCCATGCAGGTGGTGTCGCCTAGAAGACGGGTGCAGCAATAGTCGCCTCCCGTTATCTCAATGAATGAAGGACCTCCATCTCCAAACTGTCCAGTGTAGATTTCTTCCAGCAGAATGGTATAGAGGATGTTGTCGTCTGAGGCATACTGGCGGGTGGCAGCAGTGTCGGCAGCAGTGGGTGTGCGGTCGTAGCGGTCGATGTTGTAGCGTTTGGAGTGATTCTGGGCCGCGAGGAATTCCTGCTGGGAGATTTCCATATCATCCATAAGGCAATTTTCGCGATGGGTCGGGCTGTTGATGTGAGTTTTATAGTAGTCGTACCCACCACGGAAATAGAGCCAGCCGTCGGTTGTCCATTTAAAGCCAAAAGGAGTTTGGTTGACACGGATATAGCTGACGTTGAGAATATCCCACCCTTGCACGGAGTAGACGCAGAGACTGCCCTGCAAGGAGTCCTCTTTGTAGTAGCCTCCGGCAAAGAGACCATTGCGGAAGTAATTGTAGTTGTCACAATATAGTGGGGTGTCGTATATCTTGTCATTGAGATACATACGACGAAATCCATCCAATGGGTGGTTTATGTAAACACCCTTGACCCCCGAAGGTGTGAATCGTCCCACCTGTATCTGCAGTTCGCCTTGGTTATAGAAGCCTTTTTCTTCGTCATCTAATGCTATGGAATAGTATTTCTCTATGGACTGTTGGCGTTCTGTAGCAGTGATTGAAGTGGTGTCAAAGTATTGGATGTTTTGATTACGATGGCTATCGTATTCTGCTTGGGTGACACGTACGATTTCCTGAGCCCAAACTTGTGCAGAAAGAAGCAAGAGTATTGTGACGATATAGTTTTTCATACGGGTTGAGAGTGTTAGTGTTTGGCTTGATTTATGTTGCGTTCTTTTTCTATTGCAATGATCAGCTGCACATTTAGCTTCTCTATTTCGGAGAGTTCCGTGGAGTTTTGTTGCAACAGGGCTGTACCGTACCAAAGACCTTCTTTGCTGTAGAATTCGGTGAGTTGTTTGTCTTTAAAGCTATGTCCATGACGGGCGTATATTTCATTGCGCATGAGGCGGAGGACATCGGTGGGATATGGTTCAAGGTAGCCACGTGTGAGGAGGGTTGTGGAGGCCTCTGGCCAACGTCCAGGGACAGCATTGTCGAGGTTGGTCTTATTGAGATGGCAGAGCAGGTCGCCTTTTGAGAACCATTCGAAATCTTCATGCTCGATATGACTAATCCCATTATATATGTCCAGACCATCGGCAGTGAATTTATAGCAAAGATTTCTGCCGTCGCTGAGGGTAAGAAAGCCATCGGGTGAGTCAGTTTCACCCCAGCGGATGGTGTAGGCATAGCCGTAGGACGGTTGATCGGGAAGACTGCTTAGGCTAAATATCAGAATACTATCTTTGGTGACATTCCATGCTTGCATTCGTTCACTATCGTGGTAAGTTCCCATTATACTACGACGTATGTCAGACTCAATAACTGAGTCGAAACCATGAGAAAACTCGTACCACTTGTTGGAAGAACGGCCTTCATAGCGCAGCAATATGTTGTTGAGGGTGCGTTCCCTGCCATAGATAAGAAGAGCCTCCTGCCCCCCTATTGTCTTGTGCACTATGCTGTCTTGGTAATAGATTATGGTGTCGGTCCAAACATTCCCTATCTGGTTGGGACACATCAAGACATTGGGATTGACGGTCTTTATCCATGGAACATTATTAGCCCCTTCATGCAGACTGCCCGTAAATGTGTTGACATTGGTGTCGGTTTCACTACCAATGAGGGTGAAAAAAGTTCCATCGTGCCAGTAAGTACCTACTAACAACGACTGACTTTGCACAAGACCAAAACTTGCCACTGCAAGACAAAACAGAAAAGTTTTACGCAATATATGTTCTTTCACCATATTCATTATATTACAAAAAAAAGGGAACCGCATTTCTGTGATTCCCTTATAAAGATTGGCGGCGACCTACTTTTCCACGAACAAGCGCAGTATCATCGGCGATGCGGGGCTTAACTTCTCTGTTCGGAATGGGAAGAGGTGGACACCCGC
>CADAQX010000030.1 GCA_902790215.1 uncultured Bacteroidota bacterium | reverse complement strand
CAATCTGACGGGCTCCTTCCAATATCAGAATCTTGTCAGTATCAGACTTTAGATAGTCTTCAATATAGGATGTAATTTTTCTGTACAGCATGGTATATTACACTTTTCAATAGTTTTCGGTGGTTAAAAACTACACTTTTCAATGTGTTTTGACTGTGCAAAATTACACTTTTTTTCTGATATGGACGTTTTTTTGTGATTTGGGTGGGAGATTACTTTCCAAATAGCTCGGACTGTTTCAGCAGGCGGAGGGTGTGGGTCTTGCCGGTGGCGGTGGTGAGAGTGAGGAGAAGAGGACCTCCAGTGGAGGTCCGGGCAGAGCCGCGGGAGGTGAGGTCTAATGTGTATTTGCCGTTGCCTGCGGGGGTGAGGATTACCTCTTCGCGGCGACCTTGCATGTCGGTGAGCCACGCCTTTGCGACACCATTCTCAATTCTCAAATCTCCATTCTCAATTCCGATATTGACTTTCTGTCGGAAGGGGTTTGGGTAGGCCACGAATGCGTTGCCGTCCTCCACCACCTTGATGCGCACGTCGCCCGTGTCTTGAGGACCCGTGTGGACGTAAGGGGTCATAAAAGAGGTGTCAACGTACTTGAGGATGTAGGCCAAGGTATTGCCAGAAGGATTTAGAGTAGTATCAGCCATGGTCATACTGGATGTTGAGTAGCCACAAACATACAATATACTGTCGTGCAACACAAGTGCAGTACCTGATTCAGCATATGGTGTTATTGAGTTAAAATCAATATATTGGATTGAATTTCCAGCATAATCCCAGATGAACAATCCTTTTCCCCATTTGTATTGTTCAATATTGATTTCATTATTCTGCCACTGGATATTATTCTGAAAGGCTGGCAGTGCAAATACACGGTTGTTTTTGCAAACAACATCGGTTCGATTGACTTCTCCGCGGAAAGCAGAAAATTTGTTGGAAGGAACAATGCCATAGGAGAGGTAACGACCCGTGTTTTTGTCGAAGTGCAAAAATAGTGCCTTATTATTAGCATCCAATTGCACACCTTCGACAAACATCGAATCCGTAGGTACAAAATTTTCGACAGTGGCAATGACAAACAAGGAGTTTGAATCCTCATCAATAGCCATACTATGAAACCAATAATGGTCAGTAGAAAAACCATCGGTTGGGGTGTTTTGGTAGTCAATCTGCCGAATGTATTGCGGTTCCAAATGGCTGTTATACTTTATCAAGAACCCCATAGTAGCTTCCTTGCCCTCCAACGCCATGTCTGGCGCACCATTGAGCGAAACTCTTCCACTACTCATCCCAAGGTCGCTACCAACCGTACTGCAGAGATATATGTTATTATCGGAATCATTCAATAGCCTTCCTACAGTTGAAAAATCATCCCAAAACGGAGTATCGGCAAAAACATACTGATATTGAATCAGGCTGTCGAAATGTGGGGAGAATTTCAATATCCGATAATTCGACACTGAAGGCTGATTCTCTGGATAAAACGTGAAACGGGAATGCCCGTCCACCATGATTAACACGCCTGATAGTTTTCCGTTCTCGATAGAGTACCAACCGTCAAGGAGTGCGATATTATCTATCGGGACCTGTCCAATATAAATATTCCCATCACTATCAACACAAAAAGGTCCTCTATGAAAAGGTTGGTTTTCAATACGACTAGTCGCGCTTGGATCTGTTCCTCCCGACCTATCCATTGTTATCACTGCTCCATTACTATCAATATATGCTCTTTGCAAAAAATGGTGTTCCAAGAAATTGCCATCCAAATCCATGATAGAGAATGCCGTTGCCACACCACTACCCAAACTATCTGCTGCTATCATAAATGACGTATCGTCACTAGTTATAAGCGTATCATAGAAATAAAGGTACGCATCATTGCCCGTCGGAATAATATCGACAAGAGACTCTACATATAATGCCGTATCACCAACAAGATGTATTTCATCAATAGTGCAAGGAAAACCTTGATTTGCATGAAGAACCTTCTTCCACATAATCTGACCTTCGGGAGAAAACTTGACAATGGCGCCATTAATATTGTCACATTGAGGTCCATGAGGCGTAATTGGCAACAGGTCTTGTCCATCAATAGTTGCACCATTGCCGAACTGCCCTGCGACATAGAGATTGCCATGCGAGTCAGTCACAGAACCGACGATGTGGTTATAGGGATAATCTGAGCGACTATAGCCCGAATAGGACTTCACCCAGTCGAAGTGTTGGGAGAAGGCGGGGAGGGAGAATAACATGCAGAACACCAGCAGGGCGGTACTTTTCAATTTGTGGGGGTCTTTGTGTTTCATGATACAGTTTTTTTGACGTTAATAATAGACAGCACTTTTTCCGCAGTTGCGAAGTTTTCTTATTATATAGAGTCAAAAGGTGCGATTTGGTTACCCCCCTTATCCTTAATTTAACTTTATTTAACCCTTTTTCTTGAAAAAGGAGGAGTTAGATACAAGATTTGGGGCAAAAATGAAAGATGGATTTTCAAGGGCGTAGTTTTCGTGCTTGACGGAAGGCATGGGTGCGTAAACCGCTTTTTTAGTGCGGATGCTTGCTGATTCAAAAAAAAGTCGTATATTTGCAGCGTATTTTCCATATTAAAATTGACAGGCTATGAAAAGATACAAGATACTTATTGCCCTTGTGTTTTTGTTTGGGATGGGTGTTCCGGCCGAGGCACAATATTTCGATTGGGTTAAGAGCTATACATCGTGCGCTTACGGTGCCAAAAGTCTAATCGAGCGTGCTGTGACGGATTCGGAGGGGAATGTCTATTTTTTGGGACATTTCCACAAGGGTGCGATGATAGACGGGGAGGACCTGCTGCCCGTGGAGGGGAGCTGGGAATATTTTGGCACCTGTCTTGTCAAACTGTCCCCCGACGGTCAACTGCTGTGGCATAAAGCCCTGTGGAACTCCCGAGACAGCCAGAAAATTTCCAACATGCTGATGGTGGGGGACAGCATGCTGGTGTTTATGGGTTATCCCCATTTCTATCAGGAAAATGTCTTCACGGATATGTTCACCTATTATTGGGACACCGTGATGCAGGGAGTGCCGTTCAAAAGCGACAGCGTCAACGGCGGTGTCTGTTCAGCCATTATTTACTTCAATTTGGACGGCAGCATCAAGGAGCAGCACTTTTTGAATGCAGGATATAACGACACCGCAGGCAACCCTATTTATAAGGATTGGCCTAATGTTGCCAATAAACCCTTGAATGGAGGGAGCATCTTTGCCGTGGACAATGAGGGGAATGTGATAATAGTAGCACGACAGTTTGACAGTAATGGGCCGCGGGATCCCGCAAGCCATATTTCCCGGCACTACACGTGGGAGAATGGGGATATCAGCGCCATCCGCATAATGGTGGACGGGGAGCGGTCGTTTTACGTCCATTCCAACAGCTGCCCCCGGTTCTGGAATAATCTGATAATGAAATTCTCGCCCCATTTCGACAGCCTGATAGCGGCACGCTTTCTGTTTGAACCCTCCAACACCCCTATAGGATTTGACCCAGCTTGTATCAATATGCCACCGGAAGACCCCAGTTTCCCCATGGAGGAATACAGGTCATACATGTGCAATGAAAATACGATATTTGAAAGTTTCGAGATTGACGAGGAGAACAACATCTACTTGATAGGTCGTTTTGAAAGGAGTCCGTACTGCTGTACCGACACCGTGATACCGGTGGACAGTGCGGCAGGCATATACTTGACACTAAAGATGATACCAAGCACTCATAGCAGTAATAACTATTGTACACTCCCGCGGGAAGATTATCTGATTAAATTCGACCCCATGCTGAGGGCACAGTACCTGAAGCAGTTGGACTATCCGAAGCGGGGGAAGGGAATAAGTACACTTTTTTATCATCCCAATGTGACCGACAGCGGCTTAGTTGTACCAATTTTCTTTGGTACAGGTTCTGTGAGTGACCCCAATCCGGACAAGTACTTCTCCTACGACGGGGATACGCTGCCGCTGTGGCTGAACAAGAGCGCCGCCTTCCTGCGGTTGGACAAGGGGGACGGACACCTGCTGGCATACGGCGGACTGCACGTGAAGGGTGACTGGCAATTCCGTTGTGCCGTGCATGACAAGGGGGAGACGCACTACAGCACGTATGCAGCCAAGAACAACCGATTTGCTTCGGGGATTTTTACGAAAGGAGATATCCTGTTTAATGACAGCCTACACCATTATAATATCCGAGAGTTTTTAGAAGAGGTTTCTGCCCTGGCGATATGGGACTACAGCGGACACGAGATACTCTATATGGAACTGAGCGATGTGGACAGCAACTACCGTCATATAAATGGCGCGCTGTTCAGCGACAGCAGCCTGTATATTTACGGCACAGCATCCAACATGACGCTGCATTTGGGCGACCTGTTGCTGGACGCCCGTAACGGTGGAGGCTGCACGACGGCATTTATCGCGCGGTATGTGGACACCGCCTTCCTGCGCCCCTATGTCTATGTGCCGCCGGAGATACCGCAGGAGCCGGAGGACATCCGCGTGCTGGTTCAGGACGACATGGGCTGCATGACGGTGTACCCCAACCCCTTCAGGCAGCGGGTGCGGGTGCGCTACAAGGGTGAGGAGCGGCTGCGCGAGGCATACCTGACCGACATGGCGGGCCGCCGCGAGACGGTCACGCTGGTGCCTTGCGGCGAAGGGGAGTGGAGCGTGGACTTCGCCCACCTGCCCCCGGCACCGTATCTGCTCACCTTAGTGACCGACAGCGGCAAGCAAATCACCGCCCGCCTCAGCCGGGCGAAGTAAAACCCTAATGGCCGGCTCGGGCAAATGCAACACTCAGATACTTCGGCTGCGTTGCCAATGCTCGTTTTTCCGGTGGCGGACGAAGCGGAAGTCGCATAGTTTGCCGCCTTGGCAGAGTGTCTGGGTGCGAATGAAGTCGGTAAAGGGTAATTCACCGTAGTTGATGATGTCTGCGTGGCAGAACATCGGGCCGAAACGCTCGAGAACGCCGTGCTGGAGGAAGATATGCTTGTAGAGGCATTCAGTACACTCGAAGTGAAATTCGTTGCGCGAGTCGGTGTCGAGGTGCCACACGTAGCGCCAGCCCCGTCCGCTGCCCTTGCGGAATCCGAAGGGGACTACTTTCTTCATCAACGGCACGAAGAACGGCAATCGCGCCAGCCGTTGCATCGGCTTTGGGTTCAGTGCCGCCCACATATTTTCCGAAAGGAACTGCAGCCGTTTGTCGGCAGGCATACCGGTGGCTGCCAGTGCCCCGTCGATGGCCAGCGTGGGGAGGATGTTGCACAGGTGGCCGTAGTTTCCATCATCGCACCACTGGCGTTCCTCATTGGTCAGCCGTTCCATCCTTTGCATAACATCCTGCTGCACCGACGGCATCAGTGTGTCGAAGCAGCGGCGGTAGCGCCCTGCGTGGATCATCTTCAGGGGTGTGTAGCTTTTCATAGGCGTTATTTCTTGCCGACAAGTATAGCTGAGCCGGTGAGGGCCATCCAGGTGGCTTCCCAATGGGTCATAAAGAGGCCGTCGGTGGTGTCTATGAGTTCCACGTGCTCGTAGCCCATATCTATTAGCTGTTGCACGAAGGCCTGCATATCGCCGTACTTCTGGCGCGAGAAGATGTCGTGGATGGCAAACGAGCCGCCCTTCTTCAGCACGCGGAGGGTCTCGAGGAGGATAGCCTGCCGGTTGCGACTGGGGATATTGTGGTAAACGTAGTTGCTAAAAACAGCATCGAAGGTTTCGTCGGGGAAGTCGAGTTGGACGGCATTGCCTTTGGCGAAGGAGGTACGGTCGCCTACCCCTTCGATAAGGGCGTTCTCCTCGCAGAGGGTCTTGCTGAAAGATGAGTATTCGGCCCCCCAGCGGTCGATGCCTGTCACCTGCGCCTGCGGGTTGCATTTGGCAACAGCTATGGCCAGTGCCCCGCTGCCGCAGCCCACATCCAAGCCTCTGCCACCGCTGGGCAGCACCACCCGCCTGGCCACACCCTCGATGACGCTACGCGACATCTGGCGTTTGCCGTCGTAGGAGAAGGCGCGGTGCATCAGTGCCATCCACAGCGTCACACAGGCCAGCGCCACTGTAATGACGAGGAATGCAACGACCAAGACGGTTTTCAAAGTGCTGTCAGCGAGCCATCCGCTCAAGCCGAAAAGAAGGGTCAGCACCAGGCATCCGATGCTCCCGGCCAGTGTTCCCCAAATCATGCCCTTGGGCATCCAGTTTTTGTAGTTTGGTTTCATATCGACATTTTATTTGACAGCAGAAACGCAGAGCCAGTGGTTCTTCTCGTCGTTGTGGACAGTGATGTCGCGAAAACCTGCGGCAGAGAGGTGCGTGCGGAGTTCGTCGGGGGTGTAGGTGTGCATGCCGTCGATGATTTTCTCCCATTTCTCGTTGTTGCCGGAGAGGCCGTCATCTTCGTTGACAATGACGAAGCGGCCACCCTCTTTCAGCACGCGCCGCACCCCACGGAAGCATTCTTCTATCGAGGGCCAGAAATAGACTGTCTCGAAAGCGGTGACGAGGTCGAAGCATACGTCCTCGAAAGGCAGTGCATCAGCACTTCCCTCGACCACTTTACATCGTCCTGCGGCGATGGCTGCGGCATTCACCTCCCGCGATTTCTTTACTGATACGGGCGAATAGTCGATGCCCGTCACCTTGCCCCGTGGACAGCGATTCAGGTGGCGTGCGATATTGGCACCACCTCCGCAGCCCACATCGAGTACATTGGCGTCCTCGGCGACTTTCACGAAGGAGAGTCCCCATTCGGCCAAGCGGGCGTGGCCGCCGCCGTTCATTCCATTCACCATCATACGCCCGAAAAATCCTTCGGGCTTTCGGGTATTGCTGAAAATCTTGCTTAAAAGTCCCATATTCCGATTATTAAATCCAAATCTGTTGTATTTTTCCAATTGCAAAATTATGTACATTGTCTTGACAGAACAATCACTAATAGTAATGAATTTACATGATTGGTATCGGCTCTCTAAACCATTAAATAATTATGTCGCAATTGAATAAAACGATGTGTCTAACCACAAAGTGTGGTGGGGATAAAATAAAACGGTAGGGAGAACGTTATTGGGTGTATGCTTGAGCAATTGGGACTTTTTGGGCTGTTTCTTAGTTGCATGCTGTCCGCCACGGTGGTGCCTTTCGCATCCGAGGCGCTGCTGGCAGGTGCGTTGCTGATGGGATACGGGAAGTGGGCAGTTACACTTGTGGCTACCTTGGGCAACACCACGGGGGGGATGATCAGCTATTTGATGGGCTGGCTGTGCAAGTGGGAGTGGCTTGAGAAGTATTTCAGGGTGAAGCGTGAGAAGCTGGAACGGATGCGCGACCGGGTGGCGAAGTACGGCGCGTGGGCGGCGTTGCTCACGTGGCTGCCCTTTGTGGGCGATTTGATAGCCATTGCCATGGGGTTGATGCGTGTGAACCCGTGGTGGACGCTCCTCCTGATGTTTATAGGGAAACTAGCCCGTTATCTTGCTGCAACGGGCCTGCTGGCTGTTACCGGCATGTTTTGAAGTTTCTTGAAAGAATCTTGGATTGTGAGATGTAAGTGATAATTGTTTATCTGGAATCAATTGGCTTGATGCGATTGCATAAAATTGAAATATTGTAAAAAGAAAAAAAAAGTGTATTTTTGCAATGACAAATAGTTGAAAACGTATGTATATTAGTTCGTTTAAAATACAAGATTTCAAATCTGTAGTTAACTTGGAGTTACATCTTGACAGGCAATTTAGTATTTTGACAGGTGTGAATAATTGTGGGAAGACGACAATTTTAGAAGCGTTGGCTTTATGGGCAGAATGTTTTGGGAAACTGCTAAATGAAGCTCAGAGATCAGTGACGGGTAGGTATCAAAAGGGTGATTATATTTTGGGTCCGACGAGCAATAGGTATTTTAATTTTGATGAAATCTATAGTGTACGGTGTCCTAATTTTGAGGATATGTTTAGGGACAGAAACACTAAACTCCCCATTGTATTAAGTGCAGAACTTGTCACAGATGATGGTAAGCAGTCGATGACTGTAGGTTTTTCTATAAGTAGTTCTACTAATACTCGTTATGTAATATCTCTTGATGGAAAAGATACTTTTGACTATAATAAGTTCAATACTTTCTTTCGTAATCTCAACAACGGCTCAATAGCATACTACTATGCATCACCTGTTGCGTTGATAGAGCAAATGGAGGATTTTGTCACAGATCCGGTGTTAAACGACGCTATTCATCAGAGACATTCATATCAGGTGATTAGGAATAGGATATATAAGCTATATCATTCTTCATCAGCAGTGTTCCAGACATTCCAAAACGATATGTCATTTGTATTGTATGGAACATCTACAAGTGCGAAGCTGATCTTGTCATCAAAGAGTGACATTCAAAAAGACAAGCGTGTAATAATAACTTACAAGATAGATAATGAGATTGTTGAGAAAGATATTGCTTTGTTGGGCAGCGGTTCGTTGCAGGTGATGGAAATTCTATTGGATGTATATCATCAATCAGATGAGAAAAAGGATTTGAATTTGGTTCTTCTCGATGAGCCTGATAGTCATATACACCGTGATATACAAGGACGTTTATTAAAGGTACTGAATAGTGCTTCGGGAAACAATCAGGTGGTTGTGACCACACACAATGAGTCGTTGATTCGATCGGCATCATTGTCACAGTTGTTTCATATTGACGGTTCCGGGAAAGGTGTTGTTAGCTGTTTGTATAAAAAAGAATTGCCAAAGCTGAACACTCCACACTACACGGGGCCATATCCAACACTGTCGGTACCTGTAATAAGGAGTATAGATAGCACTGCGGCGGGTTTGGATTTTATCTCAGCTATAGAAGCGGATAAGATTGTATTCGTAGAAGGGGACGATGACGCCCGGTTATTGTATAAACTCTTTTCAGACAAAGTAGCCAACCGCGACATAAAAATAATGTTCTGGGTGCTTGGTGGAATAACCAAGATAATGGATAAAGTGGATATGTACAAGTTGTTCTTTGGTGAGATAAAGAATAGAACTTCCTTATGGGATAAGTCTTTGTTGGTGTTTGATATGGACAGGTTGTTGCCAGAACATTACGAGGTTTTGTCACAGGTGTTGCAAGAAAAGAAGAAACTACCTAATATGGCATTGCCTGTTTATACACAAGAAAGCATTTTGTTGAATGATGTGGGAATTTTAGCCCAGTTGTTGATGCGTTATTTAAAGGAAGATGCCTTGAAGAAGATTGATGTTGAGCATGCGTTACAGGTGGCTATTGAGAGTAGGAGAGTTGTTATTAAAGAACGTTATTCGGATGGGAAAATAGACAATGGTTTCGTTCAGGAGTACAAGGGTATGTATATTGAAAAGATTAATAAGATGTTGGATAATGGAAGGAAGATAGTTGTGAACGACATTGACTTGCGGACGAGGTTAATAGAATATTATGATAGCGTTGACCCAATTACCCTATCAACGAAAGAAGATGTTGAAGCAGTTATAAATAGTGCATTATCAGCGTTGAGAATCAATAAGTCTGTTGATGAGACTATTTTCTATTCTCTTGTAGAGCAATCAGACCGCTCCACTTTCTATCCTGAGTGGGAGAGGTTGGTTGGTTTTTTGGGATAAGGGAATTTAGCAGTTTTAAGGTTGCTTGAGTTTCTTTTTGAGGGCGCGGACGCGCTCGGCGGCGGCGTGGATGTCATCGGCTGAGAGTTCCCCGTTTTTGACGAACTGGGTGATGGCTTGCACGGCACGTGGCACGAGGTCGGGGTTGTAGGAGTCGCCGTTGTTGGAGAGGCAGAGGAGGTCGCATCCGGCAAGAAGGGCCAGGCGCAGGGCTTCCTCGAAACCGTATTGGCGGGTGATGGCACCCATGGCGAGGTCGTCGGTGACGACTACACCTTGGTATCCAAGCTGGTTGCGGAGCAACTCCTTGACTACGAGCGGGGAGAGCGAGGCGGGCAGATTGTCGCCGAGGTTGCGGTTGATGACGTGTGCCACCATGACCATGTCGGCATAGCCGTCGGCGATGAGTTTGCGGTAGGGTTCAAGTTCGGTTTCCTTCCAGGTTTTGGTTACATCGACCAGTCCGGCGTGGGTGTCGCCTTTGGCACTGCCGTGGCCGGGGAAGTGTTTGAGACAGGTGAGGATGCCTTTTTCGCGGTGGGCTTTGATGTAGAGCGAAGCACACTGGGTTACGATTGCTGGGTCTTCTGAGTAGCTGCGTCCAAGCCGTCCGATGACCGGGCAGGAGGGGTTTACGTTCACGTCAATACAGGGGGCAAAGTTGAGGTTGATGCCTGCGGCTTTGAGTTCGCATGCGATGGTGCGTGCGTTGCTGAGCACGCTGTCGTCGCCCCCACGGGCGCTGGCCTCTGCAGTGAGGGTGGCGGGGAAGCCGTCGCGGACACGCAGACGGGATACGTTGCCTCCTTCCTGGTCAGTGCCGATGAGGAGGTTGCCTCCGGCATATTTCTGCAGGTCTTTGCAGAGGGTTTGTAGCTGTTCGGGCGACAGCACGTTGCGGTGGCGGGTGCCGGTGGGTGCGTCGTATTCAAAGAGGATGACGCTGCCCACGTGGTAGTCGCGGATGTCGCGGACGATATGGTCTTTGTCGGTGATGGAGGTGCCGCGGAAGCCCACGAGGAGTATTTCGCCGATGTCTTGCTGCAGTTGGTCGGCAGGTTTGACAATGGGTGTTGAGTCTGTTTCGGTTTCGGGTACGTTGTTTTGTCCACAGGCCATAACGGTGAAGGCCAATAGGATGGTGAGGAGGATGGGGTATTTCATGATGTGGTGTTGATTGTTCATGCAAAGGGGATTCGGTTGAGGATGCTGCGGCCGAGGGTGATTTCGTCGGCGTATTCAAGGTTGTCGCCCACGGCTATGCCACGGGCGATGGTGGTGATTTTGATGCCGGTGGGCTGCAGCTGCTTGTTGAGGTAGTAGGCGGTGGTGTCGCCCTCCATGGTGGTGGGGAGCGCGAGGATGACCTCCTCGACGGGAGCCGGGATGCCTTGCTGTACGCGCTGCAGGAGGGTGGCGATATTGAGGTCGCGGATGCCGATGCCGTCGATAGGGGAGATGACCCCGCCGAGGACGTGGTAGAGACCGCGATACTGCTGTGTGTTTTCGATGGCCATAACGTCTTGTATGTTTTCCACCACACAGACGATGCTTTGTGTGCGTTTGGGGCTGGAGCAGATGGGGCAGGTGTCGGTGTCGCTGATGCAGTGGCAGATGTGGCAGTAGTGGATGTCGGTGGCCAGTTTGCGGATGGCTTCGGACAGCAGCAGCACATCGTCGGTGGGCTGTTTGAGCAGGTGCAGGGCAAAGCGCAGTGCCGAGCGTTTGCCCACGCCTGGGAGGGAGGAGAGGGCTTCGACGGCTGATGCCAAGGTGGTTGACGGCAGTTCCATGTGTTTTCTTGTTTTGAATTTGCAAAGGTACGATTTTTTTTCGTATTTTTGCATTTTGTTTTGAAAAGAGCCGGGCGTGCCCGGCAGATAAGTACAGGACTATGAAACATATTACTGATTTTGTCATTGAGAAGCGCGAGCAGCTGGGAGAACATTATTTCTCGCTGGTGCTGCGGCATCCGGGCAAGCTGCCTCCGATTGCGGCCGGCCAGTTTGTGGAGGTTGAGGTGAAGAACTGCCGCGAGGTGCTGCTGCGCAGGCCTATTTCCATCCACGATGTAGATGAGGAGCGGAACACCTTGACCCTGCTGATACAGGTGGTGGGCAAGGGTACGCGCCAGCTATCGACACTGAAAGAGGGCGAGGTGCTGAACCTGGTCTATCCGCTGGGACATGGCTTTGCCGTGGAGGGTTCGCGCCCGCTGCTGGTGGGTGGCGGTGCCGGTATTGCGCCGTTGCTTCACTTGGCCAAGTGCTATAAGCGCAAAGGGGTGGTCCCCGTCATCTTGCTGGGTGGCCGTACAAAGGAATTGATTCCCGTCAGGGAGGCCTTTGAGCCTTACGGCGAGGTGGTTTATGCCACTGAGGACGGCAGCTTGGGCGAGAAAGGGTTGGTGACACATCATTCGCGTTTTGCGGACGTGTATGACCATATCTGCACCTGTGGACCCACCCCGATGATGAAGGCTGTGGGCCGCTATGCGGTGGAGAAGGGCATCCCCTGCGAGGTGTCGCTCGAGAATATGATGGCCTGCGGCATCGGTGCCTGCCTGTGTTGTGTGTGTGACACCGACGAGGGGCACAAGTGCGTGTGCAAAGAAGGACCGGTGTTTGATGTCAGGAAGTTGACCAAGTGGCTGGATGCAGCCAGATAATTATGAGGGCTAAGTTATGGCTAAGTTAGAAACAAAGATACACAACATTGTGTTGAAGAATCCGGTGATGACAGCATCGGGTACTTTTGGTTATGGCGAGGAGTTTGCCGACTTTATCGACCTCTCCCGTCTGGGCGGCATCGTTGTCAAAGGCACTACGGGCGAGCGCCGTCAGGGCAACCCCTATCCCCGCATGGCGGAAACCCCGTCAGGCATGCTCAATGCCGTAGGTCTGCAGAATGTAGGCGTGGAGACGTTCTGCCGTGAGGTATATTCCCGCATCAAGGATATTGACACCAATATCCTGGTCAATGTCAGCGGCTCTTCCATCGAGGAGTACTGCCGTGTGGCGGAGATGATTGACGAACTTGAGAATATCCCGGGCATAGAGTTGAACATCAGCTGCCCCAATGTGAAGAAAGGCGGCATGGGTTTCGGCACGAACCCTGATATGGCATCGCAGGTGGTGGAGGCAGTTCGGAAAGTATATCATAAGACACTGATAGTAAAGCTTACGCCCAACGTAACCAGCGTGGTGGATATTGCCAAGGCGGTGGAGCAGGCGGGCGCCGACAGCGTGTCGCTCATCAACACCCTGCTGGGCATGGCCATTGATGTGGAACGCCAGCGCCCCTATCTCAGTACCGTCACCGGTGGCTTGAGCGGTCCATGCGTCAAGCCTGTGGCAGTGCGTATGGTGTGGCAGGTGGCCCATGCCGTGCAGATTCCCGTGGTGGGTCTTGGTGGCATCAGCTGTGCTGCGGATGCACTGGAGTTCCTCATGGCCGGTGCCAAGGCTGTGCAGGTAGGTACGGCCAACTTCATTGACCCGGCCGTCACCGTGAAGATAGTCGATGGTCTGCAGGACTATTGCCAGCGTCACAAGATAGAGGATATTAACGAGATAATTGGCATCATCTGAACGTGTTAACGTGTAAATGCGTTAATGTGCTAATCGATTTGATTAATAATGATACTGATAGCCGACAGCGGGAGTACGAAGACCCATTGGGTTTGCCTTGACGGAGAGGGTGAGCATCATTGCACGACGGAGGGGCTGAACCCGCTGTTTGCCGGAGAGGAAGCTTTTGTGTCGGCATGTGGAAGAGTGTGTGCTGAGCTGCTGACGGCTGCTGATGCACGGGTGGAAGAGGTTTTCTTTTATGGAGCCGGATGTGGACAGGATGTTTCCCGCAGGCGTGTGCGGCAGTATCTGGAGAAAGCGTTTGGCTGTGGAAGTGTTTCCGTTGAGGGTGATTTGCTGGGGGCTTGCCGTGCCACTTGCGGCAGGATGGCAGGACTGGTAGGCATTCTGGGCACGGGCAGCAACCTGTGCTATTACGACGGACAGGCTATTGCCCGGCAGCGGACATCCACCGGCTATATATTGGGCGACGAGGGCTCGGGCAACCACATCGGTAAGCGGTTGCTGAAAGACTATCTCGAGGACAGGATGCCGACGGACTTAAGCATCATGTTCCATGATACCTATAAGAAAGAAAAGGCCGACTTTATCGTCTGTCTGTACCAGCAGCCCAACCCCAACAGATTCCTGGCATCGCTGGTGCCGTTTGCCGCCCGATTTAGGGGGGAGGAATATATACAGCGCGTGTTGGCAGACTGTTTCGGGGCTTTTTTCGACCAGCTGGACTATTTCGGCGACAAGGCTTCCCTGCCGCTCCATCTGGTGGGCGGCGTTGTTGCAGAGTTTGAATCAGATTTGAAGGATATTGCATCTCAAAGAGGTGTTTCCTTAGGAGTTATGATGAGTTCACCAGCAGAAGGACTGGTGCAGTATCATAAAGTTTAAGGTTTTTTTCCCCACTCTATAATAATAATTGTTTTTTTCCGTTACTGAAAGGTTTTAAAGCTAATATTACATACAATGGATTTAACAAACATCTTAGCCATTTCCGGCAAACCCGACCTGAATGAATTGGTGTCGCGTACCAAGAGCGGTGCCATTGTCAAGAATCTTGTCAACGGACAGAAGTTCCCCGTGTTCTCTACCAACAGCATCAGCCAACTGAGCGAGATTCGCATGTTCACCACTAGTGACGAGAAGCCTCTTGAAGAGGTTTTTCAGAGTGCCTATACGGTCTTGGAAGGCAAGCCCACCGCTTTTGACCCCAAGAAGGCCGACAGCAAGGAGCTTTTTGATTTACTGGGGAAGGTTCTGCCCGATTACGATACAGAGCGTGTCCACACATCCGATGCCAAGAAACTGTTTGCTTGGTATAATATCCTTCTCAATGCAGGGAAGCTGACCCCTTCGGAGGATGACAAGAAAGAGGAAAACCACGAAGAGGAGACGGCAGAGAAACCCGTAGCAAAGAAGGCTGCCGCTCCGAAGCGTACAGCTGCCCCCAAGCAGGCTGCTCCTAAGGCTACCACTCAGGCCAAGGCTGCCCCCAAGCGCACCACCACGGCCAAGAAGGCTATTTAATGAGAAGTTTTTAATGTTTAACCATAATCGTATCAATATGAAAAAAGTATTCGTATCGCTTTTGGCCGCAGGCATAGTGGCCTGCACCATTTCATGCAAGAAAGAACCCGTTCCCGACCCTGTCCCGGTATATGAAGAGGGTATCTATCATCCTTGCCAGAAACTGGCCACCGTAACAGAGAACGGTGTTCTGACCGAGGAATGGAACTGGAGTCAGAACAATCTGAACACAATCACGATGAAGGAGTCTGGCACATCCACGGTGTACAGCTATTCGGGTGATTTTATCACCAAGGTTGCCCCGGCAAGGGATTTTGGCGAGGAAATCCGCTATACCTATACAGGTAATCAGATTTCCGGCTGCGAAATCTATTACGAGGGGACTCAGGCTGTCACGATGACCATGCAGCACAATGCCGAGGGCAAGATCAGCGGCGCCGATATTGTGATTGACGACAATTTCCTGTTGTCTCTGGCGGGGAACCTGCTTGGCAAAGGCTCGGCTTTTGAACGGTTGGTGGGACGCAGCACAGCAGAGTCGATGATTCTGATGGCCCGCCTCTCCAACAGGCCGGGAGAGCCGAAGTTCGAAATCGCGGACAAGACGTTCACTATGAACCTGCAATGGACGGGTGAGAACATGACTAAGCAGGTCATCAGCGGCGTGGTCACTATCAGTGTCTCGACCGAGGACATTGACTTTATCCAGCAGTTTATCAGCATCCCCGACGAGTACCTCTCGCTTGTCCAGATGGCCATGATGCTGACGGGCGGCCAGCTGCCCCTTAAGCTGACGCTTGCGGATACCATCTCTTCCACTTATGACAACAAGTACAACCCCATGTTCTGCAACTGGGGCGAAATCTTCTCCCCGCAGAATCTCTCAATGAACAATGTGCTTACAATGTCAAACAGTGGTCTGTTTAAGGTCTCGGTAGCCCTCATGGGACAGGAGACCGACCTTTTCAGCCAGCCCCAGAACAGCGAACAGTCGTTCAGCTACGAATACAACAGCAAGAACTACCCCACCAAGGTGTTAGGCGATGGGGAGATATTATACACTTACAAGGAATAGAAGACTATGACATATAGCGAAAAAGACCAGCATTTCAAGCGTTATACCGTAACCTCGGCGTTGCCGTATGCCAACGGGCCTGTCCACATCGGACATCTGGCGGGTGTTTATGTTCCTGCCGACATTTATGTTCGTTACCTGCGTGCTCAGGGCGAGGATGTGATGTTCATCGGCGGCAGCGACGAGCATGGTGTACCCATCACCATCAAGGCTCGCAAGGAGGGTGTCACCCCGCAGGATATTGTGGACAGATACCACAAGATTATCAAGGACTCTTTTGCTGAGCTCGGCATCTCGTTCGACATCTATAGCCGCACCTCGTGCGAAGAGCACCACAGGACGGCGTCGGAATACTTCAAGAAGCTGTATGACGCAGGCAAGTTTATCGAGAAGACGTCGATGCAGTATTACGACGAGGAGGCACATCAGTTCCTTGCCGACCGCTACATCACGGGCACCTGCCCCCACTGCGGCAACGAGCATGCCTATGGCGACCAATGCGAAGCCTGCGGCACCTCGCTGAATGCTACAGACCTTATCAATCCTAAGTCGGCTTTGAGCGGCAATGCCCCTGTGATGCGAGAGACCAAGCACTGGTATCTCCCCCTCGACCAGGACGAACCCTGGCTGCGCGAATGGATTCTCGAGCAGCACAAGGGCGACTGGAAGACGAATGTCTATGGACAGTGCAAGTCGTGGATTGACGCTGGCCTGCAGCCGCGTGCCGTCACGCGCGACCTCGACTGGGGTGTCAAGGTACCCATCGAGGGAACCGACGGCAAAGTGCTATATGTTTGGTTTGACGCCCCCATCGGCTATATCAGTTTCACCAAGCAGCTGAAAGGTGACGACTGGGAGAAGTGGTGGAAAGACCAGGACACCAAGCTGGTGCATTTCATCGGCAAGGACAACATTGTCTTCCACTGCATCATCTTCCCCGCCATGCTCCATGCCGACGGCAGCTATATCCTTCCCGCCAACGTCCCCGCCAACGAATTCCTCAATCTTGAGGGGGACAAGATCAGCACCTCGCGCAACTGGGCTGTCTGGTTGCATGAATATCTCAAGGACTTCCCCGGCAAACAGGACGTGCTGCGCTACACCCTGTGCAGTAATGCCCCGGAGACCAAGGACAACGACTTTACGTGGAAGGACTTCCAGCTCAAGAACAACTCCGAGCTGGTGGCCATCCTGGGCAACTTTGTCAACCGCACACTGGTGCTCACCCACAAGTTCTACGGCGGCAAGGTGCCTGCCTGCGGTCCCATGACCGACTTGGAGAACGAGGTCATCCGCGAACTCGCCACCTTCCCCGAGCGGGTAGGCCGCAGCATCGAGAACTACCGCTTCCGCGAGGCCTTGGCCGAGATGATGAATCTTGCCCGTCTGGGCAACAAGTACCTCACCGACACCGAGCCTTGGAAACTCATCAAGACCGACCCGGAGCGCACGGCCACGGTGCTCAACCTCTCCCTGCAGATATGTGCCAATCTCGCCGTGCTCTGTGCGCCTTTCCTACCCTTTACAGCCGACAAGATGCATCGCATCATGAACCTCCCTGCCATGGGCTGGCAGCATGCGGGAAATGCCAATCTCTTGATGGAAGGCCACACCATCGAAAAACCGGAACTGCTCTTTGAGCAGATAGACGATGCCACCATTGAGGCGCAGGTGAACAAACTGTTGGAGACCAAGAAGCAGAACCAGCTCAACGCATGGGCTCCCGCAGAGGTCAAGCCCACCGTTGCCTTCGAGGACTTCGGCAAGATGGACATCCGCGTGGGCACTGTGCTGGAGTGCTGCAAGGTACCCAAGGCCGACAAGCTCCTGCAGTTCAAGATTGAGGACGGCATGGGCACCCGCACCATCGTCAGCGGTATCGCTAAATTCTATCCCGAACCCGAGAAGCTGGTAGGTATGCAGGTCTGCTTCATTGCCAACTTTGCACCGCGCAAGCTCAAGGGTGTCGAAAGCCAGGGTATGATACTCAGTGCCGAGGACAAAGACGGCCGTCTTGTGCTGGTCACTCCCAGCCAGTTGGTCACCCCGGGCTGCAATGTAGGCTGACATGACTATCCTCCTTTTGGGCGGCAACGGACTGCTGGGACACAATGTGCTCCGGCAGTTGTTGCAACAAGGGCATAAAGTCCATGCCTTGGTGCGGAATCCGTTGTCGCTCCATATTGACGACTTCCCCGATTATAAAACCCTGCTGACAGTCTTCAAAGGCTCTCTGCTCAACGACTCTGATTTAGATAAGGCCGCCGAGGGCTGTGATGCCGTTGTCAACTGTGCCGGGGTGACAGACATGTCGCTGCTCCGCTACGAGGACTATCTGCCTGTGAACCGGGACCTATGTACCCGCTTGCTGCAGCTGATGAACCGCACAGGCATCTCCCGTCTTGTGCATACCAGCACAGCCAACACCATAGGCTATGGCACGCCCGACGCCTGTGCCGACGAACAGGCACCCATGCAGCCCCCTTTCAGCCGCTCCTATTATGCCCTCAGCAAAAGGGCAGGGGAGGAGCCTCTCCTTCAGGCTGCCAGTCAGCACCCCGACTGGCATATTGTCATTGTCAATCCCGGCTTTATGGTAGGCGCCTACGACACCAAGCCCAGCTCGGGCAAACTGCTTCTCTCCGGTTACCGCAAGGCGGTGATGCCTGTGCCCAAAGGAGGTAAAAGCTTTATCCATGTGGCCGATGCCGCCGTAGCCATCGTCAATGCCCTGACCAGGGGCACCAGTGGCCAGCGCTACCTCCTGACGGGGCAAAACCTGTCGTTAAAGCAGTTCTATCGTGTCCAGGCCCAGACCTGCAACTACCGCCAGTGCCTGCTCCTGCTCCCCGACTGGCTGCTGGCTGCGGCAGGACGCTGCGGTGACTTCCTCCGCCTGTGCGGCCTGCGCACACAGCTCTCCACGCGCAATGTGCGGCAGCTCATGGTGTGCGAATACTACGACAACAGCAGGGCTGTCGCCGACCTTGCTATGCCTCAAACCGACATCGCCCAAGCCGTCAAAGACTTCTATTCATGGTATCTCCCCTGCAAAAAACAATAATATTCCTCGCAGGGCAATAATTCTTCATAAACAGCGTTATATATTCAAAAAGATAAAATCCCATACCCATGAAAAAAATATTGCTATTCATTGCATCGGCAGCCATGCTGTTCTGCGCGTGCCAACCCGCCGCACCCGATGCCCCGCAGAAAAAAGGGTCTTCAGGCAAGACCCTGGAGTTGATGATTGTTGCCAGCAAGGATGTTTACCGAGGCGAGACCAAAGACTTTGTCGACTCTCTCTTTGGCCGGCCACAGGAGGGACTACTTGTGCCGGAGAAACTGTTCGACATAGTCAACATCCCCCTTTCGTCCTACGAAAACTCCGAGATGTTCCAGAATCACCGCAACATTCTCATCTTCGACATCCGTCCCGACAATCCCGACAAAGTCTATATGCACATTGACGAGTATGCCGCTCCACAGGCCATCTTCGATTTTGCTGTCAAAGACCGTGCCACACTGCACCAAATGCTGCTCAAGTACGAACAGAGCATCCTCGACCATATCTACCAGAACGAACACCGCCGCGTTGCCAAGGCATTTGAGGGCATGAACAACTACAAACTCAATGAATTTATCCGCAACAAATTCGGCTTTGGACTGACCTTCTCCAACGAGTTCTCCCTGGCCAAGCAGGACATCGACTTTGCCTGGGTGCGCAAGGAAGCCAAAGACTTCGGCATTGGGGTGCTGATAGATGTCTTCCCCTATACCGATCAGAATGTGTTCGACGAGCAGAACATCCTCGACCGTCTCGACACCATCATGAAGCGTCATGTACCCGCCAGCGCCGACAACAGCTACACCGGCATCGAGCGCCGCAAGGAGAACGGGGAATACCTCGCTCCTCTCGTAAGGCGTCAGGTGGAGTTCGACAGCGACTATTGCATCGAGACCCGCGGCAGCTGGCGCTCCTTCGGCGACTTCATGGCAGGCCCGTTTGTCAACTACACCTTCCTCTCCCCCAACAAGAAAAAAGTCATTATGCTCACGGGCTATGTCTATTGCCCGCGCAATAAGCCTTGGACCAAGCGCGACCTCCTCATGCAGGTCGAAGGCATCTGCTGGTCCTACGACCCCAACCGTTAATCGACATCTCGTGACATGCGCAGGCTGCTGCTTCTCATTCTTCTCCTACTGGCCACCATGCCCCTCATGGCTCAGAATTTCCTTGCCCGCAGCGAGGTGGGTCTCATTGGCGGGGGCATGAACTACATCGGCGACCTCAACGACCAAAGCATGTTTGGCAAGCCCAATCTGGCGGGGGGGATTATTGCCCGTCTCAATCTCGACCCCCGCTGGTCTCTTGCCTTAGGCGGCTCCTATGGGCGTGTGGAAGGCGGCAACCCCGACGTCATCGTGCGGCGCAATCTCAGCTTCCGCTCCCCAGTGATAGAGGGCTATCTGCGTGCCGAGTTCAACTTCTTCCCCTACGGCATAGGCTCCGCCACGCTCAAGACCTCTACCCCCTACATCTTCTGCGGCGCGGGAGTGTTCAAGTTCAACCCCATGGCACTCTACTCCGACCCCGCCTCGGGGCAGTCCCAGTGGTACGAGTTGCAGCCTCTCGGCACCGAGGGGCAGGGCACCACGAAATACCCCGACCGCGTCAAATACCAGCTCATCAAGGTCTGCATGCCCTTCGGCATCGGCTACCGCTGGCGCCTCTCGCGCAACATGCACCTCACCGTGGAGTATGGCTGGCGCAAAACCTGGACCGACTACCTCGACGATGTTAGCACCACCTATGTGGGGGCTTCTGTCCTGGGAGGTGGCACCGAGGGTGGAATGGCCGCCATACTGGCCGACCGCAGCGGCGAAGTGGAGCCTGGCTATGTCAATGCCCCAGGCATCAAGCGCGGCGACGACTCCCTCAACGACTGGTACTCCTTCTTCAATGTCTCCTTCACCTTCTCGGCCGAAATGCTCTTCGGCTGGATGCGGGGCAAAGTGTGTGAACAATAATCATCCAACATAGAAACAAACCTGAAGTATGAAACTCGAAGACCTCGACAAAACCCGTATCCCGCAGCATGTGGCCATCATCATGGACGGCAACGGCCGCTGGGCCCAGCGCCAGGCTCACCAGCGCATCTTCGGCCACCAGAACGCCATGACCGCCGTCCGCCAGGCCGTGGAGGCCGCTGTGGCTTGCGGTGTCAAATACCTGACCCTTTACACCTTCAGCACCGAGAACTGGAACCGTCCGCAAGAGGAAATCGACGGCCTCATGGAACTCCTCATCAAAGCCGTGCGCGACGAGACCAAGACCCTTATGGACAACAACGTCCGCCTGCAGACCATCGGCGACACCGCACGCATACCCGAAAAGTCGCGCAACAAACTCATGGAGTGTATCGAAACCACAGCGGGCAACACCGCCATGACCCTCATTCTGGCACTCAGCTACAGTTCCCGCTGGGAAGTTGCGCAGGCTCTGCGCACCCTTTGCACCGATGCCCGTGACGGGCGCCTACAACCCGCCGACATCACCGAGGAGACCCTGCGCAGCTACCTTGTCACCAAGGACTACCCCGACCCCGACCTCCTCATCCGCACAGGGGGCGAACTGCGCATCAGCAACTTCCTCCTCTGGCAGATGGCCTACACCGAGCTCTACTTCAGCGACCAGCTCTGGCCCGACTTCCGCCACGAAGACTTCTACAACGCTGTCTACGATTTCCAGAACCGCCAGCGCCGCTTCGGCAAAACTGGCGACCAGGTATCGAAGGCATAACGCTGCCGCAAGCCAATGAAAAAACAGCTGCAACGCCTTCTCCTTGCCCTCGCGCTGCTTCTTGCACCGGCAATCGCCCAGGCGCAGATGCTCGGTGCCGAGGACATCACACCTGTCTACGACCTTGTCAAGACCTTCAAGCGCCTCATCCCCTACCGCGACACCGCCAACCACCTCACCGTGACCCATGTCTTCATGAGCACAGACTACCGCTATATCAAACTCTCCATAGCCTACGACTCCGACCAGGTAATCAACGATACAACCCAGTCCGCCATGCTCGACTACCTCGTCCACCACGACCAGTGGTCGCTCCAGCCCCTGGCCGACCACACCTTCGACCTCCGCCTCAACCTCTTCATAAAGGGCAAAGCCCACTCAGCGCAATACAACTACACCACTGCCGACCTGCAGCAAGCCCTCAACCCTCCTCCTCTCGAACAGCAGGCACGCGACTTCATGGCTCAGGTGGCGCAGCGTGTCAGCGAAATGCTTCCCCGTCAAATCAACGACGACGGCGAGACACTCGTGGAATGCTACTACGACACCGCTGCGTTGCTGTTCACTGCTGTCTATAAGTATCCCAACGCCCTCTGGCCCGAAATCAAGGCAAAAATAGAAGCCAACCGCGACAGCATCCGCTACCGGCAGGCCATGCACCTGCTCGACGAATCCTCCGGCGGGATGGGCGAGGCTGCCTATCTTGGCGGCATCACCATGCGCTACCGCTATCGCGACCACTCCCGCACCGACTCGACCGAACTGCTCATTGCCCCGTGGATGTGGGAAACCTATTTAAGCGAGGCAAGCTCGGACGATGTGAGCCTCATGGACGACATGACCCTCCTTGGCTACATAGCCGAAAATGTCAACAAAGACTGCCCCGAAGCTGTCGATAGCCTCACCACTCTGGCAAGCTGTGTGCTCGACTCCGTCAACCGGGTGATGACCTACACCTACCAAGTGGACGAACTCGCCATGCTCAACATCGAAACCGGCACCGATTCGCAAAGCCAGCTTACCGCAAACATAGAGCAAAACCTGCGCACAAACAACGAAGCCCGCATGGTCCTTCAGCTGCTCGTCTCCACCGATGTCACCCTCGTCTATCTCTACACCTCGCCCCACTCCCGCAACCCCGTCACCATCGCCTTCACCCCCCAGCAACTGGCCGGCTTCTTGGAAGAATAGAGAACCTCCAAAAAAGCGACTTATGGCATCTTCTATTAATAGCTTGCAATTAAAGTTTTTTTATTCTTATCAAATCCAGAATGTGCAATCTACAAATTCTTGATAAATAGAATCTCCCTAAATAACCATAGGGGTCTTCTATAAATCACTTCGAAGAAGTGAGACTATTAATCCCAAATCGGTCGTTAGGGTTTATGCTGGCGAAGGCGTAGCGGGCTACGTCGAGACAGGGATGTGGACAAGATGCCGAAAGAAATGCTAATATGGCATAAAAAGACCTGAAAAAGCGAGAAAGGAAAAAAAAGTCGGCCTAATGACCGATTTGGGTTAATAACGTTGCGGATGTCGAGAGCAGAGCCGAACTTGTTCGGGCTATGCCGAGATGTAGCAACGTCTCGAGGAAACACGGTACAAGCTGAAGGCGCAGTGCCGTGACACTCAAGGCATCAAAGAGCTGCGTCCCGAAGAGACGCGACGTATATACAGAATTTATAGAACCCTCCCATAAAAAAAAAACACACCCCCCTGTCCACTTTTGCCAAAAAAGTGAATATTATATAAAGCAAAAGGCAAACCCATGTCCGACAACACCGACCTATACATAGGCTACACCCACCTCGTCGCCCGGCACAAAAAAACCATCTGGCGGCTCTGCTGGCGCTTCTGCCGCGGCAACACCGAACAATGCCGCGACCTCATGCAGGATGTAGCCCTTGTGCTCTGGACACGCCTCGACCGTCTGCGCGACAACGCCACCCCAAAGGAAGAACGCCAATGGGTGATACTCACCACCCGCAGCGTGCTCCACAACCTGCACCGGCGACCGCACATCGACGCCACGACCATCACCGATGCCCTGGCCGACCAACTGGCCAACGACGACACCAACGCCCAAGTGTCCGAAACCCTCCAGGAACTCATCGCCTGGCTCAACCCCGAAGACCGCACCTTCGTAAAAGACTACCTCTTCGGCTATCAACGCCACGAACTGGCCGTCAAATACAACATCTCACCCAACGCCGTCAACAAACGCATGCAACGCATCGTCCAAAAACTGAAAACAATAAAAGACAAACTATACAACCAATCCGAAAAAAAATAAAGCCATGGACAACACCCACCCCACCCCACCGACAACGCCCGCCAACCACAGCGCCCGACGGCAAATAGCCCTCCAGCAGCAGTGGCTCGACCGCGAACTCGACAACGGCTTCGACCAATGGGCTGGCCACCGGAAATACATGCACAAAGTCACAACCCTCTACACCCGCACCGCCATCGTCTCCGTCCTGCTGGCCGTGGTCCTGCTCAACACCGTCCCTGCACAAGCCGCCCCCGACTACCGCCTCGGCAAAAATGCCGACCGCCAGCAAGCTATCGAAATCATCACCAACAGCCTAACACACCTGCCATGAAAAAACACAGCATTATAGCCACACTTATCATCATCGCCACAGTGGTTGCAGTCGTCGCATGGCAGTGCTGGCCTCGGCAGCTGCCCGACAAAGAGTGCAGCGAAATCTTCCTGCGCTACAAGGACAGCGACCACATCCAGACCGCCTACACCAAAAACTTCCCACTCAACGACAGTATCGCCGTCGATGTCACCACCCTCCAGGCCACCGACTCCATCGGCTGGGCAACGCTCATCGAAGACTGCCGTCTCGACCTGACCGAATTCATACAATACTCACACCTGTTCAAAGGCAAAGAAATCATAGTCCTATGGTGTGCCTACCGGGGCAACCCCGGGGCATGCATCGACCCTCAACGCACCAACTACAGCAACTACCAACCCGCCGACACCATCGAGACAGAAGAATGCACCGTCTCACTCACCAACCACAACGTCTGCATATTCCACACCCATACCCTCGCCGAGAAAAAAGCTGTGGCCTCAAACCGTTACAACTATATGATATCACAAAATAAATAAAAACAACATGAAAACCACACTCAAAATCATCGCACTTTGCATCGCGTTCAGCCTTGCAACGGTAGGCCGCACACCGCTCTCGCCGTCACTCCCCACAACCATAACACAAAATGTCAAAGACCTCTCTGCCCCCCAAAAGGCAACTCTTCTATTTTCCGCTGCAAAGATACATACAAAAGTGTACACATTCTCGCCAACTTACACCAACCATCCAATATTTACCTCAAATCACATCTTCAACCTCGGCTGGAAACAGCTGCCTTTAACCTTTTTTTACAAGCATACAACACACTTATATTCAACTAGTATAGGCAAACAGTAAAAAAAGTTTCACAACCCGTGTCACATTTTGCCCTTTTTTACGACTAATATATACAGAGCCCGAAAAATGTTTCAACACACCCGACAACCCAAAATGGAAACACAATGCATGACAAAACAGCAAGCCCCGCACTCGCCAGAACGGTGCGCCGGAGTGCCGTCTCCCTGCCGCGCGGCACCCAAGGCTTAAAGCAGTCGTTTCATACTGCAAAGAAATAACGGCAGGCGACTGGCTTTATTGTGCGGCACAAGGAAAAAATCTGCACCCACCGCACAGCACCCATGCAGAGCAATTACAATAAACAACAAAAATAACAATAAAAAACACATACCATCATGAAAAAATCAATTCTTATTTTCGTAATTGCCATCCTGGCATGTACCGGGATGCGCGCACAGGACATTGACACACTGCCCTGCGGCCAACGCCAGCGAAACTATTTCTACAACGAGTGGTACGACACCGCCGACTGGTTCCACCATCCTGACAAGTACGGCAACGCAATTACTGAAAGCAATAACCATCTCAATGCAATACAGGATTATCAAACGACTTCACATTCTATGATAGCCAACCAGCAGTATACCGCCATCCCCATTCAGGCCAGAGGCCTATGGGCATTGGTGTCACAAGATGTCAGAGGAATGCCGGAAAACCCGAACCCCACATATATTTATGTACAGGACAGTACAAGGCTGCCGGAATACTTCTATCTGTATATTCCTGACCCCAACGTCAAGCCGGACACTTCCATTATGTGTGACTCTTCTCACTGGCTTGTCCCTGTTGCCCACGCCAGATGGGACACCAACCAACCCAAGATGATATGTCTGCCCAGAACCGCCGACGGACGCTACGGCAATTCCTACTGCCACCTCTATGAGGCCTATTTCGACACGGTGTACACCATACAGGGCGAATTCTGGATTGGGGGAACAACCAACAGCAACAATTACAACATGCATAGTCTCACGTTCCCAAACTTCCCGACACTTTATCTCGGAGTCATGCCGGACTGGCTCGTTGAGCATAATCCATATAGCCATTATGCCATTGGAAGAAACGGCCCCGAAGGGGCATTCGGCGGATACATACCCCGCATCACTGTCCGTGACTGGTACGGGCCTTACGGTGTCATCACCGACGGGCAGCACTTCGTCCAGCTTTCCTCTGCCGACACTGCGCAGGGCGAGGCACTCTACAGCGCCTTCTACCCCGACTCCTCCTACCAGACCATCACCGCCGTCCCCAGCCACGGCTACCTCTTCTCGCACTGGAACGACAGCGTCACCGACAACCCGCGCACCGTCTTCGTCACCCAGGACACCGCCTTCACAGCCTACTTCCGCCCCGCACCCCT
>CADAQX010000029.1 GCA_902790215.1 uncultured Bacteroidota bacterium | reverse complement strand
GCAACCTCCAATTATTCGGAATTAATCATTACCAAGGTAATGCTCATTATATGATAATATGTAAAAACATGAATTTCCGTTAATTATTCATTAATTTATGGTCAATTAATGACAATTTGTGTTTAAATCGGAATTATCATGAATTTTTAGAGGTTGCCTATTGAACATTTGACACGAATTGCCGTGAATGCGCCACGAATTAATGACCATTCATGGCAATTACTTTGATTGCTTCAGTGATTGCTTGATTGTCTGATTGCTTGATTGCTTCAGTGATTGCTTGATTGTCTGATTGCTTGATTGTTTGAGTGATTTGACCGCGCCAGCCACTCAGGAATTACCGTTGTACAGGGTGAGAGCAGAGGGAGCTTGCTCACTATGCCGAGCCAAAACAACGTCACGAAGTAACACAATCAAGCATTCAAGCAATCACTCAAGCGTCGTCATTTATTCGCTCGTTATTCGATCGTTTTCCACTCTTTTTCCGTTTCACAAAGGGAAAAATGAGGGAAACACATTGGAAATAGACAGGATAAAGAACGACGCAACGGTGGAGGGTGAAAAGTGAAAATTGAAAACTTGCTAATTATCTTGCGTGTGGCGGTGCCGGAGGCTGTGGTGGCCTGCAGCAGAAAGACGCCTTGCGTGGAGAAAATCGGGCTGTTTGTCCCGTTGGTCACCGGGCGGGAGCCGGAGGGCGGGGAGGGGGGAGGTTGTGGGGCGCAGCGGCGGGGAAGCATCCGCCGGTGGATTCCTTCCCGTTTTTGCGAAAGTTTTTTTTCGGTTGCATATAATAAAAAAGGCGAAGTGGAGTTATATATAGCCATAGGGTTTGGTATTGCTGTTTTTAGACAAGCTCTATGTTTTGATTGATAGAAAAGTAAATGCTCTTAATGAAAAAGATACTGTTATTGCTGCCGCTGCTCGCTGTGCTCGGCCTCTGTACTCCCGCCTCCGCCCAGGTTGTTGTGGGCAACCATGAGTACGACATCGACTACCTTACGCCCAAGACCTATGAGATTGGGGGCATCACGTTTCAGGGTGCCGAGAACTACGACACCCGTATGATTCTGCTGATTGCGGGGCTGCAGGTGGGCGACCAGATCCGTGTGCCGGGCGACAAGCTGGCCACGGCGGTGGACCGCCTGTGGAAGCAGGGCCTGTTCGAGGATGTGCAAATCTATGTGACACGTATTCAGGGCGACAAGATTTTCTTTGAGATAGAGCTGCGCAGCCGCCCCAAGTTGAGCATGTTCAAACTCAGCGGTGTGAAGAGCAGCGACGAGAAAAAGCTGCGCGAAGAGATGAAGATTGCCTCGGGCGATGTGGTGACGGAGAACCTGCTGACCACTTCGCGCAACAAAATCCGCGCCTATTATCTGGAGAAGGGCTATACCAATGTGTCCGTCACCGCCACAACCGAGCCGGACACCATTGTGGACAAGGGGAAGGAGAACCGCGTGAATGTGATTTTCGACATCAAACCCGGCAAGCGCGTGAAGATTGACTCGATTGTCTTTGAGGGGAACCACGACATCAGTTCCAACAAACTGATGCAGCTGATGAAGAACACGCACGACGTGAATTATTTCAAGAAGTTCTATTTCTGGACTTCGGGGTTCTGGAAAACATCCAAGTATCAGGAGGCCAAGTATCGCGAGGATTTGGAGAGCATCATCACCTACTATAATGAGAACGGTTTCCGCGATGCCCGCATTGTGTGGGACACGGTATACCTGGTCAGCCGTGAGGCAGACAAGGACAATGCCGGGCAGGACAGGCTGATGGTGCGCATCAAGATTTACGAAGGGCACAAGTTTGTGTTCCGCAACATCACCTTTTCGGGCAACACCATCTACCCCTCCGACCTGCTGTCGAAACACCTGCGCATAGCCAAGGGCGACCCGTACAACCGCACGCTGCTGGAGACCAACCTGAAGTATAACCCGTCGGGCACGGACATCAGCTCGATGTATATGGACAACGGCTACCTCTTCTTCAACGCCACACCCGTGGAGGTGGGCGTGGAGAACGACTCGATAGACATTGAAATCCGCATTGTCGAGGGCAAGCAGGCGCGCATACGCAATGTCATTGTGGAGGGCAACACGCTGACTAACGACCGCGTCATCATGCGTGAGCTGCACACACGTCCGGGCGACCTGTTCAACCGGGCGGCCATCATGCGCAGCCACCGCGAGCTGGCCACGCTGGGCTATTTCAAGCAGGAGACGATTGTGCCGGATGTGAAGCCCAACCCCAAGGACGGCACGGTGGATGTGGTGTACAAGGTGGAAGAGGGCAACACGAGCCAGATACAGCTCTCGGGCGGCTACGGCAGCGGCATGCTTATCGGGCAGGTGAGCCTGACGCTGAACAATTTCTCGACCCGCAATGTTTTCAACAAGAAGGCGTGGCAGCCCCTGCCCACGGGCGACGGGCAGAAGCTGTCGATAAGCGCTGTGACCAATGGCACGTATTATTATTCGTTCAGCGGTTCGTTCACCGAGCCGTGGTTGGGCGGCCGCCGTCCCCAGTCGCTCAGCATTTCGGCCTACCACCATTATATGAGCACCGGCTATTTCTACCAGAAGACCGACAGCCGCTACGGTTCCATGAGCATCACAGGTGCCGGCATCTCGCTGACACGCCGCCTCAAGTGGCCCGACGATTACTTCATCCTGTCGCACGCCCTCACGTATAAGTTCTATAATCTGAACAACTATTCAATCTTCAACACGAGCTTCACCAACGGCATCTCCAACGACCTGTCGTATGGCATCACGCTCAGCCGCAACTCGCTCGACTCGCCCATCTATGCCCGCAGCGGTTCGGAGGTTTCGGTGTCGGGCTATGCCACACCGCCCTATTCGGCCATGAACGGCAAGGACTACAGCGAGGTGACCGAGCAGGACCGCTACCGCTGGACGGAGTACTATAAGCTCAATCTGCGCGGCTCGTGGATGCTCAACCTGGTGGGCGATGTGGTGCTCAACGCCAAGGTGCGCTTTGGCTGGATGGGCTATTATAACAAGAACATCGGCCTTTCGCCTTTCGGACGCTACCATGTGGGCGGCGACGGGCTGCAGGCCTATGCCTACGACGGCCGCGAGATTATCCCGCTGCGCGGTTACGACAACAGCGCACTGAGCCCCAAGGAGGGTGCCTCTATCTTCGACCGCTACACCATAGAGGTGCGCCAGCCTATTATCGAGAGTTCCAATGCCACCATCTGGGTGCTCGGCTTCCTGGAGGGCGGCAACAGCTGGTACAGCGTCAAAGACTTCCAGCCGTTCAGCATGTATAACTCGGCCGGCTTGGGCGTAAGGGTGTATATGCCCATGCTGGGCTTGTTCGGCGTGGACTGGGGCTATGGCTTCGACGGCGGCGCAATCGGCGGCTCGCATTTCCATTTCAGTATCGGACAAAGTTTGGATTAGTATAATTACAACCCATGAGATATATGCGCAGACTGATTCCTTTGATGTTGCTTGTGGCGCTTGCCTTCCCGGCAGGGGCGCAGAAGTATGCCTGTGTCAACACTGAGTATATTCTGGGCAGTGTGCCGGAATACAACCAGGCACTGAACAAGCTGAACAAGTATATCGAAGAGTGGCGCAAGGAGCTGGAGGCCAAGCAGGCCGAGGTGGACGAACTGCGCCAGCAGTACCAGCAGGAGGCCTATCTGCTGCCCGAAAACCTGAAACAGCGCCGGCAAGACGAGATACGCACCAAAGAGGCCGGCCTGCGGGCACTGCAGCAGCAGCGTTTCGCTCCCGGCGGCGACCTCGACCAGAAGCGCGCGGAGCTGATGAAGCCCGTGCAGGACCGCGTCTACAACGCCATAGAGCGTGTGGCTCGCGAGAAGAACTATGCCTTTGTCTTTGACAAGGCCTCGTCGGCCACGGTGCTGTATGTGGCAGAGAAATACGACATCAGCAACCAGGTGCTGGAGATGCTGGGCGTGAAACCTGGCTCGGCTCCCGACAGCGGAGTCTCCCCGAGCGGCACACCCGCCACGGGCAAGGGCAACACCCCGGCAGGCGGTGAACAGCGGCGTTCCTCCCAGGACACTATGCGCAAGGATGCAAGATGACACGAACGAAACAGATATAGTCAAGATAATCAATAATAACACAATATCACAACAACACAATGAAAAAAAGTCTTATCGTAGTAGTGATGGCAATGCTGGCCTTTGGAGGCAGCGCCATGGCACAGAAGAACATTAAACTCGGACACATCAATTCCAACGACCTTATGCAGATTATGCCCGGCCGCGACTCGGCTCAGGCTGCATTGCAGAAAGAGGTGGAAGACCTCCAGGCAGAATTTGCAGCGATGCAGAAAGAGTACGAGACCAAGTTGAACGACTATATGGCCAAACGCGACCAGCTTTCGGAGCTTATCCGCAAGACCAAGGAGAGCGACCTGCAGGCCATGGGCGCCCGTCTGGAAGAGAACCGCCAGAACGCCGAGAAGCGCCTCGAGGCCCGTCAGGAAGAGCTTCTGAAACCCATTGTTGACCGCGCCAAGAAGGCCATCGAGGAGGTGGGCAAGGAGAATGGCTACACCTATATCTTCGATGCCGGTGTGGGTGCTGTGCTCTATTCGCAGGACAGCGACGACATCATGCCCCTCGTCAAGAAAAAACTCGGCCTGAAGTAATCCAGTTAGGATAATTGAGAGTTGAGAGCTGAGAATTGAGAGGTGCCGATATGCGGTGGCCAATTCTCAATTCTCAACTCTCAATTCTCAATTTTTTGAGTATATGTTAGTCAAGACATTCGGCAGCGCGATATGCGGTGTCAAGGCACTGATGGTGACGGTGGAGGTGAGCGTGGACGTAGGGGTGAACTTCCTGCTTGTCGGTCTGCCCGACAGTGCGGTGAAGGAAAGCCAGCAGCGCATTGCCACCGCCATCAGCCAGTATGGTTACCACATCCCAGGCAAGAAGGTGGTGATTAATATGGCCCCGGCAGACCTGAAGAAGGAGGGTGCCGCCTACGACCTCACCATTGCCATCGGCATATTGGCCGCCGCAGGCGACATGCGGGCAGATGACCTGTGTCGATATGTTATCATGGGGGAGCTTTCGCTCGACGGCAGCCTGCGCCCGATAAAGGGTGCCCTTCCCATAGCCATAGAGGCAAGGAGACAGAAGTTCAAGGGCATCATCGTGCCCAAGGCAAATGCACGCGAGGCTGCCATTGTCAATAATCTGGAGGTGTATGGAGCCGACAATGTGAAGCAGGTGATTGACCATCTGAACGGTGAGAAGCTGTTGGAACAGACCATTGTCGATACCCGCGCAGAGTTTGCCAACCATTTGAATCACTATGAGTATGACTTTGCCGATGTGAAGGGGCAGGAGGGCATCAAGCGGGCATTGGAGATTGCCGCCGCCGGCGGTCACAATGTCATTATGATAGGCCCTCCAGGCAGTGGAAAGACGATGCTGGCCAAGCGCATGCCTTCCATCCTGCCGCCGCTCAGTCTGGAGGAGTCGCTGGAGACGACACAGATTCACAGCGTAGCGGGCAAGATGAAGAAGGAGGATTCGCTCATCGCTGTCCGGCCGTTCCGTGCGCCGCACCACACCATCTCTGATGTGGCGCTGGTGGGCGGCGGCACCAACCCGCAGCCGGGAGAGATAAGCTTAGCGCATAACGGGGTGCTCTTTCTCGACGAGCTGCCTGAGTTCCGCCGGCAGGTGCTGGAGGTGCTCCGTCAGCCAATGGAAGAGCGCCGTGTCACGGTTTCGCGTGCCAAGATGACGGTGGACTACCCCGCCTCCTTTATGCTCATTGCCGCCATGAACCCGTGCCCCTGCGGCTACTATAACCACCCCACGGTGGAGTGCACCTGCCCGCCGGGAGCGGTGAAGAAGTATCTGAACAAGGTCAGCGGCCCGCTGATGGACAGGATAGACCTGCATATCGAGGTGACGCCGGTGCCTGTCAGCCAGCTGAACAACCTGAAGCAAGGGGAGAGCAGTGCCGCCATCCGCGAGCGGGTCATTGCCGCCCGTGCCATCCAGACTGCCCGCTTTGCCGGCCATCCTGGTGTGCATTGCAACGCGCAGATGACCAGCAAGCTCACCCGTGAGCATTGCCAGCTGGACGACCAGTGCCGCACTATCATAGAGACGGCCATGAATCGCCTAGGTCTCTCGGCACGTGCTTACGACCGCATCCTGCGCGTCAGCCGCACCATTGCCGACCTCGAGGGCAGCCCCGCCATCCAGCCCCACCACCTGCAGGAGGCCATCACCTACAGGTCGTTGGATAGGGATTCTTGGGGCAAATAGTATTACATTTTGAATACAAAAGCAAAGCTATGGCAAACAAGAACGAGTTATCGACTACCATAGACGACAACCGTCGCAAAAAATGCGACATTTCACCACAGCTACAATCCGTGGCGGACGACATTTCACATACGTCCACCTCTACTGGCGAGATAATCCTATACCAGCCAGATGATGATATTAGATTAGAAGTCCGATTGAACGACGAAACAGTATGGCTCACACAGGCACAAATGGCAGAACTATTTGGAACAGGCCGCCAAGCCATCACCAAACATCTGAAAAACATTTATGAAATCGGCGAACTTGAACGCACATCAACTAGTTCCATTTTGGAACTACTTCAACCCGAAGGCAAGCGAATGGTGATGCGAAAACGAGAATACTATAATCTTGACGTCATCATTTCCGTTGGCTATCGCGTCAATACCAAACGAGGCATTCAGTTCCGTCAGTGGGCCAACCGTGTGTTGAAGGAATACTTGTTGAAAGGCTATTCTGTAAATAATCGCATAGAACGACTAGAACAACGAGTAACGAAAACCGAGGAGAAGATAGACTTCTTCGTCCGTACATCCTTGCCACCATTAGAAGGCATCTTCTTTGATGGACAAATCTTTGACGCCTACACATTTGTGTCAGACTTAGTACGATCTACCAAGAAACAGATAATTCTCTTCGACAACTATGTGGACGACACTGTACTGACTATACTCGATAAACGAAAGCCTAAAGTAACGGCAACTATATACACCAAAAACATCCCGCAGCAGCTTCTGCTCGACCTTGCGAAGCATAATGCCCAGTACCAGCCCATCGAAGTTAAGCCCTTCGAGAAGGTGCACGACAGATTCTTGTGCATCGACAATACAGTCTATCATATAGGTGCTTCGTTGAAAGACTTAGGAAGAAAATGGTTTGCCTTCTCTAAAATGGAGATGACAACGAAAGAACTAATGAGAAACATCTCGGCATGAACGAGAATGAAATACAATAGTTGAATCGTAGCATTTTATGACGAAGCACAATCAGATACAACTCTTTGAAGAGAAGAAAGTCCGCACCGTTTGGGACGATGCCGAAGAGAAATGGTATTTCTCCATTGTGGATGCCGTGGCGGTGTTGACGGACAGCCCCGACCCACGCAATTACTGGAAGGTGTTGAAACACCGATTGAAGAAAGAGGGCAACCAGTCGGTTACAGATTGTAACCAACTGAAATTACCCTCCTCGGACGGTAAGTATTATAAGACTGATGTCGCCGACACCGAGCAGCTTTTCCGTCTCATCCAGTCTATCCCTTCTCCCAAGGCAGAGCCGTTCAAGCTGTGGATGGCGCAGGTGGCAGCCGACCGACTCGACCAGATGCAAGACCCTGAGTTAGGCATTGAGCAGGCACTGGCAGACTATAAGCGATTAGGCTACTCCGACAACTGGATTAATCAGCGGCTGAAGTCAATTGAGATATGCAAAGACCTTACCGATGAGTGGAAGCGGCATGGCTTGAAGGAAGGTGTGCAATTTGCCACGCTCACGGACATCATCTATAGCACATGGTCGGGCATGACAGCCAAAGAGTACAAGCAATTCAAGGGCTTGAAAAAAGAGAATCTTCGCGACAAAATGACCAATCGTGAGCTTGTACTCAACATGCTTGCCGAGATTTCCACCAAGGACATCTCCGAGAGCCGCAATCCCGAGACCTTTGGCGAGCATGCCGAGGTGGCTCGTCAAGGCGGCGAGATAGCCCGCAACGCCCGTGCTGAATTGGAAGCCAAGACAGGCAAGCCTGTCGTCACTTCTCTTAACGCCAAGACTGCATTGCAGCTGAACCAAGACAATGAAGGGAGTAAATAAGTCATAATTGCATTATATGAGACCTATGGACAAGACAATAACAATGTACATCAGATGTTTCTGCTTTGTTGCCGTTGCTTTGGCGGTTGTAGCCTGCAACGGAAAGCAAGAGCCAGTTGTAGAGGAGCCGTTGGACACCGTTGAAGAGGAGTACGAGGATGAACATGTGGATGTGCCGGAAGCGACTCCTGCCGAGGTGACTGCATGGCTGCAGACTGTCAGCATGGACTCGATAGAGCGGCTTCTGTGCCGTCACGGTGGAAAGGTTGTGACCCCTGAGGGGAAAACCCTGCATGTTTTTATCACCGATGTGCTGAGTTCCCGCCCCGAGGATGCCATGAACTACCCGTTCAAGGAGGCGGCGGACAGTCTTTATATAGGAGACCACACTTCTGCCGATGGCCGTGTGCGTATTATCGATTGGAACACGGGCATGGGTGGCACAATGCCCGATAATGCCCGCTACACACTCCTGCGCGGCGACGACGGCCGTATACACAGTCATGGGAAAAACCACGATGCTGCCGTGGTATTACAGCTCTACCAACTGCAAGACACTAAAGGCCGTACCCTCTACCTTACGCACGACTACTTCCGCGAGTGTAGCACCTTGGGAGCGGCGTGGGTGACAGCCTGGTGCATACAAGGCGACACACTTGGCCAAGCAAAAGTCTTCCCCCATAACGAAAGCCGGGTGGGGACAGAATACGGAATTCCCGGCTGGTACTTCACTGCCAACAAGGGCGAGGGCTGGGACTGGCTCTTTGAACTGGTCGGCCGTAACCTGTATGTACCCATCACGGACAGCCTGCAATCCATCACAGACCGTTATAACCTCTATCGCTGGAACAGGGATCACTTTGACTTGATGGGGGAGGTGGGCAACCGCCGCCTGCACATCAGCCTGAAGGACTATGTCGCCTTGCAGGACTATTTCGTCACAAAAGACTATCGTGTGCGTATAGACCTCCTGGCCGATGGCAGCCTTCGTTATGCTTCGTGGAAGCGCAACAAGCAGACGGACACCCCGCCAGACCTCGTAATCAAAGGAGGACACCATGAAGAGAATAGGGGATATGTGTTCGAGAACGATGGCTATTATTATCGTGTCACTACAACAGAAAGTAAAAATCAGCTTATCGTGGAGAAAGACGGTCGGACAGTGCTCCGCCAAAATATAGAGTAACAAACATTATCTATAGAATGGTGGGAGCATGGCTGTTACAGGCATAGTATTACCCACGAAATAACTTTATTAGTCATAAACTTATTACCTGACAATTATGAAACGCAGAACATGGATATTCATTTTAGTGTCATTACTGCCTATCTTGTTGGTGGCGTGTTCCAACAATGGAAGTAGCAAGGCGGATGACACCACCGACACTCTGGCTGCCCTGCAGCAGGACACCGTGGCTGTGCCCACGCAGCGCATCATCATCGACATCGAGAAACTGAAAGCACCCGACAAACCCCTGCCGACCGTCGGCTACGACAAGATTATCTGCAAAACAATGTATGACATGGACCAAGAGAATGTACAATTCGTGGCGCACAATCGCTGCTCGCAGCCCTTGGTGCAACTGCCCCATCCCTTCTTCGACGGCATGCATCAGGCCTATGCCGACCACCGTCCCTTTGTGCTCTCGCCCGATGCCGTATGGCTGCTCATATGTCAGGGTTTCTCCTATCATGTCAACTTCAACGCCGAGGCACTGCGTCATCTGTTCGTGGACTTCGAGGGCAAGAAAACACTTATCGTTGTCAGCAATGGCATCAGTCTCGACAACCCCAACAGCCCGTGGGAGCGTTACTTTCCCGAGTTTACCAAGCAGATAGCAAAGTATGTGGGCGACAGCCTTGTCAACACACTCACCTGCAAATTCTCCACCTCCACTGCCGTTACCCGCGCCGCCTCACAGATAACCATCATGTCGGCCATGCAGGAATATTTCATATACAAGTTGTATGTAATCTGCGGCATCCCACAGGTCATCCTCGAAGGCACTCCGGAGGACTGGCACACCATCGTCGAGCGCACCGAGGCACTCCGCAAATACCAGCTCGACTGGTGGGTGGACGAGCTTCTGCCCATCCTCCGCAAGATAGAGAAGGCTGCCAACGGCGAGGTGGACACCAAGTTCTGGCGCGGCATGTACAAGCAGCACGACCTCAAGCACGAAATGTGTGGCGACCCATATTATATTGCCGACGGCTGGATAGTCAAGTTCTATCCCTACGACGACGACAAGCATCGCAGCGACTTCAAAGGTATCGCCGACGCTGCATCCAACATCCCAGCCGAAATTGTCTCTGTCCCCTTGGAGTTCACCGACATCAATAGAAAAAAACACGACCTCACCCTTTGGACAGGCTTCGTAGGTCTCACTCAAGACACCACCACCTTCGCCCTCCGTCCCGAAATAGGCTGGTTTATAACACGGCAAGATGAATAGGGCTATCACTTCATTTTTTTTCATGTGCATGTGATTTTTTCCCCTTTTTGGCGTTTAATAGGGGTATGATACAACATCCATTTTTGACACTTGTCGAGGAGCAATCTGCAGCTATCAACCGTGTGTGCCGGTCCTTCTGTCACACAGCGGAGGATTGCGAGGATTTGCGTCAGGACATCATTCTGAACCTCTGGCTGGGCTGGAGCCGCTACCGCCTCACTGCCAAGCCGGTGACTTGGGTCTGGCGCGTGGCGGTGAACACAGGCATATCATGGTGGCGGCAACGCCAGCGACAGGTGGAGACCTCACCACTGGAAGGAATAGAATTACCCGACAATGGCTTAGACCGCGAAAACCGAGAATGGCTGCACGACCTCATCCGCCAGCTGCCTGCTAAGGACCAAAAGCTCTTGCGCCTCTACCTCGACGGATGGAAACAGGACGAAATCGGGGAGATGCTGGGCATCAGCGAGACCAACGTGCAGACCCGCATTTTGAGGATAAAACAGAAACTACGGAATCTTTCCGCCTTGGACTAATACATTTACAAATTAACGAATTAACGTGTTCTTATGAAAGATACGGACCAACTGATAGAACAGATGCACCAAGCCGGCAGGCAACGGCTTGAGCAAGACAGCACCCCAGCTACAAAATCGTCGCACGAGCCACGCCATATCTGGCAATATGCCGCAGCGCTGGCTGCAGTGGCAATAATCGCCGCAGTATTATTGCTCCCCTCACGTCAGGAGCAACCTATGCCCGTTGTGGCGCACAACAATTTACCCCATCCCGTGAAACAGCAGTTGCAAGAAATGCAGACAACCAAGCATCAGGATTACGCCTATGCCGAGACCGCCGACGGTGTACGCGTATATTGTGTGGACAATTGCAACCCCGACGAGGTGTTGAACAGAATGAAACAAGTAATCAAAACATTACAATAATATGAAACACATTCAGACATATATACTATTAGCCGGATTGCTGCTCGGGAGCCATGCCTCGGCCCAGACCACCCTTTACAAGACCTACGTGGGCCGCACGGGCATCAAGGCCTCGTGCATCGAGAACTACCCTATCGGCAAAGGTCTTAAGGTGACCGTCACCATGCTGGAGGCAAACGATTCCGCCTCGTTCCTTCACTTGAAAAAGAGTCTGAAGGCATTGCCCTATAGTGGGACTAAGTCGGAGAAGGCAAACGATTCTGTCGATTATCTTCCCTTGAAGAAGAGCATTAATAAGCCATTACGCGATTATGTACATGAACTCGACAGCACGCCTGAATTCAGCCATGTCTCTACGCTCGAAGGGTCGATAGCCACCGCCTTCTTAAGCCAGATGAAGAATATGGATGTGAAGATAAACCTCGAAAAAGACAGTACAAAAGCCTCGTCAAAGCAGGCAAAGATACTGCACATATACTGCCGTGCTGCCGATCCGTTGCCCGGCGACAAGGGTGTGTATTTGATTTATTTCTCCGAAGACACGATGACCGCGCTGGTGTTCCACTGTCCCAACGACGAGGTGTATGCCCAGTCGGTGAAGTATGTGCTGAAAACCACTGTAAAAAAAGCCGCCGCCGATTAAGATAATTGCTAAAAGGCTGCGGTAGCCAATTTTCACCTTTCAATTTTTCAATTACCATGAAGAAACTTGTTTTCCTCATAGGGCTCATACTATGCCCTATCGCCAAGGGGATGGCGCAAATTCCCCCTGAACTGATGGATGCCATCCGGGCCGCTGTGGCCGAGCAGGCACCCAAGACTGACACCACCAAGACCGACAGCACCAAAACGATTACCACCGGCGGTTCGCCGGAGCAGGACAGCCTGTTGCTCCTCCAGCGGATGAAGACCCTCGAGGCTATTTCGGTGCGTGCGCCGCGACCCATCTACAGTATGGACGACGAGGTGGTGAACTACAACGTGGCGGACGACGAGACTGTCAAAGGTCTTACCGCTCTCGATGCTTTGCAGAACGCCCCCAGCGTGGAGGTGGACATCGAAGGCAACATCACCATGCGCGGCTCCACCAACATCGAGATATGGATTAACGGCTACCCGACCCACATGAACGGCAATACGCTGAAAGTCTATCTCGAGTCGCTGCCCGCCGATGCCATCGACCGCATCGAGGTCATCAAGAACCCCTCGGCCAAATATATGGTGGAGGAGGGCTGCCACATCATCAACATCGTCACCAGCACCAAGATACGCAACAGCCATTTCCTCTCCTTCGGCCTCGGTGGCAGCAACCGCCCGTCGTATAGCCCGTGGGTGAGTTATGTGCTGAAGAATGAAAAACTCTCTGCCAACATCTACCTTGGTGTGAGCAGCACGCCTACCCACAAGACGGAGCAGTCCAGCTCGATATTCCGTCAGGACGGAACGGAGGGGTTCGACACCACAGCCTCCAGCATCACTGCCACCGAAAACAACACCGACCGCTATACCGGCACCTTGGCCTTTAACCTCAGTTATCAAATCGACTCGATGAATGACCTCTCCTTCTTTGGCTTAGCTGTGACTTTCCCCGCCACAAAACAGTCGCTCACCACCACCGACCAATGGTATTACCTCCCGCAGATGTTGCACTATACTTATACGAACAGTCAGGAGAGCAGGGACTTCAACTTGATGGGAATGGCCAATCTGAGTTGGAAACACAAGTTCGACAACGAAGGGCACAACCTCTCGGTCAGCCTCTACGACAACCTCAACTACAGCCACAATGAGCGTACCCTGCGGCGTGACTACACCCTGCTTGAGGGCATCCTGCCATCAGAGCTGAGCGATTTCGACAAAACCTACCTCGGAGGCATGACCAACAACAGCCTCACCCTCAGTGCCGACTATAACCGACCATTAGGCATCGACGACGAGCTGACGCTGGGGCTCTCGCTTGTCCCCTCGCTGGCAAGCAACTACTCCACACCCCGATATAATGTCAGCCCGGAAACAGGCTTTAATGTCAGTCTGGACACCGGGATAGACCTCTTGCGCCGTTTCGATAAGAACAACCGCACCACGCAGACCTCCGCCTCTGCCAGCTGGCGGCACAAGTGGAAGGCAGTCACCATGACCCTGGGGTTGCGCGGCTATTGGAACCACTGCGACTATTCTTTGGATGCGCTCTTCCCCGACGATACCTCTTTCGCCTATTTCTATCTCAAACCCTCGCTGCGGCTCACCTACCGCACCAAGAGCATGCACTACTTCCGCTTCTCCTACTCCCTCGCCACCTCTATGCCCTCGGCGGAGAACCTCTCCACCAGCCGCCTCTACGACGAAGACTCCTACAAGGTGGGCAACCCCCTGTTGAAGGCTGGCCACACCCACAGCGTTGACCTCAGCTGGAACCGCTATTTTGCCTCCCATGGCTCTGTGGGCATAGAGAGTTATGCACGTCTTTCGACCAACGACATCAACTACTGCAAAGAGGCTGTCAGTGAGATTGACCCCTACCTTGGGCGGCTCATCAGCTACAGCACCCCCTACAACGTAGGCAGCAGTTATAAGACAGGCCTCGAGGGCAACGTCACTTACCGTCCCGTCGCTTGGCTCAACTTCCGTCTCTATGCCAACCTCTACCGCTCTGGCTACGAGGTGGATCACCCCAAGGCAGGACACTACAACAATGCCATGACCTCCTACAGTTTCCGCCTCAACTGCTGGGCCAACATCGCCGGACGGGTGCGGTTGAACCTCTCGGGCAACTACAGCTCGCCCACGCAAGCCCTCTTCGTCGAGCGTCAGAGCGGCTACACCATTGATATGGGTCTCAGTGCCGACTTTTGGGAGAAACGTCTCTCGGTGGTGCTCAACGTCACCGACCTTTTCAACTGGAACCGCTCCCAATCGTGGAACACCAACCCCTACCTCCTCGGCTACAGCACCTCCCACACCGACAGCCGCTTTGTCAGCCTTTCTGTCACCCTCCGTTTCGGCAAGATGGAACTCCGGAGCATGGCAAAGGAAGGCGAATTAGGAAATTGATTATTATCTGGGTACGGCATCCTAATTATCAATTCAATTATATTTTGTATCTTTGCATTTTGAATTATATAAATGCAAACTAAATGTAATTGCCTAATTATATGAAGCCTTTGACTTTGTTCCTCTCTCTTGCGCTATGCCTTTTTGTGCAAATATCGGCTTTTGCCCAGTCCAGCGAATCGTCAGATTGCGACCCAATGGGAGCAACCTCAAATCTGGTATTAAACGACAATTGGCAAAGCCTACAGGTTAAATTTAACACCCCGCTGTTGCAATATGGCGAAACCACCGTCGATGGGCAGCCGTTCACAACCATCACCCTCGATGGCTATATACCCTCTGCAGCCGTGGGCGCACCCTCTCTGCCCACCTTCTCACGACTGATTGAGGTGCCGCTCTGCAAGGACTTTGAGGTTAAAGTGACCCAAGCCACTTACGACACCATCCAACTGCGGGGGGCAAGACTTATGCCAACCCAGCCCTCGCGCAGCAAGTCGGACACTACTCCAGCGCGTCTGGTCATTGATTCAAAAATATACGCTTCCGATGACTTCTACGGGCAGGAAGAGGCCTCTGTGGAGCCTGTAGGCATAGCCCGCGACCGTCGGCTGGCGCGCCTCCAGTTCTCGCCCGTGCGCTACAATCCCGTGCGCGGACAGCTCATTGTCTGCCGTCATGCAGTGGTGACTGTCCGTTATATGGGGGCAGACAAGGATGCCACATTATCCCTCTTCAACCGATACCATTCCCCTGCTTTCGCTGCCGGCAACGGGGTCATGAACAGCCTTTATCCCAAGTCGGTGCGCACCACAGCCCCCATCCGCTACCTCATTGTCGCCCACAGCTCCTTCCATGGGCAGCTGGACAACTTCGTGCAGTGGAAACGCCGCAAGGGCTTCCTTACCGACATCGTTTACACCGACACTCCTGGTGTGGGTACCACCACCACTTCCATCTCCTCCTACATCCAAAGCCAATACACCAACGCCACAGCCGCCAACCCCGCACCCACCTACCTCCTCATCGTGGGCGACCATGAGCAGGTGCCGGCATTCAATGGTACCACAGCCACCGACCATATCACCGACCTCTACTATATCAGCTGGACTTCCGGCGATAATATCCCCGACTGCTACTGCGGCCGTTTCTCGGCTCAGAATGTCAGCCAGCTCACTCCCCAGATTGAGAAGACCCTCATGTATGAGCAGTACACTTTTAATGACCCGACTTTCCTCGACCGCGCCGTCCTTGTGGCGGGTGTCGATGGTGGCACTGCGGGTGACCACGGCTACACCCATGCCGACCCCGCCATGGATTATGCCGCCATCCACTACATCAACTCCACGCAAGGCTTCACACAGGTTCACTACTTTAAGAACAATACCTCCATCGTCCCCTCAGCCCCGGGCGTAACCATCGGCAGCAGCGCCTCTTCCAACTCTGCCACCGTGCGCGGCTACTACAACCAGGGGGCTGGCTGGATAAACTATTCCGCTCACGGCAGTGCCACCAGTTGGGGCACTCCCAACCTTACCACCACCCACATCGCCTCCATGACCAACACCCAGAAGTTCGGCCTCATGATAGGCAATTGCTGCCTTACCAACAAGTTCGAGACCACCACCTGCTTCGGCGAGGCCCTTTTGCGCAAGGACAACTACTGCGGTGCAGTCGGCTACATCGGAGGGAGTAACAGCACTTATTGGAACGAAGACTTCTATTGGGCTGTGGGTCTGCGCAGCAGCATCGGCCCCACTATGTCCATGGCATACAATGCAGCCAATCTCGGTGCCTACGACCGTCTGTGCCACACCCACGGCGAGCCCTACAGCCAGTGGGCATTCACACAAGGCGCCATCATGATGGCAGGCAATATGGCTGTCGAAAGCTCCACCTCAAGCCGCAAACTCTACTATTGGGAAATCTACCACCTCATGGGCGACCCCTCGGTGATGCCCTATCTCACACAGGCCTCTGTGATGCCCGTCACCGCCCCTTCTGTGCTGGCTATCGGGGCAACAACCCTCTCGGTTTCCGCTGTACCCTACGCCTATGTGGCACTCACCGACACACTGACCCGCACCCTTGTGGCCAGCGCTTTTGCCGACAACACAGGCAACGCTGTCCTCTCGCTGCCCGCCACACTGCCTGTGGGAGGATACGAGCTGGCCGCCTCGGCCCAGCAGTACCGCACCGCCTTCACCTCCGTGTCGGTCATCAGCCCGAGCGGTGCCTACCCTGTGGTGGGGAATGTCACCGCGCTCCTTCCGACGGATGCGGGCGACACCATCCCGTTGGCTTTCACACTCGTCAATCTGGGCGACAGCACAGCATCCAACATCACCTTCTCCGTCATCCCCTCCGATTCGACTGCACTCACTCTCTTCCCGTCAAACAATCCAATTGACAGTCTGCCTGCTGGCGACACCATTGTGGTTATACTGCAAGCCATTGTGGGACAGTTTGTGCCGGACGGCATGATACTCCCGCTTGCCACCGCCACCCTCTGCAGTGAGAGATCCATCCCCAACAGCGCCACCTATTATATGACTCTCAACGCACCCGACATTGTATTCAACATCCAAGTCGGCAATAACAATATCCTTCCGGGAACAAGCGACACACTCATCGTCACACTTGTCAATCAGGGCCACGCAACCCTCAACCCCGACCGCCTGCAAGTATCTTCTCCTACCTCTCTTCTCGCTTTCGGCACATGCACATCCGACACTGGAAATGTCAATCCAAGCGAAGGCATAATTCTCAATTCTCAATTCTCAATTCTCAATTCCCTCTTGCCTGGTGACTCCGTCCAGTCCTCTTTCCCACTTCATGCCGACAGCCTGTTGCCATTGGGTATCAAAGTGCCCATAACTCTCACATTAACACAGTTAAGCATTAATACAACCTATCCGCTATACATAGGAGCCAATCCGTTAGAAACCTTCGAGGGCGGTGTCTACCATACCTCTGGCTGGACACAGGGCTACTATCCTTGGACAATCAACATGTACGGAGCCTATGCAGGCATCTACTGCCTGCGCTCCGCTTCCAGCCTCGGCAACAGCCAGACGTCCGAAATCAGCATCCCCGTCTCCCTCACCGCGCCCGACAGCGTCAGATTCTACTACAGGGTGTCGTCCGAAGCCAACTACGACAAGTTCCATTTCTATATCGACAATTCCGACCTCCTCGCCGAGTCGGGCATAGTGGAATGGACCCGTGCCGCTTTCCTTGTCCCTGCCGGAAGTCATACACTTAGGTTTACTTATGCCAAAGATGGCAGCGTGTACAGCAATGAAGACTGCGCCTGGATAGACAACGTTACCCTGCCCCACCAATCAAGCCCCGTTGTATTCCGCACCGACGAGCTCTGCGAGGGCAACCAGTATGTTATCTATGGCGATACAATAAACACCGCCGAACCCGGCACAGGCACCCATGTTGTTACCCTTGCCAACGATACCGTGCTGCTGGTCGACTACACCATCCATCCCACCTACAACACCATCGACAGCCTAGTTGCCTGCGACAGCCTCACCTGGCACGACTCCACCTATACAGCCTCCACTTTCAACTCTCAACTCTCAACTCTCAACTCCTACGGTTGTGACTCCACCGTCACGCTCCACCTCACCATTCATCACTCCTACGCTGCCGAAGAGATTTTTTCCGATTGCGACACCCTCTACTGGAGGGATAACACATACATTGCCACAACCGATACGACCGAGCGACTGACCACCGCAGACGGGTGCGACTCCATCACAAGCTATCACCTCGTCGTCAATCACTCCGTCCTCGACATCATCTTCGACACCACCACCTCCGAAACCTATACGTGGAACGACTCGGTCTATACCACTTCAGGCATCTACACGCAGGTCTTCTCCACCGAGCAAGGCTGCGACAGCGTCGTCATGCTGATGCTGACCATCATCAACGGCGGCCCCCAAGGCATAGAAACCCCTTCCACCATAGAGACAGTCAAGGTTTATCCCAACCCCACCAACGGATGGTTCACCGTCAATGCCGATGGCTTATTGAAGGTCGATGTGATCGACAATGCAGGTCGCTTGGTGGAGACTTTCTCCGGCACCAACAAATTCGACCTTTCGCACTTGCCGACAGGTAACTATTTGCTGCGTATCAAGCTGCAGAGCGGTTATGTAACCTGCCGGATTGTCAAGCAGTGATAGAATTCTCTTTCTCATAGCTGTTGCCAACCGCGTCAGCCATCCATTCCTTTTTCAAAGGGGTGGCCGAAAGGCCAGGGTATGCTTAGGTGGTGATAGACTACAACTTTGCTGCTACTTAATTATCAGCAACAAGACACCTGCGTCCCGAAGATGAAGAAGTGCCTGTGGCACTTCGATAGCGTCAGCAGAGAAGAAACACAACAATGAAAGCAAATAAGTAGAACCAACCTTCAGAATATCTCACCTCCCCATAGCATCTTCAGGAAGTCCAGCACATAGATGAGTTCTATGTCTCCCGACTTGCGGGTAATGGGGTCGAGCGATACAAGAAGCAATCGGCATTCCGGGTACTCTTCGCGGAAAGCTTTCAGACCCTTTTTGTGCTTGGTTTCTACATGCTCGGTGGACTTGATTTCGATAGCCACTTTGGCATCGCCGATAACGATGTCCACCTCCTTTTTGTCGTAGGTGTGCCAATAAGATATATTGTCTCGCTTATCGTTGTATCCTTTATATGCTATGATTTCTTGAATCACATAGTGTTCAAAGGCGTGCCCATAGTCATCGGTACCCCGCTTCAGGTTGTGGCGCCCCATAAGGTAGTTGGCAAGCCCGACATCGAAATAATAGAATCGAGCAGCCTGGACAACCTTCCGCTTGATTTCTTTCCTAAATGCCGGTATCTCATATCCAATAAGCGTATCATACAGAATCTGAAAATATGATTTCACAGTCTTGGCCGATACGCCACAGTCGGAGGCTATGTTTGAATAATTCAGCATCTCTCCATCGCAGATGGCGGCAACTTCCATAAACCGTTCAAACGCATCCAGTTCTCTTACCTCCCCCTCTTCGCGTATTTCTTCATCAAGATACACTTTCACGTAACCAGACAGTCGTTTGGTGGCATCCTCAACCATGTAATGGCGTGGTATCATACCGTTTTGTACGGCACGGTCTATCTGGAAATCCGTCACCTCTGGCCATACAAGTGGATAGAGTGTTTCCGGTATTGCGCGACCCCCAAGTGTGTTGGCTCCAGAACGTTTAAGCTTTCTTGAGCTTGAGCCACTGAGAATGAAGAACAAGCCTTTCTCCACCATGAGGGAATGAACTACGTCCAGCAGTTCCGGCACTTTTTGTATCTCATCCACTATCACAAGCGTCCCCGCAGGCTTGTCCTGAAGTGCCTCCCAAAGTGAATTCGAATTCAATTTAAAGGCTCTTCTCACACTCGGATTGAGCAAATCGTAGTATATAGTCCCCTTGAACCTTTCTTTCAAAAGGGTGGATTTCCCTGTCTGGCGTGCACCAAACAGGAACATCCCTTCGTCCAACTTGTTCTCTATATCAAATATTCTTTTGTACATAAAAATGTTAGAAATTTAGGAGTGTATTCCCGATTTTCTTGTAAATATCGGGAGTATGATGCCATGATTTGCATATTCTTTATTGAACTATTTGTCATTTATACATTTCTATTTGAATGAATTACGCAAAAATGTAACGATATAATGCTATTGCAAATATACACAATTATTTCTTTATTGCATTCTATTCATGCCGACGCTCGGGAATGTCGGGGGTCAGCAGGCTGGGTTTCTCCACGTTGCCGTAGCTCTCGGCGGCTTGGGTCAGCGCCTCGTCGGTAGTGTATTGCTCATATAGACGGCAAGTGGTGACGACCCTCTGTGTCGAAGCGCTCTGCTCCTTCTCGCCGAATAGCACCACTGCCCAGCCCGTGTTCTCGTCGTCGGCACCGCCTATCGCCAGCCGTCCCTCGTGCGAGAAGAACTGCCAGTTCCTCAACGCGGGGTTCTGTCGTGGGTCGTTGTCCAACGCCAATTCGCAACAGCTTATCTTTACCGTCGGGCAGTCGTCCTGAATCCGTTGCTCAAAGCGGTAGAAGCGCACCTTGTCGCCGGTCATCAGCTGCGGGTTGCGGTTGCTGCTGCACAGCAGTTGGCGCAAATCGTCGTTGCAGCCGATAGTCAGTTCCTGCGTCTCCGACTCGTCGATACCAGTCAGCAGGTTGGTCAACACCACTCGCTCGCCGCTTTCCAGCACCGCAAAGTCATACTCCACCGCCGGCAGCCGCCCTTCCGAAACCACCATCCCCGGCATCAGCAACGCTGCCCCCTGTCGTGCCTGCTGCTTAGTCAGGTACACCGTCGGCAAAGCCGAGTTCGCCCGCAGGAAGGCGTTGTAGGCCGTCATGCTGCCCGAAGTCTCCATCAGCGGTTTATCGGAGGAATAAAAACAATGCCACAAGGCGATAGAGTGCCGCATCCTCTCGCGGTTGATAAATTGTTTCACCGACTGCATATTAGGTGCTGTGCGTGTGCTGACACGTGCATACGTCTTCCCCCCGCGTCTGTAGAACGTCACTCCCGCACCCCGTATGCGTCCAGTGAACCCTAAGGTGTTATTCTTACTTTCTCCCATCTTTTATCTATTATTTGATTATACTTTGCCCATCTTATCTAAATAAAACCTAAACAAAAGGTAAACTAAAGTTAAACTAAATGTAAAATAAACAATTGAATATCAACGAATCCACAAACATATTTGCCTAACCTTTTATTTTGCAAATATACAACTGATTTTCAAATAATAAAAGAAAAATATACAATAATCTGTTTTTTGTGTTTTTGCAATAGGCGGTTTTTGTTTGGCGGGAGGGCAATATTTTTGAGGGGATGGCGTTAATAGTGATAGAAGTAATTAAAACTTTGACATATGAAGAAGGCGACACATAATTCTTTTTTGCTTAAAGCGTCTTTGTGCGTTATGACAATTTTCATGCACAATATTGCATCGAGTCAGGAAACGACAGAAAAGTTACCATTAATGCCAGGCACTTTTCGGATACCTTATATTGAATATGTGTCAGGTGATTCTGTGGTTTATTTGGAGAACGATAGTATATATTTCCCCATTTCTAGTCGGAAAGTAACAGAACAAATTGCGGGGAAAGAAGTTTATATAATGATAAAACACGATTCTCCACACAGAGAGACAGACCGACTGGTACGTTCACAGACTGATTACTTTAGTAGCAGTAAAGGTGACAAAGGAATTTTTTATAGAAAATACCGAATAGTAAGTTATCGGATGTTGTTTGACAAGAATCATGGTAAAACATATATGCAATGGCCATCGGGACATATGAAAACAGCCCGTCATGAGGAATTGTGTATGGTTGATGACAATGGAGATACTCTGCGTGGGTACTTTCTTCTTTATACAAAAGAATCGTTGGACAGATATGAGGAACTCCATAGAAAATCAGCAAGTGAAATGGGGTACTATGAAATATCGCTGGTGAAAGTCGAGAAACCTACAGGGAAAAATATAGGGAAAAGTACTTTGAGTGCAAATGGAATATATGAAGACAATGTAATTTCCATAAAATGGAGTGAAGACAGACAAATCTTCAATTTCAACTTAAAAAATTTGACTGCTGGAATGATGAAAGTTGTATGGGACGAAGCGTTAATTGTCAATTTTGAGGGTTTTACCGAAAGGGTCATTCATAAAGGGACAGACCTTGATGCCTTGAAACAATCACAGCTGCCATCGTTAATTCCATCGAAAGCCCAATTGGCGGACTTTTTTTGGTCAGAAAGATACTACGGAGGAAATCGGCTTGTGTATGGCTATGGCGGAACAAAATACAAAGAAGAAAATAATGGTAAACGTATGAGCCTAATACTTCCCGTTCTAGTCGGAAATGTAAGTTACGTTTATACATTTATTTTTGAAATGAATTGGAAATGGTCTCATCCTGAATTAAGAGAACAATAAGAGGCATGAAAAATAGCAGACTTTCGCTTATTCTCAGTATTGCTGCATTTCTTTTGGCTGTAGTAGCAGTTGTCGCTGTCTTTTCTTCTGGCGGTCACCTATGCGATACAAAAGGAAGCGAACTTGCAGTAGGACTAATCGCAGCCTGTGCAACACTAATTGTCGGCTTTCAAATATACAGCAAGGTTGATTATAAAGAGCAAATAAACGAACTCACACAGAAGATTGAGGAAGCCGAGAAACTACAATCGGAGAACAAAGCAATGCAAGAAAGGATAAAAACAAGCGAATCCGCATTGCTGGCAAATCAAATAATCTACACTGCAGATTCCATATATAAGGATATGACTCATTATCGTGAGGCCGCACCCGAATATGCGTTAATGAAAATTCTTGATGCAATTGTCCCAGCATTAGATGCTGGATGGAAGGGAGCAGCCTTTGATGTGTTATTTAATGCGATGGACATTTATATAACCCATGTGGGTCAAAGCGGTATAATAGAGTATTGCAAGAGAAATGGCCATGATAGTTATCCCGTGCAAGAATCGGTTTTTAGATATGACTTGGATATACGAACAAAGTCCAAGGTGATACAGTCTCATGCAAATTATCACGATATTCAAAAAGAGTATGAAGAAAGAATGTTTAAAATTGAGAATAAACTTGCAGAGGCACGGGAGGCTTAATTTGATTTGGAAAACGGCCAAAATGAATCAATACAATGCCAGATGATTTTGAAAACGGGCAAAGGGTTTACAAATTAAAAAGAGTGTTTACAAACAAAAAGAGATAAAGATATGGCAACAACGTCTATACAGCAGACTCAATTTATTACGCTGGCTATTGGGGCTACGGCACAGCGTATGGGCATTACAGCTACAGAGCTGCACAATCGGCTTAAGCAACATGGGCTGGTGCGTCGACTGCTGATAGACTGCTACGACACGCTGCATGCCGAGAGCATTGACGGCGTGGTGTGGAACGTGCAAGAGGCTCTAAAAAACTGGGATGCAAAGGAAGGAGGTCAGCAATGATAACGCTCTATCATGGTTCATACACCAGTGTACCATCGCCACTTGCTGGTGTTGGTCGCCGTGTACTCGACTTTGGACCAGGATTTTATGTAACCAGTATTCGCGAACAAGCAGAGCGTTGGGCAAGGCGTGTATGCGTTATCCGTGCCGTTGATACGCCGTTACTCACCACGTATGAGTTTAATGAAGAAGCCTTGCCTGCTGATGTACGTCGCCTCCGACTTGAACACTATGACCAAGAGTGGCTAGACTTCATTGTTAGTAGTCGTCGAGGAGAGGAGCCGTGGAAAGACTACGACATCATTGAGGGTGGCGTGGCCAACGACCAGGTTATCGACACCGTTGAGGACTACTATGCTGGTCGCATCACAGCAGAACAAGCTATCGGCCAACTTCGTTTTGCCAAACCAACACATCAGATGTGCATCAGTCGTCAGGCTATTGTTGACAACTGTCTGCGTTTTATTACCACGGAGCCTGTGAAGAAAGGAGTCCAACAATGAGAGACCAAGTCCTTTGGCGCAAAGAAGGGCGAATAGTCGCTTTGATTGCCGACCGCCTCGACATTGACACTGAGCGTGCACTTGACATTTTTTACAATTCACATACTTATGCCCTGCTTACCAATCCCGACAGCGGACTTCTATTACAAAGCGACGAGTATATTCTGACTGACCTGCTACGCGAACTAGAAGCATGAGAAGGTAATAGTGCAAGTAGAGGCATTTGAAGGACTATCTCGCCAAGGTTAAAGTAATTGGTGGGGTTGGGCGGTATTGAGGCAAAAAGAATTGGAGGCACATAATATTTTTCTGTTATTGGCGTTATTTGATTAAAATTGATAACAATGCAACGCACTGTCATAGACAAGATAGAGTATCTGATACTGCTTGTTTCGGAGTTTGCCTCACACAACAATGTGTCCGAGGTTCAGGCTTATCGCTACCTTAGTCAGCATGGTGCGTTGGCTCTTTGCGAAAAGCATTACAACATCATGCACACCCTCTCGGTGGAGGACAATATGCAGACTCTCCAATCCTATTGCCGTCGGAAAGGAGGTACACTATAATTCGACTCTATCACGGCTCTATTGTCAGCATCGACAGTACGCTTTCTGTACACGGCGTGCAATTGACAAACTCGTGAAGATATGAACGTGTCGCAGGTGGAATTCCAGAACATGAAAGAGGACATCGTGAAGGACATGATTTCCCGCTTGATGGAGGAACGTGGTTTGTCCATGCAGGATGCTTTTGACAAGGTCTATAACTCACATCTTTTTGAGAAATTGAGTGACCCCAAGACAGGCCTATACTTCCAATCTTCGTGGTATGTATATAGCTACTTGCTGGACGAGTTGTCAGCTTGATATCGCGTCTGCTCCCCTATTGAATTGTTGGCGGTTTTTGTTTGGCGGGAGAGCAATAGCTTCAGGGGGGATTGGAGTTTATGATGGTGAAATAATTGAAAATATAACGATATGAAACATACAATAGTCATTCTGTTAGCATTACTCGGATTTGTTTCTTGTTCTGGTCAAAAGACAGCATTGAAAGATTCTGACAGAGCAAGCCTTATTCAAATGATAGAGAATCATGATAATACAGTGATTTATATTTGGGCAGATTATTGTGAAGCAAGTAAAAGCATGCTTGAGACGAATATAAAGCCATATCTTGAAGAACTGGAGAGAAACAACGTCGGAATTGTTATCATTCATTATGGCAAAGAGGAAGCAGTCGTTGATTTAAAATCAGAGAACCGATTGGTTATCAATCTGGATCTGTCCATTCCTTTC
>CADAQX010000028.1 GCA_902790215.1 uncultured Bacteroidota bacterium | reverse complement strand
TGACGAAGCGGTCGTTGTGGCCGTCGCCGTTGGGTGTGACGAGGTTGGGGAACTCGAGGATGGTGTCGCAGTGGTCGCCGTTCCAGTAGATGAAGAGGTAGTAGTGGATGGTGCTGTCGCAGCCGGCTTCGTTGTAGAGATGGTAGAGGTAGTCGGCCACAGTGTCGGTGAAGAGGGTGTCGAAAGCATACCAGGGGAGCTGGCTTTCGGTGATGGTGTCGTGGATGGTGGTGTCGCTGCCGGGGATGACGTGGAGGATAAAGGTGACGAGGCTGTCCTCACCGTGGCTGCCGGGGAGGAGGAATGTGCCCTCTCCCTCCTGATAGAACAGGGAGTCGCCGTATTGCACGGGCAGCTCACTCTCGCAGGCGTAGTAGTGGACCGTGTCCTCAATGTTGCGGTACAGGTGCAGGTGGTAGTGGATGATGCTGTCGCACATTCCTGTGAGTAACGGCGATATGATGACAGTGTCAGCATCGTCGGCGAAATCTATGCCGTAGCGGTTCCAGGGCAGTTGGTTTTCGACAATGGTGTCGTAGAGCTCTTCGTGGTAAGCATCGAAGACCGTGATGCGTACCGAGTCAGTCGGTCCGTCGATGCATCCGTTGATGCTGAATCCCTCGATGATGTAAAGACCGCTCATGTTGGTGTCGGTAGCGGGCAGCACATACGGAGGTGTGGTAATCAATAGGCCTCCAGGCCCATGCACGGCCACACTGTCGATGCCTTGCCCCTCAAAGTGGAATGTGATGCTGTCGCCCGCACAATAGGCGGTGTCCATGTCCAGCTTCAGATAAGGGTAGGGTGCATAATCTGTTAGATAGCTGTATGCTGTGCCCCGTGCACTGTCCGACTCGATGACGGCAAGCAGGAACTTGCTTGTATCACAGCTCACCGTCATCACCTCGCCCGAGTCAAGGTAACGGCTCACATCGACATTGCACCAACGGTGTGTCGGCAACCCTGGCACAGGGTGGAAGACTGCGGGTGTGAATACAGTGCTGTCGCCATTGAACAGAATATTTCCCACAGCATGGCTCTCAACGATAATATGCACAGCAAGGGGTATGGTGTCGGAACGTAGGTATGATATCTTGTGTGAACCAGCGCACCGTATATGTGGTAGCACGGTGGCTGCCATTTGGAAGTTGGGGTCCTGTTGGTGGATGACACCTAAGGGTCGTTCTATTTCATTAAGCCTTACCGAGTCGAGGAAGAAAGGCCACCCACTGTTCCAAACGCTATTTCCGTAGTTCCAACCAAAATAGGAGGAGTCGTGATTTATGAGGACACCGTATAACCCAGTTTCGACATAGACGATACCACGGAATGATTCCGAGCTGGTGAATCCGTTTATCCACACATAGTCTGTTCCCCAGTAGGGTAAGGGCAGCAGTTGCTCTCCAGCGAGGTTGCAAGTGCTAGGAAGAACATGTCCCGAAGGGTCTGTCTGTTGCCGTGTCATCAGCGAATCGGAGGTGATGTTGACGGCAATGGGATAGGTCGCGTGCAGACGAGTCTTGATTACCTCTGAACCATAATGGTTGCCACGCAGGGCGTAGGACTGTCCTCGGTTTAGCACAATCTGGAACGTGGTGCCGCGCAGTATGCCGCCTTGAAGCACAGTGTCGGGTTGGGAAGGAAAATTGTACACCTCCACGTCAATCTTGTTGCTGTCCTCGGTAGAAACAATCTCGATGCTGGGTCCTATATCATGCCGCCTATGATTGTGAAAGTATTGAGTTGGAGCCAGTATTTGGAAGTCCGTTCCCAAGGCTTTGCGACCCTTCAAGGTGTACGTCTCGCGGTCGTTGGATACGCTTTGAAAATAGCAGGTGATGGGAGCTGTAGAGTGGATATACAGCCCCTTGTTCAGAACAGTGTTCACTGGAGCCGTCTCCACAATGTTCCACAGGGATGACAGATTCACCGTAGTGACACCATTGGCCGCCATCCCGAAAGTGGTGGTGGGAAAGAGTGCACCGGCAGGCTGTTCCACAGTGACGGTGGCGGGTTGGTCATAGGTATGGAACACCAAACGAGTCTGCACATTGCCATAGCCGTGCGACAAGTCGGGTACAGCGAACCAAAATACCGTATCGGTCTGTGCGTGGCACACTGACGACAGCAACAATGTTATGACCAGTATTACTCGCTTCATCCTATTTGATTATCATCGATGGCGTACCTGTTCTTGGCAGTCCGTCGGCTAATCAAATAGCCTGCCGACAGAAGAACCACTATTATTGCCAGTGCGCGGAAAAAGCCAGAAACATTAAATGTCGATGAGACCATGTATATTACAATGCTCATAGATAATACAATTCCCCAAAAGGCTACCACCATACTCAGCAATAAGCGCCACAGGGTACCCCAAAAGCGGTAGCCAAACAACTGCCGGTAGGTGAAATAGTAGTACACAATGATTAGTGCTGGAAGTATGTGTGGGTAGGTTATATTTGAGATAAAGGTGGTAATAAGGACTATCGTAGCCATGTATATCTGTATGAGGATGCCTTCGGCGAAGGTATGGCATGAATGCCGTGGAGCAAAACGGAAAAAGAACCATGTAGGGATGACAAACATCAATGTGACGAACATCATGCCCCATTCGGGATTGTCAATCATCCAGTTTAAGATGTCAACAAGGATGGCATTTTTCGCAGGCATGTCGGAATAGGAATAGTGTTCCATGCGGGTGATGCCAAACATTCGTGTGATGATGAGATAGAATACCGCCACTACGAAGAGCATGTTCACGGGCGGGTAACTCACTCGGCGACGACCGTCAAGGTAGTCGCCGATAAGGTATCCAGGACGTAGTATCAGTTGCAACAATGTGTTAGGCAACGAGCGTGAATCGATGCCCCATGCCTTTAAAAAGTTCTGTCCTACCAACCGCCATGTGATACGTTTGTCACCCGCCTTCTGTCCGCACACGGGGCAGTAGTTGCCCGAATATGTGTGTCCGCAGTTGGCGCAACAATGCTCTTCCAGTCCTTGGTCGGAGAATTGGATAGGATTGCGCTGCCAAGCACGGAATCGGTTGATGTGACGTTTGATTTTCATCATGAATTAAGAAGTAAGAACTAAGAGCTATGAAGTTTTTGGCGCGTCAGCCTACTTCTTACTTCTTAGCTCTTAGTTCTTACTTAAAAAAATTAGTATCCGAAGATGTCTTCGAGTTTCAGCTTCTTCACCTTGCCGAATTTGGCGAGGGCGTTGAAGTCCATGTCGGCTTCTTTGCCAAGGCACATATAGACCTTCTTCTGGCCTTTGATGTACTTGTGGTTGAAGTTGACGATGTCCTGCATGGTCACCTTGGGGTAGGCCTCGAAGAGTATCTGGGCGCGGCTCTTCTTCATGTCGTAGCCCATCTTCTCGTAGTTGAGGTAGCTGTTGATGATACCCATCTTGGTGGTGCGGGCGGTGCGGATGCCGCTCATCATGGCGTCTTTGGCCATCAGGAAGTTGGCCTCGGACTCGGGCATCTGGTCAAACAGCTCGTTGAAGGCGTTCATGGCGTCGATGAGCTTGTCGTTCTGCGTGGCGATGATGGCGGCATTGGTGAAGTAGCCGTCCTTGTCGCCCGGGGTGGCGTAGTAGCTCTGTGCGCTGTAGGCGAGGCTGCGTTTCTCGCGCATCTCCTGGAATACGATGGCGTTCATCGAGCCGCCGAAGTACTCGTTGAAGATGTTCATGACGGGCGTGTTCTTGGTGTTGAACTTCTCGCCGCGGAAATGCTCGCGCATGTAGGTCTGGTTGGCGTTGTAGTCAACAAAATAGACGGTGTTCTCGGTGACAGCCTTGGGGGTAATCTTCTTGTTGGCGGGAGCCTTCTTGTCCATCTTGTAGGTGTGGTTGTTGGCGAGGGCCTTGAAACTCTCGAGGGTTTCGGGACCGTAGTACAGCACGCGGTGCTTGTAGTTCATCAGGCCGTGCATGGCGTCGGTGAGTTGCTGGCAGGTGAGGGCTTTCAACTGTGCTTCGCTGAGTTGGTCGAGCGTGGGCGAGTCGCTGCCATAGATACCGTAGTTGCCGAGGGCCGAGAAGCAGCGCTGCTGGTTGTGTTTGGCGTTCTCGCGGCCTTTGAGGACGCGGGCCACAAGCATCTGCAAAGCTTGTTCGTTGGGCTGGGCATCGGTGATGATTTCATCCACAAGAGCCATAGCCTTGGTCATGTTCTCGCTGAGGCCGCTGATGCTGATGTTGATGTTCTCCTGTCCTACGTTGACGCTGTAGTTGCAAGCCAGTTTGTAGAACTCCTGCTGCAGTTGTTCGGGGGTGTGCTTGCTGGTGCCGAGATATTCGAGCACGTCGGCAGCCATATCGATGGTCTTGCCCAGCTGTCCGGCGCGGTAGCCGAAGTCGAAGCGATAGACCAGGTTGAAGGTCTTGTTCTCCACGTTCTGCACATACAGCACTTCGGCACCGTTTTTGAGTTTGGATTTCTTGAGGTCTTTGCTGAAATCGACAAAGACGGGCTCGATGGGTTTCACCTGACGGGCTTTGATCTCCTTGAGGAAAGCGCTCTCGTTGTCGCGACCCACCTCGATGGGGGTGATAGGAGGCTTGCTGACCTTGAGGATGGGCTCGGGCTCGCCTTTCAGCTTGTTGACGATGACGTAGTTGTTCTCCTTGAACAGGCGGTTGGCGAAGGCCACAATCTCGCGCTTGGTAATCTTGGAGAGCTCGTTGATTTCGTTGCACACATCGCCCCAGTTGCGGTGCTCCACGTAGGCGTAGGCCATCTGGCTGGCGCGGCTGTTGTTGCTCTCGGCGCGTTTCATGATGGCGAGCTTCATGTTGTTGATGGCTGCTTCGAGCATCCAGTCGTCGAACTTGCCCTGCTTGACAAGAGCAATCTGCTCGTCGAAGAGTGCCTGCACCTGCTCGAGGGTCTGGCCCTGCATGGGCTGGCCGCCGAACATAAAGGCACCATAGTCGTTCAGCGTGTAAGTGCCGGCATAGGCACCCATGCAACGCTGCTGTTGGTTGATGTTGATGTCGATGAGACCGCACTTGCCGTTGTTCAGCACGCTCTCGAGGAGGTCGGCCAACATGGCATCGTGGCTGCCGTTGCCGCTGTCCAGACGATAGGCGCGCACGGTGTTCTCGGCATCGAGGCCGCTGACGTTCTTGGTGATGACGCTGGTGATGGGTTTCTCGCGCTCAAACTGCAGCTCGGGCACGGGACGAGGCTCCATATTGCCCCAGTACTTGTCGATAATCTTGATGGCCTCGTCGGGGTCGAAATCGCCCGCCAGGCTGATGCAGATGTTGTTGGGCACATAATAGGTGGCCACGAAGTTGCGGATGTTCCTCATCGAGGGGTTCTTCAGGTGCTCCTGGCTGCCCAGGGTGGTCTGGTTGCCGTAGGGGTGATGGGGGAAGAGGGCGGCAAACATGGCGTCGTTCACCTTGCGGTTGTCCTTGGTGAGGCTCATGTTCTTCTCCTCGTAGATGGTCTCCAGCTCGGTGTGGAACAGGCGCAGCACCAGGTTCTGGAAGCGGTCGGCCTCAATCTCGCACCAGGTCTCCAACTGGTTGTTGGGGATGTTCTCGACATACATCGTGTAGTCGTTGCTGGTGAAGGCGTTGGTGCCGGTCGAGCCGATGGCGGTCATCGCTTTGTCATACTCGTTGGCGATGGCAATCTTCGAGGCCTCGTAGCTCAGGCTGTCAATCTTGTGGTAGATGGCGGCGCGAGTGGTGGGGTCGTCGAACATGCGGTAGGCCTCAAACAGGTCTTCAATCTTCTGGATGAGTACCTTCTCCTTTGCCCAGTTGGTGGTGCCGAGTTTCTGGGTGCCCTTGAACATCATGTGCTCCAGATAGTGGGCCAAGCCGGTGGTCTCGTGGGGGTCGTTGCGCGAACCGGCACGCACGGCGATGTAGGTCTGGATTTTCGGAGCGTCTTTATAAACGCTCATGAAGACTTTAAGACCGTTGTCCAACGTGTATTCGCGGACATTGAGCGGGTCGTTGGGATAGGTCTTGTACTGATACGTTTTCTGAGCCATCATTGTGCCGCAGGAGAGGGCAAAGAAGGCCACAAAACAGCAGATAAAGCGTAATTGTTTCATTGTATTTTGTTGTTTGTTAATATATTGTGTTTAATTATCGCAATATGTCAAGACTACAAAGATACACATTTTTCTTGAATTGGAAAGAGTAAAAATTGATGTTTTTGTTTGAGTGCGCGTGCTTTCAACATGTTGTTTGGGGACTTTCTTCTGATGTGATGCAATTTTTTTTGTGTATGTGCTTTTTATTTTGTATTTTTGAAGATTGTTTTGTGCTGATTGTTTCGGCACAAGGTTTTTGTATTCAGAGAAATAAAATAAGCACACAAGTATGAAGAAAACAGGAAACTCGTTGTTGGAGGGCATGGAAAGGCTCGGATTGATGGCCGCCCGAATCAGACAGAATGAGGGGGTAATATCCCGTTTGGAGATTGATATCATCTTGCAGGAATTGCGTGACCTGTATGTCGATGCCATTCAGTGCGAGGTGGATAACGGCAAGGTCAAGACCGAAGAGCCCGATGCCATCGCCGCAGAGGCCAAGCGTCAGGCGATAGCTGCCCAAAAGGCCGCCGAAGAGAAACGTCTCGCCGAAGAAGCCGCCGCCAAGAAGGCCGCCGAAGAGAAACGCCTCGCTGAAGAGGCTGCTGCAAGAAAAGCTGCCGAAGAGAAACGCCTCGCTGAAGAGGCTGCCGCCAGAAAGGCTGCCGAAGAGAAACGCCTCGCTGAAGAAGCCGCCGCAAGAAAGGCTGCTGAAGAGAAACGTCTCGCCGAAGAGGCTGCTGCCAAGAAAGCCGCAGAAGAAAAGCGTCTCGCAGAGGAAGCCGCTGCAAGAAAGGCTGCCGAAGAGAAGCGTCTGGCTGAAGAAGCCGCCGCAAGAAAGGCTGCCGAAGAAAAGCGTCTCGCAGAGGAAGCTGCCGCAAGGAAAGCTGCCGAAGAAAAGCGTCTCGCCGAAGAGGCCGCTGCAAGAAAGGCTGCAGAGGAAGAATTAAAACCCATCTTTGCCCCGGAACCAGCGGGACAAGAGCCTGCCCCTGTGGTGGAGCCCATGATGGAGAAGATTGAGGGCAACCGCAATGACGAGCTCTTCGCCGAAAAGCCGGAACCCGCTCAGAAACCGCTCCGCAAAAAACAGCAGGAGTCGTCGCTGTTTGACTATTTCAAGAATGAAAGCCTCGACGGCACTCCCCGGCGCACATTGGCCGACACCCTGAATCAGGGTGGCCGTAATATCGAGGAGCAGCTGGAGTCGCGCGTGAATGCCAAGAAGGTTGACGACCTGCGCACCATCATCAATATCAACGACAAGTTCAGCTTTATGAGCGAGTTGTTCCACAACAACATGAAGGCCTACAACGACTTTATCCTCCGCCTGAACAGCTACACCAGCCGCGAGGAGGCTTTGGCCTACGTCGCCGAAGTGTCCGTTCAGAATATGTGGAACGAGAGTTCCTTGGTCGTGAAGAATTTCTATAAGGTCTTCGACCGGAAGTTCTAATCATGTAAATCAGAAGACAATATGAACAACCGTAAAGCCATTTTGTTCTCAGCCCCTTCGGGCAGTGGCAAAACCACTATCATCCGCGAGATACTGAAACGTTTCGACTGTTTCGAGTTTTCTATTTCCGCCACCAGCCGCCTCGCCCGGCAGGGTGAGCAAGACGGGGTGGACTACTATTTTCTTACTCCCGAGGAGTTCGAGCGCCGAGTGGAAGAGGGGCAGTTCTTGGAGTGGGAAGAGGTCTATGCCGGCACCCGCTACGGCACCTTGAAGTCGGAGATTGACCGCATCTGGGACAACGGCCACGTGATTATCTTCGATGTGGATGTCAACGGCGGCATGAACATCAAGAAGTATTTCGGCAGCGAGGCGCTGGCGTTGTTTGTGATGCCCCCCAGCATCGAGGTGCTGGAGATGCGTCTGCGCAATCGCGGCACCGAAAGCGAGGAGGCCATCACCAAGCGCCTTGCCCGCAGTGCCGCCGAGTTGAAGATGGCCGAGCAGTTCGACGTCACGATTGTGAATGATGATCTATCCCGTGCTGTTGACGAAACGCAGCGGGTAATAAACAATTATCTCAGCAGATAACTAAATACAGAAAGAATGGAGGCATTATTTGCTTTTATCAAACGGTATAACTATGTGTTTGTCTTCCTGCTGTTGGAGATTTTTTCCATCGTCTTCATCACGCAGAACAGCAATTATCAAGGGTCGAAGATTGTGCAGGCCGGCAACGCCGTTGCGGGTCGCTGCTACGGCACCATGTCGTTGATACGCGACTATTTCGGCCTGCGCAAGGAGAACGAGCGTCTGGCTGCCGAGAATGCCGAGCTGCGCGCCCGGCTGGAGTCGTCCTACATCAGCTACAACCTGCGCGAGTTCGTCCACGAGGACACTGTCTATAAGCAGCGCTACAGCTACACCGAAGCCCGTGTGGTGAAGAACTCCTGGAACCAAACCAACAACTACATCATGATCAACAAAGGCCGCCTGCAGGGTGTGCACCTCGACCAGGCTGTCATCTCCCCGCAGGGCATTGTGGGTGTGGTGGTGAACACAACCGACAATTTTGCTACAGTGATGCCGGTCTTGCACTCCAACAGCCGCAACAGCGTGAGGATTAACCGCATCAACACCAACGGCTCGCTCCTGTGGCGCGGTGGTGACTTCCGCTATGCCACCCTGGTGGATATCCCCACAACCCACACGCTCAAGACCAACGACACCATCGTGACAAGCGGTATGGCCAACGATTTCCCCGAAGGGGTGATGGTCGGTTTCGTCGATAAGGTCATGACCGAGCGCGGTAGCGGTTTCTACACCATCAAGGTGCGTCTGGCGACCGAGTTCAACAAGCTGGACCATGTGTATATTATTGACAACAGGTTCAAAGCCGAGCAAGACTCGCTCATGGCCCGAACCAAAAAAGACGACGTGCAAAAATGACAAAACTGGTTCTCTCGAATATATTCCGCTTTGTGGTGCTGATAGTGCTGCAGATTCTGCTGCTTAACTATGTCAACTTCGGCGGCTATGTGATACCCTTTGTGTATATCCTGGCGGTATTGATGCTGCCCACGCGCGTTGGCAACATCCCGCTGCTGCTCATTGCCTTTGCCTCCGGTGTGCTGGTGGATGTCTTCTGCAATATTCCCGGCTTCCACGCTTTCTGCTGCACGCTGATGGCCTTTGTCCGCATCCTTGTGGGCAACAGGATGCTCACCCGCGGCGACCCCGATGTCATCATCGACGTCCCCAGCGTCCGCACGGTCCCCTTCCAGCCGTTCGCCCTCTATCTCCTTGTGATGACGGCTGTTTATTGCATCGCCTATTGCCTGCTGGAGGCTTTCAGCTTCAGCAATTTCTGGATTACCCTTCTGGCCATGCTGCTCGACATTGCGGGCACTTGGGTGCTGATGATGCTCTGCCAGCTGTTAATCTCTTCCTCAAAGAAGTGAAGCCATGAAACGTCTATTCCCCCTATTCATGCTGCTGGCCCTGTGGGGCTCCGTTGCCGCACAGTCGGCAATCGGCGAGTGGCAGAACCACAACTCCTATATCTCCGTGCGCAAGGTCTGCGCAACATCCGACAGGGTCTATGCCGCCACCCGCATGTCGCTCTTCTACTACGACCGGGAGATGAACTCCGCAACGCCCATGACGCTCTCGTCGGTGGGTGTCAGCACGATGGCCTACAGCGACGAACTCGGCTGCCTGGTGGTGGCCTACAATAATTCCGGTGTGGATTTGGTGATGGGAGGCAAAGTCTTCCATGTGGCCGACATCCGCTATGGCAGCATCAGCGGCGACAAGAAAATCTACAGCATCCGCTTCAGCGGCCGCCGAGCCTATCTCGCCACAGGCTTCGGCATCGTGGTGCTCGACGTTGACCGCCACGAGGTTGCCGAGACCTACTACATCGGCGAGAACGGCGAGGGCTGTCTGGTTTATGATGTCGCCTTCACCGACAGCCTTATCTGGGCGGGAACCGACCGCGGACTTCTCTTTGCGCCGCGCTATAGCCCTCGTCTGCACATCTACGAGACTTGGGCTCTCGACACCGTTGCCCCCGTGCGGGGAATGTCTGTGCGCATGCTCGAAACAACCCGCAGCCGCCTTGTTGCCGCCGCCTGCACCGACAATCCCGACAGCATGACCCTCTTCTACCAGCGGGGAACCGCTTCCTGGGGCTCTTGGGGCACAGGCAAAGTGCGCACCCTCCGCAGCCACAACGGCTATATCGTCGTCAACCGGCAGGATAGGATAGAACTCTACAACGAGGATTACAGCCCCGCAGGGGTGATACCTTCGCTGCCCTATTACGGATTGATAGTCTCCGACGCCGACATCGACGCCGACGGCACCCTCTGGCTGGGTCACGCCTGGGGCGGTCTGCTCCGGCTGCCGCAGCCCTACGACGATGCCCACGGCATTGCTCCCGACGGCCCCGTCACCGACGACTATGTCTATAGCATCACCGCCACCGACAGCAAAGTCTATGTCTGTCCCGGCGGCAAGAAACCCACCTACGAGAGCGCCCTCTTGCCCGGAAGCCTCTCCATTCTCGAAAACAACCAATGGTCGCAAGTCAGTAGGGGAGAGGTGACCGCCGAGTTCCAGGATGTGCTCCACATGGCCGTTGACCCCAAGGACCGCCGCCACATCAGCGCCACCTCGTGGGGCTATGGCGTGCTCGACATCCACAACAATGTACTGGAAACCATCTACAACCAGGACAACAGCGACGGTGCCCTCGTCCCTTATACCAACAACGATTTTGTGCATCTTCGCGTCTCGGGCTTGGCTTACGATAATCAGGGCAACCTGTGGGTGACCAACTCCCTCGTCAACCGAGGGCTCGCGGTCCGCTATCGCGACGGCTCCTGGCAGTCGTTCGACATCAGCCCCCTGCTGCAGGGGCTGGCCCCCGACAAGCGCGAGATTGACAAACTGGTCTGGGACAGCGTCACAGGCTACAAATGGTTCATCGGCAAAGGCAACCGCATCTATGTGCACGACGGCGTCGGCAAGCAGGCCATCGTCAACCCCAACAACGGCAGCAAGCTGGAAACCCACAATGTCAACTGCCTGGTGCAGGACCGCTCGGGCGACATCTGGTTCGGCACCGACAAAGGCATCAAGGTCATCTACGACGGCTACCGCGCCTTCCTCAACGGCGGCAACGGCGAAACCTCGCCGGTCAACTGCAGCAACATCCTCTATAACGAGGACGGCATCAACGAATACCTCATGGCCTACGAAAGCATCAACTGCATCGCCGTCGATGGCGCCAACCGCAAATGGGTGGGCACCTCCAACAACGGCCTCTACCTCATCTCCGCCAACGGGTTGGAGCAGCTCCACCATTTCACCGCCGCCAACAGCCCGCTGGCGTCCGACAAGATTGTGGCCCTCGCCGTGCATCCCGAAAGCGGAGTGGTCTATGTCGCCACCGATATGGGTCTGCAGTCCTATCGCTCCACCGCCACGGTGGCCTACAGCGAACCCGCTGCCGACATCCACGCATTCCCCAACCCCGTCCGTCCTGAGTATGAAGGCACCATCGCCGTCAAGGGCTTCACCCGCGATGCCCTGGTCCACATCACCGATGCCCGCGGCCATGTGGTCTTCTCCACCACCGCCCACGGCGGCCAGGCAGTCTGGAACGGCCGCACCCACAACGGCGACCGCGTCTCCAGCGGCACCTACTTCGTTTTCGCCTCCGACGCCAGTGGCAATATGCGTTCCGTAACAAAGATTCTCATCATCCGATAGCCGTGACCCCTACGCTCTCCACACAAGCCCTTGTCCTGCACACCACTGCCTACTCCGAGTCTTCGGTCATTGCCAAGATTTTCACTCGTCAGCTGGGTGTGCGCTCCTACATCCTCAAGGGCGTGCGCAAGGGCGGTGGCCGCACCAAGCAGAACCTCCTCCAACCCCTCAGCTATCTCGATTTAGTGGTCTATAACAACCCCAAGACCCAGCTGAACTACCTCAAAGAGATTGCGCCTCACCGCGCCGCGCAGCCCGGCGCCGCGCCCGACGCCTTGGACGAAATGTCGCGCCATGCGCTGCGGTTCTTCATGACCGAACTGCTCTACAAAACCCTCCGCGAGGAAGAGCCTATGCCCGACCTCTTCGACTATGTGGTCGAGGCCCTCAATGTGCAGGGCTCCCGCAGCATGTCGCATCTGCCCGTCACCTTCATGCTCTCCGTCTCGCGCCATCTGGGCATCGAGCCGCTCGACAACTACAGCAGCCGCGAACCCCTGTTCGACATGCAGTCCGGCCGCTATCAGTATGCCGGCTCCACCACCCTCGACCGCTCCACTTCGCTGCTGCTCCACTCTTTCCTCCAGGCTCTCCACGAGGGCTCTCCCGTTCCCGTCGCCACCCTCGCCCAGCGCACCGAGCTCATCAACCGTCTGCTCGAATACTTCCAGATGCACCTCAGCGAGTTCCGCAATTTCAAGTCGCACGAAATTTTACATACAGTTTTACAATAATACCATTCAACCCATGAAGAAATTTATTATCACCGTCATCGCTGTCCTGGCCGTCCTTCCGGCCTTCAGCCAGTCGTGCTACTGGGTGTTCCTCACCGACAAACAGGGCACCACCTTCGACCCCTACACCTATTTCGACGCCAAAGCCATTGAGCGTTACAACCAATGCGGTGCCGACCTCTACGACATCAGCAACTACCCGCTCAACAGCAGCTACGTGTCGCAAATCGACGCCATCGCCACCGAAGAGGTGGGCACCTCCCGCTGGCTCAACGCCGTCGCCGTCATGGCCACCCCCGAGCAGATGAGCCGCATCGAGCAGCTGCCCTTCGTCAAAGGCACCCATCAGATTGCCAGCGAAATGCAAATAGCCTCCTACAAAGCAATTTCCGAAAACTCCGAAAATTCAGAATACTCTGAATCCTCCGAATTCTCCCAATCCCCCGAAACCCAGCTGCTCCTCAACGACCAGCTAATCCGCATGGGCGGCCGTGAATTTGCCGAGTTGGGCATCGACGGCAAGGGTGTCCGCATTGCCGTCTTCGACGGCGGTTTCCCCAAGGTGAACACCCATCAGGCGTTCAAGCACCTCTTCGACAACCACCAAATCATTAAGACCTGGAACTTCTGCAACGACAAGGAGGATGTCTATGGCTGGAACAGCCACGGCACCATGACCCTCAGCTGCATTGCCGGCATCTCCTATGGCACAACGAAGATGGGTCTCGCCACAGGGGCAGAGTTTCTCCTCGCCCGCACCGAGGTCGATTTGGAACCTTTCAAAGAGGAGGTTTGGTGGATGCAGGCTGTGGAATGGGCCGACAAAAACGGTGCCCAGATTATCAGCAGCTCCCTCGGCTACGGCAAGGAGCGCTATGATGTCTGGCAAATGGACGGCACCTCCTATGTGGCCAAAGCCGGCAACATGGCAGCCCGCAAAGGCATTTTGGTCTGCAACTCCGCAGGCAACGAGGCCACCACTTCAGCCTGGAAAACCATCATCACCCCCGCCGATGCCGACAGCGTCCTCTGCGTGGGCGGTATCGAAGCCAACCTCAAGCGCTACCGCCACATCTCTTTCAGCTCCTTTGGCCCCAGCGCCACTGGCACGCTGAAACCCAATGTCTGCGCCTTCGGCCATGCTTTTGTCGCTCAGCCCAGCGGAAACGATAAATATGGTCAAGTCGATGGCACATCCTTCTCCTGCCCCCTCGTGGCCGGTTTTGCCGCTTGCGCCCTGCAGGCCTGCCCCGGTCTCACCGCCATGCAGCTCTTCCACGAGATTGAGAAGTCCGCCGACCTCTACCCCTATTTCGACTATGCTTTCGGCTACGGTGTGCCGCAAGCCTCCTATTTCTGCAACAAACGGCAGCACACCGTTGCCCGCCCCACCTTCCGCTTTGTCGAGAAAGACGATGTGGTCGAGCTTCATTTCCTCAACCCCGTCCTTCCTACCGAAATCAGCCGTCCCCTCTTCTGCAATGTGCAGAACGAGCAGGGCACCCTCGACGCCTATCGTCAAATCGAGATTAACAACATGGACACCGCCTCCTACATCACCTTCGACAAGAAACAGCTCTACCGCCGCACCCTCAACGTCTGGTTCGACGGCTACACCGCCAGTTTCCGCCTCACCGACGAGCAGAACAAGCGCCTCACCGTCACCGGCTACAGCACCGAATTCTCCTACCAAATGAAGCCCGCCAAGTTCGACAACTTCAGCTACTCTCCCATGCTCAGCAAGCAATGGAAGAAAGGCGACTGGTCCGATGTCAACACTTTCGGCAACAGTGCCAAATGGCGCGGCGACTTTTATATCCAGCTCGGCGATGTGATCCGCCTCTCCTCGCAGGAATACGAAATCGGTCCTTGGTCCCCCGTCTCGCGTATCGGTGTCCGCGTCATGCGTGCCCTTGCCAAACCCTACTGCATCGGCCTGGGTCTCGAATACGGCAACACCCGCTACACCTTCGACCCCGAGCGTAGCCATCGTTTCGACAACCTCTTCACCCTTCCCACCGCCAGTGTTGACCACAAATACTACTACGTCGATGAGGTCACCCTCGAGCTCTTCCAGCGTGTCCGCTTCGTTCCCGGCGGCCTGTTTGGCAAAGGCCTCCACTGGGACCTCGGCGCCTACGCCTCCCGCTGCTGGTACAGCTACCAGGTAGCCTACAAAAACATCCCCCATGCGGCTAAGGGCGAAGTGGAAATCAAAGACCCACAGTATCAGGACAACTACAAGTTCAACTTCGGCCTTACCACCCGCTTCTCCTACGATGCCTACGGCATCTTCTTCCGCTACCGCCTCACCGGCTTCGCCACCAACTACGATGCCTACCCCGACGGCCCCACCTCCTTCAAGCTGAACCTCCCCCGTTTCGAAGCCGGCCTCCAGCTATGCTTCTAATCCGAACTGTTACGCTGTTACGCTGTAACGCTGTAACGCAAGGAACCCTCCGAACCCTCCGATTACTCCGAACCCTCAAAAAAAACAATCCCCGCCGACTCCAATCGGCGGGGATTCTAATAGCGTCAAAGCTACAGGAAGAGTGTCTGTGCGGCGGGGAGCGCCATCCCCCCGAGGGCGGATGAGAAGAAAAATTTTGGCTGTTCCAATAATTATTCGTATTTTTGCATTTTGATTTGGATATGTGAATTTTTTACTATCAACGATAACAAACAAATAATAATATGACACTCGAAGAATTTCAAAACGAATTACGTGCCGGCATTCCCAATCCGCTGCCTGCACCTCAGCCTTATGACCCCACAGTGAACCATGCGCCCAAGCGCAAGGACATCCTTACGCCCGCCGAGAAGAAGCTGGCTATCCGCAACGCCCTCCGCTATTTCGACCCGAAGGACCACGCCATGCTGGCTCCCGAGTTTGCCGAGGAGTTGAAGAAATACGGCCGCATCTATATGTACCGTCTGCGTCCCACCTACAAGATGTATGCCCGCCCCATCGACGAGTATCCCGCCAAGTGCCGTCAGGCTGCCGCCATCATGCTGATGATTCAGAACAACCTGGACCCCGCTGTGGCACAGCATCCCCACGAGCTGATTACCTACGGCGGCAACGGCGCTGTGTTCCAGAACTGGGCCCAGTACCGCCTGGTGATGAAATACCTCTCGGAGATGACCGACGAGCAGACACTGGTGATGTACAGCGGCCACCCAATGGGACTCTATCCCAGCCATAAGGATGCACCTCGCGTGGTGGTGACCAACGGCATGATGATTCCCAACTACTCGAAACCCGACGACTGGGAGCGCTACAACGCCCTCGGCGTGACGCAATACGGCCAGATGACCGCCGGTTCGTACATGTATATCGGCCCGCAGGGCATTGTGCACGGCACCACTATCACGGTGCTGAATGCTGCCCGCAAGCTCGGCGGCGGCACAGCAGGCAAGCTGTTTATCACCGCCGGTCTCGGTGGCATGAGCGGCGCCCAGCCCAAGGCTGGCGACATCGCCGGTGTGGTGAGCATCACCGCCGAAATCAACCCTGCCGCCACTCAGAAACGCTTTGAGCAGGGTTGGGTTGATGAGGTGCACGCCGACCTCGACGAGCTGTTTGCCGCAGTGAACAAAGCCCGCGAGCAGAAGATTGCCCGCTCGTTTGCCTATCAAGGCAATGTGGTTGACCTGTGGGAGTACTGCGCCGAGAAGGGCATCCAGGTGGATTTGGGCTCCGACCAGACCTCGCTGCACAACCCCTGGGCAGGCGGCTACTATCCCGTGGGTGTCAGTTTCGAGGATGCCAAGGTGATGATGGCCGAAAAGCCCGAACTCTTTAAGGAGAAGGTTCAGGAGTCGTTGCGCCGTCATGTGGCAGCCGTCAACAAACTTACCGCCAAGGGTATGTACTTCTTCGACTATGGCAACGCTTTCCTGCTGGAGAGCAGCCGCGCCGGTGCCGATATCTGGAACGAGGACCACAGCGCTTTCCGCTATCCCTCATACGTGCAGGATATTATGGGCCCGATGTGCTTCGACTACGGTTTCGGTCCCTTCCGTTGGGTGTGCACCAGCGGCAAACCCGAAGACCTCGACAAGAGCGACCATATCGCGATGGAGGTGCTGGGCGAGATTGCCGCTACGGCTCCCGCCGAGATTCAGCAGCAGATGCACGACAACATCCAGTGGATTAAGGGCGCCAAGGAGAACCACCTGGTGGTGGGCAGCCAAGCCCGTATCCTCTATGCCGACTGCGAAGGCCGCACCAAGATTGCCGCCCGCTTTAACGAGGCCATCAAGAAAGGCGAGATTTCCGCACCCATCGTACTGGGTCGCGACCACCACGACGTGAGCGGCACCGACAGCCCCTTCCGCGAGACTTCGAACATCTATGACGGCTCGAACCGCTGCGCCGATATGGCTGTGCAGAACGTCATTGGCGACAGCTTCCGCGGCGCCACGTGGGTGAGCATCCACAACGGCGGCGGCGTTGGCTGGGGCGAAGTGATGAACGGTGGCTTCGGTATGGTGCTGGACGGTAGCGAGGCCTGCGACCGCCGTCTGCGCATGATGCTCCACTGGGATGTGAACAACGGCATCAGCCGCCGCAGCTGGGCACGCAACGAGGGCGCCATGTTCGCCATTAAGCGCGCAATGGACATCTGCCCCGAGCTGAAGGTGACGATGCCCAACCTGGTCGATGACAAGATCCTCGAAGGCTTATTCTAAACCGATTGTAAATAACGAATGGTGATTAGGAATGTTTGCAAAACCTAATCACCATTCTTTTTTGTGATGAGATATTTGAGATTGATAGTCCTGTGGGTTGCAGCAATGCTGTGCGGTGCTGTGTGTGCGGCCCAGCCGAGTGGGTGGGCAGACAGCCTCCGCAGCGGTGACCTCCTGTTTGTCAGCGACAGCACGGGGATGGGTCAGGCGGTGCAGGAATCGACAGGACGCTACAGCCATGTGGCCATTGTGGAGCGCAGGGGCGACAGCCTGTATGTCATTGACGCAACACACACCTATGGTGTTGCCCGCCGCCCGCTGGGACAACTGCTAGAGGAAGGGATGCTGGTGGATGTGTATCGGCAGAAAGCCCCTTTCGACACTGTGGCGTTGATGGCGCGTGCCCGCGAGCAGATAGGGAAACCATACGACAACGCCTTCCTGCCCGACAACGGGGCGTTCTACTGCTCGGAGCTCGTCTATACGGTGTATCTCAGCCGACGAGGGGAACCGCTCTTTTCGGCGAAGCCGATGAACTGGCGCGATGCCGACGGCAACCTGCCCGATTATTGGGTTGACCATTTCCGAAAACTGGGTATCCCTGTGCCGGAAGGGGTTGAGGGCACCAATCCCGCCGACCTCGCCCGTTCACCACTGCTGAAGTTCGCTTTCTCGTTACAATAAAAACATGTAGGACAATGGAAAGGAAAAGAAACCATCCGACAGGATTGCAACGGCTGATGATTGTGGCCGCCTCGTTGCTGTCGGGCCTTGTGCTTGCTGCGGTGTCGGTCGGTCTTTGGTTCTACTCGGCACCGCTTCCCGACCGTCCTGCCCACCTGACGGTGGAGACCCTCAGCCGCATGACACCCGTCAAACAGCAGGGAGGCACCCAGCTGTGCTGGGCTTACGCGATGCTGGCAGCGATAGAAACCGAGCACTTTCGCGAGGGCGACAGCCTGAACCTGCCCATCGAGCCGGCAGTCGAGGCGTTGAAATCGATTCCCGAAGTACCTCCCTCGCGCCGCGCTATGGGGCAGACGCTGTTGAACCTCGTCCAACGCTGCGGCATATACAGGGATGTGTGCAATCCTGACGGCTTCGTGCCGTTATGTACCACAGGCGGCAAGCCCTATGGCCAATGGATTGTTCCCAAACTGCCCGACAACTGGGAGCAGAACCGTTTTCTCAATCTCCATCCCGATACGCTTGTGTCGCTTGTTGAGCAGGCGGTGCTTGCAGGTCGCGGTGTGTGTTGGGAAGGCGATATCGGCGAGCGGGATTTCTCATTCCGTCAAGGCATTGCGGCCACCGTTCTGCCGCCCTTCCTGCTGCGGTGCAAGGCAAAACTCTGGCCTCCGACCGACGACCACTGTATGGCAGTTGTCGGTATCGTCCGCGATGACGACGGGACGCGCTACTTTGTCATGAAAAACTCGTGGGGGGACGCCAACCCGTATGGCGGCCTGATGCTGATGTCGTTTGACTATTTCCGCTGGAACACGGTAGCCGTTAATATTCCCCGTGATATCTGCCCTCGCATTGCGGAAAAATGACATTTCGCCAAATGCCGTGGTGAAAACATGGCCAAATGCCGTGGTGAAAACATGGCCAAATGCCGTGGTGAAAATATAGCCAAATGCCGTGGTGAAAATATAGCCAAATGCCGTGGTGAAAATATGGCCAAATGCCGTGGTTTTAAAAAATAATCGTATATTTGCAGTTGAAAAACAATCTGAATTATGCGTAATTATCGTCCACGAATTGTTGATAATCAGCTTGAAAAGATACTCCATCGTATTGGAGCAGTGCTTGTGCAGGGGCCCAAATGGTGCGGGAAAACCACTACGGCGGAACAAAAAGCGTCGAGTGTAATCTATTTAGACGACCCAAGCCGGCAAAGAATGTACCAACAGGCGGCCGAGATTAATATTGGAGTATTGCTGCAAGGCGACACACCCCGCCTGATGGACGAGTGGCAGCTAATACCCCAGCTGTGGGATGCCGTGCGCTTTGAGGTGGACCATCGCAAGGCAGAGGGTCAATTCATATTAACAGGTTCAGCTGTGCCGTCTTTGACCGATGAGATTAATCACACGGGAACAGGACGGTTTGCCCGTTTGACAATGCGGACAATGTCCCTGTTGGAGTCCGGTGACTCTACAGGGGAAGTGGGGTTGCATTGGCTCTTTGAGCAGCACAACGAGCAACCTGCGGGTTTGTCAACGATTGATATTACCCGACTTGCTTTCTTGATATGCCGAGGTGGCTGGCCTGGTGTCATTGACAAGCAGGAAGAGGATGCACTTGCGCTGTCGTACGACTACTATGATGCAGTTGTCGAGTCGGATATTTCGCGTGTAGATGGCGTCAAGCGGAACCCGGAATTAGCCAGAAGGCTCACCCGTTCTTTGGCCAGGCATCAAGGGGCACAGGTCTCATTGGAAACAATACGTCAAGATATGGCCACAAATGATGAGGGTGCATTGGGGGAAAGCAGCTTTGCACAGTATATCACGGCTTTGAAGAACATCTTTGTGGTGGACGATATGCCTGCATGGAATCCCAATCTACGCTCCAAGACGGCTATCCGCACATCGGACACTCGCTATTTCAACGATTCGTCAATCGCCACTGCAGCTTTGGGTGTCGGTCCCTCTGACCTTGTGCAGGATTTGAACACCATGGGACTGCTGTTTGAGACTATGGCGGTGCGCGACCTGCGGGTGTATGCTGCCGCATTGGATGGCAGGGTGTATCATTATCGGGACAAGAACGGGTTGGAATGCGATGCTGTAGTCCATTTACGCAATGGCAGTTATGGATTGGTGGAAATAAAACTCGGTGGCGACACGCTGATTGAAGAGGGAGCCAAAACACTTTTGACATTGGCTGGGAAAATAGATACCACCCGAATGAAAGCGCCGTCGTTTCTAATGGTGCTGACAGGAGTGGGCGAATTTCCTCTTCGCCGTCCAGATGGAGTGTATGTGGTGCCAATCGGTTGCTTGGGGGTGTAATGTGCATTTATCCGCATGACTACTGGGAAGAAGGGCAAGATGTAATCGGAAAGAAAGGTCTGCGGGCAATAATATTAGGATGGATGCGTTATTTGTGGCATGAAAAGAATAGCTTGTTTAGTTGTTGCAGCGATTATGGCTGCAGGCTGCTGTCCGAAGCAGCAGGAAGAGAGCTGTATGCCTGTGAGCGATGTTGAGAGGGACTCGCTCATTTCGAATGAAATGGCACAGGTGGGAACCTATGAGTTGAATAGGCTTGCATCTCTCAGGCTATATGAGGACGGCAGCTCCTGTCTGTTGGCGATGATGTATGGGGGTGATATGCAGGAACTCATGGCAACCGGCAACTCTCATTTCATCCGTAATGACCAAGACCAGATACGGCTGGACACAGTGCGTTTGGGCAAGGACTACACTGTGTTCTTGGTCAAGACGGCAGACAATTCGTCCACCTATGGGGCTGAGATGTGGTATATTGTCTATCCTTACGCCACCCTGATGCCGGAAGGCCCGTGGTGCTTGTATAAGCTGCCATTCGACATCCTTGAACTGAAGGACACAGATGGGGACGGATGTGTAGAGATAGTGTCCTATCGTGACAAATTCCGTGAAGAAAGCCATGCGTACAAATTCTTCGAAGGCGTATTAACCCAATTGAAATAAACAAAAAACAACATATTATGAAAGGAAGTAGCATACCGTTCAAGAAGAACATGATTCAAGGCGGAGCCACCGTGCTGGCCGCCTTGGTGTTGGGCCTCTTTATGGTCTTGACAGTGAAAACCCTCAAGTCGTATGACGACACAGTGAAAGTGCGCGGACTCTGCGAAAAGGAAGTGCCCGCCGACCGCGTTGTCTATCGCATCAACTACACCGAGAAAGACAACTCCCTTGCCGACCTCCGCACTGTCGTTCAAAGGAACAATGAAATCATTGTCAATAAACTGAAAGATGCCGGGTTCAAGGAAGACGAGATAAAGGTTGGCAATGCCAGCTACGACGACCGCTACACATACGCCAACGATGTGTCGCACATCACCTATCGTTATCAGGCCAGCCAGACCGTCACCGTCTTTACCAAGAACCTCGACCTGGTGCGCAAGGTGCAGCAGACACTCGAGACCGAGCTGGTGAACCAGAACATCCTGGCCAACAGTTGGGCAGACTATCAATACCTCGGACTCAACGACATCAAGCCCTCTATGATTGCCGAAAGTCTTGAGAACGCCCGCGCCGCTGCCGACGAGTTTGCCAAGAACAGCCACAGCCGTATCGGCAAGATGCGCACCGCCTCGCAGGGCTATTTCGAGGTGGAGGATCTTGACGAGAACACCCCGCAGGTGAAGAAGGTGCGTGTGGTCACCACTGTTGAGTACTACCTGAAATAATAGAGCCTCGCCTCGATGCCATTGCTGAACGTATCCTTCGGCATCTTCGCATTCGGTCCTTTCGGGTGGCTGTTTATGGCCGTTGTCATCGTGCTGGAGATATTCCTGATGGCGCGGATGCTGCTAAAGGCCAACTGGAACCGAAAGGTGGGAGATGCTGTGCTGCTGGCCAATGTGGTCAGCGGGGCAGTGGGGATAGCCCTCTCATTGGCTGTCACGGGCGGCTGGTGGCTGGTGCTGGGCATCCCGTGGGTAAGCAGCCATGAGGTGGATTTCTCCAACCCGGCCAATGTGTGGGGCTTTGTCCTGTACTATCTCGTTGCGCTGCTGCTCTCTATTCTGATAGAAGGGGTGGTCAATTATTTCACGCTGCGAAAGCGGCACCAGCCCAAACGAATTATCTGCGCAACAATTCTTGTCAATCTGGCGAGCTATCTGCTTGGCAGCATTGTATTGTACGCATTCTCATTCTCTTGAATACTAAACTAAAAAATAATCATGAAACAATCCATTATCAAATCGTTAGCAATAGGGTTGTCGCTGTTGGCAACCGTATCGCTCAGTGCTCAGAACAATTACCAACTCCCCAACAACGGGTTTGAATCGTGGGACGGAAGTGCCAATGATGCAGAGCCCACCCACTGGAACTCGTTTGCCACCTGCGATGGCTCGTGGTCGTCTTTGGCTTCCTCGACCCATCACTACCATCGTCACGGAAGCCGTCCGGGCGGCACAGGTTCGCACTACCTGACTATCTACACCCAGTCGATTCTCGGCATCAAGGCCAACGGCAACATGACCACCGGCCGCATACATGCCGGCTCGCTCTCCGCTTCCAGCAGCGACAACTACAACTACACCGAGCGGAGCAATGCCGACCACAGCTGCCCCTTTACGGCTACACCCGACTCTATGTATGTGTGGGTGAGTTTCTATGCCGGCAGTGGCAATTCTGTGGCGCAGGTGGAGGCTGTTCTGCATGGCAACAGTGACTTCAAGGCACCCAACGATGTCAGCAACACCTCGCTCTATAAGGGCCGTGCGGTGGCTGAGTTCACCCGCACCACCACTTCGGACTCGCAGATGCAGTGGCAGCTGATGAAGGTGCCCTTTGTGTATAACGGCACATCGACGGCAAACTATATGCTTGTCAATATGACGACCAACAAGAATCCCGGAGAGGGCGACGGCTACGACTCCCTTTCGGTCGATGACATCGAGTTCATCTACAGCGCCTGGCTGACATCCATTAAGGTGAACGGCGAGGCTGTTGAGGGATTCCAAAAGGACGGATTCTATTACTCTGTCTCGGTCGAGGATATGGACGCCCTGCAGAGTGCGGTGGTGGAAGGTGTGACCGAAGTGTCTGACGCTACGGTGAGCGTATCGCGCGAGACGATTAGCGACACCAGCGTAAGGGTTACCCTGACGGTTAAGGCTGAGGACAGCGTAACCGTGAGAGAGTATCATGTGGTGCTTTCCACAGGGATGCCGGTTGTCTCAATCGCCGATGTGCAGCAAGAGGAAGTCCTTCGGGTCTATCCCAATCCTGTTGAGAATGTCCTGAACGTCAAGGCTGACGGACGGGTTATGGTGTCCGATGTGACAGGACGTGTGGTGAAAGAGACCGAGAGTTGCGGCAGTGTGCAGCTCGACCTCGGCAGTCTTCCCGCAGGTGTGTACTTTGTGCGCAACGGAGGCAAGAGCGTTAAGATTATAAAACAATAGCACTTGGCTCTTATTTCCCCGACGATACGCCCTTGTGGGCCGGAACATCTGGAGACAGTCCTTGCCATCGAGCAAGAGGCTGTCTCCTGTTTGGAGCGTCCCGACCTCTTGCGGAGGAATACGCCCGAGATGTGGCGCAGGTGCTTGGAGTCTCCTCATCTGTGTCTTGGAGCATGGGTAGGGGAGGAGTTGGCTGGTTTTGCGGTGCTGTATGTGCCGCAGCCGGGCGACGGCGAAGATCTTTCTGTCCTGTTGACGAAGGTGGATGCCGCTGCCCATACTTCGGCCAATTTCAAGATTTGCATTGTCCGCCTCCAATGGCGGGGACGGGGCTTGCAGGTGCTGCTGGGCAAGCATCTGGGCAGAGAAGCCCGCGCAAGGGGTATTGACCTGCTGTGCGCTACGGCTTCGCCTTATAACAAACCCAGTGTGCACAGTCTGCTCGCATTGGGTTATCAAGCAGACCATATCTTGACAAAATACGGCTACGAGCGGATGCTTTTCTATTGTGTTAATTTCGATATAAGGATATGAGTTTCAACAGACATGATATAACGCGCGATGCGTGCCAGCTGTTTGGCAAGCAGGCCAGGTGTGGCTACGACTGGTGGTGGCATAGCCTGACGGCATACGATGCTGAGACGGGCCTTCCTCGCCCTTTCTTTATCGAGTTCTTCCTGTGCAATCCTGCCAAGGGAGGCGCTGTGCCTCAGCTGGGGCAACTGCCAGAAAACAAGGCGGCCGGGTTGCAGCCCTCTTACTTGATGGTGAAGGCGGGCGCCTGGTGTGGTGCCGACAAGGCTCAGCTGCACCGCTTCTTTGGCTGGAAGGAAACAGCAGTGGAGATGGGGACACCTTTCTCTATCGTGGCGGACGACTGCCGGGTGTGCGAGACGGAGATTTGTGGCTCGATATCCATCACGCCCGAGCAGGCCAAGGCACACCCTGAATGGATGTGCGATAGCGGCGAGATGTCGTGGAAACTCCGTATCAGCAAGCAGGTAGCCTTCAATGTGGGGTATGGTGCCAGCAGTCCGATGCGCCGTTGGCAGCTGTTTGAGATGTTTTGGCATGCTGAAGGGATGAAGACCGCCTACGAAGGGGAAATAGTCTTTAATGGCAGGCGTTATGTCGTGCGTCCGAAAGACTGCTACGGCTATGCTGACAAGAACTGGGGGCAGGATTTCACCTCCCCGTGGGTGTGGCTCTCGTCGTGCAACATGACAAGTGAGTTGACGGGGCGAAAGCTAACCGACAGTGTCTTTGATATTGGGGGCGGCAGACCCAAGATTGGACCGGTTGCCTTACCGCGGCAGCTGCTCTCCGCCTTCTGGTATGAGGGGAAAGCCTTCGAGTTCAATTTCTCGAAGTTCTGGACAGGATGCCGCACCAAGTTCAAGTGCTACGAGACCGACACTCAGATTGTCTGGCATGTGGAACAGCGCACATGGCGCAACCGCATGGTGACGGACATCGTGTGCGACAAGAGCGACATGCTGTTGGTGAACTACGAGGCTCCCAATGGCCTCAAACGACACAACCGCCTGTGGAACGGTGGCAACGGGCGAGGCACAGTCTGCCTATACGCTGGCGGCAAACTACTCGACCGCATCCACGTGGAAAACGTAGGCTGCGAGTACGGCGAGTACGATACCGCACAGCCGTACAAGGCGATGTGAGGTTGCGGATGTTGCAGGATGCAGAATTTGTGATTTGGATTTTGATAAGATGATAGAACTTTAATAAACTCAGTATTAATGAAAAGGATAATAATTGTTTGTATTTTTTTTATTGTAGTTTTGTTTGGCGGCTGCGGACTTGTGAAGGTATGCGTTGAGAAGCCCAGCGACATAGCCAACGCGCATAAGTATACTGACCAACGGCCTTTGACAGCCGAGAGCCTGAAGCACCTGCTGCAGGACGACACGGCACACTACAAGGTGGTGGTCATTTACAGCCATTGCTGTGGTCCGTGTCAGGAACAGATGCGTAATACCTTCAGCAAATTATGGAATGCCGACACAGCACGGGTTCGCTGGTACTTTGTGCTTAACGACTGCTCGTCGCTGAAATACGATAACACCAAGTATTTGAAACACTATGGTATAGAAACGCCGTATATGTACTACCTACGCGACGACGACCCCCACTTTTGCACAGCGGCCGACGACCGCATGCTGAACATAGCGCAATATGTTTTCGACCGACAGCCCGAACTGGAAGATGTCGTCAACGGAATACCGTGCATCTTTATAGTCAGCCAGCAGGGCAAGTTAAAAACCGAGTATCGACGTTATGCCGACGGCAAAGTGGTGGTAGGCAACTTCGAAAGCTTGTATCAACTGCTTTACAAGGAGATATATCCCGAATTGGTGCCACTGGAAACTCCGCTCCAAATACAAGACCTTGATTTCGACCAACGCGACACCGCCGATTGGTCGGGCTGGGGCAACTACGACCGCAAACCCCGTGTCTGCACCCCCGAAGGCTGCCTCTGATAAGAAAAATAGGTCGTTTATTTATCAACAATCAGGTTCAGTGTGGGTCCAGTGTGGCTTCGCTCCGTAAGCGAACCTACAGCGAAGGTACAGCGAACCTACATTGGACCTACCACGACATCAGGAAAAAGGCAAAAAAACTGTCAACCAAAATCAGGAAAAGACATCCTCACGCTGCAGTTGCTACAGTGCTACAGTTCATTTTTTAGAAATCCCTTTTCGAACCGTAGCACTGTAGCAACCGTAGCTCTCAAAACATAGCAACATTATTTCAAATTAATGAGACAGAGCCGGAAGCAAGGAGTAGAAAAAGAGAGCCACGGCAAGAGGGGGCTTGCCGTGGCTCAACAAAAGGTTGAGGTTGCAGGGTTGGGGTTCAGCCTTGCACAAAGCGAGGGTAGAGAAAGCTTGCTTGCTATGCCGAGCCAAATCAAGGTCACGACCGAAGGGAGCTACCCTTTGGTCTGCATCCGCTTGCGGAAGTCGTTGGGGGTCTCGCCTGTTTCTTTCTTGAAGAACTTTATGAACTGCGAGGCATTTCCGCAGTGCAGCCGCTCGGCAATCTGGTCAAGCGAATAGTGCATTTCATCTACAAGCAGCAGACGTGCCTCGCGTAGGGTGGCCATGTTTATCCACTGCATCGGGGTCTGCATGGTCTGTGCCTTGATGGTGGAGCGGAGGTACTCGGCTGTGATGTTGAGTTGCTTGGCATACCAGCCCACCTCACGCTCGGGAATGCCGGACTGGTTGATGAGGTAGAGGAAGTTGTCGCGGATAATCATTCCGCGTGTGGAGCGGCCTGTGCCCGACATCTGCGCGGCCTCCTCACGGAGTGTGTAAATACGGTAGAGCAGCGAGACAATGAGAAAGTCTATACTGCGGCGGTTGACATTGTCTTTCTTTATCAGCTGGTTGATTAGCTGGAAATAGTTCGCCACAGTGGTCTCCTCGGATTCGGGCAGTTGCAGTTTTGTGACAGTATAGGGGACAAGCATCTGCCCGTCGGCCTCTGGGACATTGAAAGAGATAGTCCACGGATTGTAACTGTTAGACACCTCTTCGGTGATAATGACGCTGCCCCTCGGCACAAGTAGCAGACTGCCCTTGCGGATTTCGTAGTCGTCGAAGGAGATTTGGAGCGTGGCATACCCGCTTTCCACATAGATAAGCCTGTGTTCCGGGGTGCGCATAGGCTTTCCTGGCACGATTTTATCCCTGTAGGGGGTGAAATCCATCATCAGGGAGAAGTCTTTTTCAAAAAAATTGTGCCTCTGGGGGTCGAAATAGGTCATTTTTTCCCTCACTTCGTTGTCAATTTCGTATACTTTGCGGTTGTCCATATTACGGGTTGTTTATTAACGGTTTAATCCGATGCAAAGATACAAAAAAATAATTGAATTGTGAGAAAAACGGCAAAACCGTTTTGGAAATGACAATTATTCCCTCGGAATTGACAATTTTAATTTACAGAATG
>CADAQX010000027.1:74375-118739 GCA_902790215.1 uncultured Bacteroidota bacterium | reverse complement strand
TGTGGTGTCGTCGTTCAGGCTGAGCCGCATAGAGCTGTATTCCCTCGACGGGCGCAAGGTGCTGGAGCAGGAGGCCGACGGCATCTCCACGATGGTGGACGTGAGCAGCCTGCCAAGCGGCACCTACGTAGCAGCCCTGTACCTGCCCCACGGCGTGGCCACCAAGAAACTGGTGGTGGAGAATTGAGATTTGAGAATTGAGAATTGAGAATTGAGAGTTGGATGCTGGCGCGGTTTGCTGGCATCCTTTCTTTGTATTTTGGGGCGAGTTGAGGTAAGTTGACGTTCAGGTCTGAAAGAAAGTGTGTACTTTTGCAGCGGTTTTCGGAAGCGGACTGTGGGCTGCGACATACTCTGTCCTGTTCGCTCGCTCTGTTGCCGGGTATTATTATCTTTGTAGGCAGAAAAACTTCCGTCAGGCTCCCCTATTCCATACATAACACATTGACATTACCATATTTAAACAAAAACAACACACAAAAAAAAAAACATATTACAGACCCTTTAAATCTTAAAAAAAAGACATGAAAAAGATAGTATATTTATTGATTTTTGTCTCATTCTTGTTCACGCTTAGGGCGCAGGATACAATTCGTCCGTATGACCCCAACTACCCTCAATTTGTGGATACAGGATTTATTCAGTATGTATCTTATATGGACAGTCTCATTTGGAATGGGGATGGAATTCTTATTGACGGCTACGAAGACCACACTTTTTCGAGTAGAAACGGACTGCATGCCAACAGGTACATTGTCCCGCCACATGTCCAGCAGATTATGGTGACAGGTGTTACGCTGCCGGTTATTCCGTCTGCTGTCAATGAGAGTGTATACCGGGGTGTGCTGCTCACCTTTGACAGTGGAGACTACTTCCATCCGACCATACACATGACCAATTCGACTCTTACGTACCAAGACACTCAGGGTTTCAACTGCTATGTACATTTTCCAGCAGCCACAAGATGCAAGGAAGGACAGCTATCTTACGAAACATATATCGGTGCCCATGCTTTGTATTTCGACCCTCCCATATTTGTCACTGATACCTTTTATATCGGCTTTTACGTCTATCGTCCCAAGGAGTCCTGGCCGGGATGTATTTGGGGAGAGAATGAAGGTCTGCCGTGGGAATTTGATTATTGTCTGGGAAGATTCAGTTCTACGCCTTATGTATGGTATCGCAGCGTTTGCAACTGTTATCTGTCAGAAGATGGAGAAGTTGAACGCATTATATTTGATTATGGTGGCTCTTTCTGTCCGGCAATATGTCCCATTCTCTCTGTGCCGGACACGGACAGTTTCGGGTGCCCGGAGGTGGAGGGGTTCGGCTTTGCGGGGATGAATGCGGGGTCGCCCACCTTTGTGTGGGACACCGCCTCGGAGCATGAGGTGCACCAGGTGGCCTACGGCCCCTATGACGCACCCTTGGAAAGCCTGCGCATTGCAGAGACCAACGCAAGGTTTCTTGAATTGTTCGACAATTCGCTACGCCCCGACATCTATTACCAGGCACGTGTCCGCGCCCGCTGCCACCACCGCTGCCCCATCCACGACACGGTGATGTGGACGGCCTGGAGCGCACCCGTCTATTTCTACACGGGCGACCACATGCCCGACACCACGCACCAGCCCGAGGGCATCGCTGCCCCCGGGGAGGTGCTGCCCTTTGCCATCGTGCCCAACCCCTCACGCTCGGGAGCACGGCAGGTGGTGGAGATTGGGCGGCAGGTGCCGCTGCAGGGCTTGACGCTCACCCTGCATGACGCCGCCGGGCACGAGGTGCTGCGCATGGAGGTGAAGGAACACCGCTTCGCCCTGCCCGCCAGCCTGCCCGCCGGGGTGTACGTGGCCACCCTCGCCTCTCCCCAAGGCACAGCCGTCCGCCGGGTGGTAGTGGAGAGTTGAGAATTGAGAATTGAGAATTGAGAGTTGGATGCTGGCGCGGTTTGTCGGCATCCTTTCTTTGTATTTTGGGACGAGTTGAGGTAAGTTGATGTTCAGGTCTGAAAGAAAATGTGTACTTTTGCAGCGGTTTTCGGGGAGGAAGGTCAGCGTGCGGTGTCGAGAGCTTTCTGCATGGCGCGTATCTGGTCGCGGTACTTAGCGGCAGACAGGAAGTCCATCTCTTTTGCGGCAAGCTGCATCTTGCGCTGGGTTTCGCGTATCTCCTTGCGGAGCTGCGCTTTGGTCTTGTTGCACCACTGCAGACTGTCTTCCTGCACGGCTGCATCGGGTTCGGCGGCCTGCACGGCATCGTAATCGGCGGCGGTGCGTTTCTGTTTGCCGGGGTGCGCCGGGGTGTTGAGGGCATAGGGCGAGGCGGCGATGTTGGGGATGTTGGGGCCTTCGGCTGCTTTCTCCTCGTAGTGCTCCTCGGCGGCACGCTCTATGACGCTGGTGGAGCCCATGATGGCCTCGGTGCTCTTGACAATCTGTCGCGGCACAATGCCATGCTCGAGATTGAACCGTATCTGTTTTTCACGGTGGCGGTTGGTCTCGTCGATGGCACGCTGCATGCTGCCGGTGATGGTGTCGCCATAGAGGATGGCCTTGCTGTGGACGTTGCGGGCAGCGCGTCCAATGGTCTGGATAAGGGCCCTGTCGCCACGCAGAAAACCCTCTTTGTCGGCATCGAGGATGGCGACGAGCGACACTTCGGGCAGGTCGAGTCCTTCGCGCAGGAGGTTGACACCCACGAGGACATCGAAGACTCCCATGCGCAAGTCGCGCATTATCTCGACACGCTCAAGAGTGTCCACGTCGCTGTGGATGTATTTGCTGCGGATGCCGAGGTTGATGAGGTAGGAGGTCAGCTCTTCGGCCATGCGTTTGGTGAGGGTGGTGACCAGGACACGCTCGTTCTTGTAGACGGTCTTCTCTATCTCGTCGAGGAGGTCGTCGACTTGGTTGACAGCCGGCCGCACCTCCACGACGGGGTCTAAAAGTCCTGTGGGACGGATAATCTGCTCCACCACCACACCCTCGGCCTCGCTGAGTTCGTATTGCGCAGGGGTGGCGCTGATGTAGATGGTCTGGCCTGTGAGGGCATAGAACTCTTCGTATTTGAGCGGACGGTTGTCGAGCGCCGAGGGGAGGCGGAAGCCGTATTCGACAAGAGAAGTCTTGCGGCTGCGGTCGCCACCGTACATGGCACCGATTTGAGGCACGGTGACGTGGCTCTCGTCGACTACAAGGAGGAAATCGTCGGGGAAATAGTCTATAAGACAGAAGGGACGGCTGCCCTCGCTGCGGCCGTCGAAATAGCGGGAGTAGTTCTCGATACCGCTGCAATAGCCCAGCTCCTGTATCATTTCGAGGTCGTAGTTGACCCGTTCCTCAAGACGCTTGGCCTCGAGGGGCCTGTCAATGGAGTAGAAGTAGTCGCGGCGCTCGAACATGTCGGCCTGTATCTGGCGCAGGGCATCGGCCATGTTCTCTTTTGAGGTGAGGAAGTTGCTGGCCGGATAGATGACGGCCTCGTCGTAGGTGTCCAGTTTCTGCCCGCTGATGGGCTCGAAGCTTTCGATGCTCTCTATCTCGTCGTCCCAAAAGCTGATGCGGTAGCAGAAGTCGGCAAAGGAGGGGAAAACGTCAACGGTGTCGCCCTTTACGCGGAAGCGTCCGTTGATGAACTCTATTTCGTTGCGGACATATTGTCCGTCCAAGAGCTGGAGCAGGAGGTTGTCGCGGCTGATGCGGTCGCCCACCTTGACGTGGACGGTGCCACGCTTGAACTCGTCGGGGTTGCCGATGCCGTAGATGCAGCTGACGGAACTGACAACGATGACATCGCGGCGGCCGCTGAGCAGTGCCGAGGAGGCACGCAGGCGCAGTTTGTCGAGGTCGTCGTTGATGGCAAGGTCTTTTTCTATATACGTGTTGGTGGCGGCGATGTAGGCCTCGGGCTGGTAGTAGTCGTAGTAGGAGACGAAGTACTCCACCGCGTTGTTGGGAAAGAACTGTTTGAACTCGCCGTAGAGCTGCGCGGCAAGGGTTTTGTTGTGGCTGAGGACAAGAGTCGGGCGTTTGAGTTGGGCAATGACATTGGCCACGGTGAATGTCTTGCCGCTGCCGGTGACGCCCTGCAGCACCTGTGCACGCTGCCCGTTGCGGACGCCCTCCACCAGTTGGCGGATGGCCTCGGGCTGGTCGCCCATGGGGGCAAAGTCGGATTTGAGTTCAAAGTCCATGCTTTTAACAGTATTATGAGTTCAGGACAGTTGCTATATTGTTGACGATGTTGATGCCGTCGAGTGCCGAGGAGACGATGCCGCCGGCATATCCTGCGCCTTCGCCACAGGGGTAGAGGCCGCGCAGCTGGGGATGCTGCAGGGTCTCGTCGCGAGGGATGCGGACAGGCGAGGAGGTGCGGCTTTCGACAGCCAGCACGCTGGCTTGCGAGGTGAGGAAACCATGCATTTTCCTGTCGAAGTCGCGAAAGCCCTGTTGGAGACACTTTACAACAAAGGAGGGCAGCAGTTCGTGCTGGGGCAGGTTGACCGTATCGCCGATGTAGTTGCTCTTGTTGTTGCTTCGGCTGGGAATGCCCTGACAGAAGTCGGTGAGCCGCTGGATGGGGGCCGCAATGCTGTTGCCCACAGCTTGGAATGTGGCGTGCTCTACCTCCTGCTGGAACTGCAGCAAGGCCAATGGGCCAAGATGTGCATACTGCGGCACATCGGCGAGGCTCACGGTGACGGCTATGCCGCTGTTGGCATAGGGTGAGTTGCGCTTGGAATTGCTCATGCCGTTGACCACCTGCTGCCCGCCGTCTGTGGCTGCGGGGACGATGACCCCGCCCGGGCACATGCAGAACGAGAAGACCCCGTGGCCTTCCACCTGCGTGGTGAGACTGTAGGCTGCCGGTGGCAGGTAATTGATGTCGGGCGAGCGGTGGTATTGTATCTCATTGATGAGGCTTTGGGGATGCTCCACCCGTATGCCGAGGGCAAAGGGCTTAGCCTCCAAAAGCCAGCCCTGGCGATGGAACAGGCGGTAGATGTCGCGAGCCGAATGGCCTGTGGCAAGGACGACGGCCACGCCCCGGTACTCGTTGCCTTCGCTGTCCGCAACACCCAGCACACGCTGTTCAGCCCCCTGCCGCTCTACGACAAGGTCTGCCATGCGGGTGGCGAAATGGTATTCGCCGCCGTGCTCTTCGATTGTATGGCGCATGTTGGCTATGATGCCGCTCAGTTTGTCGGTCCCGATATGTGCGTGTGCGTCGATGGCAATGGCGGGGTCGGCTCCGTGCTCTATAAAACGTTCCAGCACATACTGGATATTCCCGCGCTTGGTGCTGCGGGTGTAGAGCTTGCCGTCGGAATAGGTGCCTGCACCGCCTTCACCGAAACACCAGTTGCTTTCGGGGTTCACCTGATGTGTACGACCCAGCTGGGCGATGTCAAGACGGCGCTGCTCCACCGGTTGTCCGCGCTCGATGACAATGGGTTTCAGCCCCGACTCGAGGGCGCGGAGAGCAGCAAAGAGCCCTGCCGGGCCGGCACCGACGATAATGACCGCAGGGCTGTTGTGGCAGTCGCGATATTGTCCCTTATAGTCGGGAGCGACGTAGTCTTCGCCACAGTACACCTCGACGGTGGCGTGGTAGCGTATTCCCCGCCGCGAGTCGAGGCTGCGACGCAGCACCTCCACATGGGCGATGTCGTCCACATGCAGGTGTGCCTTATGCGCCACGGCGCGGCAAAGCAGGTCGTGCGTACAGTATTCAGCAGGGGTGAGGTCTATGTCAACGATTTTTCGCATGACTTAAATAAAGTGCCCGGCTATCTCCCTCGAAAGTGAACGAGAGCATGAACGTGCGTGACCTCAGGTCGTCGGTGGATTGAGTGTAGTAGTCGTCGTCGTTTACCTTCAGGTTCACAAGCCCGAAAGCCATCTTGAACTCTATGGCAAACTTCACATAGGGGAGGAAGAAGTCGAACCCCACGCCTGCAGTGTAGCGGAGGTCAACGGGGTTAAGGCGAATGATAGACTCGTCGTTGTTATTCTTGTTCTTGAACAGCGAGGCAAAGTCGAAGCCGAAACTGGCACCCGTAGTCAGGTATGGCCGGAAGTCTGTGTAGCGGTGTGCACGGAACTTCACTTCGAGCGGGATCTCCCCATAGACTGACTCGACCGTGCGGCTTAAGTCATATTTCCAATGTGTGGAAGTATATTCCGGCGACCAACTGTAAGCCATCTCGCGGCTGATGAGCGTAATGCCAGGCAAGAGCCGCAGGTTGAAGTTGTCATTCAAGCGCAGGTCGCCGATTATATTGATGTGGAATCCCGGGCTGTAATATGAGGTCACCCCCATAATTGTCTGCCTCAGGGTTTCATCCTCGGAATAGTGTAAGTCGAACTTCGACTGGGTATAGCCCACCTGTATGCCCCAGTGCAGTTTCTGGTTGTCGAAAGAGCCCAGGTGCGAGGCACGCACCTGCGCCCGTACTGCAGGGGTGGCGCACAGCAGCAGAATCAGATATGGAATCAGCTTTTTCAAAACACAGTGTGGCTGTTAATCCCTACTTTATTTCAACACGGAACCGTCATCTCACCACGCATGGAGAGCTGCAGTCCTTTACGCACATACTCGGGGTTGTTGGGGTACGACCCCAGCAAGTACATCATCTTGGTGACGGCTGCCTCCAGCGTGATGTCGTTGCCTCCGATAATGCCGATGCGGTTCATCTCACAGCTTGCCTCGTACTGGCACATCACCACCGAGCCGGCTTTGCACTGCGTCACATTCAGCACGGTGATTCCACGCTTCAGCGCATTGTACATGGCGTCGATAAACCATTTCTCAGTGGGTGCATTGCCCGACCCGAAAGTCTCGATAATCACACCGTGCAGGTTCTCGGCATTGAGGATGGCATTGACCACCTCCGGCGTGATGCCAGGGAACAGTTTCAGCACCGCGATGTTGCGGTCGAAGCACTTGCGCACCTCCAACGGCTCGGTACCCTTTGGCAGGAACAGATGGGGTTTGAAACTGAAGTTGATACCCGCCTTGGCCAACGAGGGGAAGTTGAAACTGCAGAAAGCGTCGAAGTTCTCCGCACTCACCTTGGTGCTGCGGTTGCCCCGGTAGAGGTGGTTCTCGAAAAACAGTCCCACTTCGGGGATAAAGGCCTCACGACACGAGGCCAGCTCCAATGCACAGATGATATTCTCCCGCCCGTCGGTGCGCAGCACACCCATAGGCAGCTGGCTCCCCGTCAGGATGATGGGCTTGGAAAGGTTCTTGAACATAAAGCTGAGGGCGGAAGCGGTGTAGGCCATCGTGTCCGTGCCGTGCAGAATCACAAAGCCGTCGTACTCGTCGTACTTCCGCTCAATGATTTCCGCAATATCCACCCAGAAAGAGGGGGTCATGTTCGACGAATCAATGATGTTGTCCAGCTGGCAGGTGTCTATCTGATAAGGGCATTTCCGCAGTTCCGGCACAAGGTCATAGATGTGCTCCATCGGGAAAGGCTTCAACGACCCGTTCCCGTCCTGCACCATGCCTATGGTGCCACCCGTGTACAGTAATAGGACTTTATTGTTCATATCGCGCTATTTTCAGTTTCCAATTCTTCATAACGCATGATTCGCTCTTTTATTGTGTCGGGTATTACTGCACTCCGGTGTGTTATCCGGCTGTATCCGGACATCACTGTCCGGCAGGACGCACACACCTCACCAGTCGCAGTATCGACCAACTGCTGTTTCACCGCCAGACTCTTGTTGCCGAAGTGATCCACCGAGGTCGTCACATGGATGTGGTCGTGGAAAAGGACTTGCCGCTGGAAGTCTACTTCCACACGCACCACCATAACGGTGAAATCGCCCTCTTCGGGCGGAAGTCCTATCGCTGTAAAATATTCCGACTTACCCAAATCAAAGAATTCCATGATGACAGCGTTGTTGACATGCCCCATCTGGTCGATATCATTGAAGCGCAATTGTATATGTGTCTTATGCATGTTGTGTTTTATTGATTGTTCGTACATTTATTTCTTGATAGAGAAGAAAAACTCCAGGCCCCCTTCGACGCGGTTCTTGACATAGATGTCCCCCTCATGGAACAGGACGGCATGTTTCACTATCGACAGTCCCAGCCCAGTGCCGCCGCTCTTCCGGCTGCGGCCTTCGTCAATTCGCAGAAAACGGTCGAACAGGCGAGGCAGATACTCATTGCCCACACCCTTGCCGGTATCGTACAGGTGTATGAAATAGTGTGTCTCGTCCTCGGGCTTGTAGCACTGAATACACACCGTGCTGCCGTCGCCAGCATACTCTATGGCGTTCTCTATCAAGTTGCGGAAGATGGAGTACAGCAGCATAGTGTTGCCATTCACCACCATTCCGTCGGGCAGGTTGTCGTGGATGGCAATGCCGTGCTGCTCCGACTTGAGCATGAGTTCGCTGATGGCCTCCCTGGCTGTAGCCTTGATGTCCACAGGCTCTTTTACAAACAGGTCGTTGGCTTCCTCCAGTTTGTTGATGAGCGACACGTCGTTGATGAGGTTGGACAGGCGCAGCGTCTGGCTGTAGCACCGCTCGATAAAGAAATGCCGCTGCTCGTCGCTGACGGGCTTGTCGGCCAGCAGTATTTCCAGGTATCCGCGTATCGAGCTCACGGGAGTCTTCAGTTCGTGGGCGATGTTGTTCGTCATCTCCTGCTTCAACTGGCGGTTGCGGTTCTGCTCCACGATAATCTGTTGCTTGGAGGCCTCCGCCTCTTCGCGCAGCCGGTGCTCGCTCTGCACACGCATCTTCAGCCTCACAGCCATCCACACAAGTGTAATCAGGGCCAACCCCAGCAATGTTACCGTTATGATAATCGTGTTTGTCATTTCGTTGTCTCTGGATTTCTGCCGGGGTTATGCGTCAATTCTGGAAGGCATAGCCGAAGCCCGTGCGGTTCACCAACCGCCGTCCTTCGCTGCCCATTTTTTTTCTCAGCCGGGCTATATGCACATCCACACTGCGGTCGTTTACCAGCGCATCGTTGGGCCATACGGCCGACATGATTTCTTCGCGTGAAAAATAGATGCCCGGGTTCTGCACCATCAGGCACAATATCATATACTCCCTGCGTGTCAGTTCCACGGGGATGCCGCCGACGCTGACCGTATTGCGCGAGGGGTCGATTTGCAAAGCCCCTATGCGTATCACCGACCCGGAGGGGGTCAAGGCAGGAGACTGCGTGCGTTTCAGCACGGCACGCACACGTGCCAGCACAGTGTCGAAAGCAAAAGGCTTGGTGATATAGTCATCGGCGCCCACCGAGAATCCAGCCAGCTGGTCGTCGTGTGAATCAAGGGCTGTCAGGAAGATGATGGGGGTGTTGTCTCCGTTCCCGCGCAGCTGCCGTGCCATCTCAAAGCCCGACATATGCTCCATCATCACATCGAGCAGTATCAGTCCGAACTCTCCCGGCGCACGCTGTCCCATAATGGCCAAGGCTTCCTCTGCACTGTTGGCAGTCTCCACCCCGAAGCCCTCATTACCGAGGTCAAAGCGCAAAATCTCGCACAAGTCCTGCTCATCGTCAACTACCAGTATCTTTGTCATATCGGGATAATAGTTAGTTTGTTAGTCCTATGGGCTGCTGTTGTTACGTGTGCCAGTGTATATAAAAAGACAGGAGGTACCTGCACTGCACCTCCTGCTGAAAAGTTCATCATTTCCTGTGGCATTGACTGGAATTGAACCAGTGACACAAGGATTTTCAGTCCTCTGCTCTACCAACTGAGCTACAACGCCATCATTTCAAACTAGATTTCTCTTCCTTTGAAATCGTTTGCAAAATTACTACTTTTTTCCCATTCAGCAAAATATTTTTTCAAAAAAAACTGCAACTATTTGGGAATAAGAGTAATTTTTTTATCATACCATCTTCGTCAACACCTCGAAAAAGGGTTTCAAGCCACTACTTTTTCGCTCTTTTCGGGGTTTTCGGAAGCATTTTCTTCTTCTTTTTTTGAGTTTTTGGGCGAGAAAAACATCTGGTCGATTATCAGCCATATGGTACCAACCGTGATGGCCGCATCGGCAATGTTGAATATGGCGCTGAAAAACTCAAAGTGGTCGCCACCCCAGAACGGCAGCCAGCCAGGCAGCTCCGTCTCGAACAGCGGGAAGTAGAACATGTCCACCACCTTGCCCTGCAAGAACGGTGCGTAGCCGCCCTCGGGCGGGAACAACTGGGCCACAGAGTAAGAGCTCTCATTAAATATCAAACCATAGAAGCAGCAGTCAATCAGGTTTCCCATTGCTCCGGCGGTAATCAGGGTCACGCACAGCAGCAGCGACATGCGAATACCTTTCCGTATCTTCTTTATCAAAAACCATATCAGAGCGGCAGAGGCCACCATTCTGACCAGTGACAGAATCACCTTGCCGACTGTCCCGCCAAGCGTCATGCCGAAGGCGAAGCCCTCGTTCTCCACAAAGTGCAGCAGGCACCAGTCGCCTATAAGCGGGATGTCCTCGCCCATATGCATGTGGGTTTTCACCCAAATCTTCAGTATCTGGTCCGCAATGATTATGCCGGCAATCAGGCCCCACATCCACGCGAATTGTCTTTTCTTATTTTCCATAATGCATAAATAACTTTCTCTCAAAAAAATTATTGTGTCCTACCCGAAAACTTTCCCTGCCACAGTATTCCACAATCCCTCCCGGCCAAAAGGCAAGGAAGTCCCAAAAAGAACATTACACTCTTGCCATGAAGTATTTGCAATGCATCCCATCTGACCCAAACAGACAGATGGGCGAGCATTCCCATGCACTCTGACCCGCGAAGGGAAAGGCTATTTCTTGCGGCCAAAGCCGAAGTTGGGGAGTTCCACACTGCGGAAAGCAGAGATGATGGGGTTGACTGGAGCCGCCTCTTTGCCGTAAATCTCGGCTATGAGGTTCTTATATTTATCCATCAATATGTTGCGCTTGAGCTTGAGAGTGGGCGACAGAAGGCCGTTGGCTGAAGACCATTCATCGACCACAAGACGGAAGTTTTTGATTTGCTCATGGGCGGCAAAGTCGCGGTTGATGTTATCAATCACCTGCTTGTATTTCTCCTTGGTCTCAGGCATGGAAAGGAGCACACCGTTGTCGCGATAGTGCATATGATGCTTGAGCGCCCAGTAGTGGAGGGTGTTGAAGTTGGGCGAGATAATGACAGCGACGCTTTTCTCGTTCTCGCCCACAACCATGGCCTGGTCTATGTATTCCGACTCGCGGAGCTTGTTTTCAAGCAGCTGCGGGGCGATGTATTTTCCGGCAGAGAGTTTGAAAATATCCTTCTTTCGGTCAGTGATGCGGAGATAGCGCTGGCCAGTCAGGCCACCCACCATCTCACCCACATCGCCGGTATGGAACCAGCCGTCGGAGTCGATGACCTGGGCGGTGTATTCGGGGTCTTTGTAGTAGCCCAGCATGACATGGGGTCCGCGTGTGAGGATTTCGCCGTCGTCGGCAAACTTCACCTCCACACCCTTCAGAATGGGACCCACGGTACCTATCTTCACATAGCCGTCGACCGGGTTGTTGACAGCGATGACTGGCGATGTCTCCGAAAGACCGTAGCCCTCATAGATATAGATACCCGCGGCAGCGAAGGTGCGGATGATGCGTGGCTGGATACTGGAGGAACCGGTAATGACAATAAGGCGGTTGCCGCCGAAGCGCTCGCGCCAGTGGCGATAGACGGTACGGTCGAAGAAGAACTGCGAGATTTGGTAGCCAAGGGACACTTTCTTGAAGAGGGTGTAGTCGTAGCGGGCGCCGTGCTTGAAGGCGCGGGTATAGATTTTCTTGCGGAGGCCGGTGAAGTCCTTCCCTGCGGCATAAAGTTTATCATATACCATCTCCAGCACACGCGGCACAGCGCAGAACCCATGGGCATGGATTTCGGCCATGTTCTGCTGTATGGTTCCCATGTTCTCCGCATAGTAGATGCTGGCTCCCTTAAGCTGGAAGTGGTAGTTCATGCTCCTCTCATACATGTGGTTGAGAGGGAGGAAACTGAGCACCCGACTCTCGGAGGTCATGGGGTTGACCTTCTCGTGGGCGATAAAGTTGGAACAGATGTTGCGATGCGAAAGCATGACGCCCTTGGGCTGGCCGGTGGTGCCGGAAGTGTAGATAAGCGTGACCCAGTCGTCGGGCTGTATGGTGTCTTTAAGGTGCGCCACGATAGGGCTGTTCTTCTCGCGGCTGGCGATACCGGCCTTGAGCACTTCGAGCGTACGGTGCTCACCCTCGATGTTAGCAAGGGTATAGACTATGGGCGGATTTTCCATTTTGTCGAGAGCCGGACGGATGCGGCGCAGGAGTATGTTGTTACTCACAAACACGTATTTGGCCTCGCTGTGGGTGAAGATGTGCTGGTAGTTGTCGGGGCTGAGCGTGGGATAGACCGGCACATGGATGAGGCCCGCAAGGGCAAGGGCCATGTCCATAAAGTTCCACTCAGGGCAGTTGCCGGAGATGGTGATGACCTTGTCGCCGGGCTTGAGTCCCATTTCTATGAGGCCGTAGGCCAGATAGTGGGAATACTTATAATAATCGTGTGTACTATATTTAATCCACTCGCCTTTTTCCTTGCAGGCAAGAATATCGGGCTTGTCGGGATAACTGGTGACAAGATGGTCGAGCAGGTCGAAGATACGTGTTATTTCCATGTCTGTTTTATTTCCTTTTTTATTGTTTTGCAATGTCCTGAGCCGTTGTCCGCAATGACCCGCACACTCTTATGGCTTAACAGTCTTGTGCAGGCGGAACTGCAGGGCGACAGCCCAGATGAAAATGCAAAAGTACAATTTTTTTTAAATATATGGTTTTTTTTTGTACTTTTGCAGTTTGGTATTAAGGATTACCTGCGGCCCTGCCGCAGGTATAATGGTTTAAAACAAGGAATATTAATGAATATTATCATTGCAGGCGACGGTGAAGTTGGCTTTTATCTGGCCAAATCGTTGACAGAATTGAACCACAATATCACGGTGGTCGACCCCAATTCCGAGTTGCTTAAACGCTTGGAGAAGGAGACGGACCTGCTGACCATTGCCGGGTCGTCCACCTCTCCCCAGGTGCTGTCGGAGGCTAACGTGGGGGACTGCGACCTCTTTCTTGCCGTGCTGCACGACGAGAGCATCAACCTGATGAGCTGCATCCTGGCCAAACGGCTGAAAGCCAAACGGACGGTGGCGCGCATCAGCAACGCCGAACTGCTGACACCCAAGCACCGCGATATGTTCCGCGAAATCGGGGTGGACGAGCTGGTGTGCCCGGAGCGCATCGCCGCCAAGGAAATCACCAATCTGCTGAACAACTCGGTGGCCACGGAGTTCTTCGACTTCTCCGGCGGACTGCTGACCATGTATCTGATACGGCTCGAGGCCGACTCCCCTGTGACAGGCCACAGTGTGCAGGAACTGGTGCAGACCTACAACACGCTCCACGTGCGCATAGTGGCCATCCTGCGCAACGGCGAGACCATCATCCCGCATGCCGGACTGGTCTTCCAGCAGGGCGACCTTGCCTACCTAATCAGCCGCCCAAACCAGTTGGAGACCATCAAGCAGGTGTCGGGCAAGCACGATGTGCAAATCAACAAGGCTATGATTGTCGGTGCCGGACGCATCGGCCGCTATGCCGCCATGACACTCGAAGACAAGATACGCATCACCCTCTTCGAGGAGTCGCGCAGCCGCTGCGAGGAGGCTGCCACTTTACTGGACAAAACCCTGGTCATCAACGGCGATGCCACTGATATCGAGCTGCTGAAGGAGGAGGGATTGCAGGACACCGATGCCTTCATCGCTGTGACAGACTCTTCAGAGACCAACATCCTCACCTGTCTGCACGCCAAGAAACTGGGAGTCAACCGCACCATAGCCCTGGTGGAAAACACCGGGTTTATCAGCCTGTCGCAGGACATCGGTATCGACACCATCATCAACAAGAAACTAATCACGGCAAGCTACATTTCGCGCTTCATCGTAAAAGGCGAAGCCGTGAGCAGCAAATGGCTCAGCGGAACGAATGCCGAGCTGGTGGAGTTCAACGTCGGCAAGTGGTCGCCTGCCACACGCCACACCATACGCGACCTGGCTCTGCCCAAAGGGGCCACCATCGGCGGCATCATCCGCGGCAACGAGACCATCCTGCCTACCCGCGACACGCAAATCAAAGCCAAGGACAAGGTGGTGGTGTTTGCCCTGCCCAAGGCCATGGAACAAGTGGCCAAGCTGTTTGAATAGCCTTTGAGAAAGTGAAACCCCTACCCTTTCCGACTGTGACATCTCCTGGCATAACCAACCGGCGCTTGCGGCTGCGCAAGTTCAACTTCAGGCTTATCACGCACCTGACGGGGATTCTGCTCACCTATCTGGCAGCCTCCATGGTGCTGCCGCTGGCGGTGTCCATCTACTTCCGCGACGGGATGCAGTTTGCCATCGTGGTGTCGGCCTTGATTATCCTGATGGCGGGGCTTTTCTTCCGCAACATCCTGGGGCGTAACCGCGAATACGATCTGAAGGAGAACGAGAGCTACTGGGTGACGGTTATCATATGGCTTGTCATCCCGTTAGGCGGCACCCTGCCCTATCTCTTCACTGGGGTTCTGGACTCTTTCACCGACGCGGTTTTCGAGTCGTACAGCGGATTCACCACCACGGGTTCTTCCGTGCTGGCCAACCCCGAGAACCTGCCTCCCTCCATGCTCACCTACCGGGCCATCACCCAATGGGCAGGAGGCTTGGGGCTGATGCTCCTGGTCGTGGCACTGCTCCGCAAATTGACCCAGGGCGCCTTCCGGCTCTACGAAGCGGAGTTCTCCGGCACTCAGCAGCGCAAGCTGCACCCCCGACTGGCCAAAAGCGTCACTCGCATGTGGACCATCTACAGCGCCCTCACCGCCGCCATGGCTGTGATTCTGGCCATACAAGGCACCCCGGTGGTGGACTCTTTCTGTCTGGCATGCAGCACCGTTTCCACTGGCGGTTTCCTCACCTCGGGCGAGGGACTGGCGATACTGAACAACGGTGCCCTGGCCACGGTGGCGGTATTCATGATTCTCAGCGGTGTGAATGTGGCTGTGCTCTACCGTTTCTTCACCTTGCGCTGGCGCAACTGGACTCACGACGAGGAGGTGCGCATCTACTTTATCCTGTACCTTGCCTCCGTGGTGGTCTGCACACTGGCGTTCACCGCTGCCGACAACGGCTTTGTCTCCTCTCTGCAATACAGCATCTTCCACATCGCCTCCACCATGTCCACCTGTGGCTTCTACATCCCGCGACCCGCAAACTGGTCATTCTTGGTGAGCGTGCTGACCTTTGTGCTGATTGCCATCGGTGCCACCGCAGGCAGCACAGGCGGCGGCATCAAGCTGAGACGCATCATCATCATGGTGAAGTACATCGCCAATTACCTGACACGGATGATTCACCCCAACGCTGTCTTCCGCGTGAAAGTTAACCACGAGGTGGTCGAGACCGACTATATCAACAAGGTCTTCGCTTTCGTGTTCCTGTATATAGTGTTTATCGTTGCTGGGGCTTTCATCCTCACACTGTGCGGCAGCGGCATACCGGCGGCAGTGTGCATGGCAGCGGCCAACATCAGCAACCTGGGTCCCTCTCCTCTTATCAACAGCTTAGGCGCCAGTCTCGACTACTCCCTGCTGCCCGCGCTGGCCAAATGGACACTCACCGTGCTGATGCTGGCGGGCAGACTGGAGCTCTTTGCCTTGATAGCCGTCTTCTCGCCCGCCTACTGGAGAAGAGGATAACAAAAAAGCAATAAAGTTACTCCGATAAAAATGCGAAAAGCCAACGACATAAAGTACATTCTGCGGTTCCTCGGCATCATGCTCATGGCCGAGGGCGTGATGATGCTTAGCTGCCTGATACCGTCGCTGCATTTCAACGACGGCACATGGTGGAACATTACCGTGTCGGGACTCTTCACCTTCAACGTGGGCCTGTTGCTGGTCGTCAGTTTCCGCAAGGCACGCCAGCTGGCCAACCAACGCATGGCCTACCTGCTGGTGGTGCTGATGTGGGTGGTGCTGGTCCTCTTCGGCACACTGCCGTTCCTGGCCACAGGCACCCTGCTGAACTTCTCCGATGCGCTGTTCGAGTCCACTTCGGGCATCACCTCCACGGGTGCCACCGTATTCAGCGCCGTGGAGTGGCTGCCGGCCTCCATCCTGTTGTGGCGAAGCATGACGCAGTGGTTCGGAGGCTTCGGCTTCGTGCTGTTGGTTTTGGCCATGGTACCCTCCCTGGGCATCAACAAATACAGTCTCTACACCGCCGAGGCCTCGGGGGCGGACAACACCGGCAAACAGGCCTCCTCCATGGGCTCCACCATCCGGCACACGCTGGGCGTGTATATCCTCCTGACGGTTCTCTTCGTCTTTGTGCTTTACAAAAGCGGAATGCAGATATGGGACGCGGTGAACATCACCTTCACCAACATCTCCTCGGGAGGCTTCTCCATCTACAACAACAGCCTCGAGCGGCTCACCCATACTCAGCAGTACATCGTGGGCATCGCCATGCTGTTGAGTGGTGTCAACTTCGCCATGCTCTACAACTTCTTCACTGTCCAGTGGGACAAGATGACACACAAGTTCGAGCAACTGCGGTTCTACCTCGCCCTGTATGCCGTTGCGGCAGTCTTCGTGGTGCTGGCTCTGCGACTAAAGATGGACTACCCCTGGGCCGATGCCCTTCGCTGCGGCATCGTGCAGACCCTCAGCGTGCTTACCACCACGGGCTCACTGGTAGGCGACACCTCGCAGTGGTGGGTGCCCATCACCTTCCTCTTCGTCATCCTGTCGCTCTGCGGTGGCATGGCGGGTTCCACCACCGGTGGACTGAAAGCCATGCGCGTGCTGATTCTCATACGCCACGTGCGCAAAATACTCCGCGACCGTCTGCACCCCCATGCCGTCAACCCCGTGCGTCTCAACCGCAAACCCGTGTCCGCCCACATCGTCACCAACGTGATGGTCATCTTCATGGTCTTTGTGGTGGTCATCTTCCTCGGCATCATGCTCCTCATGCTCAGCGGCATCAACGCCACCGAGTCAATCGGCGCCGTCATCGCCTGCATCACCGGCTATGGTCCCGGCCTCGGCACCAGCGGCGGCTTCGGCTGCTATGCCGCGTTCAACAGCACTGCCAAACTCATATGCTCCTTCCTCATGCTCCTGGGACGGTTAGAGTGCCTCACCGTGCTCATCCTCTTTATCCCAGCCTTCTGGAAACGATGAAACAACTGATGTACAGGCAATCAACACCCTGCCGTGGAAAAATAATGACACGTAAATATATAATATAGAAAAAAAGTAGTACTTTTGCAATTTGAAATAGTGCCATCATGGAAACACCCATCATATCTCTTAAAGACGTGGCTATCAGCCATGAGGAAGGCTTGCTACTGACCCATGTCAACCTCGTAGTGAACCCGGGAGAGTTCGTATATCTCATCGGCAAGAGCGGTGCAGGCAAGACTTCCCTGCTGCGCACTCTCTACGCCGACCACCCTATCGACAGCGGCGAAGAGGCCATGGTATGCGGCTTCGACCTTATGCACCTCAAGCGCAGGCAGACTCCCATGCTGCGCCGCAAAGTGGGCATCGTCTTCCAGAACTTCCGGCTGCTGAAAGACCGCAATGTCTACAACAACCTGGCCTTTGTCCTCCAGGCCACCGGATGGAAACGGAGCGACATCGACAGCCAAATCATGAACACCCTCGAGGCCGTCGGCATCGCCGACAAGGCCCAGTCCTCCATCTACCACCTCTCCGAAGGCGAACAGCAGCGCGTCGGCATCGCCCGGGCACTAATCAACAACCCCAGCCTCATCCTGGCCGACGAGCCCACCGGCAACCTCGACCCCGCCACCTCCTCCGACATCATGCAACTGCTCGTCAACCTCAACAGGCAAACGGGCACCACCATGCTCATCTCCTCACACGATTTCATGATGATCGACAAGTACCAGTCGCGCATGCTGGTATGCGAAAACGGTTCTCTTGTCGATCCTCAACAATAAATATTCCAATTCCACGTTATACCGAAAAATAAAACCTTCATGAAGAAACATATTCCCATCATCCTGTTGGCCGTGTTGATGCTTATCCCGGCCGCCAACGTGCAAGCGCAATACCGCAAAAAGAGACCCACCACCGATATTATCAAGGACGGTGAGAACCGCCGCCAGTGGCTGGGCAACAAGGCCGACACCAGCTGGCGTCCCACCGTCGGCGGCCTTTATGAGCAGGTCACTCTGCCCGATGCCGGCAAGAAAGGCAAGAAAACCGAACCCATCATCGACATGGGCGGCAAGCACAAAGTGCGCCAGTCTGCCTACGACACGGTGTGGAAATTCACCGCCTTCGATGCCAAGACGTTCTATTTCATCGACTACGACTACAACAAATTCCGTGCCCTGAAATGGCAGCGCGACAAGGATCGCAACTGGGAAGAATTCGACCCCGTGATGGACTACCTGGCCAGCGCCGGACGCATACCCATGCACATCTGCGCCATCTTCGCCGTCAACCCCACCGTCACCGACAAGGACCTGCGCGATGAACTCATTGCCAATGCCCAGATGGAGGCCGTCATCTCGCTCGACTACTTCCGCGACATCCTCATCGAAAAAGAGATGAAGAACAAAGTCACCTACAAGGTGGCCGAAATCGACTGGCGCTACTGGAAAGATGCTGAATACTTCACCGAACCCCAGCCCACCCAAGAACTGATACGCGTGGGTCTCATCGTCGACTTCAGCTCCAAGAAAGTGGACCTCCTGCCCAGCGCCGCCAAAGGCTCCAAGACCTTCCCCGACATTAAGTTCCTCCCCAACGACGCCACCATCCAGGACTCCTACCTGCCCGAAATCGAAAGCCTCGCCTCCTACCTCAACGAGGAGTCCGGCCTCGAAGTGCTGCTCACCGGCTACTGCGACAACGTGGGCACCGAGACCTACAACACCGGCCTCTCCCGCCAGCGTGCCGTCGAGATTAAGAAACAGCTCATGCGCCGCGGCATCGCCGAGAACCGCATCGAAATCATCGCCAAGGGCGAGGACGACCCCGTGGGCGACAACAACACCCTCAACGGCCGCCTGGCCAACAACCGCGTAACCGTAGTAATCCAATAATCCATCTTCTCTATCAAATCTATCAACTCTATCACCAACAAAGAACAATACAAACACCTATGCGAAACAGAGGCATCGTCGATACCTCTGTTTTTGCAATATTGGTGGATGGACGCAGTATGTCATGGAAAACAATGGGACGTGGCGCTGGTGCATGACGCCGACGGGCTAATCACCGCAGCCATGCCCTACCACTACGCCTCGCGCTTGGGCTTGCGCTACATCCTCCAGCCGCAGCTCACCCAATTCAACGGCCCCTGGTACCGTCCCGGCACCGACACTGCCGCCGCCGCGCAGCAGCTGGCCGCGCACTTCCGCTCCATGCGGCTGCTCTTCTTCCAGCAATGCTTCGCTCCCGGCACTCCCATAGGCCCGGAATGGCACGGCTGCACCGTCGTGCCGCGCCCCACCTACCGCATCGACGACATCGACGACCCGCAGCAGGTATTCCTCAACTTCGACAAACAGCGGCGGCAACGCCCCATACGCCGGGCCGGGAAAGAGCTCTCGCCCGTCAGCCTCTCTCCCCAGCGTTTTGCCCTCTTCCATGCCGAATACTGGGCCTCGCGCGGACAGCGCGACCTGCTGTCGCAAGACTTCATGGTGCACGTCATACAGGCCGCCCTCGACCGCAACCAAGGCATCCTGCTCGGCGTGGCCGACCAAGAGGGACGGCTCCATGCTGCACGCTTCGTGGCCTACGACAACCAATGCGCCTATGCACTTCTCTCTGCACTCAACCCCGACGGACACGCCAACGGCGCCTCTCCCCTGCTCTTCTGGCACATCATCCAGCGGCTGTCGGGGCACACTCGCGCCTTCGACTTCGAAGGCAGCCGAGACCCCGGCATAGCCTTCTCCTACAGCCTCTACGGCTCCCACCCCACCACCTATCACCAACTGACACACTACCCCCTCCCCCTCCTCCGCCCCCTACTAAAAAGAAAACTAGAACAATAACTCAGAATAATCCGAATACTCAGAATAATCCGAATATTCAGAATAATCCGAATATTCAGAAAAACCACCCCCCCCCACCACAAACCATGAACATCAAGCTCATAGTAGTCTCCAAGACCGACACCCCCTACCTGCAGGAAGGCATCGACATCTACGTCAAGCGGCTGCGGCACTATGTCAACTTCGACCTCGAAGTCATCCCCGCCCTCAAAGACCAGCGCAACGCCTCACCCGACGAAATCAAGGAGCGCGAGGCCGCCCTGCTGCTCAAACGTCTGGAGGGCATCGACCGCATCGTGCTGCTCGACGAGCACGGCAAGGAGCACACCTCCGTGGGCTTCTCGCAATACCTGCAGAAACAGATGAACGCCGGCACCCGCACCCTTGCCTTTGTCGTGGGAGGGGCTTTTGGCTTTGCCCCCTCCGTCTATGCCGCCGCCCACGACAAGATATCCCTGTCGCAGATGACCTTCAACCACCAGATGGTGCGCCTCTTCTTCGTGGAGCAGCTCTACCGCGCCTTCACCATCCTCCACCACGAACCCTACCACAACGAGTAGCCCAATCCCTTTAGGTGTTAACGGTAACGAACCCGCCCCGACTTTGCAAAACAGTCAGGGATTGCTCTGCATTATCCATTGTCACCTCCTCTGTCAAACAATTACAGGAAAACACATCCAATTAATACTTAAATTTACTTGACAATTTTTAGTAAAATCTTAACGGTAAAAAAAAAAGTTGTACTTTTGCAAACGAAATGGAATTGGCGTTGTTTACTCAAATTATTGAGAAATAGACAGAAGCAATGATTTATAAACCGATTGGCATGTAAAAAAAATAGCTCTACACTATTATGTATGGCGTCAAAACGCCACTTATAAAGAGAAGAGAAAGATAGTTATCAAACAAATATATATGGTTATGCACAACATGGACAAAAAAAACATCAAAAAAGGGTACAATCCTCCCTTTGTGAAAACAGTTTCTTTCATGGTTGAGCAGGGCTTCGCAGGCTCCGCTAAAGTTGGTGACAATACAGAGTCAACTATGGGTACCCAGCGGTTGGACAATCAGAATGATTGGTCAGTCAATTGGCGTCAAAGCGCGCAGTAGTCATTTCTCTGTTAATAATTACTCATATTATAGAACGAAAATGAAGAAAAAATATATACTTTGCATAATGCTGGCTGTCTTTGCCATAATGACCAGCTGCAAAAAGGATCAGGATTTCGTCACCCTCCGTGCTGTGATTGACCAGCCCACCAAGGTGTTTATTAATGGCGACCGTTACCCCTGCTGGAACGAAGGTGACAAAGTGTATGTAAACAGCAATTCGTATACACTTCAGAATATCAGTAATACTACCGCCGAAATCCCAGACGTGGCATCGACCGAAAACGGCTTCCGGGCCATCTATCCCGCCAGCCTTGTGGCTTCGGGTACCGACATCAGCAGTGCAACTACCGTGTCGGTGACACTATCGAACAAACAGAACTACAGCACTTTTGAGGACGAGAACAACTCAAATGCCATCACTCAGAAGGTGGAGCTTCCCATGGGTGCCCACACCGCCAACGGCAATACCTTAGTGTTCCATAACCTCTGCTCGGTCATCCGTCTGGATTTGACAAATATTCTTGGACAAAACCAAAACATGGAAATTAACAAGATTACCATAAAGGCTCAGAATCAGAATTCTAACCAGACTACTTTCCTTAGCGGTACGGGTACCGCCACTATCAACAATCATGAGACTAACGACAAAATCGTTCTCACCAGTGGCAGCAATGAGGTGAGTCTGTACTGTGGCAGTGTGGAGCTTGCACAGAATCAGCACCGTACTTTCGACATCTTTGTGCCGGAGTTCAGCACCTCCGACGTCACCATCACTGTCGAGACAGCTAACGGCTTCGTAGAGGCCACTGCCGATGGAGTCTCTCTGGGACACAACAAAATTGTCACTCTTACCCAATCCATCTCTAATCTGATACCCTACCCCGCCACACTGCTCTATGGTCCGGATTTCAATCGTCAGGCAGCAACTGCCGCTGGTGCTTTAAGCAATATCCATCATGTGGTGTTCGAATACGGTTCCAGCACAACTTCAGATTATGAGTTCCAGTCAACGACTTCCCAAACGCCAATTTATGGTACCTTTAGCAATGGGACGCTGACCCTCTCCACTTCTGCCGAGAAAATCAGAGCCGACAAGAATTGCCAAGAGATGTTCAAGAACTTTACCTCCTTGGAGGAAACCCCTGATTTCGATGGATTCACCTCCACCAAGACTGCGGGTGGCAATTATGGCGACCACTTCATCGCGGAGGGTGTCACATCGATGTATGAGATGTTCATGGGCTGCACAAGCCTGACGAGCTTCAACCTCGGCGTGTTCGCCAACACCTACGCATTGAAGAATATGGGAGAAATGTTCTCTGGTTGTACCAGTTTGGTGGGTGTAACCAATACAGGCGTCAGTGGCAACTCGACATTCACTACTGAGAATGTGACAAGCATGCAGCATTTGTTTGGGGACTGCACAAGCCTTGCAAGCATTGCTGCCCTCAGCAGTTTCAACACAGAAAAGGTGACGGAGATGAACGCTATGTTCTATCATTGCCGTGCTTTGCAAAGCATCAACCTTTCCAACTTCAACACCGGGAGAGTAAATAATATGGAGAGTATGTTCCAGGGTTGCAGCAACGCTAATCTGACAAGTCTCGACCTCTCTTCGTTCAACACCGAAAATGTGTCGAGTGAAAATAGTATGAAGTGTATGTTCGAAGGGTGCAGCGGTTTGAGAACAATCACACTTCCCTCAAACACCAACATCAAGAGAGTCAAAACCATGGAAAGAATGTTCCAGAACTGCACCAACTTGGTCACCATCAACAATTTTACCGCCTTCTTTAACAATGAGGACAATGGCGTAAACAATGTTTTGTGGACTACGGAACGCATGTTCCAGAATTGCAACAATTTGACAACCGTAGAATTTCCCGCTACATTTAAGACAAACAATGTGAGAGTCATGACATGCATGTTTTATGGTTGCAGCAGGCTGACTACTCTCGATATCTCCAGTTTCACCACTAGCAGAACCGACCAGGGTATTGATATGGAAAGTATGTTCGATGGATGCCAACGACTCAGTAGCATTACTTTCAACTCCAATTTTACTGGTGGACATGTGACAAATATGAAAAAAATGTTCTACAATTGCAAAGCACTCACAAGCCTTAACCTATCCTCATTCAATACAACTTATGTGATAAATATGTCTGATATGTTTAATGAATGCAGGAACTTGAGCACTCTTGATTTGCATCCTAGTTTCACTATGACGGGCGTTGAAGGCGGACTAACTGCACATACTTCATATTTTGGACGAATGTTTAAAAACCTAGGTACGAATGCATCCGGTTGCACTATTACTTGCACACAGGCTGTCAAGGATTTCTTTGTCGCAGACGGAAATGGCACGCTTCGAACCAGTCATGGCGGTTATCCCAACCAAACCAACAATGCCCAAACGCCTAACAACACAACTTTTTCAGTACCCACTTCCAAGTAATAATCACATTTCATAAGCAGAAACCATGAGGGTGCTTCGGAGTTCCGGGCACCCTCTTTTCTTTTGCCCGGTTCAGATGAGACGGATTGCAAATCTGCTTCAGCGACATCCCCGCTGTGCCGACTCCAAGCAACGTTATTTTTCGGTGAGACGCTTGCCGCTTCGCGCGGAAGTTACTATTTATTATGTGAGGTATTACGCCAATTTTCGCCAACTTACTCCACCGTTCCGAAAGTGTCGCATATTTGTCCCCACCGTTCCTCTGTGCGCCTTCCGGGCTCGAGGTTGCGTCGTTCCTTATTCTATCGTTTTTCGATATGTTTCCCTTGTTTTTCCCTTTCTGAAACGGAGAAAAAAGGGAAAACGATCGAATAACGATCGAATAAATGACGACGCTTGAGTGATTGCTTGAATGCGTTAATGTGTTAATGCTTGAGTGTTGAGAATTGAGAATTGAGATTTATCCAGATGCGACAGCAACTTTCAATTTTCAATTTTCAAAAAAAGGAACGGCCAGAGTGCGGGCCGCCTCAGGCTATCTTGGGCAGCGGGGCGGTGCGAAAGGCCATTGTGTCGATATACCGCCCGTCTTCGCCCTTCAGGGCCTTGGCGAACTCGGCGAAGGTGCGGTGCTCCATATAGATGACGTTGTACACGTCGCCCACGTTGTCGATGAAATGGGCGTCGCTGTCGGTGATGAAGTTGAAGCGCTTGAGGTAGGCGAATTTCTTCAGCATCTCCTCGCGAGTGGTGAAACGGTTTATTTCCAACCCGTCCGCCTTGAGGTCGGGCGGCACGAAGCCCAGCTGGCTGGTGAGCGAGGTGGTGCCTTTGTTGACATGGGCCGGCACGAAGAGGCCGCCGATGCGGTGCACCTCCTCGTAGATGCCGTCGATGTCCACGTCGATGCCGTTGAGGAGGTGGTATTCCTCCTCGCCCACTATCTCGTCGTTCTCGTCCACGATAAGCTGGTAGCCGAAACGGTCCTCGTCGTTGGGGATGGGCGGCAGATGGGCATCCAGAAACGCCTGGAACTCGTCAAGCTGCTCGTCGGTCTCGAAGTAGGAGAGGCAGTGCGCCTCTTCCTGCGAGGTGACCTCCACGCCCCCCAGCACAAAGAGGCCGTTGGCACGGCCTATGCGCTGCGCCACCTTCACCTGCCGGGTTGTGTTGTGGTCGGTGATGGCAATCATGTCCAACCCCCGCGCCAACGCCCGCTGAACGATGGCCGACGGGCTCATCTCCAAATCGCCGCACGGCGACAACACCGTATGGATGTGCAGGTCAGCCTTGAAAGGAGTCATTTACGATTGCGTTTTTGAGTATTGACAGTAGAAACAACAATCCGTCAGCCTCTCTCTTTACTGCTTGAGCAGTTCGTAGATTTTGCCGGCGGTCTCGAAGGTCTCCATCGTGGTGCTGAGGAACGGGATGCCCTCCTCGTTGCTCTGCTCGAGGGTGTCGTCCGAGGCGGTCTGCCCCTTTACGAGGATGACACAGGCCAGCTCTTTCAGGGAGGCGATGGCCATGACGTTCTTGTGCACCTGGAGCGTCACCCACACATTGCCCATCTCGGCGTTGCCCATCACATCGCTCAGCAAGTCGGACACATAGCAGCCCTCTATCTCGCGGTCCAACCCATTGGCGCCCGAAAGCACCTTGAGGTTCAGTTTCTCTACAAGTTCCTTTACTTTCATAGTCTGTTTTGATTTAAATTGAATGTGCAAAGATACAATTTTTTTTCCGATTAGGCGTTATCTTGAAGAAAAAAAAGATTATTCCATGCAATTCAATCTCTCCTATCCCGAAGTGGGACAATTCATTCACGACAAGACCGGGAAAGACATCCCGCTGGCCTTCGGCGGCCCGCACACCCTGCGCATAGCCTACAGCGTGCCCCTTATGGGGTCCGTGGGACTTGATATCAACGTGGAGCGCATCAACGGCAGCGACATCTTCCTTTCCTACAGCGGCGGCGCCGGCATCGAGTTTATGGTGCGCACCGCCCTCGGCCAGGTCAAGAAACAGCCGGGCGCCGAACTGCTCAGCATCCTCGACGGCAACCGCCTGATGCTCTCCCTCGGCAAGAACCCGCAGCTGGCCCCCGTGTTCGACCGCATCGAAATCAAGGACATCCATTTCAGCGAGACGAACATCATGATCGACTTTGTGCCCAAACCCTGACCGCCACAGACTCATGCAGCTGCATTTCATCCACCATTCCTGCTTCGCCGCCGAAGAGGATGACTGCCTGATGGTCTTCGACTACTGGCAAGACCCCGGCGGCCGCCTTGCCGCGCTGCTTGAGGCCGCTGCGGGGAAGACAGTGTATTTCATTGTCTCCCATTTCCATCAAGACCATTTCAACGCCGACATCCCCGGCTGGTGCGCCTCGCATCCCGACTGGCACCTCCTCCCCTCCTACGACACCGTGCGGCGGCGGCGCATAGACAAGAGTCTGCCCCTGGCGGTGCTGCGCTTCGGCGAGAGTGTCGAAACGCCCCACTTCCACCTCGACGCGTACCGCTCCACCGACGTGGGGGTGAGCACCGTCCTCACCCTGCGCGACGGCACCACCCTCTTCCATGCGGGCGACTGCAACAACTGGTACTTCCCGCCCGAAGCCGACGAGAGCGACCAGGACCGCGTAAAGACCACCCCCGACCAGATGGAGAAGTTGTTCCTCTCCATCCTGCGCGACATCAAGCGCGACCACCCGCATATAGACCATGCCATGTTCCCCGTCGACCCCCGCCTGGGACAAGAGATGCTCCGCGGCCCGCTACAACTGCTCCACACCATAGACATCACCCACCTCCACCCCATGCACTACACATGGGGACTATCCAAAAACACTTAAGCATTAATTCCTTCCTCTTGTAATAACGAGAAACAGTCACAAAAAAGGCAATCGTCCCTATCCTTCAACATCGAATAAAAGAATCACCCGCACGGCGTTAAACCATGCGGGTGATTCTTTGGGGTACATTTCACATACTATGCACAAAGGCACACCTTCGCACCATAGCACATATCAGTTGTTCGGCACAGGCATGATTAGGCGGACAGCAGCATAAACCGATGCATTAATCTGCTGATGATCAACAATGTAGTCTGGATTATAATTTTGAGCAGACCATACATTTGCCTGTGTAAGTCCTTGACCATGATCAAAACAAGTACGAGTCCAGTAGTGACATATGGCACTTCCATTCTGTTCATTGACACAATAGTTTATTATTTGCATATTGCTGCTTGAAATATAACCACCACCGGGAAAGAACGCACATCCGGCATCTTCCAAGACTTTGAAAACTCTAACGTCCATTTCAGGAACGCCGTTGCCACTACGAACCCAACGGTCTGTCCAGCTATTGATTGTCCAGTCACTATTCCACCCCGACGTACAACCCGGAATATTAAGGGCTGCAATTTTGCTGCTCACATTGGCATCAGTATAGCCTTTCGCCCACGTGTCGGGGAACACAATCATACCTGGATAGTATTTGCTGCCGTCGGTGAGAACAGCTTGAACGTACGAGACGCCATTGGTGAAATTACCTACATGGCAGTTGACTTGACTCTGGCGTATACGCCCAGTAATAATATGGCTCAACTCGTCACTGGACGGGGTAATCCATCTTGAAGTGGGTCCAAAAGCCAGCCCCCAGTCCTTGAACTGTGGACAGCCACGAGTGCCTGTTGGCTCATAGGGGACATTACTCTCCGTCACCGTGCCAAATACCGAACCTTTTGTGGAGGGGTCTTGATATACGCCATTGGCATCATTCCATGCCGCCCCGTTAATAGTGCTATAACGGAAGAGATCCCACTCGTAACCCGGACTATACGTGGTTTGTCCATCACAGTTCATAGGATGCAGAATCTCGTACTGCTCTGTTGCGAATTGCCAGTTGGCGTTGAAATACTGCAGATTGCCCGGAGCAATGTACACCTTGTCGCCGTTATTATTGATGGAAAACTCTCCATGGGTTTTTTCAAAATTCAGTTTGCTTTCGGGAATCGTTGAACGTTTGATAACATTACGCTGGAATTCGATACCGTTTGTTTTACCGACAGTGAAGGTTGCAGTTTCATTCTTGTCGTTGGTGACAGTAATCTTAAGGCCATGGTTGTAATTGACACCGGGAAGCGGGAGATAGAAGTCATGCCCATTGGTAATGTTGACAGGTTGGTTAAACTCGAGAACGACCGACTTGTCGGTGGGAGTGGCTGATGAATACCTTTGATTCAACGAGGGGATTCCACTGTCATTAAAAGTTACGTCAAAAGTGCCAGAAATGTGCTGGTCGCCGATAGCCTCGACTTGAATACTCTTAACCAAAACATTTTCTTTCGTGAGTTTGATTTTATAACCCGAAAGAAGGTTCTTCAACTGGAAATGGAAACCAGTGGTCTTGCAAGCCATGGGGTAACGGGTAAACACCATCTCTTTCCACTTGACAATATTAGTATTATTGTCAATGACCGACTTTTGGGGAATAGTATAGAGAAATACGTTGTCTATCCTTTCCACATAGAAAGACGGATAGAAGGCATAGTAGTGACCCGTTTCTGTCAGGCTCACCGAATTGCCCGTGTTATCCAAAGGATCATTGGAAGGACCAAACGACTGGAAAGAAGTGGAACCGCTCACCTCGTTTGTGCTATAGTTGTATGCAGCATTGGCTTGCTCATCGACAAACACCTGATGAATGTATCCGTTGTCAGCATCATAGATGCGGACCTTGTCACTTTTTTTCCATTTGAACCTACCTGCGCCCGTTGTAGAATTGGTGATTTCGTAGATTGCTTTGGCTTCGGTGCCATCGTCCTCGCCCAAGAGGTCTTCTACAGAAACAAAAATACGAGGGCCGTCGGCAACTCCGCCGTCCTGTTCCTTTTTGCATGATGCTGCAAGGAATGTTACCAGCAAAACTGTGCTGAGAATAAAATAGTTTCTTTTCATTGGAATTATTGTTTGTTGGTTATTAAATTTTGTTGGTTATTAAATGCGGAAAAAGGGACTGCTACAACGCGAAGTCACGGTCAAAGGAATTTCTGCTGTCAGCACTCAGGCCTCCACTATAGCCGGTAACATTGATACCATCATCATCGATTGGTGTTTCGCCTGCATCGCCACCTGTGCCTTCACCACCCATTGAGGGATCCGAGCCAGCGAAGCCGCGCTCAACCGTAAACGAAACCATTTTTACGGTAGGTGAGATGTAAATTTTCAACTTTGTGTTTTTTTGCATATTTTGTTTCATTTTAATAAATAGTTTAATTGTTTATTTTCAATTAGATAAGCTAATTTTCATTCAGCCTATCACATTTTTTAAGAGTGCAAAGATACATCTTTTTTTTTGATTAGGCGTTTTTTTTAAAGAAAAAGATAATTCCATGCTATTCAATCTCTCCTATACCAAAGTGGGACAATTCATTCACGACAAGACCGGGAAAGAATCCCGCTAGCCTGCGGCGGCCCCCTGCAACTGCTCCACTCCATAGACATCACCCACCTCCACCCCATGCACTACGGCTGGGGGTTGTAGCGTACATCCAGTCCTATCCAAGATATTGAGTGCCTTCCAGCAGCCTCTTATCACGGCGACATACAAACTCAAACAATTATTCTTTGTCAATTCAAAAATAGTTCGTATCTTTGTAGCATCATTTACTATTGCAATGAACAACAAATAAATCAAACACCACAAAGCAGTTACACAATGGAATCCACAACAATAAACCCGACACAGCGGATGATAATCGAGTCTTTTGCCGCCTCGCGTGACGAGGAAGAGCTAAACGATTTGATGGATTTGCTGCGTGATTTCTATGCCTCACGGCTCAAACGTGAAATGCAACGTCTCTGGGATAACGGCACTCTCGACCAGAACGCTTTGGACTCTTTGGCTGACGAACATTTACGCACACCTTACAAAGCGATGTAATGAAAATAGTACTCGACACCAACTGTCTGCTTCAAATTCTTGGGGCAAAGAGCAAATATGCATTTCTTTTGGACAAGTTTATTCAAGGAGAATACACGCTCTGCATTTCATCAGAAATATTGCTTGAATACGAAGAGATTATAAAAGCAAAAGCCTCCCCTGTTGCTGCCGACCTATTCATGAAACTGCTGTCCCGCTCGCGAAATGTTATCCGGAAAGATCCCTACTTCCGTTTGAGGATAATAAAACAGGATAATGACGATAACAAGTTTACCGACTGTGCCTTTGCATGCGATGCTGACGCCATTGTCACCAACGACAATCATTTTGCCGATGCAGCCCAATCCCCATTTCCGACATTCAACGTGGTGAGTCTTGACGATTTTACAAAACTATTAAAACCGTAGTGCCATAAACCCATTGGGCTGATTTGTGTTGCAATAGTCCCCATTCGGTCATTCGGCCGACTATGGGATAAACCCAAATCGGTCGTTAGGGTTTATGACAGATTAGTATTTGTTTCGGATGTGGACAAGATGCCGAAAGAAATGCTAATATGGCATAAAAAGACCTGAAAAAGCGAGAAAGGATAAAAAAGTCGGCCTAATGACCGATTTGGGTTTAATAGTACCCACCTTCTGTCATAAACCCTGATGATCGATTAGGGATAAAATTCCCACTTTTCTGTAAAGTGTCGGCCATTTTCTCAATTTCACGGGTTGAGAGGATGGTTTTGGCATGGTTTGGAGTGGTAGTTTGGAGTAGCCTGAGGTACGCTTCGGTATCTTTGGGAAATTATATGAAGGATGAGTCTTCTGGAAACCAGTTGACGCAAGGGTCAGAATTGACGGCTGTACTTTTGCAGCGTCTTTCAGGGCAACGGAGCTGTAGCAGACGGCTGGCGCGCGAAGCCATAATGCTGCGATTCCCGCCGTGAGGGAAACGGAACCCACTAACAAACCCGAGTAAGGACCGGGCGGGTTCCGAAGAGTAAAAGTTATGGCTATTTTAACAGGAATCAACACCAGACTGCGTGGCTCTATCGGGAGCTACACCTTTGCACGCGTAAACGGCCAGACGGTCGCAAAACAGAAAGTCGACAAGAAAGGAGTGCCAGTACGCACCCGCTCACAGATGCTGAGCCGTATGCAGTTTGCCAACCTCATACACGTGTACCAGTCGTTCAAGGGCAACCTGCACCCCAGTTTCGAGGGCAAGCCGCAGAGAGTGAGCGACTACAACGAGTTTGTCCGCACGAACATGAACGCCAACCCCGTGTACCTCACCAAGAACCAGTCGCTGCAGGGCGGCTGTCTTGTGGCTGCCTACCAGGTGACCCGTGGCTCGCTGCCGGGTGTGTCGGTGGAGTTTGGCAACAACAACGTCCCCGAGAGCAACATTGCCGTAGGCTCCTTGACCCTGGGCAACAGCACCACGTTGAAAGCCTTCAGCGACGCCATCGTGCAGAACAATACGGGATGGCTGTCCGGTGACCAGCTGACCGTGTTTGTGGCTCACCAAATGATGGATGCCGCCACCGGTGTCCCCCGCGTGGAGATCAACGCCATTGAGCTAACATTGGACGAGAACGCCGACACCACAATGCTGAGCGACATCGTGGAGACCTCTTTCTTCAGCGTAGTGGACGGATGCCTGGCCCTGTCGGGTCCCGTGAACGGCGGTGTGGCGTTTGTGCACAGCCGCAAGTCTCACTCCGGCACCAAGGTAAGCACCCAGTTTTTCGTGGTGAACAACTCCTACCTGGCCCAGTACCAGACCAGCGCGGCCTTTAACAATGCCGTGAAGAGCTACGGCGGCCTGACCCAGGACGAGTTCCTCACCCCCAACCTGGACGATGTTGTTGAGCAGAACTAACAGGCTCCACGAGTTGTACTTTCACAGGGAGGGTCCAGCCTTGGGCTCTCCCTATTTGTTAAACTTAGTATGAAGAACGCAATGAGCAAAACACGAGCAGTTCCGGACGGGGACACACACGACAAGAAAGAGGCTCTGGACGCCCTTGAGGCATTGGAGTCTGCATCGAAACCGGCGACACCCTGGTGGGTGATAGCCTTGAAGACCTTGGCCTATTTGATTGGCCTGCTGTTGGCGGGCTACGGCACATCGGCAGCAGCACAGACACTGCTGAACTTTTAGCCGTTGGACTGCGGGTGGGAGGGCGAGGTTATCTTATGGGGTCTGGGAAACGATAGATTCGGTTGTCGCGTGGATCGGGGGTATGGAAACTAACGTAAATCCACCCATCCCGGATGTCGATGCCTTCGGGCTCAAGCCCGATGGGGTTGAGGTCGATGGTGTGCACCTCCTGTCCAGTGGCAAGGCTGATGATGTGCAGCCAGAAGTGTCCGGGGCGGTCACCATCGGGCAGATAGGCATGGCCGCCCTTGATTTTGCTGCCCTGCGCCACGGCGACACAGTTGACAGGGATGGTGCGCAGCACGTCGGAGTCGGAGAGATGCACTTCGGGTGCAGCCAGGGACGGGAGACGGAATTGCTTGAGAAACATAGGACCGCCTTTCCGCCCACCATAGGCATAGAGCCGGTTGCTGTCGGCGTCGAGACACCAGTCCTGCGCCACGGGGAAGCAGTCGCTATCGTAGTAGATACGTTGCACAACGGAGGAACCCGAACGGGTGAGACGAGTGACGTAGCACGCCTTGTCGCCATAGCACCCAGAGACGTACAGCAGAGGGAGGTCGTCGCCGTAAGGGCGGAGGGATGAGAAGGAGGCATTGTTGCAATGGGTGGTGTTGCCGTCGAGCATATAGGAGGCTATGAGACTGTGCTGCTTCAGGTCGAGGAGAAGGCATTGCCCACCGTGGCGTAGCATGACGGCACAGTTGCTGTGGATGGCCATGCCCTGGGCGCTGCCGCTGAGTGCAACGGTGTCGGGCAGCCAATCGCCCAAGCGGAGCACGACAGGCTGCTGTGCCGTGGCGATGAGAGGCATCAGTGCCAGAAGCAAGGCAATGGCGTTGTGGACAGTTTTCATGGTCGGCGGGAAACAGAGAGGGGTTGAAACGCAACAACATTTCAACCCCACATATTACAAATTTGATTAATAATCGGGGAAATCCTTAGAACGTGTAGTTGAATCCCACGCGCACCCAGTTGCGGTTGGAGAGAAGCGGGGAGCCGGTGACAGCGAAGCCCATCTCAGTGCTGGTGGTGGTGGCATCGATGGTGGTGCGGCGTGCCAGAACGCGAGGCAGTGTAGTGTAGTCATACTCGTCGATAACAGTGCGTTTGTACACCGTAGTGTAATCGAACGAGAAGGCCATGATGTCAAAGTAGAGGTCGACACTGCAATGGGGGGAGAGCTGCCAGTTGAGGCCTGGAACGATTTTGGCACCGAGGGAAGTGGAGGATTCGGGAATGACGAAAGAGGTGTCGATGGTATTGTGCATTTCGCGATAGTACCAGTCGAGGAAGTCGTGATGCTTGGCGTTGTTCACCTTGGTGAAATAACCATTGAGTTCGGCGAAGAAAGTCACGTCACCGAGCTGGATGAGCTCATAGCGGATATAGGGGGCAATGCTGTAGCTGGTGCGGTATTGTTTGTACCAACCGACATAGTCCTTGTATCTAACAGCCATTGAAGGCTTGACAACTTCGGTATTGGGGTTGGCAGCGTAGTATTCGAGAGCGGACTGTTCGGCATAGACATGGCTGAAAGAGAAGATGGCTGCAATGCCAAACTGCATCTTGCGCGTTTGATAACCGATTTTTATTCCCCCGGAGAGAGCGAGCGGTTTATCAAAATGGATTGTGTCGCCGAATCCCTGAATAGTCGTGTCTTGACCCGTTTCGGCACTGACTGTTTGATGAATGAACTCGGAAGACGAAGAACCGTTAAAGTAGCTTCCCCCAAGCTGTGCACTGATAACAAACTGAGCGTTGCCCAATGCAGCTATTGAGACAAAAGCGATGATGAATAATACTTTTTTCATGACTTAGGGAACTTAGAAAGTGAAGTTGAAGCCTACACGTACCCAGTTGTTGACTCCTTGTTTGGTAAGAAGCGGAGTGCCTGTGAGAGCACCACCGAAATCAGTGGACGAGGTGTTGACCGTGGTGAGGGTATAGTCGTAGGTAACGGTACCTGTGCCGGAGACTTTAAAGCTATAGTCGAGACGTGTGTCGATGGATTTGGTCTGAGAGTAGGCCAAGGAAAGGAAGTCGAGATAGAGATCGATGCCACAGTGCTTGCTGAGCTGCCAGGTGAGGCCGGGCGTGACACGGGCACCATAGGTGGTGGAGTTGCGCGGAACAAGAGCGCCGACGGTATCCCAGGTGAAGTATGAGGTAACGACAGGGACACCGTTTACTTCCATGTGGTTGTCAACTTTGGCCGTGTCGATGGTAGGGTTCTGCATCTGTGTATAGAAAAGCGAGAGTTCAATAAAAAGGGATACATCGCCAGCCGTGAGCACATCGTAACGGAAGTAGGGAGCCACCGTGAATGACGAGCCATGGGAAGACATCTCACCCGAGGAGACCCAGTTGGGCATGATGTTGCCAATGATAGGCACCAGTGTGGGGTCGAGCGGTTGGTGGATTGAGTTGTACATACTATAGCTACCGGCGACACCGACTTGGGCTTTGCCGAATTTGTAGCCAGCTTTCAGACCACCCGTAAAAGAGGTGGTGGACTCGAGGAAGTTGACAGTGTCGTACTCGATGTCGGCAACAACAGAAATTTGTGTGTGCGTATGCGTGGTGCCTGAGAACTTATTGCCGCCGACATTGGCGCTAATAAAGAATTGTGCATTGGCTGAAAGCGTGAGGACTGCCAAAGCTAAGGTAAGTAGTATCCTTTTCATTTATAATATGTTGTTATTTCTAAATAAATATTCTTTACATGTTCTTTCTATGCTTTTGGGCATAGTTTTGAACATGCAAAGATACAACTTTTTTTTTAATTACAAAAAAAGTTTGTCAGAAGACGACTTTTGACGAGAGGATACATCCTTCGACGTGGCGGATTTCTGTGCCGTCGGGACGGAAGGCATAGACATCGGCACTGGCAGTGTAGGGGCTGTTGCAGATGTAGAGGTTGCCGGTGGCGGGGTCGACGTTGATGCCATAGGCGTAGGAGAGTTTGCGGCTGTAGCTTTCGAGCATGGGGGTAACCTGCAGGGTGGTGGCATCGACACGGTAGAAAGAGGCTGTCGGGTTCCACTGGGCATCGTAGGAGGTGTTGTAGAGGTAGATGGTGTTGTTGTATATGTCGAAGTTGGTAGCAGACACAGAAAGGGGTGTTTTCTCCTGGCTGAGGATGTCGACGATGACTGTTACCGGGGAGTGGTGGTCGCCGGCGCATGCCACGATGAAGCGGTGGGAGTCGAGGGCTTTGATTTTGCCCGGATTCTGCCCCACGGTGATTTTGCCCGTCTCGGTAAAAGTGCCGAGATTGACAATGGACACAGTACTGTCATAGATGGCTTCGCCGTTGGCATCGTACTGCCAGCAGTTGCACACATACAGGTTGTCGCCTATGACACAGAGCTGTTCCGGCTGCATGCCGCTGAGCGGACAGGTGGCCTCGATGGCGAAGGTTGCGGTGTCAATACGCACGACGGTTTTGTCGTAGCAGGTGACATAAATCTTACCATTGAGGGGGACGATGTAGCGGGGGCCGCGTTGCCCCATGTTGATTTGCTTGATGCTCTTTCCTGTAAGCGGATTGATAACCTCGATGGTGTTGGAATTGAAGACGGCGGTGTAGAGGTAGCTGCCATAGTGGACCAAGTCCTGGGCAAGGTCGCCGAGACCACGGCCATTATTGCGGCTGAACCAGTCGAGGACAACGGTGTCGCTATTTTTATCCAAGAGGCTTATCTCGGCATCGTTTCCGCCCCAGGAGCCTTCGCTGAGCAGATAGATGGGAGCGGTGGAAGGAGTGGGATCCACAGGCGTGGGAACAGGGTCTTTTTTGCATCCGGCCAGCAGAATAACAGCCAGCAGGGAGACGGTGAGAAAGTGCTTGTTCATGAGTTGTGATGTTTTGGTCATGTATTATTTCGTTACATTTAGATTGTCAAGGTGATGCCGAGGCGGTAGTTGCGCCCCATCATGGGGTAGTTTTTCACGACCTCGTATTGTGCATTGAAGATGTTTAGCACCTGTATCTTTGCCCTCAGCTCGCACTTGCCAAGGTCGAAAGAGCGGCTGAGGGTGACGCCCTGGTCGGCATAGCCGGGCACACGGTAGGCCGGGGTGTTCTGCTGCTTGGCGTAGCGCTCGCCCACCAGCATGAGGGACAGGCCTATGTCGCCCCATGGGGTGGAGGCCGTGAGAGTGGCGTTGCCGCTGTGGCGTGGTGTGTAGGGGATTTGGTGCCCATAGGTCTTGCCATCGGGGTCAGTACGGTCGACCGCATACTGGTATGAGTAGCCAAGGCTTATGTCTATACGGCTATAGGGGAGTGCTATCGTGCGGACAGCCACATTGGCTGTTACATCGACGCCAGCAATCTCCACCTCCCCCATGTTAATCATGGACCACAGGAACATGTTCTGCACAGGTATGGCTATAATCTTATCACTCACACGGTTGTAGTACATGTCGAGTGTGGCGGTATGCGCTTCGACGGCCTCGCCAATGCGGATGGGGTCGCTATGATAGGTGACACCGATATTGTGCTGCCGGGCTTTCTCCGGGCGCAGATTGTGGCCGATTGTATAGTAGTATAACTCATTAAAATTGGGCACGCGGTAGTTATCCTTAAAAAAGTAACGCAGAGTGAAATGGTACACTGGCCAAGTGATTCCCACATAAGGCGACAGGCGTACATAGGGATCAGAGACAGTGGCCAGTTCATTGTCACGAATCCAGGTGCCAAGAAGGTGGGCATTGATGCGTGGACGGATGGAGTCGGGAAGCTGGTGGAAAAGATATTCTGCCGACAAGACTCCGAGAGCGGACAGCCGCCGCACCTGGTTGTGCTGGTTCAGGTTGCTGACAAGATGATTGACAGCCTCGTCCGCAGAAAAGCTGAGGGAGAAGTGGTCTTGATTGCCATCGCCAGTGTGGAACCGCACTGTCTGCGACAGATAAGTTTCCTGCTGATTGTACTCGTTGTGCAACACTCCGATACTGTGGACCGCAGTATCCTCGTAGATATCTTCGGTAGACTGGTATTTGGCCAGCAACTGCCAGTCCCAGCAAGCACCTGTATGGCGGTAGCGTGCCTGCGAGAAGAAGAGTTGTTCCTCACTGTGTTCCGACCCTTTTACGGTGTAGTAAATCACAGGGCCGGGAAGGGCGTGGTAGCCTTTCATATAGTGCGCCTTGACATGCAGTCGGTCACTACTGTTGACACGGTAGAAGAAGTTCATGTCGGCCGTACCCATCCGCACCTGCGAGTTCTGTCGCACCTCGCGGGAACAGCTGTCGGTACGCCCGGGAGTGTAGTAAAGTGTGAACGGGTAGTTGCCTTCGGAGCGCAAATAGTTGCCCCACAACGAGAGGGACATCTTTCGCCCAAGTCGCTGCTCATAAGAGAGTGTCGGGGAGAGCAGTCCGAAGGAGCCGCCTTCTATCCCGGCGCGGAGATTGAACGGACGGGTGCCGAACTCCGGTTCATGGGTCTCCATATTAATAATGCTGCCGGAAGAGAACGACCTTGCCGCATTGAGGGTATTATCCATTTGGCCATTGGACAAGGAGATATAGCTACTGTTGCCCAGCATGTAGCGCCCTAGGTCCACCTGTCCGTTCTGGCAGTCGGTGACAGCGACTCCGTCAATGGTCAGGGTGCTGAACTGACTGCCCAGCCCACGTGCCGACACCGTCTTTATGCCACCCAGCCCACCATAATCCTTAAGCGTCACACCCACCATGCGGCGCAGGACATCGCTCAGCTGGGCATCGCCGAGGCGCTCTATCTTTTCGGATGTGGCCACCTGGGTAGGAGTTTGTGCCTTAATGGTCTCAGGACGGCTATTGGTCTGGATGACGCTCACGGCAGGGAGCGTCACAGCACGGCGCACCGTGTCCTGTGCTGCACCGATGGTGTACAGCATACAGGTAAAGACCGATAGGGCTATAATATGTTTTATGTTCATTCTGTTCACGTTCCTTTCCTCGAGGCCGGTTACATGCCGGTTTGGCAGGTCTTCTGACTTACCTTGCGGAGACTCAGCCTTCCCATACGGCTTTGTTGCCGGACAGTGGCCTTGATTCTCAGTCTCTGCACTACAGGGCTTACAGCAGCGGGACTGTTGCCGATTTTCACGGCATTCCCTTTTCACGCCATAATGGCGACCAAACCGGCTGCAAAATTACAAAGAAAAAACGACATACATAAAATATTGTTCAGACCCGTTTTGTAATTAGTCTATGTTTCCATAAGTTAATCCACCTCCGTCGCTGTATGGCACATTGATGACACGATGAAAAAGAGGGGTGACCATTTCGCATTTTCACCATGCTGAGACATGCCTCATTTTTGGTTATTTTGAGCGTGAAACATTGCATTTTGCACAGCATGAGCAACAGTTTTGGCAAAAAAGAGTAGTTTATTATCAACTAGTTGTGTGGTTTATTAAAAAAATATTTTGTCAATTTGAAAAATGTTCGTACTTTTGCAACCGCTTTTCGGAAGAGAAAAGTGCCGAAAATGATCTGTTAGCTCAGTTGGTTTAGAGCGCTTGCTTGACAGGCAAGAGGTCACAAGTTCAAATCTTGTACAGATCACCAAGAGAGGCGAAGTGAGGCTTCGCCTTTTTTATGGAGAAGGTCTGTTAGCTCAGTTGGTTCAGAGCGCTTCCTTCACACGGAAGAGGTCGACAGTTCGAATCTGCCACAGACCACAGAAAGCCCCTTTTTGAGGGGCTTTTTTAATGCCCTAAAGTGTTGATTTTCATTGCTAATATACTGAAATACAGCCGTTGCGGTTTTGGGTGTTGTTTTACCTTGTTTTGATGTTATAAGGTACATTTTTGTTACTCGTTTGTTACTCGAATGAAAAAAAGTTTGTATCTTTGCAATCGGAAACAAAATTAAATCTTATCGAGTATGCCGAGAAAAAAAGTTGCCAGCAAGGCGAAAGAAACGGTACGTTTGAGAGAAAAAAGACTGTCAAACGGGAATGTGTCGTTGTACCTGGACTATTACAAAGACGGGCAAAGGGAGTATGAATTTCTTAAACTCTATCTAATACCCGAAAAGACACCCTTTGACAAGCTGCATAACTTGGAGGTGTTGAACGCTGCAAACGCTATCAAGGCAGAGCGTACACGGGCAATCATAGCCGAAGAGGCGGGATTAAAGCGTGTTTGGCAGTCGAAAATCCTGTTGTCGGATTGGATGATACATTGTGCAGAACAGGCAGGGCAGAGAGCCAGCACCGCAGCCAACCGCCACACGTGGGGGCGTACGATAGAGAACACAGCCGACCTGTTGAGGCAATACGCTGGTGAGCGTGTGAGAGTGTCGGACGTGGACACCGAATTTTGCAAGGGCTTTATAGAGTATTTGCGTACGGGTTATGTTATCGGGCGTAATGTGCAGAACACAGGGCAGCATTTAGCAGCCAGCACGGCACAAAAGCGTTACCAATGTTTGAGGTTTGCATTGTCCGAGGCAATGAGGGAGGGCGTAATAAACAAAAACCCGTGTGATATGTTGGCAGATGCGGACAAAATCAAAGTACCCGAAAGCACACGGGCGTATCTTACCATTGATGAGTTGAAGTTGTTAGAGAACACCCCGACAGCCAGCGAGGAAACAAGGCGGGCGTACCTCTTTATGTGTTATTGCGGTTTGCGTATATCGGACGTTAAGGCGTTGCGGTGGGCTGACATAAACCAGCAGGGCGAACAATGGACTATCACCATACGCCAGCAGAAAACGCAAACACCCCTTTATTTGCCCCTATCGAGCAAGGCACGGGAGTTTCTACCGCAGCAGGGAGAAAAGCCCGTCAGCGGGCTTGTATTTGCCGACATACCGACAGAGCCAGCCATGAACCGCACGTTGAAAGCATGGGCAGAACGGGCAGGAATAAGCAAGAATTTGACACTACACACAGCACGCCACACATACGCCACAACCCTACTGACAAAGGGGGCAGACCTCTACACCGTTAGTAAGCTGTTGGGACATTCCGAGGTTGCCACCACACAGATTTATGCAAAGATAGTGGATAAAAAGAAAGTGGATGCGGTGAACCTGTTGAACAATCTATAATGGAGGGCGAGAAAATGAACATATTAGCAGCTTTCACGGTGAGGCAAATAAATGAGGGCAAGGCGATAGACCTTGAACAATTAGACTGGCAAGTAATAACCGACAATTGGCGGTGTGGAACTTTGGTTGATATTATATACGAACTCAACAAAGTTGAGGATGTTGAAAGAGTAAGAGATTGCATATTGTCGTTAGTGAGAAAGAGTCAAATAAAACCGTCAGAAGTTTTTGTGAACGAGTTTGTCTCAAGATGTAATTTTCATATTGCTGTAATGAAACAAAGCACGGCCATGGCCGGCAGAACCGACCAGCCCCCGGCAGAACCGACCACAGGAACGGACACCGACCAACAACAGGCGTTTGAAGTCCCCGAATATTTAACCGAGACGAAAGCCGAAAAAATGTTACTTGCATTAGAGGGAACACTGGGCTATAGAAACCGAAAAGTGTTAGACAGAACCCAAACCCCGTGGGCTGTTTCATCAATGCCAGATTGGGGGAAAGTGGCGCAGATAATGCAGGAAAAACTATCTGTGGAAATGTATTGGGACGATTGGGGCAAGTTGATAGGAAAGACAGGCAAGGCACTACAAAAAGCATATTATAAAAGCCGTGGAACAGATAGCCAAACAAGAATATTTGAAGTGCTTAACAAATTAAAATAGAGTAATAATACCCCCGTATATACCCCCGACATTACCCCCGTATTGTCGGGGATTTTGTTTGTTTTTCTTTATACTTTTGCACCGTCATTCAATCGAAAATGTGAGTTGTCAGCACATTGGAGAGGATGACACGGACGGGGACGCGGTGAGCCTGGCACCTCAGACTGTCCCCAGCAATGAGTAATAACGAAAAACAATGTCTATCGAACAGAGATTAGAACGTATTGAACAATTAACCCTGTTGGCTGCAAAAGATGCCCTAACAATGGACGATGCAGCAGCCTACACGGGTTTATCAAAATCATACCTTTACAGGCTGGTTTGTGAAAAGAAAATTCCCTACTACAAAAGCGCAGGGGGCAAGCAAACCTATTTCAAGAAGTCGGAGCTGTGCGACTGGTTACTAAAGCACCGAGTTTCGACCACGGAGGAAGCGCAGGAAAGCGCAGCAGCCTATTGTGTCAGCAAACCACGGAACGGCAAGAAAGGAGGCGCAAAATGAGTAATCAGCAAGTCACAATATTTGATGCAATAAACAGCCCAGCAAGCGCACCCACAGACCCGGCAGCTTACGCACAAAAGGCAATCTACGGGGTAATGTGTAACGGTGCCTGGTACACCACACGGCAGTTAATGGACTTGTGCAAGGTATCAGACCCACGGGCTAATATACGCACAATGAAAAACAATGGCTATGTATTTGAAACGAGGTGGGAAAAGAACAGCCACGGGGTCAGATACAAGTATTATCGACTAATTACCCAGCCAACGGAGGTTGAACAATGAACACAAAAATTGATACTGGGATATGCCCCGTTACGGGCTATGAAAAGCAATCTGTGAAGTGTGCAAATTGCCGTCATAATAGGGTTGTAAGCATACAGCGGTTTGCAAAGTGTCAGCAAACCAAGTGTAAGACCAAAGGCACGGTGTGTATTGTTGAAGAAGTTTTGGCAATACGATAATCAAAAATGGAGATACCAGGCAACCAGCCAACCGAAAAGGTAACGCAAAACACGTTACCAAAAGGTAACGCAAAAAGCGTTACTTTCTCAATCGTAACTGAACATATCAGCATATATAATGAACACGTGCGCCACGGGCGCAGCCAATAATAAGAGGGTTATAATAAACACTATGATTGACACGTTAAATATGAGGATGACGGCAAAGGATGCCGGGGGCGTTTCCCCGCTGTCTGTAGAACGTTATATCGACGTGGAGAAATCGGGCGTTTATGTAAGCACTGGTGTGCCGTACATTGTGGGTCACGTTGCAGGATATAGGGTGTATGCAGATAGTGAACAGGTGAGATTGTCGGGCAGTATTGCGAAGTTTGTACAAGGCGAGAACGTTAGCACCCCCACCCGTAGGCAGGTGTCCGAGGGTGTGGGGTGTCTGTCCGATGCTATACACCTCAATATTGGACGTGCCGAAGTTGTGAGATTGGATATCGCACACACTTTCGACATACCAGCAGCCCCTGCAGCCTACATTGGCGAGTTGTCAAACCGTGCCGAAATGGAACGTGTCAGCATTGGAGAAAACACCCTTTATTTCGTCTCAAAAGGCCGTGCGCTATGTCTCTACGACAAACGGGCAGAAATGCACCACAGGGGGCAGGAAATGCCCCCAGCGTGGGCAGGTTGTCAAAACCTGTTGCGGTATGAGTTGCGACTATCGGGCAGTGTTGCCCAGCAGATAGGGGCGCGGAAGCTGACGGCACAGGACATAACCAAGCCCCAGCAGTGGGCGCAGTTGGTTAATTTGTGGGCTGGTGAATACCGCAGCATTGGCAGAACCAGCACCGACAGGATAGCCGCCAGCACTACCCCGAAAGAAGCGTTTAACGCTATCTTTGCCGACTTGCTACAATATGCGCCAGCCGACTATTTACAGAACACGTTAAAAATGCTGTGCAAACGTGGGGTTATGATTAAGCAAAGGCGGGCAGACCTTAAAAAGATGATAGGGGAAGCGTTAAACGGGTGCAGATATTCATTAATCAATCAATTAGATGTTGCGGTTGAACGTGCGAGATACGAAGCCATATAATTGTTGAACTAACAAAGATTTGTGAAGTATGCGAGGCTTAAATGCTGCATATAAATATCGGATAATGAATATACTGAAAATAAATTTTGGTGAGTGAAAAAATAGTTGTAATTTTGCAACGTTCTTTGGGCACGTTGGAGCAATCCAGATACCATTGAGCAGCACCGATTAAGTTCGTGAAACTTAGGCACCACGGTGACCGGAGTTATGGAGGGCAAAGTCCTCCTTTTTATTTTGCACTCTATAACAAACAGTCGATTTCTTAATACAGATTGATAATCAGTAGATTGTTGATTTTATACACATATAATGTGCAACAATAGCATTCTTTTTTTTGTTGTTATTTTGATTTTTCTTTGTATTTTTGCAAACGAAAAAGGAGAAAAGAATGGCTTATTCCATTCGAAAATCCACCGGGCGGAATAGCGGTTTTAGTCCGAAGCCCAACAAAATCCTTGGGTGTACCCGAAAGGGAGCCTGGGGTGCCGACGGAGGGGACGGGAAACTGTCCCCTTTATGTTTTCATCAATTAGTGTTCTACGGCCACGAAAAGAAATATAGACCACTGAAAAATAGTTTTCTATATCAAAAAAAAGTGGTATCTTTGCAAAAATCGTAGAACAATGGATAAGCAAGAATTAAAAACAACCGCCACCGCAGACGGTAAGAAAATGTTGATTGCCGAACCAGTCAATTATTGCGGGCTAAAAGATTTTAGCGAAGTTGCGGCCTTTCAAAAAGGGGTTGCGTTACTTTTGCAACATTTTGTTTCTGAACAAATCACGGAGGGTACAATGTGGGGTGACAGTGTTCAGTTTTCAATTAGCACTATGTTTGACGTTTTGGAGGATATCGGCAAATATAGGGATGATTATTTGAAGCAGCGTATTGAGACACTGGAGGCGGCCATGGGATTAGAACACCGTGGCGATATAGACCCGCTCGAATAATAAGAAACTCTTTTCCCGGCACATATCATAAGAAAAATACCGTGTCGTATGAACACGTTAATTCCCATCGGTATTAAGGTGGTTATTTGCTGGTTATTTGCTGGTTGGAGTGTTCAATATTTGCTTGGTATAAGACACAATTACAGGCAATTGTGCTGGTTATTTGCTGGTTGGAGTGTTCTATGTATTAACGATTGTAAACATTGTAAACGATGGAAGAGTTATACCACATAACAGACCCAAGAAACGTTGAAGCAATACAGCGAGAGGGATTAAAAGCCCACGCTGGCAAGATATTCTTATTTGAGGATATCTCAATTAAGCCAGTGTGGTATAGGGAACCTTATTGTGTAGCAGACCATATAGCACTAAACCAAGTATTTCTTAAAGAGTTTGCTATGTTTAAAGTAAGTATGGATGGAATAGAGAAGCCACTGATACTAGACGATGTGGCAGAGATATGCAGCCAGTGGCAATGGTATGTGGAGCAGGACAGGATAGCCCCAGAGTATATAGAGTATGTGGGAAAATATAAAACCAAGAAGCCTGTAATGATATGGTGAGCAAGGACACATACCCAGTACCGAGGGAGAACAGAACCCCGACCGCTGGAGGTGTGCCGTTGCGGTCAGCTCTCAGTCAGTACCAGCCCGGCAATCTGTAGCCCATTGTGGAGGTCAGAACCTGCCCGCTGGTGGTGTCTGTTGTCCGTGGTGGGTGCATCATCAGAACCGCAGCAGATAGCCCCACAGGTGGGCAACGTATGCCCATAGGCGGGAACCGTCACCGCAGCTCATCAGCCGACAG
>CADAQX010000027.1:0-74358 GCA_902790215.1 uncultured Bacteroidota bacterium | reverse complement strand
CTCATCAGCCGACAGAACCCCGACCGCTGGAAAAGACAAACCCGACAAACCCGACACCCATACGCGCGCGCGACCGCATTAGCGACAACAACCGAAAAAAATACAAAATATGCAGAAAAAAATGTAATTTTGCACCGTTTTTGAGAGTTGAAAAACAGCAGCCCGAAAGCCTATAAAGGTACAATTTTGTTTCCCGTTTGTTACTCGATAAGTTTTTCAAAGGCTGCAAACACTGAAACACAATAAATTGTATCGGTGTTTAGTGGTCTGCCACAGACCACAGAAGCCCCTAAAACAGGGGCTTTTTTTCATTTTTGTCATGTCGGGTATTCAGACAACGGGGTGCATTCTGTCAGTTACTCCATGTCGGGAGCGAGGAATTCTGATTTGGTCAGTCCGCCATAGCTCTGGGCGGCACGTTCAAACGCCTCGTCGGTGAGGTACTGCTCATAAAGGCGGCAGCGGGTCACCACTTTTTGGCTCGAGACCTTTCCCCAAATCTCCCGCCATCACCCCCTCACCGTAACCCACCAAATACACCTTCACATCAACACTATTTCTCCAGTACTTCTCCACTATTTCTACACTATATCTCCACTTTTATAATGTAATACTAATGTTATATTAGCGTTATACAAGTGGTTAAAAAGTGTTCATAATACTGACTATCGGTGAATTAAATATAAAGCCTCTGTGTCCAATCCCTTTGCAAATATACAAAAAAATGGGAATAAGAGAGGATGAAAGCCCACAAACAATCACAATGGCAGGGTATATTATTATGATGGCTATTGGTAAATAATGTATGTCAAATAATAATTTGTCAATCCAAAAAAAGTTTGTAATTTTGCATCGTCTTTCAACAGATAGGAAGACCGAGAGAAAGCGCGTTTTCTATATTCCGCTTGAAGGTGAACTTGGACACTTCACAAAAGCATAAAGTCGGAATAAGGTAAATGACTTCTCACTTGTATTGTATTCGTTATCATACGATATACAACAAGTGGGGTTATTCAAATGACCTTATCACTTTATGCGACACAATGGGAGTCCAAGCCCAACCTTCAAGGATAGGGTAAGATGGATGGCTCCACTTTTTCTTGTTGGTATAGTTCTCACCGAGCCGTGAAAAAGAAGTTGTGCCCGACACGAAGCAGGGTAGAAGATTATGCCATTAGTAACACACTTATTCCACAGTCATCAACGACTTCAGAATGGTCGCGTTGTGTCGACCGATGCTGTCCCAAGACGTGCAAATTTTGATTACGATATAACAGGGGACAACGTGGTCATTTCGATTGTCCCGACTTTATCTCCGAAAAAAGCCCGTCTGATCCGTCAAGATGGTTTTAACCTCTACTACAGAGGAGAAGACCCAGATTATCGTTTCGAGATAGAATGTTGGCCGGATAATGGGACTATTAGGAGGTTTTCTGTATTCAGAGATGATACAGGTGTGGAGTATCGCTATATTAGCGATCATCAAGACAGAATGTAAAAACTAAAAAACAAACAATGATGATTACGTTAAGAGAATTTCTTAAGAATTCAGAAACAGCATGGCGAGCAGCAAAAGCTTACGTTCAATGCTATGACAATATAGAAAATCCAGCGGAGTTTAAAACGAATAATTCGGATTTAATGATAGAAAAATATATTAAAGGAAAAATATCAAACATGGGATTAAATGAAACGGATATAAAATACCATGTGCTATTTGATGTGAGCGACGATTCTATAGTTAGGGTTGGGTATATGATGATGCATGTCTATCTTCGTTCAGACAAATCTGTGTTATGCGCGGAATTTGTAAATTGTACTGATTCATTCTTAAATAACACAAGACAGTCAGGAATGGTTAATGGTGTTGCATATAAAAGCAGGAAAAGTTTGAGTTTCGAAAAATCCGAAGTGTTCTTTTTCTAGTATTCCAATACGCTAAACCAAAATATTAAATGAGAAAATTTGATTTAAACATAGATAGAATCCTTGAGGATTGGAATATTGAACATGCAATAAGAGAAATAATTGCAAATGCATTAGATGAACAACATCTAACAAGAACGCAAGATATTCGGATTGAGAAGAGAAGGGAGGACTGTTGGGTTATTCGGGATTTCGGAAGAGGAATTAAATACGAACATTTCGTTCAAAATGAGAGCATGGAGAAGCTGAATGCTCAAGGTGTTATTGGCAAGTTTGGAATTGGGTTAAAAGATGCGTTGGCAACATTTGACAGAAAAAACGTTGGTGTTAACATCTATTCCAAATATGGAGATATAAGAATTGAACGTTTGAACAAAGGCGGATTTAATGATATAGTAACATTGCATGCAATCATTGAGAATCCGTCTAGACCTATGATGGCAGGAACGGAGTTTGAGATAGATGGTGTTTCCGATAGTGATATGGCAAAAGCAAAAAACTTCTTTTTGATGTTTTCAAACCACAAAGTTTTAGAGTCTACACGAATAGGAGAGATAATTGAACGTAATCCAGGTGCTCCAGCATTTGTGTATGTGAATGGTGTGAAAATTGCATCTGAAGATAATTTCCTTTTTTCCTATAACATTACATCCCTTAATACTGCCCTTAGAAAGGCGCTTAATAGAGAACGAACAAATGTTGGACGAACTGCCTACACTCCTTCCGTTCGGGCAATGCTTCTTGATGCGGAAGAGGAAAAGGTTATTAATACTCTGTCTGAAGACCTAGGTAATTATTCCAGCGGTATGAGTCACGATGAACTAAAATGGTCGGATATTCAATTGCACACGACTAAGCTTCTTAGTAACAGGAAGAATGTCGTTTATGTAACAGCAGAACAGTTGAAGGATAATAACGATTTAGTACATGAGGCTGAGCGAAGTTCAAAAATTGTTGTTATTCCAGAGAATTTGAAAGAAAAGATAAGAAAAGAAAATGAGAAACAAGAAGAGAATACAATAAAGACTATGGATGTTTTCGTAAAAGAAAGGAGTGATAATTTCGAGTATGAATTCGTTGACAAAGATAGTCTTAATGTGTTCGAAAAAGAGAATTATGACTGTTTAAGTGAGATTTTGAATGCGATAGGTGGAAAACCCGAGGCTGTAAAGCAAATCCGGATAGCTGAAAAGATGCAAAGAGATACTATCACTTACATGCCAGCAAATGGTTTGTGGACTAATGGACAGATAATAATAAAAAGATCGGTTCTAAGTAATCTTGAAAAATTTGTAGGTGTACTTATTCATGAAATAGCTCATGCAAAAAGTGGGTATACAGACGGCACACGTGGCTTTGAAAGTCAATTAACAGACTTTTTAGGGATATTGGGATATAAATATCTTCAGCTGCAGAAAAGACAGAACCCAGACTAGACTAATGACGAGCCATATTTTATTATTGAGTGCTGGCAATAGTCTTTTCTCAACACATGGGGAAAGCCTTAAAAGTATTGCCAACTACCACAATAAAAAAACTGCCAACTGCCACAATGAAAAGTTGCCAACTGGCATAATGAAAAACTGCCAACTGCCACAATGAAAAGTTGCCAACTGGCACAATGAAAAACTGCCAACTGGCACAATGAAATAATAAAAAATGTTTGTATATCAAAAAAAATATCGTATTTTTGCATTGTGAATTATTGATGCAAAAATATGGATAATATTGATGACTACAGAAATAGGGTTGCAGACCAATTGTTGCAAGATCAATTGGAGGCTGCAGGAGTGGTGTTGGTGCAGGGTGCAAAGTGGTGCGGAAAGACGACAACGGCAGTCCATGCAGCAAAGAGTGTGCTCTATATGGATGACCCTCGTCAGTTGCAAAACAACTTGCGACTTGCCGAGACCAATCCTTCGGTATTGTTAGAAGGTCCGGCACCAAGGGTGATAGATGAGTGGCAGTTGGCTCCTCAGTTGTGGGATGCGGCACGCTTTGAAGTGAGTCGGAGTGGGGCATTGGGCATGCTTATATTCACGGGTTCGGCTGTGCCTCCTGATATGAGCAAGATAACGCATACGGGAACGGGTCGTTTTGCGTGGCTTACCATGCGTCCGATGAGTTTGTGGGAGTCGGGTGAATCGAATGGGATGCTGTCGCTTGAGTCATTGTTTGCCGGAACGGCACATGATATTGCAGCAGCCGAGATGGATGTGGAACATATGGCGTACCTTGTCTGCCGAGGGGGGTGGCCCCAAACGCTGAAGATGAATGACAAGGCTTCGTTGCTGCAGGCACGGAACTATGTGGATGCCGTATGCAATAGCGATATTACCCGTGTTGACGGAGTGGAACGGAATCCTACTTTAGCCCACCAATTGATGCGCTCGTATGCGCGTCATCAAGGTGGGCAGGTGCCTGTGAATACGATTGTGTCCGACCTTAAGGAGAACTATAACACTGAGGTTTCGGAGGCGACGGTGGCATCTTATATCAATGCGTTGAAGAAAATATTTGTGGTTGAGGATATGCCTGCGTGGAGTCCCAACCTGCGGTCTAAAACGGCTATAAGGACTAGCGACACACGCTATTTTGTGGATTCTTCGATTGCTGCAGCATCGTTGGGCATCGGACCTAAAGACCTGTTGGCAGACTTCAACACATACGGGTTGCTGTTTGAGACCTTGGCGATTCGGGACTTGCGTGTCTATGCCGAGACGTTGGATGGGCATGTGAGCCATTATCGTGACCGTAACGGTTTGGAATGCGATGCAGTGGTGCACCTGCGCAATGGCAAATACGGGCTTGTTGAGGTGAAGATTGGTGGAGACACGCTGATTGAAGAAGGTGTAAAGAACCTAAAGAAATTGTCACAGAAGATTGACACTGACAGGATGAATGAACCGTCGTTTATGATGGTGCTTACTGCCATTGGTGACTATGCGTTCCGCCGCAGCGATGGTGTGTGGATTGTCCCAATTGCCGCATTGAAGCAATGAAGCGCGGATACTGCTATAATAGCGGTCAGTGTGGATTTGGGATTATTTAATATTTGGCAAGGGCAATAATCAAATTATTTTGTGTAAATTTGCACGTTATAATTTGACTTGATGAATAGGCGTATTATATTCGTGTTCATTGCGTTGTTGGCAACGGCGTTGGGCTGTTGCAAGGGTGCGTTTGCCCAAGTGGCGACGGACTCGAACTGGACTGAGCGGGTGAAGACAGTGACGCTGTACAAGAACGGCGTGGAGCTGGAGCCACCGGTGCTGACCCTTGGCAGCGAGGACAGACTGCTGCTGCGCTTCGACGTGCTGGGGGCGGAGACGGAGAATTACCGCTACCGCATTCGGCACTGCAACAGCCGCTGGGAGGTGGACGACTTGGAACCCTACGAGTTTCTGAACGGTTTTGAGGAGGCTCCCATTGAAAACTACAACAGTTCATTCACCACACTGACAGACTATGTGAACTATTACCAATACATTCCGTCGCAGTACAGCCGCTTCCTGGCATCGGGCAATTATGTGCTGACAGTTTTCCCGCAGGATGATCCCGACAGCATTATCCTGAGCCGCCGTTTCTATGTGGTGGAGGGGACGTTGAAGGCCGAACTGACGGTGACCACGCCCTTCGACAACGCCTCGGTGATGCAGCGCAGGGAGGTGGATGTGGCCGTATCGGTGAACATGGATTATCGCGGCGACGCCTTGACTCCGTCGCTGAATCCCGCCTGGTGCGAGGTAGTAGTGCAGCAGAACGGCCGGTGGGACAACCTGCGGCGGCTGCCGTTCAGCGGCTATGAGCGCGGCGATTTGATGTACCGCAACCGCAAGGAGAATGTGTTTGACTGTGGCAATACTTTCCGCTGGTTTGACATCAGCAATATACGCACCACCATGTACAATGTTGTGCAGATAGAAGAATATGGCGGGGAGTGGTATGCCATGCTCAAGCCTTTGGACGACCGTTCTAACGGGAATTTCATCATGGAGCGTGTGCTGAACGGGGGCATGAAAGTCAATGTGTGGGACCGCACCAACAAGCAGACCGAAGCGGACTACGTATATGTCAACTTCATGCTGCCAATGCGATACCCCTTTATGAACGGCAACATTCATGTTGTGGGCGACTTGACACAATGGTGCATGGACGAGCACAGCCGCATGGAGTACAACCCCGACCACCATGCCTACGAGTTGCGGCTAATGCTAAAGCAGGGATACTATGCCTACCAACTGCTTTTCGTGCCTGTAGGCGAAAGCGAGGGGCTGACGTCCACGCTGGAAGGCAACCACTACGAGACACCCAACCGCTACAGCGTGTTTGTATATTACCGCAGTCCCAACGACCGATACGACCGTCTGGCAGCATACAAGAGGGTTGACAACTAAACGAAATAAAAATCCTGATTATAACAAATCAACAAAGAACAACTTAGTATATGCGTAGATTATTCCTATCATTCCTTTTCGCCGTAATTGCAACGGTAGCGACAGCAGCACCCGTGCGGTTTATGCCAGTCACACTCGTACAGCCGCAAGGCGATACAGTATATTGTTATGTTTCGGGCGATGAGTTCTTTCACCGGCTGCACGATGCCGACGGTTACACCATCATAAGGCATCCCGTCACGGGGCAGTATGTGTATGCCTCACTGGCCGAGGGAGACTTGGTGCCAACATCCTTTGTAGTGGGAAGAGACGACCCCAAGACTTCTGGCTTGGAGCCAAACCTGATACCCGATGCCAAGCACCTGAAACGCCTGCACGATGCCTGGGCTGTGCCTGAGGAATACCTCCCGCCAACACCCAAGACATCTGGTACCAACCACGGTACGATGAACAATGTGGTCATCTTTATCCGTTTCAGCGACGAGACCTCGTGTACATCCACTCCGTTCAGCTCGATAGATGCAATGTTCAACGACAGCACCGCCGGTGCCGTGTCGATGTTCAATTACTTTTGGCACACCAGCTATCACAACCTGCGCATCATTACGCAATACTATCCTACACCAAGCGGCAACACCGTCCTCTCCTATCAGGACAGCCATCCGCGCAACTACTACATGCCCTACAACGCGACAACCAACCCCAACGGATATACGACAGACGATGTCCGACGGAATCGCGAGTTCACCCTGCTGGAGAACGCTGTGAACTGGGTGAACACAAACAGCCCTGTGCCATCCAATGTGAACATTGATATGGACAATGACAACTACGTGGACAACATCTGCTTTGTGGTGAGCGGCACCTTTACTGCATGGAACGACCTGCTGTGGCCGCACAAATGGAACCTGTATGACCGTTATGTTTATCTCAACGGCAAGCGGGTGTTTACATTTAACCTGCAACTGGCAGGGTCTGGCTCACATTATTTCAGCGTCAGCACCTTCTGCCACGAGATGACACACACCCTTGGCGCCCCGGACATTTACCATTACTACGACTACACCGAAGTGTCACCCGGAGGGTCGTGGGACTTGATGAACAGCAACCAGACACCGCCCCAGCAGACCAACTCATTCTTTAAATCATATTATCTCAACTGGTTCGACAGCATTCCGCTGATTGAGGATTCGGGCAGATACACCATGAACTCTCTGGCCACAGGGCCCAACCACGCCTACAAGATTGCCTCTGCTTATCCCCATGAGTGGTATATACTGGAATACCGCAACACCAGCGACACCTTCGACTCCTCTATTCCCAACCGCGGTATGCTGATATGGCGGTATAACGACCTTCCCACTGCGGACAACGCCATGTTTAACGCCAACGACACCGTCAACCAGCTTTGGCTGTTCCGCCCCAACAGCAATAACGACACAGTGAACGGTTCGCCCTCCAGTGCCGCCTTTGGGGTGTACAACCGCAACCACTTCGACTCCACTTCCAATCCACGGCCATACCTGTGCGACGGAACACCAGACAACTCTTTCAGCATTACCGACATCCAGATTAGCCCCGACCAACGGTCAGTCAGTTTCACCTTCATCCCGGATATGTCGGCTCCCTGTGCCGCCATTTCATCATTCCCTGTCACCCAGGGCTTCGAGGATGCCACTGAGGGCTGCTGGACATTCCAAAGCAACAACACCGCCAACTACGCCAGCTCAGGTGTCACCGACTATCTGTCGAGCAACTTCCAGCCCCACACTGGTGAATACATGTTCTCCTTTAGCAGTTATCACTCGGCATCGGACTACAACCAATACCTTATCTCGCCAAAACTGCAACACACCTACCCCCTGCACTTTCAATTCTACTACCGTCGGGCCACCTATGGAACAGAGACATTCCGCGTGCTCTATTCCACTACCTCCCGCAATCCATCAGCCTTTACCGACACGCTTTGCAATATATCGATTTCCGAAAGCGGCTGGCACGACTGCCATGTTTTACTGCCCCCTTCGGCAAAATATGTAGCCATCAACTACTACTCCAACTTTAAATACTACCTGTTTGTCGATGACTTAGAGCTGCGCGATTCACTCTACGGCCCCAATGACACCGTCATCCGCGACACAACCTATCTCTACATCCACGACACGCTCACACGCTTCGTATACGACACCACATTCCACTGGATTCATGATACACTCACACGTACCGTAACCGATACGCTCTACTCTTCCCGCACCGACACAGTCTATTACCGCATTGTGGACACGGTCAATATTGAAGTCTACGACACCACTATCTTCAATCCGGAGATTCACGAGGTGATGATTGTCGCCAACGAGAATGACCGCGGCAAGACCTCCGGCAGCGGGCTATTCCCACACAACACACAATTGGAGATAGCCGCCATACCAAACATCGGATTCCGCTTCGACCACTGGATGGACGGAAACCGCGACAACCCCCGTACCATCCTCGTCGACAACGACCTGTTATATAATGCCTATTTCACACCAATGGATGAGTCGTCAGCCACTCCGTCAAAGAGCATCATCTACCTGCATGACACTATCATCATCCGCGACACCACATGGAACATAGTCCATTCCACCATTGATCTGACTCTGCACGACACCACCTGGCTGACACTGAACGACACCATCACCCTATACATTATCGACACAATCTCTCTGCCCGACCCAGTACACGACACCTTTGCCATCGAGACCCATGTACCCTTCGACTATGATACCGCCCACTACTACACCCTCTCTGTTCTTTCCAACAATGAGGCTATGGGACTGGCTGCAGGAAACGGACAGTTCCCCTATGGCACAGCCGTGCAACTGGGTGCTGTGGCCGCTCCTGGACATCACCTTGTAGAATGGAACGATGGTACAGCCGACAATCCCAAGACAATAATCGTTACGGGCGACATGACCTATGTGGCCACCTTCGACCAAGGCGACCCTGTGTCAATAACGTCCACCGAACAGTCCTACACCTACACCGTCTATACCCAAGGGCAACGCATTGCAGTCAACGCCCCGACAGAGCTGTCCATCACCGTTTACAATACCTTAGGACAAAAGGTGTTTGTCCGCAACGGGAATCCCGGCCAAGACAACACCAATGCCACCACTCTCTCCCAGCCCATGCAACCGGGACTATACTTAGTACGTGTCGGCACAGCTCCCGCCCACAAAGTCATCATTCTCAACTAACACTTCCATGGCCAACATATATCTTGAAACATACGGATGCCAGATGAATTTCGCCGACAGCGAAATTGTAGCCTCCATCCTTCAGAAAGAGGGACACACCGTCGTCTCCGACATAGAACAAGCCGACTACATACTCATCAACACCTGCGCCATCCGCGACAACGCAGAGCAGCGCATCCGCAAGCGGCTGCACGACCTCCGGGCTTTGCAGCAACGCCACAAACAGCTCCGCATAGGCATACTTGGATGCATGGCCGAGCGGCTTCAGAGCCAACTCATGGTTGAAGAAGAGAACGTAAGCTTTGTGGTCGGCCCCGACGCCTACCGCCGTCTGCCTGACATCCTCACCCAAGTGCGTCAACAGGGTGTGAAAACTGCAGAAACAGAGCTCAGCACCACCGAGACCTACTCCGACATCGAGCCGGTCCGGGTGGCATCCAACGGCATCTCAGCTTATATCTCCATCATGCGAGGTTGTCAGAACTACTGCGCCTACTGCGTGGTGCCCTACACCCGTGGACGTGAGCGCAGCCGTGACCCTGAGACTATCGTGGCCGAGGCCCACAGCCTCTTCAACCAAGGCTACAAAGAGGTCACCCTGCTGGGCCAAAACGTCAACTCCTACCGATTCTCCCAGTCCGACGGCAGCTCTGTCGACTTTCCCGAACTCATGCACCGTGTGGCGGAAATCAGTCCCTTGCTGCGAGTGCGTTTTGCCACTTCTCATCCCAAAGACCTCAGCGACCGCCTGCTCCAAGTAATGGCTGCACACGACAATATCTGCAAGTGCATCCACCTGCCCGTTCAGAGCGGCAGTGACCGAATGCTGAAACTTATGAACCGCCACTACGACTCGGCATGGTACTTAGACCGCATTGCTGCCATACGGCGTTATATGCCCGACTGCTCCATCACCACCGATGTCATTGCCGGTTTCTGCACCGAGACCGAGGAAGACCACCTCAAGACCCTCGACATCTTCCGCCAAGTGCGCTACGACTACGCCTATATGTTCAAATTCTCCATGCGCCCCGACACCTACGCCGCCAAACACTTGACCGACGACGTGCCCGATGCCGAGAAAACCCGCCGCCTCGAAGAGATTATCGCCCTTCAGGGACAGATTGCCCTCGAAAACAACCGCAAAGAGATAGGCAAAACCTTTGAAGTGCTGGTGGAAGGCGAATCCCACCGAAGCAAAGAGCAGCTCTTTGGCCGCAATAGCCAGAACAAAGTCATCGTTTTCGACCGTCACAACATACTGCCTGGACAGTATGTCCAAGTGAAAGTTACCGACTGCACTGCTGCCACGCTCAAAGGCGAAGTGGTAACATCCAGACAATAAAACAGCATTTATTGCGTTATCAAAGACAATATGAACACAGACTTCTTCAAAAAATACCCTCTTGTCAAGCACCTTCTGTACATGATTGGTGTTTCGATAATCATTGTCGTGCTGGCCTTTCTGCTCATCAAGACCATTGCACGCCAGGGGAAAGAATACGAGTTGCCCAACATCTGCGGTACATCTCTCGAAAAACTCAAAGACGATAACCCGCTGCATTTCAACTATGTCATCATCGACTCGGTGTATGATGCCGAAAGCGAGGGAGGAATCGTCATCCAGCAAGACCCCAAAGCGGGTACCATGGTCAAGACCCACCGCAAAATCTACGTCACCGTCACCACTTTCGCACCATCCGATGTGGTGCTCCCGGAACTCTCCAACATGACGGTGCGCAGTGCTGTCTCCGCCCTCGAAGCGGCAGGACTGCGTTGCGGACGGCTGTCATTTGTCGACAGTCCCTACCGCAACGTCATCCTCGAAAGCACCAGCAAGGGTAAAATGGTATACGCCGGACAGAAGATGGACCAAGGCGCAGTTGTCGACCTCACCGTAGGTATGGGTGAACAGCCGGTAGGCACCCGTGTGCCTTTCGTGATTGGACAGGCTCCCGCCAAAGCCCGCAGGGGCATCCTCTCCGCCTCCCTCAACGTGGGACAGGAACACTGGGAAGACGTCACCGACCGCAGCAGTGCAGTATGCTATAAACTCTACCCCGACTACACCGGCGTCACCCGCTATCCGCTGGGCACCTACGTCGATGTATGGTACTGCGATGCCACCGAGGCCGATGTGGAACGCATCATCTCCAATTTCAAAGTCGACTCTTCCCAAATATTCAACACTCAGTTTGACGAATACGACCCCTACGACCCGGACGACGACTATGGCTTTGACGATGGATGGGATTGGTAAATGAAACAGCTGCTTTCCATACTACTGCTACTGCTGCCCGCTGCATGGCTCCCGGCCCAAGAGGCTCTCTCCTCGCTGCGACGGCCGGAAGCCGCTGCACAGAAAGACGGCGACATGACCCTGTCACTCCCCTTCTTTGACGACTTTTCCAACACCAGACAATCTCTGCTATACTGGCATCCCGGCGGCACCTTTTTCAACCAAGGATATGCACCATTGCCCCCGACCATTGGCATGGCCACCCTCGATGCCTTCAAAGCCGACGGCACCCTCTACCCTACTGCCACAGGCCAACTGTTCACCGGCGACACTCTCACCTCCATGCCCCTGAGACTCGACTCTGTCTTCCAGCCCTACACACGGCCATTATCGCCAAGTGACTCCGTATACCTTAGCTTCTTCTATCTGCCCGGTGGAGGCTACGGCAACATGTGGGAGCGTTCCGGAGACCCTCCTGAAAGCCAAGACTCCCTAATCCTTGAATTCTTCAACCCCATACTAAACGACTGGGCCCGGGTATGGGTGACACCCGGCACACATCCCGACAGCCTCCATGCCCGCACAGGTTCTTACTGGCAGTTCGTCGAAATACCACTGCTCGACGACAGATTTTTCCAACCTGGATTCCAGTTTCGGTTCTGCAACCTCTGCAGCCTTGACAACATCAACAAAAACGGCATTCTCAGCAATGCCGACCAATGGAATATCGACTACGTGTATCTAAACCATGGGCGGCACCACCGTGACACCGCCGCACGCGATGTCGCTTTCGTGAACCCCGCGCCCTCCATGCTCAAACACTATCAGGCCATGCCCGCACGCCAGTTCACCCCGGCCGACCTGACCGACACCCTTCCCGTCACCATTACCAACCGATTCACCCAGGAGCTGGCCACCGTATATGGCTACCGCATCTACGACAGGCTCCATCAACTCATGCACTCATACGACGGAGGCTATGAGAACACGCCTGTCTACTGGCGCGCCCACTCCTACCAGACATCGCCGGCGCATGCCCGTCCACCCCTCAACTACACGCTGCCCGTAAGCCACGACAGTCCCGATGCATTCTATATTTCCCATTACCTTCGCGAAGGTGTCAGCGGCGACCCCTATCCTCAGAACGACACAATTTCCTTCACCCAAACCTTCGACAACTACTATGCCTACGACGACGGCACACCCGAAAACGGCTACGGCATCACCTCCACCAACCCCGCCGTCCGCCTTGCCTGTCGCTTTACCCTCAACACCGAGGACACACTTACCGCACTTTACCTCTACTTCAACCACACCCTGGCCGACCAGAACAGCAGCATTCGATTCTACATCACCGTTTGGGACGATGCCGACGGCCACCCAGGCAACATCATCTATCAGGACTGCGACCGCCGCCGTCCCCTCTTTAAAGGTTTCAACCAATACGTGCGCTATGTTTTGGATCAGCCCCTCGTATGCAACGGAACCATCTACATAGGACTGGAGCAGACCACCGCAGACTACATCAATCTGGGCTTCGACCGCAACAACAACGCCTCGCAGCACATCTTCTACCTCACCGGTTCCGAATGGCAAACCAGCATACTGCGCGGTGCGCTCATGCTGCGCCCGGCCTTTGGCCACCGTGCCACCCTGTCAATCGACACCCCGCATGCCGACAGTTTTACCGTTGCCCTGCAGGGAGACCGCCTCGTCATCCACAGTGACACGCCTGCACCCGCTTCTGTCTACAACCTCAAAGGGCAGAAAGTATACGAAAACCGCACCCAAGGTGCCGCCACGCATTGCACCACACAGCCCCTGCCCGCCGGGCTTTACCTCGTCCGGGTAGGCAATGCACCCGCACGCAAGATTATCATTCCATAACCCCCACCATTGACAGCCATGACACCCTCCGATATCGACAACACACTGATACAGGACGAAGCCGAACTCAACGAACCCGAACTCTTTGAACACCATCGCATCGAAGTGGACAAAGGACAGGCCATGCTGCGCATTGACAAATACCTGCAGATGCGCCTCGAAGGCATCTCCCGCACCAAAATACAGGCTGCTGCCAAAGCCGGCTGCATCATGGTCAACGACCGACCCGTTAAATCAAACTACAAGATTAAACCCTGCGACACCATCAGCATCCTGCTGCCCGAACCACCGCACGAAACCGAGCTGCTTCCCGAACCCGTTCCCTTCCACATCACCTACGAGGACGACGATGTACTCATCGTGGACAAACAGCCCGGACTGGTGGTCCACCCCGGCTATGGCAACTTCACCGGCACCCTGCTCAACGGCCTGCTCTATTACTTCCAAGGCAAGACTGGCCGTGACGGGCAACCCGTTGTGCCCTATTTGGTGCACCGCATAGACAAGGACACCTCAGGCCTTCTGCTCATCGCCAAGAACGAAGAGGCACAGGCCGTATTGGCCAAACAGTTCTTCAACCACACCACCGAGCGCAAATACACCGCCCTGGTCTGGGGCAATTTCGACGAAGACAACGGCACTGTTATCGGCAATCTGGAACGCTCGCCGCAAGACCGCCGCATCATGCACGTCACCGACGACCCCGAGCGAGGCAAATATGCAGTCACCCACTGGCACGTAGTGGAACGTTTTGGCTACGTGACACAGGTGGAATGCATCCTCGAGACAGGCCGTACCCACCAAATCCGTGCCCACATGTGCCACATAGGCCATCCCCTCTTCAATGATGCCGCCTACGGAGGCGACCGCATCCTCAAAGGCACCACTTTCTCACGCTACAAACAGTTTGTCGAAAACAACTTCCGACTGCTGCCACGACAAGCCCTCCATGCCTTTGTGCTGGGTTTCAACCATCCCACCACAGGTCAGCACCTGCACTTCGAAAGCCCAATACCCGACGACATGGCCGCAGTACTCGACCGCTGGCGCGCATATGCAGCCAACTCATCCGCCATAGAATAATCCGCCCTACTCCCCAACATAGAGCCTGAAAAAAAGATGCAGGAATGAACAACCGCTCTTGCATCTCTCCGCTATATACCTTCAGCGCTATTCAATCACTAATTTCCGGTACACTGTGCCCGCTGGAGTGTAAACCACGACGAAATACAATCCCGCCGGACGACCGCTGAGGTCTACCACCGCTGCATTCCCCGACACCTGCTGTGTCTGCACCTGCGCGCCCTGGGCATCGTATACCGTCACCCGCTGCATACCGCAGTCCGACGACACCTCCACCCTGCCGTGCGACGGATTGGGAGCCAACCGCACACCGCACTCCGCCTCAGCTGTCAGAACACCCTCTTGCCCACGCAGACGGAACACCGTGCCCTCGCTCCACTCGCCCCACTTACGGCACACACCGCAATAGCCACGCACATACACCACATACTCCACAGTGTCCTCCAAGTCGTTCAACACGCGGCTTAACTCTGTGATGGTAATCACACGCCCGTCCTCCGGCTCGGTTCCCACAAGACCGTACGACAGCTGCCACTGGACGTGACCGTTCAGTGTGTCGCCCAACCACGAGCAGACCGCCATGCCATACCCCACCGACACATTCAACTCCGCCACCAACGGACACACCATCGTGTCGCAATACTCAGACCATCCTGTGGAATCCAATATTGGGTAGATGCACCACGGTTTATGTGTAGTAGTCCTTGAACTAAAATATATCCAGGAACTATTTTCCATGTCATATTCAGCCATCAATGGCAAAGGACATAAACCTGGGGACGAGCTTCCGTACGATTGAGCAGTATTCTCCAACATTTTCATAACAAAAACATGTTGTTTCGATGGTTGTACGGGGCCAAAGCCAATATAAAAAGAGTCATCAACGGTCACGACAGTGTCAAAATATACTTCTATAACAGGAAAAGTCCAGTCATTCATGACATCATCCCAGAATGGCACAGGATCTCCGTATCTTCCATGCACCGTCATCCATCTGCTCACAGAACGCAGATTGACAGTTTTGCTGCACAGTTGAATCAATTGACCCGTTCCGGCCTCATACACATACAAGCGGACAATGCTATCAATATAAAAAGTGTAATCATTATACCAAAAATCATCCACACTTTCTCCTTCCTTAGCACAAACGGCCAGACCGACTATCCGCAATGTCGAGTCGGCATAATACTGTTGGGCAGTAACATACTGCGATCCACGGTGTATATAATAAAAATTCGTGCAATAATTGTTAACATTGTAGTAATAGGTAATCTCGTTTCCAACTATGGTGTCTAATGGAGGATTATGTGGCGCTTGCGCCCGCACCAGCACCCCGAAAATAACTGTCAACACAACAATAACTATCTTTTTCATGGCATCTTATTTAATATGAATACTCCTCGTTTATTTCTCCACAATCCACAGCAATGGAAGACGGTGTTACTGGTCGAGTGTAATGAGAGCTACTGATATTAAGAATACCGCCACTATTTGCTGGCAACCGGAATACACCCAGATTGCCATACGCCTTCTTCTCTTCCATGTCTTGTGTTTTAAAGCATTCTGTATCATCCAGAAAAACGCTCCAAATTTTAGTCTGAATCACATCTTCGTCACTCATAATACCGCTTACCATCTTTCGGTACACTTTATCAACTGACGAATGCGGCAGAAGAATAGAGTTTCCCCAATCAATTGAGTTCATCTCATACGCACCTTCTTGATACACCGGATAGGTGAAACGAAAGGGCGTAAAAGAAGAATTGTCCAATTTCATTATCCCTTGGTACACTTCCCCCTCCTGTTTCATATCTATAAGCATAGCCAACGTGTCGCTATCCGGATTATACCGTATATCCCACAGATTATGGAATTTGTCCCACAGCTCATTTGACCACGCACAAATATTACGGACGATTGACGGCACACCCGAAACAATCTTTACTTCTTTTGCCGAAACACCTGGGCATCCACTTTCTTCTACCATGCAACCAATCACTACATGGTCCCCCTTTGTATGTGCCAGACAAACCGGATACACTCCGTGTCCACCTGGTTTCTTATGGTCGGAACCGGAATAATTAAACGTAGTGTATTCACAAGCCGGAAGAGTACAATTAGTAAAAATTTGGTCACTGCCAGAATGTCCATCAGGCAAGATGTTTACATATGTCGGCTTATCCAGCACCCTAAGGATTATCTCACTACTATGGCATACATGCGCCGATGCAACCACATAATTGTCTGTCACAGCTATATCATCATAACACTCCTTGTCTTCTGTGTACAAATAAGCATAATCCCACATCTGATAGGGAGCCCTATGCCAAAAATCAACAATATAAGAGTCCGTCCTTTGAGCTGTCACTATGTCGCCCACCACTACAGCGTGCACACCGCCTGTTACCCTGAAAACCTCAAGCTTCTTTGGGACGAACATCTTTGTCGGAGTCACCCTCCATCGTTTGATAGAGACAGAGCCTGTTAAGAATTGCTGTATGGGGAAATAATTCATAACAGACCAATATGAGTATAGTCCACCGCAATAATACAACGTATCGTCAAGAATTTCCATATCTGTGACGTCCTCATCTACATCAATCGAATACATATATCCAGTATTCACGTTTACAAGATGGAAGTAATTCCCGGCTGTTGCCGAACCCGTGTACAGGACGCTCCATTCATCTGTATACTTCCGGATAATCGATGTGTCGGCAGTGTAATTAGTATGCATATGAGCGATATAATCCTGCCCGTACAAAACCATACTAAACACTGAAAACAAGATAAATAACAGCCTTTTCATAATTAAAATATTCGATTCTCCATTTTGCAAATATACGTTTTTTTTTTGACAGTTATTATTTGGATTAAAATAATATCTACCGTTGGACAAAACCGGAAAATAATTTTATTTTGCTATTTCAAGAAAACACACAAACACAGTTCGTTTCACAGTTGTTCTTCGCTTGTTCTTCGGTTGTTCTTCGCTTTAAAAGCGAAGAACAACCGAAGAACAAGCGAAGAACAAACATAGAAAAAACGGCGAAACGACGAAATAATGTTTCAATAAAAACAGTCGAATTGGGCAAACAACAATGTTTTTTTGTTGTTCTATAAAAAATGCGTATCTTTGCAGACCGGTAATATTCGTCATTCCACAGCTGGAGACTGTTGCCAACACAATAAAAACAAACATACTATGGCAGACAATTACTTGGAAAAACGATACGAGGAAGTGTTCGGCACCGGACGCACCAAGGTGAAACGGGTAGGTCACACCCTCGACGAACTGCTGCTGCGCAACCGCAGCCAGCGCGGCTATTTGAAAGACTATGTGGTAAAACACGAAGAACTGGAACGCATCGTGGCGGTATGCAGCAAAGTGCCTTCGGCGCGCAACCAGCAGGTGCTGCGTTTCCGCTTGGTGACGCGCGACACAGGAGCTGACAAGGTGTTGAAGCTCATACGCCTGGGTGCAGCCCTGCCCGAACTGCACCTGCCCCTGCCCGGCACCGAGCCGGAGGCGTTCATCATAGTGTGCAGCACTGTGGAAGAAAACAAGATGGTTGACATCGACCTCGGCATTGCCCTGCAGAGTATGCTGCTGAAAGCCGTGGAAATGGGATTGAACGGATTGGCCATCGGCGCATTCAACAAGGGTGAGATTGTGCGAGAACTGGAACTGCCTCTTGACCCGCTGATGATTGTTGCCATTGGCAAAGGAATTGAGAAAATTGAATTGAAAAAAATTGCCCCCGACGAAAGCCACGCCTATTACCGTGAGGACGGCATCCATTATGTGCCCAAAGTGGGGTTGGAAGACTTACTTATATAGCAGACCCACGGGTTTCTTCTTGGGCGGATCAATGACTTGCAGCAGCTCCTGCTGCACTGTTACTGTCAGATAGATATTCAGCTCGGCCACTTCAACGGCGAAGTTACCGCCGTGTTTGTCGTCCGTGATAACCCCAGTCATGCCTTCGAACTCACCCCCTATCACCCTGACATAGGCTCCTGTTTTCAGCTGGTCGGTGTTGCGCACATATATATTCTCCATCGATTCGGCCAGTCGTCGGATACTGAGTATGTCGCGCTCGGGGATGACAGCGATGCCCGTAGAGGGGAAGGTGACAAAGCCACAGATGCCCTGCACACCGCGCACAGACCAGAGATCGCATTCGCGCAGTTTGACAAAAGTGTAAGAGGGTATCAGAGGTACCTCGACACTCTTGACACGGTCGCTCCATTTGCGCAGCACACGGTGGAGGGGCACATAAGCCTCTATGCCGAGATCCTGCACGATGCGGTCGGTCACTTTCTTTTCAGCACGGGGTGAAGTATAGGCCGCCACCCACTGGGGAGTTTGAGTAAGAGCCATGGAAAGAAAAACAAAGCCCCTACCGCGTGTAGGGGCTTTGTAGTGATGATTGTTGATTAGTCGTTGTATTCGGCCAAAATGCTGGGCACGAGGTCAGGAGTAAGACGTCCATATACCTTTTCGCCAATCATGGCCACAGGAGCCAGACCGCAGGCACCGACGCAACGGAGGGTGTTGAGCGAGAACTTGCCGTCGGCAGTGCACTTGCCAACTTCGACGTTGAGGGCGCGCTTGAAAGCGTCCAGCACCTTCTCGGCACCACGCACGTAGCAGGCAGTACCCAGACAGATGTCGATGGGGTGTTTGCCCTTGGGCTCCATGGTAAAGAAGCTGTAGAAGGATACGATGCCATATACACGGGAAACCGGGATATTAAGCTCGTGGGCGACAACTTCCTGGACTTCGGCGGGAAGGTAGCCGAATTTACCCTGCACCTGGTGGAGGACATTGATAACCTCGCCCGGCTTATTGCCAAACGATTTGGCAATCTCCTTGATGATATTTATTTTCTCTTCAGATAACTTGATGTTTGCCATATTATTTATATTTTGTGAATGTGTTGATGCGCTAATTCGTTAATGGCTTGCGCTGCACGACTCACACACCAACACATTCACGCATTCTACATTTATTTTGTTGCCTCCACTTTATCGGACTTGTCGAAGTAGTGGGTGTGCAGTTGCTCGTGGCTGAGGTGGCCGCAAGGTTCACCATAGTACTCCTCGTAGATGGCGAGAATTTCGGGATTCTCGTGGCTCTTGCGGATGGGCTTGCCTTCGTCCTCGCGGTAGATGGCTTCCATGCGCTTGCGGATAATCTCGCTGTTGCCGTGGTGATAGGGCTGACCGGCACCGCCGATACAACCGCCGGGGCAAGCCATCACCTCGATGAAGTGATAGCCATTGGGATTGCCCTGACGCACCTGCTCCATCATCTTGCGGGCATTTGCAAGGCTATAGACGACGGCAATCTTCAGGGGGAAGCCGTCGATATCGATGGTAGCTTCCTTCACACCGTCGAAACCACGGGTCTCGTGGAACTCGACCTTGGGCAGGGTCTTGCCAGTGTGCAGCTCGTAGGCGGTACGGAGAGCAGCCTCCATAACACCACCGGTAGCGCCGAAGATGACAGCTGCACCTGTGGACTGACCGAGCGGGCTGTCGAAGTCCTCTTCGGGCATGTCGTTGAGGTTGAGGTTGCACTGGCGAATCATGTGAGCCAGCTCGCGGGTGCTGAGGGTGTAGTTGACATCGCTGTCGCCGTTGACGGCCAGTTCCTCACGTGCGCGCTCGCTCTTTTTGGCCAAGCAAGGCATAATGGAAACGACCACGAGGTCTTCGCGTTTGACACCCAGTTTGGGGGCCAGGTAGTTCTTGGCGACTGCGCCGAACATACCCTGGGGCGACTTGGCGGTCGAGGGGTATTCAAGCAGATCGGGGAAGTTCTTCTCGTAGAAGGTGACCCAAGCGGGGCAGCAGGAGGTGAACATAGGCAGTTTTACCTCTTCGCCGGCAAGGGCTTTCTTCAGGCGGCCGAGGAGCTCGGTGCCTTCTTCCATGATGGTGAGGTCAGCGCTCCAGTCAGTGTCGTAAACCTGGTCGAAACCAAGACGACGGAGTGCAGCAGCCATTTTGCCGGTGACAATTTCGCCGGGTTTCATGCCAAACTCTTCACCAAGAGCCACGCGGACAGCGGGAGCGGTCTGGACGACAACCTTCTTGGTAGGATCGGCGATGGCCTTGAGCACGTCGCTGATGTTATCCACCAAAGTAAGAGCTCCGACGGGGCACACCTGGACGCACTGGCCGCAGTTGACGCAGCTGCTGTCGCCGAGATTCTGCTCGAAAGCGGGAGCGACGACTGCCTGGAAACCACGGTTGACACCGCTCAGGGCACCTACTGACATGAACTTGTTGCACATCGACTCGCAGCGGCGGCACATGACGCACTTGTCCATATCGCGGTAAACGCTGAGGGTGCTGTCCTTACGGTAAGTGGAAGTAGCGCCCTTGAAGGGGATTTCCTTAATACCGAGGCGTTTGGTAAGGCTCTGCAACTCGCAGTCGCCGTTCTTCTCGCACTGGAGACAGTCATTCGGGTGGTCGCTGAGGATAAGCTCGACGACGGTTTTGCGGGCGTTGATGACGCGGGCGCTGTGGGTCAGCACTTCCATGCCTTCCATCACATCGGTGGCGCAGGCGGGAGCCAGATTGCGGCGGCCTTTCACCTCGACAACACACACGCGGCATCCGCCGGGTTTGTTTTCAAAATTCATCCCATCAAGCTCGAAATGGCAAAGAGTGGGAATATCGATACCGGCCATGCGGGCAGCTTTAAGAATCGTGGTGCCTTCGGGAACTTGAACCGGTTTATTATCTATAGTGAGATTAATCATATTGTAAAGTCTTCTTTTAAATATTAATTATTGTACCGTTTACTGAATGGAGATGGCACCAAATTTACAGTTGTTGATACATGCGCCGCACTTGATACACTTGGTGCTGTCGATAACCATAGAAGCCAGCTTGTGGCCGGGAGCGGTGTAGTCGGTGCGTGTGATAGCCTCGACGGGGCAGCCCTTGGCGCACTTGCCGCAGCCGATGCACTTCTCGCGGTCGATAGCATAGCTCATCAGTTTCTTGCAGACACCGGCACGGCATTTCTTGTCGACAACGTGCTCCACATACTCATCCCAGAAGTTGTCGAGGGTGGAGAGTACGGGGTTCGGGGAGGTCTGACCCAGTCCGCAGAGAGCGGTATCCTTGATGACAGCTGCCAGGTTGCGGAGTTCTTCAAGGTCTTCCATAGTACCGCGGCCGTCAGTGATCTTCTCAAGAATTTCGCAGAGGCGCTTGTTACCGATACGGCAGGGCGAGCACTTGCCGCAGCTCTCCTCGCAGGTGAACTCGAGGTAGAACTTGGCAATAGCGGGCATACAGCTGGTCTCGTCCATGACAACCATACCGCCGGAACCCATCATGGAGCCGGCAGCCACCAGGCTGTCGTAGTCAATAGCAGTGTCGAGGTGCTTGGCAGTCAAGCAACCGCCGGAAGGACCACCAGTCTGGACAGCCTTAAACTGGCGACCGTCTTTGATACCGCCACCAATCTCATAGATAATCTCGCGCAGGGTGATGCCCATGGGAACCTCAATCAGACCCACGTTGTTAATCTGACCGGCAAGAGCGAAGACCTTGGTACCTTTGGACTTCTCGGTACCAATCTTGCTGAACCACTCAGCGCCCTTGGTAATGATAACGGGCACATTGGCGAAGGTCTCGACATTGTTCACGTTGGAGGGCTTGCCCATATAGCCGCTGACAGCGGGGAACGGGGGTTTCAGGGTGGGCTCGCCACGCTGGCCTTCCATGGAGTGGATAAGGGCGGTTTCCTCACCGCAGACGAAAGCACCGGCACCATAGCGGAGCTCGATGTCGAAGTTGAAGCCTGTGCCCAGGATGTCCTCGCCCAACAGGCCGTATTCGCGAGCCTGGTTGATGGCGATTTTCAGGCGCTCAATGGCCAGAGGATATTCAGCGCGGATGTAAACCAAACCCTTGCTGGCACCGATGGCATAGCCGCAGATGGCCATAGCCTCGACGATGCTGTTGGGGTCGCCTTCCAGAATGGAACGGTCCATGAATGCACCGGGGTCGCCCTCATCGGCGTTGCAGATGACATACTTCTGGTCAGCCTTGTTCTTGGCGCAGAGTTCCCATTTCAAACCAGTGGGGAAACCAGCACCGCCACGTCCGCGAAGACCCGAAGCCTTCACCTCGGCGATAACCTGCTCGGGGGTCATCTCAGTGATGCACTTTGCCAGTGCCTCATAACCACCGCGGGAGATGCACTCTTCAATATTTTCGGGATCCACAAAACCGCAGTTGCGCAGGGCAATACGGATCTGTTTCTTGTAGAAGTCCATGTGTTTCGAGTCTGACACGTGCTCCTTGTTTTCGGGGTTCATGTACAGCAGCTCGGGAACCTTACGGCCCTTGATCAGGTGCTCTTCAACAATACGGCGTACATCCTCGGGTTTCACCTGGGTGTAGAAAGTATTGTCAGGCATAATCTTCACAATGGGGCCTTTCTCGCAGAAACCGAAGCAACCGGTCTTGATGACCTGCACCTAGTTTTCGATAATATCCAGGCTGTTGCTGGATTTGCATCCAGTACCGCCACAGATGAGAACATGCATTTTGTACTTTGCCATAGTGTGTCCTCCGTTTTTTACTTGTCAATGGTTTCGTAATTGACCGGGATAATGCCTTCAACCAGTTCGCCGTTCATGACGTACTTGGTCAGGATCTCGTCAGCGCGGTCGTTGTCAACGTGTCCGAATACGATAGGGTCCTTGCCCGGGACACGCACTTCCAGCGTAGGCTCGGCATGGCAATAGCCCATGCAACCGGTCTGGGTGAAAACAGCGGCAATCTTGAGCTCTTCAGCCTTAGCCATCATGTGTTCCATAACCTGCTTGGCTCCCGCTGCGATACCGCACGTGGCCATAGCGACTTTAATTTGCACAAGCGACTCGGGATTCTCTGCCTTCTCGCGGATATCCAGACTCGACTGAAGCTTTTCTCTCATTGCTTTGAGGTCAGCTAATGATTTTACTTTTGTCATATGAAAACTCCTTGTTTTTGGATTAATATTTACTTATTGTTTATATATTACTAACTAATACACATACCCTTACGTATCATATACATGATACGACAGGATATGCAAAGATACATAATTTATTTGATTGAGCCAAAAGATTGTAAAATAATTTTCAATCTTTTTCGTTAAAAGCATACAAACATGAACATCACGTCCCCCATATCCTCTCTCCAGCACCTCGTCGAACTGCTCCAACTGGAAATGCGACACGAACAGGAAACCTATGCCCGCACGCTCACCGACGGGCTCTTTGCCACACAAGTCCAGGAACCCTCCTGCCGCTATCCTGTCACCCTCGGTGCAAGCGACTACAACGCCCTCGACCAATTGGTGCTAACCATCAACTACGAAGTATCCGATGACGAGACCGAAACCGACTTCGAACCCGGCAAACCTGTCGTCTTCTTCCACCTCAACGACGACGGCAGCCAGCTGCGCGAGCTCACTCACCAATGCTACATCGAGCAGGCCGACATCGGGCAACTCACCGTCACCGTTCCCGGCAAAAGCGCACTGCAGTCCATCCGTGCCACCGCTCAGAACAAGATTCTCGGCGTCAGGCTGTGCATCGACACCACCAGCTATCGTGTCATGCTCGATGCCCTCTCCACTGCCATGCGTAGCGACGACGAGAAATTCGTCCACCTGCGCGACACACTCATCGGACCCCTCAAGCCCCATTTCCGCCACCTTCCCCGGCTCTCGTTCCCCTGGCTCAACCCCGACCAGGAGAACGCCGTGCAGCACGTAATCGAAGCACAGGAAGTGGCCATCGTCCACGGGCCTCCCGGCACCGGCAAAACCACCACACTTGTCGAGGCCATCATCGAAACCCTCCAGCGCGAAACACAAGTCCTTGTCTGCGCACCCAGCAATGCCGCTGTTGACTGGATAAGCGAACAACTTTCGCGCCGTGGAGTCAACGTGCTGCGTGTGGGCAACCCACTGCGCATGAGCGACGAGATGCTTGACTGCAGCTATGAGCGCCGCTACGCCGCACACCCCGACTACCCCGAACTCTGGGGCATCCGCAAAGCCCTGCGCGAAGCCCGCGAAAGCGAAAACCTCTCACGCGAGAAACGCTCACGCATGGCCAAACTGCGCTCCCGCGCCACAGAACTGGAGATACGCATCCAATACGACCTCTTCGACCACGCCCGCGTAGTGTCCTGCACCCTTATCGGCAGCGCCTACCACATCCTTGAACGCCGACGCTTCTCCACCCTCTTCATCGACGAAGCCGCCCAAGCCCTCGAACCCGCCTGCTGGGCTGCCATCCTCAAAGCCGACCGGGTCATCTTCAGTGGCGACCACTGCCAGCTTCCTCCCACTGTCAAATGCCCCGAAGCCGCGCGCGGCGGTCTCAGCCACACCCTCATGCAGCGCATAGCGCACAACCACCCCGAATGCCTCACCCTCCTCACCACACAGTACCGCATGCACCGCGACATCATGGCCTTCCCCTCGCGCTGGTTCTATCACAACCGACTCACCGCAGCCCCGCAAGTGGCCGACCGCCAAATATCACCCCTCGACACTCCGCTCACCTGGTTCGACACCTCACAATGCCGTTTCGGCGAAAAAGAAAGCCGCACCCTCAGCCGCACCAACTCCGAAGAGGCAAGGCTGCTCGTCCACACCCTGCGCGACTACATCGAAATGATAGGCATCGACCGCATCGTCGGTGAACGGGTCGATTTCGGCATCATCTCCCCCTACCGGGCACAGGTACGCCTCATCCGCCGACTACTCAAATGGCAGAAATTCTTCCGCACCCTGCGCCGTCAAATCTCGGTCAACAGCGTCGATGGCTTCCAGGGGCAGGAACGCGACGTCATCATCATCAGCATGGTGCGCGACAACGACCAGGGCGCTATAGGTTTCCTCTCCGACCTGCGCCGCATGAACGTAGCCATCACACGCGCCCGCATGAAACTCATCATCCTCGGCAATGCCGAAACACTCTCCCGCCACCGCTTCTATGCCCAGCTTATCGAGCACTTCCAGCAGCACGGCGACTTCATTGTCATCCCCCCGAAGGAAGAATAATGCATTGCAGAAAGAATCCTTGCGGCTATTTCACCGCCAGCCGCTGCACAGCGGTGCCTGCCGCGGTGCGGAGGATGACGATATAGGTGCCGGCAGGCCAGTCCGCGACATTGAAAGATGCCTCTGTGGAGTTGGCAGTTAAGGCAAGCATCCTGCGTCCTGACATGTCATAGGCCTCAATACTGCGCAGCCCGTCGGGAGCCACCACACGCACAAGGCCGTCAGCGGGATTGGGGACAAGCTGGACGTCGGGAGCCACAGCCTGGGCGATGCTCTCATAGGGTTCGGCTGTGACCGACACCCAGTCACTCATGTTGTCCTCTCCGCAGATGGCGCGGACGTGTGCCATAAAAACGGCAGGTGCCATCGTGCTGTCGATATCGAGGAACGGAACCGTCACGAGGGTGTCAAAAAAGGCGTCTGACACGTTCCCACCGACAAGACCGACAGACACCTCCCATAGGGTCTGGACCGTGTCGGGAATCCATGTCAGTGTTCCCGTTCTGCGTCCCGTCCTCACGAACTGCAGATTCTCCACAGGTCGGCACGTATCTGTGCCATCTACAGTGACCGATACCCAGTCGCTCTGGTTGTCCTCTCCGCAGATAGCGCGGACGTGTGCCGTGAAGACGGTGGGCGCCATCGTGCTGTCGATGTCAAGGAACGGAACCGTCACGAGGGTGTCAAAAAAGGCTTCCGACACATCCCCGTCGACGAGGCCGACAGACACCTCCCATAGGGTCTGGACCGTGTCGGGAATCCATGTCAGTGTTCCCGTTCTGCGTCCCGTCCTTACGAACTGCAGATTCTCCACAGGTCGGCAGGTGTCAGGCACAGGCAAGGGCAGAAACTCGGTGCAGTCGCCCCAGTCGCCCCACACCTCACAGTATTCATAGCAGAGGCACTGGGGGCGCACCTGCACCGAAAACGGGGGCTCAATACCCAAAGAGTCGAGGTTGATGTAGGGTACCTCCAGCAGGGTATCGAGATAAAGGGTGTTGTGGGCAACCCCGGTGTCGCTGATGCCGAGCCTCCACTGGGTGTGGAGCGTGTCGGTGTCCCAGCGCAGAACGCTGCCGCCGCCCGCGGTGTCTATCCACACATTTCCCACCGCGGGACAGGAATCTAACAGCGAAAAATCCGTATCCTGCGAAAGAATGGGGAAAATGTACCATAGATTCCATGTAGTATATTCCGTAGGCTGGCCTGCCGGAATTATTACACCGTTACTGTCATAGATCATAATATAAGTTAATTCACGTCTGATACCGCAAGGAGGATTTCCATACATACTGAAATTTTTCGGAAATATACAATCCCATATCCCACCACTGTGGTTGGTCATTCCGATGCAAAACGAGTCAACGATAACCAAGGGATTGTCCTCGAAATAAACCTCATATACGGGATGTACGTATGGGTACCCATAGGTAATCGAGTCGCAGTTGATGATTGTTGGATCATTGGGGGATCGGGCAGAGGAGCTTTGACAATTAAGATACCGATGCGGGGCGGTGGGATCCCACGGTATGGAACGCAGCGGTACATCGGTCGAATCGCGCTTTCTACGGTAAATTCGGAGATATTCCTGTACAGAGGTTTCGACGGGTTGGACAAGGTCTTCAGGCCAGTGCTGGTATCTTGCCGCCACCGCGCAAGCTATGCCAATAACACGTATCGGATGATCCACGGTATGCTTCATAAGCCATTCGGCTCCAGGTGATTGAGGAAATCCATAAGTAAAGGTAAAGGATTCATGAGGTATATTTGCGGGGTCAACCAGCGTGTCAACCCAATCTGGTCTCCAATAAATTGAGTCCATGTATTGTATGGTATCACCCGTGATATGGTACTGTGCACACAACGGTGTTGCGCCCATTATACTCAGAATGATGATTAAGAAATAAAACTTTTTCATAGTCAGTAAACTTTATTTACGCAGTGAACGGCCACATTCACGGTGCAAAGATACACAAAAAAAATGGATGAAGAGAAAAAAATGCAGTGTTGGGGAGAATGGGGTCTTCCTCAACTTATTCGTGTCCAGTCTATCGGTGCAAGCCCCTGCTGCTGCAATATGGCGTTGCACTGCGAGAAGTGACGGCAGCCGAAGAAACCCCTGTAGGCCGACAACGGCGACGGATGCGGTGCCGTCAAGACATAATGTCGCGAACGGTCGATATACTGCGCCTTGCTGATGGCGAAACTGCCCCACAGCATAAACACGATGCCTGTGCGCCGCTGTGCCAACGCCTGTATGGCGGCATCGGTAAAGAGTTCCCAACCCCTGTGCTGGTGCGAACCTGCCTGATGGGCCCTTACCGTCAATGTGGCATTCAGCAATAGCACCCCTTGCTCTGCCCAGCCTGTCAGGTCGCCGCAGGTGAGCGGAATCTGCGTACCCAAGTCGCTGTTTATCTCCTTGATGATATTCACCAATGAGGGGGGCACAGCAATACCCGCAGGAACAGAGAAACACAAGCCATGCGCCTGCCCCGGCTCATGGTAGGGGTCTTGTCCCAGAACGACCACCTTCACCTTGTCAAATGGTGTGCGGTCAAAAGCGGCAAAGATGTCACCCCCTTTGGGGTAGCACACATACTGCCGCCTCTCAGCCACAAGGAAGTCCTTCAACTGCGCAAAATAAGGCGCCTCGAACTGCGGCCGCAGCACCTCCAACCATGACGGGTCTATTTTGGGATTAATCATAACCACTAATACAAACTATCAAACAAGAAAGCCGTTGTAACGGCGCTCCTCACCCACCGTGCTCAACTCGCCGTGGCCGGGCAACACCTGATAGTCGTCAGTCAGGGTAAGGATGCGCGTATGCAGCTTGTCAATCAACAGACGGTAGTCACCGCCGGGCAAATCGGTGCGCCCGATGCTGCCACGAAACAGTGCATCGCCGGTAATAACCACCTTCTCGCCCGGCAACACATATGCCATGCTGCCCGGACAATGTCCCGGCACATAGCGGCATTCTATCTCCTCCGCATCACCCAGCCGCAACACTTCGCCGTCCTGTATAAAGCGGGTCGGCAAATCATCCATATTGCTGACATTGAAGAAACCCATCAGCGAACCGTAGGCCTCGGCCTGACGTAGCAGTTTAGCCCCCTCTTCATGCAGGGTGACTGGCAACCGATAGCGCTCGCACACCTGCCTCAACCCGGCTATATGGTCAACATGGGCGTGAGTCAGCAGCACCATCGAAGGCACAAGCCCATTATCGGCGATAAACTGGTCAATCTGTGCCTCCTCGTAGCTGGCCTCCGCTCCCGGGTCAACAATGGCGCACTGCCTTGTGCTGTCGTCCCACAGCACAAAGCAGTTCACCTCAAAATGGTTTACCGTAAACTGTTTAACCTTAATCATGACTGTCCTATCCAGCTCTCCACGGCTTCTTTCTGCACGGGAGGTATGTCCAGTTTGTTCTTCTTGCGCAGACCGTTCAGGTCGTTGTACAGCTTGTTGGGGTTGGCCTCTTTGAGCTGTGCCAGCGTGTTGATGCCGGCCTTGCGCAGCATAGGCACCCACTCGGCTGCCACGCCGTGCTCCACAAACTCCTCGTCGGTGGTCACCACGGCCTTCTTCTCAGGCTTCATCTGCGGGAAGAGCAACACATCCTGTATGCTCTGCTCGCCGGTCATCATCATCACCAAGCGGTCGATACCGATGCCCATGCCGGACGTGGGCGGCATGCCGAACTCAAGGGCGCGGACAAAGTCCATGTCGATAAACATGGCCTCGTCGTCGCCTTTCTCGCTCAGGCGCAGCTGCTCCTGGAAACGTCCCAGCTGGTCTATCGGGTCGTTCAGCTCGCTATAGGCATTGGCCAGTTCCTTGCCGTTGACAAAGAGTTCAAAGCGCTCGGTGAGGTTGGGGTTCTCGCGGTGGCGCTTGCAGAGGGGCGACATCTCAATGGGATAGTCGGTGACAAAGGTGGGCTGGATAAGCGTGTGCTCGCACTTCTCTCCGAAGATGGCGTCAATCAGCTTGCCCTTGCCCATGGTCTCGTCGGTCTCGACGCCGAGAGCCTTGCAGGTGTCGCGCAGTTGCTGTTCATCCATATCGGCCACGTCGTAGCCCGTGTGCTCCTTAATCAGGTCGCACATGGGGACACGGCGGTAAGGTGCCTGAAAGTCTATCTCGTTGCCCCACACCTGCACTTTGGTGGTGCCGTGAAGGGTGCGGGCAATGCGCATGAGCATGTTCTCCACAAAGGTCATCATCCAGTTGTAGTCCTTGTAGGCCACATAAATCTCCATGCATGTGAACTCGGGGTTGTGCGTGCGGTCCATGCCCTCGTTGCGGAAATTGCGGGAGAACTCATACACACCCTCGTAGCCGCCCACAATAAGGCGTTTCAGATACAGCTCGTTGGCAATGCGGAGATAGAGGTCGATGTCCAGCGCGTTGTGGTGCGTGATGAAAGGACGTGCCGCGGCACCGCCGGGGATGACCTGCAGCACGGGGGTATCGACTTCGAGATAGCCCTGCTCGTTGAAATAGTCGCGCATGGTGTTGACAATCTTGGCACGCTTGACGAACACGTCGCGCACATGGGGATTGACAATCAAATCGACATAGCGCATACGGTAGCGCTGCTCGGGGTCGCTGAAAGCGTCATACACCACGCCGTCCTTCTCCTTGACAATAGGCAGCGGACGGAGGCTCTTGCTCAGCACGGTGAGGCTCTTGACGTGAATCGAGGTCTCGCCCATCTGGGTAACAAAGACATAACCGGTCACACCGATAATGTCGCCGATGTCGAGCAGACGTTTAAAAACGGTGTTGTAGAGGGTCTTGTCCTCACCGGGGCAAATCTCGTCGCGCTTAATATACAGCTGGATACGCCCGTAGGGGTCTTGCAGCTCTACAAACGACGCGGCACCCATGATGCGGCGGCTCATGATGCGGCCAGCTATGCTGATGTCTTGAAACAGCGTGTTGTCCTGCGGATATTTCTCGAGAATCTCGCTCGACTTGGCGTTCACCTCGTACAGGGCGGCGGGATAGGGATTAATGCCCAGATTCTTCAGTTCGTTCAGCGAATTCCTGCGGATTTGTTCTTGTTCGGTCAATTCGGCCATGATGCAATATATTGTTTATAAATTTTTTATACAGACATGCCACACAAAAGGCAATTTACAAAGATACAAAAAAAAAACGACTTCTCATCACCAATTTACCCCAAAGTACCGGTAAACGCCCAAAAAGACGGATAAACCAGCCTATTGTACCTCAACTCGACCATGAGGAGCCGTTCTCTTTTCCCTCTCTCTTTTATCGTTTTTCGATTGTTTTCCCTCATAGAAAGGGAGAACGATCGAAGAACGATAGGAAACAAAAGGGATAAATGACGACGATAGATCGAGCCTACGGTGTCGGTGCCTCCTTGCGCGGAAGGGGCACTCACGGCCAGGGCGACAGAAAAAAAAGCTCCGCATGGCATGCCATGCGGAGTTTTCTGTTGTCCAACCAGGACTCGAACCTGGACTGACAGAACCAAAATCTGGAGTGCTGCCATTACACCATTGGACATCCTTGCTCTTCAAGTCACAAGAGACCAACTTGTTGCATACATTGAAACCCGTTTTTCTCTCCTGATTTGAGGATGCAAAGATACGAATATTTTTTAAACTGACAAAAATATTCTACTCAAAAACCAAATCGTGTTCGGGAGAACCCATCGTGACGGTGGTTGTCTGGCCGCGGTTCACATCAATCACCATGTCCTCTTTCTGGTGTTTGACGCACACCCGTCCGTCGGCGGTTGTCATCGTCACGTTGAAGGTCTTGAAACTGCCGGGAGCCACGCAGAAATAGACATCGCCGCCCTGGCTGAAGTCTATGTCAGGCAGTTTTTCGCAGCGAACACTGTTCACCGTTCCCACAACTTCGTCGACACCGAGTTTGACATCCGGATAGTTCTCTACGACAAACAGACCCGACATGCAGCCCAGCGAGTCGTCGGTGGAGACTGAAATGGAGGCGATTTTCTCGGGTGTGGTAAGATGCAGACGCAACACACCACAAACAGACACGAATGCCAGGGCGTCGTTCCCCTCGGCTATTTCGGCATAGTAGGGGATGGCCTGTTTGCAGTCCATACCGTTCTGTACCGTGGGGATGCACACCATGCCCTCGCCGGCATAGGCTGCGGCGGGATGCACAAAACAACGCGTGCCATCGGTATTCAAATCTTCGGGCAGTTGGAGAGCAGCGGTGCCGTCCTCTGCCACCTCGGTGAGTGTCATTTCTGTGGCCATCAAAGTATTGTCCCACGAAGCCATCGCCTCGGACTGACCCCAGAGCATGGATTGTCCGTCCATGGGTTCTACAACGACCCGATACTGTCCACTCTTGTTGTTGCACGACACCAGCCCTGCCGTCAAAGCGGCAAGAGCAATAAAACTGATAAACAATTTCTTCATAGTAATGAGAATTTTATTAATACTGCGGCACACATTTGTGTGTGTCTATTTTCATTTTGCAAAGATACAACTATTTTCCGACATAACAACTAATCGGCCACAAAAAAGTCAATTGCCAAACGCTGCAGTCCATCGCAGTTCAGGGCTCGACTGTGACGAGAAGCAGGGTCTGCGACGAGGGGGTTACGCGGCAATGGTGGGCGGTGCGCCGGCCTACAATCCAGAGTATGCGGTCGGCGGCATCGACGAGGAGAAGCTGGCGCTCTTTGTCAATGAGCGAGTATTTATGGTCGGAGAAGAAGTCGCTGACAAGCTGCGAGCCACGGAGCATGCCCAGCGGCTGGAACCGGTCGGCAGCGCGCCAGTGGCGCAGGGAGAGTGGCAGCACGACGGTGTCGGCATCGAGGAGCATCTGATTGGGCGGGAGGCTGCGCGGGTCGGGACAGGACTGCGCGGCGGAGAGCCGTTGGACATGAATGCCGGGCAGCTGCCCGGCGGACGGTGCCTGGAGGGAGGTAATGAGGAGCACATTCCTGTCGAGCAACGCGGTGTGGGTGGGCGAGAGGAATCGTCGGCCCGGCATTTCGGCGGCGAGGATATCGGCCACTGTCGCGGCATTGAAGCCGTAGGGACGCAGCAGTTCGTAAAGAAGCTGGGCATAGAGGGTGCCACCCCGGGAGACGGAGGGCATGACCGCAGCGAAGTCAAGGCTGAGGCTGAGCGTTGCGTCGGGCAGGCTGGTGAGGAGCTGCTGGCGGAGAGGGGCAAGCAAGGCTTGATAGAGCTGCTCTGTTGCCTGAAGGTTGGCAATGGTGCGGGCTATGGCAGTGTCGGCCGAGGGCTGTATCTCGCGGAGGAGAGGGAGCAGGCGATGGCGTATCTGGTTGCGACGGTAGAGGAAGGAGTTGTTGGTGATGTCCTCTACATGGTGCAGTCCGTGGTCGAGGGCGTATTGCTCTATCTCGGCCCGGGAGAAGGGGAGCAGGGGACGCACCACAAGGCCGTTGACCGCGAGAATGCCGTGAAGGCCGGCCAGACCTGTGCCGCGAAGCAGGTTGATGAAGAAGGTTTCGCCGGCATCGTCGCGGTGATGAGCCGTGAGCAGTGCCGGATAGCCATGGTCACGGCAAAGTGTGGCAAACCACTGGTAGCGGAGTTGACGTGCGGCATCCTCGACACTGAGGCCATGGGTGCGGGCATAGTCGTTGGTCTGGAACTGTGCGACATGGATGTCGACCCCATAGTCGCGGGCAAGAGAACACACAAAAGCCTCGTCGCGGTCGCAGTCGCCAGGGCGCAGATGGAAGTTGCAGTGGGCTATGGCGAAGGGATACCCTGCGGAGTGCATAAGGTGTGCCAAGACGACAGAGTCTATACCCCCACTGACAGCAAGCAGCACCTCCCGCCCCGTGGGGAAGAGGTGCTGCTGACTGACGTGTGCTATGAATTGCTTCAGCACTTACTTGATAATCATCTTGTGCATGCGGCGCTGGCCGTCGTACTCGACTCCATAGTAGTAGATGCCGGCGGGCAGATTGCCTTTCTTGAAGGTAATGGAATTGCGGCCTTGACGATAGTACTCTGTGTGCTCATAGACCTGACGGCCAACCACATCGTTGACGAAGAACCGAGCCGTGCCACTGAATGGCAGGTTGAACTCAATACGAGTGGAGCCATCGTAGGGGTTCGGGTAGTTCTGGTCAAGGACAAAGTCGTCGTTGTCGGAAATGGGCACGCCCTCGAAGTAGTTAACCACTTTGATGATTGTAGTCTGGTCGTTGGCCGGATTATTGTCGTCCCATATATTTTCGATTGCACAGGAACCCACATACTTTCTGTTGGGATCTTTCGGAATCTTCCAGTAATTGCCACTCTTCATTATATCGATGTGCTTGATATCTCCGACATCGATGTACCATTGACCCACCAATGTCTGATAGTTGGTTCGCTGTCCATTGATTAAGGGTTTGATGAGCAGGTTACGCGTATACGGGAAGGATCCAACATTTTTAACCACTACACGGACACGGCAGGAGTCGGAACGGTTTTCTTCAATCTCGACATGCATGACATCCAAATCGACCATAGTTTTCACTATATCGGTCAAGTTGACACGAGTGGTGTCGTTTGTCTGGTTTGTGTCGCCATCCACAGAGACATATCCGGCAACCAGATCATAGACTGCAGAACGACCAGGCAACGGGGTGCGGAAGGTGTGGACGACATGAGCTCCATAGGGCAGTCCACCCTCACGATGGAAGACCTCCTCGATGAGCGTGTTGGGGTCATTGTCATACCAGAAGCCGACTTTGAAATCGTTGGCCATGCGGGCGCCGACATTGTCGATAATCACGGCTGCATAGAAGGTTTCCATGTCGCGCTTGTCAACATAAGCGGCGGTAGCCTGTACATCGGTGAGTGCCGAGATGGCGGCAATCTGTCTGAAGAGGGTGTCGTTGTAGGGGTATACGTCGTACCTGTAGGTGCACCAGGTCCGGAGGAGCATGGAGCCCATGGTGGCACGCACGCGATGCGTGAAGGTGTAGTTGAAGAATTCGGTGGAGGCAAGATTGCGTCCAAGATAGTCGTTGAATACAACATGCTCACGGACGGTGTCGCCATTGTTGTAGACATAGAATAAATCGCACTCGTCAATTTCATTTTGTCCGAAATTACGAAGGCGTACAGTAATGTCTAAACTGTCACCCGCAACGGCACTACTAAGCGGCGAGACAATCTGGTACATATAGAGGTCGTTGGCAAGAGGAGCAAGACCATATATGCCACAGGCGGTGTCGTTGTCCTTGTAGAGGTCGCGCTGGACATTGGTGAACGCGCAGATGTCAAAGGTGTCGGGGAAGGCGTTGGTAATGACAAACGGGTCGGGGAATTCATACTCAATGTCACCACCCGGGTAGACAACCTGATCGCAGATGCTTTCCATGGCAAGGTATGTGCCATAGGGCTTATAGCTTACCACGAAATGGCTGATGGTATCATAACCATAGTTATGGATGATTACACGAGGATAGATGGTTTGACCAAACTGCGGGGCAGTAGGATGGGTGATTTCGGTGACGCCCACATCTATGTCGCGCTGGGCACGGCCAATCTTGAAGTTGTCAATGGCAGCGCCATCGCCGAAGTTGGCGGCAGGCGAAGTGGTTACCGGCGTAGTGTAGACGAAGCGGAACTGGAGGTCCTGCGGGAAGTCGCCACTGAGAGGTTTGGTAGCCATTTCCTTGCTGACGTATGCGCCATTGATGGTGTTGCCTGTCCAACCGAAACGATTATCATACCAGCTGAATGAGGAATCGACACCCCAGCGGACATTACCGTCGTCAACGACAATCCAGTTGCCTTGAAAGTCTTTGAACTCCATTTGCATGTAGCTGCCTTCGGCCATATTCTTGCTGAGAAGGAAATGGATGGTGTCGCACTTGATGGTACGGATGTCGATGATTGGTGTGTAGACGACACTGCGGTTGCCATGTCGACCCGTGACAACGGATTCGGTGCAGCTGGTGACGAGCGCATTGGGCTGCGAGTAGGCCGAGACAATGGTGCTCTTGGCCGGGATGCCGCGCTCGAAGTAGTTGCGGGTAAAGGCGTTGTAGCCGGCAGGTGCATACCACTTATTGACAGGCACGTCGAAGCTGTCGATGAAGCGGGGACGTACAACGTAGTAGCGGTGGTATTGATAGAGAAGCGTGTTGTTGTTGACATGGAAGGTGTCGCCTTCGACTTCGACAGTACATACGAGGTCAGTGGTACCTTCGTAGAAATTGATGGAGTCGAGACGCACCACTTCACTCATACCCGGCTCGAGGTTACCAGTCCAGCTGATGGTACCCGTTTGCGGGACATTGAGATGGTCGTCGAATGAATAGTTGATTTGTGCAGAAGTGAGAGGCTCAAGACCCTTGTTGGCGAGCATAACCTCGACATAGTGGTTTGCGGCGGTAACAATGTGGTTGCGCGGAGACACCACACGGGTGAGAGCAGCATCCACAGAATCGAGCATGCAGTCTTCCTGGACATAGAGGAGATATTGCTGCATCTGTCCTAAATCACGGTGCGCGGAGGATGAGTGGTTGCCAGCAACGAAGGCGGTGGAGTCGTCAAGCACCCAGACAAGCATTCGCATATAGCCATAGTGGGCGTCTTCGGGAATGGTGAAGGGTTTCTTGTACTCACGACGACTGCGCGTCTTGACACCACTGGAAAAGGTTGACTTGAGGATGTTCTCAGGTCCATTGAAATCATAAACACCGTCACGGTTGTAGTCGATGCAGACGCAGAGACTGGCAGCGGTGGAAGAGTCCATTTCATTGTACGAGTTGGCAACTTCAACGGTGAGGGTATCAACCGTGCCTCGGCGCACGAAGAGCGTGGGAATCTCGGCCTGGTTAGCATTGTAACTACCCAGCCAGAGGTTGTCGTAGCCAATCATGTCGGGCATGATGTTGTCAAGTTCGTTGAAAGAGACTCGTGTGATGTTGAATCCTTCGACACTGGGAGGAGCCATGGAGTTGATGGTGTCATAGATGTTCTCGGCCAGTGAGCGGAAGGTGTGCACGGTGCGGAGTGTGTCGTTGCCTCGCTGCATGTCGTCGGGATGGTAGACCCATGCATTGAGGGTGAAGGTGGTATTAGTGAGCGGCTGGTTGATATCCAGCAATGCTGTGTCGAAGGAGAAGTCGAAGTAACTGACGTTGTCTCCGACACGTCCGGGAATGGTGACACGGACGGTGTCGTGGACTTCAAGGTAGGTGACACGTCCATTGGCATTCATGAACTTGAAGGCAATGGGGATGTTGGATATGGGCTGGCTACCATAGTTCACCACCCGGAGAGTCACGGTGTCTTTTTCAAGATAGACACGTCCCGAACCACGCGGCGAGCGAACCTCGGATATGGACACATCATAGTAGAGCGGAGGATTGATGCCCACATTGATGGCGGAATAGTAGCTGGTGCAGTTACGAGTGCTGAGGCAGCTGAGGTAGTAGAGCGAGTCGTGGAAGTACTGCGGTGTATTGCTCCAGTGTGTGGAACGACCGTAGTTGTTGTTACCATTGTAGAAGAAGTCGCCACTGACTGTGTCGCGATGCCAACGGATGGTACGGCTGGCGTTCTGTGTAGCCCATAGGTTGCCGTAGGTGCCATAGTCGACCATGGTGTCATGGGGTATGGGCATTTCGGGCGTGTGGTTGGAAGTGATGTTGATGTAGTTGGTGGTGTCGGTGAGGGGCTTGATGTCGTACTCGTGATGGACGAAGCCACGCAGACGGACGGTAATGTCTCCAATGTATCCCGTAGGATAGAGGTTGGGCTGGTTGGCCGGTGAATTGACAAACTCGAGCATGGTACCCACAGGGAAGAGAGCGCCGATAGGCTGGATATCGCTGTTGTTGGAGCCGGGGAAGTTGGGGAAGCTCTGGGTGCTGGGCTGGTGGCAATAGTAGTCGTAGCCGAGCATAATCTGGTGGTCGGCGGGAATGTCTTTCTTACCGACATTGCGGACGGTATAGCGCAGGGGTACCTGATACATGCGGCAGTGGAGAGGATCCACGGTGCTATCGACAGCAACAGATACCAGTTGGAGGTCGTAGGCAGGATAGATGAAGAAAGCGGCAGTGTCGACATTGTCATCGGGTCTGTCATCAGTAATACCCGGAGCCAAGGAGCACGAGACAACCATATACTGGGTGTCAATTATTCCAAGCGGAGAAGGAACCTTGACGCTGTCTTCATAAAGTGTGCGCAACGGCAAACGGTTGATGGTATTGGTGACTGACTGCACTGTGGGAGACACATCGCCGAGGTAAGCATACCAGGTGACATTGTTCTCGGGTGCGTTACCATTGTTATAGATATACACCCTGACGGTGATGGAGTCAGTCTCGATATTATACACATCGGGGTTGTTACCCGTGGTAATGGCCGGCATGACGGGGTCGATAATGGCAGCAATAGTGATGTTGTGAGTCAAGCGGGTGAACTCGTGGGCACCAATTGTAGGTGCAGGAATCTGCGGACGGATATTACCAAAGACGTCATCGGTCACGTCGGGGTTGTACTGAGCCCTGTCGGCGAACTGGGCAAGTGTGAGACTTAAGTTGGTCACACCTGCAAAGTACGGAAACTCTTCGAGAGAGTTGGGGTCTTTGTTATTAATGACCCGCAAACTGTCGATATCGACACAGTCTGATGCACCCCAACGGGCAAATTTGCGCGCTCCTGTAGTGGGGTGAGGTTCGGCATTGGAGTAATAGACATTGAAGTTGGAGTTGGAAACACAAGTATCGATAGCGACATAGTAGGCATAGCCCTTACTTCCATTGTAGAAGATATTGTTGAGGACATGCACTGCCGAGGAGTTCTGGCAACTGAAGGAACGCGTGGTGGGCTGGCTGGCACCGGCATAGAGCGACACCGTGTTGAAGTACACGCTGACGTGCTTGGAGAGAGAGTCAACCCAGATACCCGAAGATGCCAGGGATGCCACTGCCGAACCGGAGAGGGAAATCATATTGTTGTAAACCGTGACACGGTCGATGTTCGTACCTTTACAGTTGTTGATGCTGATGCCTCGCTTGCCACCCGTCTTGTTGTCGACAAGATAGATGAAGTTGTTGTGGACATGGACATGGTTGCCATTGGCCACATAGACACCCGTCAGAGGCTTGCCTGCCAAGGACGAGCCGGCGGCAATGCTGTCGCGTGTGACAAAGAGCGTGTCGGTATTACGGATATGGACACCCTGATACCAGAAGTTGAGAATGTCGTTATTGGAAATCGTGATGTTGTGGCTCTTGGCGTTGTCAACAGAGCGTACAGCATAGTAACCGCTGTCGAGCAGACAGTAGTCGATGGTGATGTAGTAGTTCTCGTCGCCCAAAAGCACCAAGTTGGCATTCGTGGAGCTTGCCGTGGTTTTCTTGGAACGGATAGTGGAGTTTGTTATATGGATATTGGAGCAGCCGTCAAGTCTGAGTACGTTGGCAAACACATTGTTTCCCGAGCCAGTGGTATAGTTGGCATAGAAGTCAACATTGTTGAATGTAACATAGTTGGCTGAGATGAACCGCATCACATAGTTGCTGGCATTGGTCGGTGTGTGTGTAATCAATGCGCGGCTGGTGGCACCGGGAACGGTTGTGAATGTAATCGTGTTGGCGGGGCTTGCGCCTTCCACATAGCCAAGGGTGAGTTGCTCGTTGAATGTCTGCTCACAGAGCTGGAAGGTGACGGGTCCTGCAATACCGGCATTCACAAGCGTGTCGATGGCAACGGTAAGCGAGGGATAATCGTGGGAAGGACATGTTCCCACAACATATTCACCACCGCAGAAACGGACATTTACGGTACGGGTGATGGTGTCGTTGGTGACGATGGAGTCGCCCGCAACGAGGATGACTGCCGTGATAGTGTGGCGGCCCGGAACCAAGAGTTGGTCGAACAGCGGCAGGATACGGGAATAACCCAAAGGCAGGTTGTTGGCACTGCCGGTGGTCTGCTGCCAGGTGCCATTGTCAATCTTGTAGCGGAGCGTATAGTCATTGATATTGTTATAGCCTCGGTTGGTCAGCTTGACATAGTAGTGAATGGTGTCGCAGGATGTCAGGCTCATTGTGTCGAGGCTCTCGGGCCACTCAATGGTGGCATCGACGTTAGGCACATTGGTGACATTTATAAGGATAGCCTCTTCAGCACTCTCGCAGCCCACAGGCTCTAAGAATCCGAAGATAATATCAGGACGGTTGTTGCCCTTGCTGCCCGAAGTCTGTGTAGCCTGGTCGGTGCTGGCATGCTGCTTGGAGATGACCGTATTGGCCTGGGCGGTATAGTGGGTGTTGGCACCGGCACTGATACCAGCAGTACTCAATGCACGGGTGATTTCAATCACGATATTGGAAGTGCCGTCCCACTGGAAGGGTGTGTCAAGGGTATGATGCACCCAGCCGATGTCGTCAGAAGTAAGCGTGAGATTGTTGGAGTTATAAACCTGAGTCAAGCCGGTAACGAAGTTACCATTGGCAAAGACACTCTGGGTCACCGTTCCCATTTTAATAGTATAATAATCGAATGTAAAGGAGTTGACATTGTTACCCAGCGTGGCCAACGAGAACGAAAGCGAACTGATGTTGCCAGCCCCGTGGCCTGCATCCTGAATCTGCTCAGCCGTGTAGAGATACTGCTCCTTGACATAGCGTGTCTTGGGGTTGTAGGGCGAGGGGTAGTTGTTGCTCATGATTGACGCCAGTGTTCCGACATGGGTTTCTGCAACGTCGCGCAGAGCAATGCTCTTGACAAAGAATGTGTCAGGATGATAGATATAGGGGCTCAGGAACGTACCCGCTGTGGTGTCGTAGGGGGTATGGTTGGCCGAGAACCATGCAGCATACACATTGCTGGGAAGGCCACCAGCGGTGAGCAAGAGACGCTCGCCATAATCAACCGACTGAGGCGACGTGACAATCGGAGACTCAGGAGTAAACGACGAGAAGAATTGGGCAGAACTGGTGTCGTTGAAACGGTTGGGGTCGGAACTGACGGCCTCAACCCACACCTTGATATTAAAGGTGGTATCGTCACCAGCATGCATGTTGATGGTGTTGGAGAAGGTATGGTGGACATTGGCATGTGCAGCAAGACCCGTTGCAAGCGTATCGGCGCAGGCGACTGTGGCACCGCCGTCGAGGCTGTATTTCAGCACAACGGAAGAGACATTCTGGATACCGTAGTTGTGCACCCAGACTGTGACAGGCTCTGTCGTAGTAAGGTTGCAGCCTTCGTTAACCTCGGGTTCATCAACTGCAAGGTCGGTAACAGGAATATTTGTCACATGGATATTGACAGCAGCGCGGGCACCTTCACAACCATTGTCATAATAGAGTATAAGATTATTCTCTGTGGTGCCGATTCTCATCTTAAGGCTATCCGTAGCCACCTGCCAAAGAGTTGCCGTAGCAGTGGGCGACCCACTGGAGGAGTTCGTAGGCCATGCTATACGACGGGCACCCGCAGTGGGAGTGTTTACCGGTGGCACAGCAGTGCTGGCACCCTGGGCCAAGTTGATGGCACTACCCTGCCATACGGCGGCCGGAACGCCCTGGCCTGCCCAGTTAATCGGCTGCGTGGTGGCAGCAGTGATGACATTGTTGAACGGCACTGCATCGGCAACACCGTGTCCGTCGCGGTAAACAACGGCAAAGTTAGCCGTGTAGGCCGGAGTAACCACTGCAGTGCTGGGAGCATAGATGGTGCGAGTGGAATCACTGGCAGTGCTGGACGTACGGAACTGAAGCACCAAGTTTTCGCCGGGCTGGATGGTGACATTCGGCAACACCCAGATTTTACCAGCAGCATTGGACTGGAGGACGATGATGGAGTCTCCTTCCACATTGGCAGGATAGTCGCCACAGTTGGTCAGTTCTACTGCAAAAGTGGTGGAGGCATTCATCCACGAAGGCATGGGATTTGTGGCACCGGGATTTGTGCGGTTGACCTGCACCTCGGTAATCTTGACCAGCGGCAGGTTGCGCTTCTGCGAAATATAGAATGTTGTATCGGCATAGAGCGGCGTGGTGTAGAGCACTGGACCGTAGTAGAACTTAGCCGTGTCATCCATCGAATGGTACCATGAAATACCCGACCGTTGCTGGCGGCCGTTGCCCGAAGTGTAGTAACTAATCGGCCATAAGTTGATACCAACCGCGGGGAATATACTGGCAGAAGAATTATATGCCACATTCTGGTTAATCACAGCTGGAGCGGGAGCTGCATATCGCGAGATGACTGTGTATACACTCGTATCGTTCAGGTCATCGGGGTCGAGCGAGCATTTCACCCACCATTTAATCTCATAGGTGCGGTCGGAGTTGCCGGCACCGCTGGGCAGCGACATCGTACGGGTGGACAGGAAATGTATCGAGTCGTTGGGGCCGATGTTACGGTTAACCGTGAACGACTGTACGGGGCCGTTGTCTATACTATAATATACGGTAATAGGATGATTGGGGTTGTCACTGCTGATGTAGGAGCCATTACCCGTGTTGCGGATGACCACTTCAACCGGAATCGATGCGGGAGCACCGCAGTAGTCCTCCAAGGGAGTTACAAATTCTACAGGGGTAAAGTCGATGGACAAAGCCGTCACCTCATAGGCACCCAGGCTGGGAGCCGTGGCATTACGGATGGAGCCAAACATGTCAATGGGCACCTCTGCAATAGGAACACCCACATTTCGCAGCAATGCATTAAATGAACGCAAGTCAATGCGCGAGCCATTGGTGTAGTTGGGGTTGCCCGTCACCGAACCCACATCGGACGGCAGGGCATTACGCCAAGCATTAATGTTATGGTAACTGATACCCGTAAGCTTGTTCAGCACACCACTGACAGAATAATAGCAGTTGTGGTCGACGTGCAGGGTGGCGCTGTTATTACCTGGCATGAAGTTGAAGGCGTAGTTCGACGTATCAAAGACAGCAATAACATTATTCTGGAAATAGCTATTGCTGATAATGTCGCCGCCCAAAGTGGCACCTGCCACGTTGACAAACTGCGGTGCATTCATGCGCACCGAGTTGAAGACCACCTTCATGTAGGAGCCCTTGATGATATTCAGCGGCGTGGTCAGCATGTTTGTCGTGCCGTCGAACACCGAAACCAGCATATTGTTGGCAACAATACAATAATTCTGCTCATTACCATGCATGTCGGACACACCGATACAACTCGAGCCCTTTGTGGAATACACCTTGTTGCGGGTGATACGGCTGCCATTGTATATATATTGTCCGAGAATCGTATAGCTCGCATTGGTTCTCACATCGTTCACATAGTTGCTGTCCACTATCACATGGTCTTGGTTAACAACGCTGATAGCCGTATTAACCTGATTGGTGAAGGTGTTGAACTGAACAACATTATCCACAGAACGGATGTCGGGGGCAGTACCTCTGACATCAATACCGATGATACCGCCGTAGAACGTACAGTTTCTCACCGTCACAGAGTCGCCTTCACCCGTATGGAGCATTGCCTGGGCCGAGGCGGTGATGGTGTTGCTGTCGGAGAACGTGCAGTTCTCAAACACACAGTTGGAGCTGTTGTCGCCCAACTGGACCAGGACATCGCAACGGTTGTCGGTATAACGACCGTTATTAAAGTTAATCCTGTTGAAGCGGATGCCGCTTGCCTCAGTCATGTCCACCAGCATCGGCTCATTGGTCGTCACACCTTGCCGCGGACGGCGGAAAGTCACCTGACCCGTAGCCGTGGCAGGCTCAAATGTGACGAGATTGGTCTCCGATGTACCGGGGATATAGGGGAACTTGGTAACGCCATACGTTCCTGCAGGCAGCTTAATCGTCAGCGGGCCGTCGACACCGCAACGGCTCAACACATAGAGGCAGTTCTCAAGTGTACTGAAATGCGCTCCGGAGCCCGTGCCCACTGTTCTCTCACCGCTGTAGGGGCCGTCACAGGCTGCGAAGGGGGCGAAAACCGTGTCGTTATACGGCTCGTGGTCACGCACCCGCGACTGATTGTGATTCAGGGTGACCGTATCGTCCACCCAAGCACGGATGGTATGGTAACCCACAGTGAACATTTGGTTATCGTTCAGATGCACCCGAACGCTGTCGCCACCGGCCAGCACGCCCGTCCAGTCGTAGTAAACTGGGGGCTGGTTATCGATACGGTACCACAGTCTGACAGCACTCAACGAATATACACCGTAGTTCTTCAGCCACACCACTACCGAGTCTGTTCCAATATGGCACGGAGTAGTGAAACTGGGGTATATCAGCGACGACACACCGCAGTCGGACATCAGCGGCAGGTTTTTCGTGGCCATGAACTGTAGCCAAGGACGTGTAGTGGTAGTTTCGCCGCTTTCAAAATTCTCATTGGTAAACGGGTCGTAACCTAAATAGGCGTCGGCCACATCAGAATACAGCGACCTTTTATTGTTGGGAGTGGGAATATGCTTGATTGCAGTTGCCTGGACATTGTGAAGGGCGTCGTAAATAACCTGCACCACCAAATCACTTCCCGAATAGAAGAACGTATCCTGCAGATGGACATTCATATACGTGTTCGGTGCCGATGGCATAATAGTAAACACCGAGTCATACACAATCTGCATTGCCGAAGAGGTGTACGTCTGATTGTCAATACGGGTGACCGAATTATCCATGTTGGCCATTCTAATCTGGAAACGCTCTCGGGGAGCCAACACACCCATGGCCGTTATTATAAACCGGAAATCAGTAATATACCCCGGCCCATACCCCAATCCGGCCATCGTGACGCTGTCGTATATAAACTCCGACTTGTTGTCGGCATAGACTGGGAACGGGAAGACACTATTGTTGGTCGTGGTACCTGACGGACCGACGTAATTTGACCTACCTCTGACACATCTAAATGTCAGCCATTGGCTGGAGTTTTTGGGGAAGTAGGCCGAATTGTTGTTCGTTGTCGAGTCCTTGACAATAATATGATAGTGTATCAAAGTGTCATAGCCGAAGAAAGGTATACGACCCTCAAACAAGTTGTTGGGACCGGCACGATGCAAATAGGCTCTGTACACCGTCGGGTTGTTGCCCACACGATATTCTGCATAAACCGAATCGCCGTTGATACCCTGGGTCACACGAGGCTGGGTGGTGGCATATAACTTCAGTTTTGCACCGCGGCTACTGGGATAATTCAAGTGGTCGGGGAAAGACAACATCGTAATATTCGGGGTGACAATAGGCTGCCTCGAGGCACGCACCCTGATATCGTCGATATACCATGCATGGGCAGGAACCGAAGCATTGTTTCGCGGAACAAGCACGAAACGGAGAACCACCTTCTTATCCGTCACATCAAGAGTCTGAAGCAGCTGGTCCAGGTCGAAACGCTCTTTCTTCCACAACTGGTTATTCACCGTGGTGGCATGCTGCCATTCAATATACGAATACTTGTTGAATGTGGCCAAGGAGTTGAACTCCGTACTACCGCCCTCATCCATGTTGTAGTGGGTACTGTTCAGCGTAATCCAGTTTGCACGAGTGGGTATTTTCGCCTCGATATAGCAAACCATCTGGTTACCGCTGAGACCGCCCACCGTCGGATCGACATAAGCAATGTGCATGAATTCCAACGTATAGAAATTCATGTCCATCGCCGAGAAGTCAATCGTGTCGAGCGTTACTGTATCCGCCGAGTTCTGCGTCCAGGTCATCTTGATAGCCCTTTGGCCACCCGACACAATGGTGTTTTGGGTGCCAATCGACGTCGTGCTGGACAACGCATAGTTCACTGGAGTGCCCGTTTCGAAATCTTGATAGAAGTACTCATAGATTTGTGCGTGCGACACAAGTGTCGACAGCGCAAAAATCAGGCCCAATAGTAAAAAACTTTTCTTCATTTGTATTACTATATTACTTTTTTATTTTCAATATTTTACATATTCAAAAACCCCACTTTTCCTTATCAGAAAGCGGCACTTTTGAACTTACAAAGGTACGAATAAAAATCGATTTGACAACATTTTCTTGATATTTTTATTAAATACAGTCTTTCCCACTGCCGCCCGCAACTCCCCCACTCTTCATCATTTCCGTCCCACACTCCTCTGTCACCCACCTCTGCCGCTGGACAGCGCAGCAAAAATCACTGCTTTTCTATATAGAGTCGGAAAGCCCGTTTTGGATACCCCCGGCACCCCAATATTTATATTTTTTTAACACACGGCTGCCTGTCACACCCCGTTGTTGGCCCTGTAACGCCCATTGATATTCAACCCAAATCGGTCATTAGGCCGACTTTTTTATCCTTTCTCGCTTTTTCAGGTCTTTTTATGCCATATTAGCATTTCTTTCGGCATCTTGTCCACATACGAGTTTAGAGGTAAGAACTAAGAGCCAGAAACTGTGGCATACAATCCTGGTTCTTATCTCTTACCTCTTACTTTGCTTTCTGCCGCTTCGCGCGGAATTTACTGTTTATCCTGTGAAGAATTACGTCACCTTTCCTCAGTGTTCCGATAGTGACGTATAATTGTCCCCAACGTACCTCTGTGTGCCTTTAGGGCTCGATGTTGCGTCGTTCTCTATCATATCGTTTTTCGATATGTTTCCCTCATTTTTCCCTTTGTGAAAGGGAAAACGAGTGGAAAACGATCGAATAACGATCGAATAAATGACGACGCTTGAGTGAGATTGCATGGATGAATGGAGTCCGCTAACGCCGCTGGCGCAACGCTTCGTACATGAAGACAGCCGCAGCCACCGACACATTCAGCGACTGCACCTGTCCCATGATGGGCAGCTTGGCGCGGATGTCGGACAGTTTGAGCAGCTCGGGGCTGATGCCCGTTTCTTCCGCCCCCATGATGAGCATGGTGGGACGGGTAAAGTCCACCTCCAGATAGTCGGCAGCGCCTTTTTCCGTTGCCGCCACCACCTGCATGCCGCACTGGCGTACAAGGTTGAGGACCGTTTTCAAGTTGTTCTCCCGGCACACAGGCACTCGGAGCAGAGCACCCGAAGAGGTCTTGACGGCATCGCTGCCAATCTGGGCACTGCCATGGTCTGGGACAATGACAGCATCCACCCCCGCACACTCGGCAGTGCGGACGATGGCTCCGAAATTGCGCACGTCTGTGATGTGGTCGAGCAGCAGGACCAGCGGCGGTTTTTCGGCCTCCATCAGTCGCGGTATCAACTCTATGGCATCATGGAACCGGATGGGCGAGATGAGAGCCACCACCCCTTGGTGGTTGCCTTTTGCCAGACGGTTGAGTTTTTCCTCCGGCACAAACTGGAAGGGGATGCCCTTGTCGCGGATAGTCGCCTTGAGCTGGGTGGCAAGGGCGCCTGTCAGCCCGTTTTGAATCAGTACGCGGTCTATGCGCACACCACCGTCAACGGCTTCCATCACCGGGCGAAGACCATAGATGGCGGTGGTGGACTGACTGCTGTCGGCAGGGGTTTGGATGGGTTGTTTTTTCTGTATCATGTTTGGGGGGATTGAGGTTGATAGACAGGATAGAGGGGATAGTTATGATAGACTTTTAAAATCAGCTTACTACAGCACCGTCGCGGAGTGTTATCTGGCGGTCGGATTTTTGTGCCAGGGCGGTGTTGTGGGTGACGATGACAAAGGTCTGCCGGTACCGGTCGCGGAGCTGGAAGAAGAGGTCGTGCAGCTCTTCGGCGTGCTTGGTGTCGAGGTTGCCCGAAGGCTCGTCGGCCAGCACGACGGCGGGACGGTTGATGAGGGCCCTTGCCACAGCGAAACGCTGCTGTTCGCCCCCCGAGAGCTGCGCGGGTTTGTGGCTGGCCCGGTCGGCCACATTGAGGAACTTGAGCAGCTGCATGGCCTCGTCGGTGGCTTCGGCCATGCTGCGCCCACCTATCAATGCAGGCAGGCACACATTCTCCAAGGCGGTGAACTCGGGCAGCAGATTGTGGAACTGGAACACGAAACCGACATTCTGGTTGCGGAAACGCGACAAAGCTTTTTCGTCCAGTCCGATGACGTCCGTATCGTTGTAGTATATGTGTCCGCTGTCGGGCTTGTCGAGTGTGCCGAGCATTTGCAGTAGGGTGGTCTTGCCAGCCCCCGAGGCACCCACAATGCTCACTATCTCGCCCTGCTGGATAGTGAGGTTGATGTCGCGCAGCACATGCAGCGTGCCGTATGACTTGTTGAGACGCTCTACCCTAATCATACCTCTCTGCCGTTAAGGAAGGTACGTGCCACCTTGTTTTCGCCGTAGGCGTAGGGCAGGTATTCGTAGGTGGGGATGGGAACGGTGATGTAGAAGTTGGCCTTCTTGCCCACGGCAATAGTGCCGACCTTGTCGCTCACGCCCATGGCATAGGCGGTGTTCAAGGTGGTGGCGTTCAGGGCCTCTTCGGGGGTCAGGCGGTAACGTATGCAGGCCATCGAGAGGATGAGCTGCATATTGCCCGAAGGCGAGGTGCCGGGGTTGTAGTCGGAAGCCATGGATACAGGCAGACCCGAGTCAATCATCTTGCGGGCCGGCGAGAGGGGCAGGTTGAGGAAGAAGGCACAGCCCGGCAACACGGTGGGCATGGTATCCGAGCCTTTCAGACACTCTATCTCGGCGTCGCCCATCTGCTCCAGATGGTCGACAGAGATGGCTCCATATTTCACACCGACCTGCACACCGCCGGAGACAGCCATCTCGTTGGCGTGAATCTTCGGCCGCATCCCGTATTTGATGCCGGCCTCCAGAATGCGGGCGGTGTCCTCAACGGTAAAGAAACCCTGATCGCAGAAGACATCGATGAAGTCGGCCAGACCCTCCTCCGCCACTTTGGGTATCATCTCGTTGATGACCACATTGACATAATCTTCCTGATGGCCGCGATATTCCATCGGAATGCCGTGGGCACCGAGGAAGTTCGACTTGATGGTCATGGGCGAATTCTCTTTGAGACGGCGGATTACGCGCAGAAGCTTCAGTTCGCTCTCGGTTGACAGGCCATAGCCGCTCTTAATCTCGATAGCGCCCGTGCCCATACGCATCACACCCTCGAGACGCTGCAAGGCCATATCGTACAGCTCTTCCTCCGTGGCCGCTGCCGTCGCCTTGGCCGAGTTAAGGATACCACCTCCCCTCTTGGCAATTTCCTCATAGCTGAGGCCACGGATTTTATCGACAAACTCATGCTCGCGCGAGTTGGCATAGACGATGTGCGTGTGGGAGTCGCAGAAGGAGGGCAGCACCATGTGCCCGGTGGCGTCGATGACTGTGTCGGCATTTTGTTCTTTAAGCTCCGACATGGGACCGAAGGCGGCAAACTTGTCGTCTTCGATAATGAGGTAGGCATTCTTGATGGTTTCCATCTGTGCCATATCCTTGCCACAGACGCGGAGCCTGGGCTGGCGTTCCACCTGCACCAACTCCTTGATATTTTTAATCAGTGTTCTCATATTTTTATGCTGTTTTCTTTAGAATTGATAGAGGCTATAGAACCTATAGGGCTTATAAGACCTTTAGGCCCTATAAATCGAGCAATTGTTGTTGTCCGTCGGTTTTCAGCTTGCCGAGGTGCTGGTAGGCCAACGGGGTGGCTTCGCGGCCTCGGGGAGTGCGCTGCAGGTAGCCTTCCTGTATGAGGTATGGCTCATATACCTCCTCGACGGTGCCTGCGTCTTCGCCCACGGCTGTGGCGATGTTGTTGATGCCCACCGGTCCCCCTCGGAACTTGTCGATGATGGTGCCGAGGATGCGCAGGTCCATTTCGTCAAGACCGTTGCTGTCCACATTGAGGGCGCGGAGAGCATAGCGTGCGATATCCAGCGTGATGGTGCCGTCGCCTTTGACCTGCGCAAAGTCGCGGACGCGGCGCAAAAGCAAGTTGGCTATGCGGGGAGTGCCGCGGCTGCGGCGGGCTATCTCGAAAGCGGATTCGGAGGTTATCTTCACCTGCAGCAGACCGGCGGAGCGGTTGACAATGGTGGCCAGTGTCTCGGCGTCGTAGTATTGCAGCCGGCAGTTGATGCCGAAACGGGCACGCAGCGGTGCCGTCAGCATGCCGGAACGGGTTGTGGCTCCGATAAGCGTGAAGGGTTTGAGGTTGAGCTGCACGCTGCGGGCGGCAGGGCCGGACTCGATAAGTATGTCTATCTTATAGTCCTCCATGGCAGAGTAAAGGTACTCCTCCACTACAGGCGACAGGCGGTGTATCTCGTCTATGAAAAGGACATCGTTGGCTTCGAGCGAAGTGAGCATGCCGGCCAAGTCGCCAGGCTTGTCCAGCACCGGGCCGGAGGTCATCTTGATGTTCACCCCCAGCTCGTTGGCGATGATATAGGAGAGGGTGGTCTTGCCCAGGCCGGGAGGACCGAAGAAGAGCACGTGGTCGAGGGGTTCGCCACGCTGCTTGGCCGCACCCACGAAGATGCGAAGATTGTCGAGCACCTGCTTCTGCCCCGCAAAGCTGTTGAAGCCCTTGGGGCGCAAAGCGCGCTCGACCTCGCGTTCCTGCACGGTCTGGCTGTGGCCGGTAGCATCTAAATTGGTATTCATTGCTGTGTGCCTTTGAAGATGCAAAATTACAAAAAAAACGGCACATAGCATTTTTTTATTCCCTTTGCCAAAATAAAAAGGGCAAAGACTCGTTATAAACCAAAAGCAAAAACTATCATAAGATGAATTCAATTATTGTCGGAACAGACTTTTCAAAGGGGTCGCTTATCGCCCTTGAATTGGCCATTGACATTGCCAATAAACTGCATTGCGATATAAAAATCGTGTGGGCAAAACGGGAGAAACTGTTGATAGACGAAGAGCAGCAGACGGTGATGAGCCTGTTGGCGGAGGACAAACTGACACAGCTGTGCGAGAAGAACCAGCCGCTGATGAAGTACGGCAAGATTCGCTGGGACATCTGCTCAGGTCGTGTGGCGGCAGTCATCGCCCGCGTGGCACGTCACGAGAACTCTCCCATGATTGTCATCGGCACCAACGGCGCTTCCGGTTTCGAGAAATACTGGATGGGCAGTACCGCTGTGCGCATTGTGCAGGAGGCTCCCGTGCCGGTATTGACCATCCGCGAAGGCTTCAACTTCCACAAAGACTTGGAGCGTATTGTGGTGCCTATCCGCATCAATGTCAATTCACGCCAGAAGGTGCCGCCCGCAGCCACGATGGCCAAGATGTTCGGCTCCGAGATTCACATCCTCGGACTGCAGGAGTTCCCCGAAGAGGCTGCACAACTGAATGCCTATATCGCCCAGACCGAAGAGTATCTGAATCACGAGGGCATCAAACATGTGACCACCGTGCAGAAGTACTCCAACTATAGCGATACGGTGCTGACCTATTGTGAAAACATCAAAGCCGACTTGGTTGTCATCAACACCGAGCAAGACCGAATCATCTCGCAGCTCTTCCTCGGCACCAATGCGCAGCAGATTGTGCACAACTCCCAGATACCTGTGCTGTGTGTGCATCCCGCCGACATCATCACCCTGTCGAAGTCATGAACCGGGTGGTTGTTGTGGGCGCCGGCGCCGCAGGCATGATGGCTGCCGTCGCCGCCGCCGAGCAGGGGGCAGAGGTTGTCCTGCTGGAGAAGATGGATCAGGCGGGACGCAAGCTCCGCATCACCGGCAAAGGGAGATGCAACCTTACCAACACTGCACCGATAAAGGATTTCATCGCCCACATCGGCCCCGACGGGCGGTGGATGCGGAACAGTTTCTCCCAGATGTTCAACACACAGCTGATGGACTTCTTCGAGCGACGGAATGTGCCGCTAATAGAGGAGCGCGGGCACAGGGTCTATCCCAAAAGCGGTAAATCCCTCGATATATTCCTGGCCCTCATCAACGACCTGGAAACTCGTCCGAATGTGGAAATACGCAAGAACTGCGCAGTAAAGAGCCTCACTGAAGACCGCCACGGCGTGCGACTGCAGGACGGCACTACCGTGCGCGGCGATGCAGTCATCATAGCCACAGGAGGCCTCTCCTACCCCACGACGGGTTCCACTGGCATCGGCTACCGACTGGCCGAAGAGGCAGGACACAGCGTGGTGCCACAGGTGCCGTCGCTGGTGTCGCTCACCTGCCAGGAGAAGATACCGCAGGAGCTGGTGGGCTTCGTGCTGAAGAACGTAGGCCTCACCATCACCAAACCCGGCGACAATAAACACCTGTTTGAAGGCTTCGGCGAGATGACTTTTGCCGAAGACGGCATCGACGGTCCGATAGTGCTCTCAGCCAGCAGACAGGTGAGCCGGATGCTGAACAATGGTGAGACCCTCACCGCTCATATCGACCTGAAACCCGCCTTGGATGCCGACACCCTCGACCGACGGCTGATTGCCGACCTCAACGACAACGGCACACGCCTGTTCCACGATGCCCTGCGCATGTGGCTGCCCGCCGAGCTGGTACAATTGGCTCTTGACCGGCTGCATATCGAATACTACAAGAGACTGCATCAGATTAATGGCAACGAGCGCCGAAGACTGCTGCAATTCCTCAAGAACGTGGAGTTCACTCTCTGCGGAACAGGAGAATACGACACCGCTGTGGTGACGCAAGGGGGTGTGAACATCAAGGAGATAAACCCCAAGACCATGGAGTCGAAACTGGTACCCGGCCTCTATTTTGCCGGCGAAGTACTAGACTTGGACGCCGACACAGGCGGATACAACTTGCAGATAGCCTTTTCTACAGGCTATGCCGCCGGCCGCGCCGCTGCATCACAAACGAAATAAATCCCCACTGCAATACAATAATATTTTAACCTATACGTTATGGGAATTAAAAAATATTCTAACGTATAGGTTAAAATAATTATCAGCATGGATAAGCAGATTGTAAAAAGAATCATCCTTGAACGTCAGCAGGAGGTTCGGGAAAGAGTACTGGTAGTCCGCCCTATTCCTTTTGAGGATAAGATGAACTATGTACTTGTAGGTATTCGAAGAGCAGGAAAATCATGCCTGATGGTACAAGACATGCAACAGCGCATCAACAATATGTCAATGAAGGTAGAGGATTTTCTCTACATTAACTTCGAGGACGAGCGTATCCGCTACATGCAGGCCTCCGAGCTTGGAGTGATTCTTGACTGCTATGCAGAAATGTTTGGCGACAAAAAGCCCTTTATCTATCTTGACGAGGTACAAGTAATAGATGGGTGGGAGCAATTTGTACGCAGACTGGCCGACCAACAATACCGAGTGATGGTTACTGGGAGCAATGCCAAAATGCTGAGCAGCGAGGTGGCCACAACCCTCGGCGGGCGTTTTATTATCCGTGAAGTCTGGCCGTTTTCTTTTTCCGAATACCTCCTGTACCACCAAACTGAACTCCACAACAACTGGATGTTCGACCCAAATATTTTACGCAACATTGCACGACAGATGGACTCCTATTTGGCAGACGGTGGTTTTGCTGAGACCTTTAATCTTATTGACAAACGTGAATGGGTAAATAGTCTGTACCAGAAAATCCTGATGGGGGACATTGTGGCTCGCAACAATATCCGAAACATCCGCAGTATCCGGCTTTTGGCCAAGAAACTGGCTGAATGTGTTACACAGCCTGTATCGCTAACTCGACTGCAAAATATCGTGAGGTCAACGGGAGAAAAGGTTAGCCTGACTTCGGTAAAAGACTATTTACAATACTTCGAAGATAGCTACATGACCTTTGCCCTGACCAATTTTGTCTCTCCATTCACAGAGCAGGAGACCATCAAAAAACGTTATTTCTCTGACAATGGTCTGTTAAACAATTTTCTGTTCAATGGTGAAGAGAAACTATTGGAAAACTTATGCGCCATTCACCTGCTACGAAGATACAGCAATACCGACGAGCCTCGCGTGTTCTACTACAACCACAATGTGGAAGTGGACTTTTATATTCCAGAGGCAGATATGGCAGTCCAGGCATCGATAAACATCAACGACAGCCTCACCATCGAGAGAGAAATCAAAGCACTAGTCGCCCTGCATGGCATCCGCCCATTGAAAAAGGCCGTCATTGTGACCCGCGACCAAGAAAACACCATCCAAACCCATGGCATCAATATTGAAGTCATGCCTGTGTACAAGTGGATATTACTGTCTGATAGTCAACACTAAATATTCCAATTCGGTCTTTAAGGTTTACTTTTTTTCACCATGTAGCATTACCCCTTATACTCCTCCACGGCAATGGTGGCCGTCTCCCAGGCCTCCATCTGGGCATCGAGCCGGTCTTTCAACGACTGGTATTCGGCAAAGAAATTTGCATCCTGGGCATTGCCCGAAGCCAATAGAGACTCTTTCTCGGCAATCTGTGCCTCGAGGGTCTCTATTTCTTTTTCTATCTTTTCCACCGCACTGCGCAGCTTGCGCAACTCGCGCTCACGATTGCGGTTTTGCTCATAAGCTTCCTTCCCTGCACTGGTTTTGGCTTGAACCGTCTGGCTAAACATATTGGCTTTTGCTGCCCGTGCCGCCTGCTCGGACTCTTTGGCATCCAAAAACTCGAAGATGTCACCGCGGAACTCATGCACCTCTCCGTCGCGGAATTCGTAGAGTGTCTCTGTCAACCCCTGCAAGAAGTCACGGTCATGGGACACGAGAATCAGCGTGCCTGTGTATTGGAGCAGGGCATTCTTGAGGATGTCCTTGGAGTCCATGTCCAAATGGTTGGTAGGCTCGTCGAGGACAAGCAGGTTCGAGGGGGTGAGCAGGAGTTTGGCCAGTGCCAGCCGCGCCTTCTCGCCGCCGGAGAGCACCTTGACCTTTTTCTCGCAGTCTTCGCTGTCGAAAAGAAAACTGCCCAATATATTGCGGATTTTCGGCCGTATGTCGCCCGTAGCAATATCGTCGATGGTCTGGAACACCGTCTTCTCACCGTCGAGCATGGCAGCCTGGTTCTGGGCATAATAGCCCACCTGCACCTGAGCCCCCAGCCGGAAAGAGCCTGTGTAGTCATTTATCTCGCCCACTATTATCTTGGCCATAGTTGACTTTCCCTCTCCATTACGGCCTACAAAGGCCACCTTTTTGCCCGATGTAAGCAGGAAATCCACCCGGTCGAACACCTGCAAATCACCATAGGCCTTGCCCAAGTGTTCCGCTTCAACAACTATCTTGCCGCTGTGCGGTGCCGGGGGAAAGCGGAAATGGATGCTCTCGGTACTCACCTCATCCACCTTCACCATTTCCATCTTGTCCAGCATTTTGATGCGCGACTGCACCTGTTTGGACTTGGTGGCCTTGTAGCGGAACCGCTCAATGAAAGCCTCAATCTGCGCCACCTGCCGCTGCTGGGCGGTGAGCTGCGCCATCTGCGAGGCACGGCGTTCCTGCATCTGGATGACATAGTCGGAGTAGGAGCACTTGTAATCGTAAATGCGCCCAGCGGTAATCTCTATGGTTCGCGTGGTGATATTATCCAAAAATGTGCGGTCGTGCGACACCAGCACCACTGCTCCGGGATAGTTCCTCAAGAAATTCTCCAGCCACTGGATTGAAACGATGTCCAAGTGGTTGGTAGGCTCGTCAAGAAGCAGGAAGTCGGGGCCTTGCAGCAGCAACTTGGCCAGTTCCACACGCATTTGCCAGCCACCACTGAATTCAGCCACCGGCCGATTGAAGTCGTCATGTTTAAATCCCAGCCCAAGCAGAACCTTCTCGGTCTGTTCCCTGCGGCTGGAGCCGCCATGCATGCTAATCTGCTCCGTCACATCGTTGTGACGATTGAGGAGCTTGGTGTAGGCCGGTGATTCGTAGTCGGTGCGGGTGGCAATCTCCTCGGTAAGGCGCTGCTGTTCGGCAATCAATGCATCTATATGGCTGAAGGCTGTCAACGCCTCTTCGATGACTGTTCGCGTGGTGTCCGGAACCATTTCCTGTGGCAGATAGCCCACCGTCTGATCCGAGGCAATGACCAGAGTGCCTGTCTCGGGTTGCTGCCAGCCGCAGAGTATCTTCATCAGCGTGGACTTCCCGGCGCCGTTCTTCCCCACTAGTCCTATGCGGTCGTGGTCGCCGATATTGAATGTTACATTCTCGAAAAGATTGGTCCCAGTGAATTGAACCGATAAGTTGTTAATAGCAAGCATAGAGACAATTAAGATATAGATATGATAGCGGCTCCATGTCCATCCAAGAAGAAAAGGGCTGCCTTTGCATTGGGCAACCCTTTTTTATACTTCCTGCCGTAGCCTTGCGCCGCAGCACTTTACATTACTGCAAGTCGAAGTTGACGGGGAGGTTGAACTGTGTACGTACAGGTTTACCACGCTGTTTGCCGGGTTTCCACTTGGGCATCAGCTTCACCACACGCACAGCCTCGTTGCCGCAGCCACCGCCGATGTCACGCAGAATCTTCACCTGACCAACGCGACCGTCTTTCTCGACCACGAAGGAGACGAACACACGACCCGTGATATTGTTCTCCTTGGCAAGCTGCGGATACTTGATATTGTCGGCAATGAACTGGGAGAGGGCCTGCAGACCACCGGGGAACTCTGGGTCTTCCTCAACAACGATGAAGACTTCGTCCTCTTCTTCCTGCACCTCTTCTTCTACCACAACGTTGGTGATACGCTCAGCGCCCTTGTTGGCGTCGTCGCCAGCGTTGATGATACCCACCTCTTCAATGTCCTGGGCGTCGTTTTCAACCACATTAAGGTCGGTGGCGACAACCTCGGGTTCTTCAGGAGGTGGCGGAGGGGTTTCCTCTTCCTGGGTATTGAGGATTTCCACATCAATCTCCGACTCGGCGGTACGGGTGTTCACCACCTTTTCCTCCTTGTCGTACGACTTGATGTTGAAAGCCACCAATGCGGCAGCCAAAATGACCACCAGTCCGATTTCCAAATACAGTCCTCTGCGTTTTTCGAGGTCTGCCTTAGGAGTTTTCTTTGCTTCCATATTATTGAATTTTAATTTATTATTTTACTTTTTAAGCATTCTACATGCACTCTTTTTCAACCGCTAAATTAGCAAATTTTCTTGAATTATCAACATTATGCTGTAAAAAAAATCAAAAAAAAGTCTTTTTTAACATTCCGCCTGCCGGATTAAAAACAACCCCTATAATATATGAAAAAAAAGTCGTATCTTTGCAAATTGTTATGGACAGTAGCCGATTCATCATCTGCCGCGCCTCAGCGGGTTCGGGCAAGACCTACACCCTCGTGCGCCAATACCTCCTCCTGGCCTTTTCGGCCGGCGAGAACGAGCTCCCCGTGCGCTTCAAACGCATTCTCGCCATCACCTTTACCAACAAGGCCGCCAACGAGATGAAGGAGCGCATACTGCACGAACTTGACCGCATGGCCGACACCGGCACAGCCTCACCCATGGGGAAAGACATTGCAGAACAACTGAAACTCAGCGACAGCGCTTTGCGACATCACGCCTCGATAGTCCGCCAAGCCATCCTGCACAACTACTCCGACCTTGCCGTTTGCACCATCGACAGTTTTATGCACCGCATAGTCCGCACCTTTGCCCACGACCTCAACCTACCCTTGAACTTCGACGTGCAGATTGACAACGACGCCCTCATACAGAGTGCCGTGGACGACCTCATGGCTCTTGCCGGCACCGATGGGCAGCAAGAACTGACCGAGATGCTCTGCGACTTTGCCGAGAGCCGCATGTCCGACGGCAAGAGCTATATGATAGAGCGCGAACTGGCCTCTTTGGCCCAGGAGCTTTTCAAAGAACACACCCCGCAGTACCTGCGGCTGCTCCGCGACACCGACAGCGCCGAGTTTCGCCAGATACACCGCAGCATGGTGGCGGAAAACCGCTCCTACGAACAACGGCTCAAAGCACTCGGCCAAAAGGCTGTGGACACATTCACTGCACAAGGGCTTTCCGACAACGACTTCTACCATGGTGCCTCGGGGGCCGGTGTCTATTTCCGCAAGCTGGCCAACGGCATCATCGGCGAACCCAACAGCTATGTGCTGGCCTATCTCGAAGGCGACAAGTTAGGCAGTGCCAAAGTCTCACGTTCTGTTGTCGACGCACTGACACAGGTCAAGCCTCTTCTTATTTTTATTTATAATGAAATAGTCGAACTGCGCACCGCAGAGGAGACCCTCTACAACACCCGCCAGCTGCTGCTCAAGAACCTCTACTCCTTAGCCCTGCTCAACAAGCTCGGCCAGCTGGTGGGACAATACTCCCGCGACAATGAAATCGTGCACATCTCCGAGTTCAACCGCCGTATCTCCGAAGTGGTGCAGGACGAGCCCGCACCCTTCATCTACGAGCGCATAGGCAACCGCTATCACAACTATCTCATTGACGAATTCCAGGACACCTCACGGCTCCAGTGGCAGAATCTTGTCCCATTGGTGGAAAACGGCGTCTCTTCCGGCCACACCTCTCTTGTGGTGGGCGACGGCAAACAGGCCATCTACCGTTTCCGCCAGGGCGATGTGGGGCAATTCATTGCCCTGCCTCATGTGGACAATCCCGTTCACGGACGCCTGCTCGAACACCCCGGCACAAGCTCGGTCACCAATCTGGAATACAACTTCCGCACGGCACGGGCTATCGTGGAGTTCAACAACGACTTCTTCGCATGGGCGGTACGCAACCGCTTTGCCGACAACAAAGACTTACAAGACATCTACATCGGCAGCGGCGAAACCCCAGCCCTCGTCCAGACCCCCGTAACGGAAGGGGGCTATATACAGGCTGGCTTCTATGACCTCGACGGCGACCGCACACCCCTGTGGGACGACATGCTGGCCGACATACAGTCCCTAACCGACGGCCAGGGCTACCGCTTCCGCGACATCACCGTACTTGCCCGTGACAACCGCACCCTGGGCGAGATTTCCACACACCTTACAGCCCACGACATCCCCGTTGTCTCGGGCGAATCGTTCCTGCTCAGCCAAAGCCGTGCCGTGATGCTGATGCGCAACATGCTGCAGTACCTCCTTGACAGCACCGACCGTGTTGCCGCCGCCCGCGTGGTGCTGTACCTGCGCAGTCTCGGGCTTTCCTCCTGCCACATCGACACCGCCTTCCTCAACAACCGCCAGCCCGTCGACCTCGACAGCCTGCTGGCACCCGACGGCATAGAGCTCAACACGGCGTTGCTCCGCACTCTCGACCTCTACGACTGCTGCGAAGAGATGCTGCGCATGCTCCACCTCGACAACATCGAGACATCCTACATAGCCACATTCCTCAATATTGTGGCAAAATACACAAACAGCCACCGGCACGACCTGGCAGAATTCATCGAATGGTTTGATGAGCAGAAAGACCGGCTCTCCACCAATACAGCCTCTGACCTCGATGCCGTCCGGCTCATGACCATCCACAAAGCCAAAGGCCTCGAAGCCCCCGTTGTGCTCTACCCCATTCTTAACAAACGCGACACTCAAGACGACATATGGGTGCAGATTGACCCAGGCTCAGGGCTCCCGCTGCCCACCGGACTGGTTCACCCCATCCAAGGCAAGCCCTCCCTATTCGACGAGCAATACAATGAGGAAAAGCAGAAAAACGACATGGACCGCATCAACGTGCTCTATGTTGCCCTTACCCGACCCAAAGAAAAGCTGCTGCTCTACTGCCAGACTCCGCCCAAAGAGAACACCACCTGCTATACGGCACTCTTGCACGACTACCTGTCGATGCGCTCCGACACGCGCGAAATCCGTCCCGGTGTCATAGCCATTGGCGACAGCAGTCCGGCCTCATCTCCCGCCGCATCCGAAAGTCCTGCGGCCGAGAGAATCTCCTCAATTGTTTTCCCCACATGGGCCTCGCGCATCGCCATTGCAGAGCAGTCGGCTCAAATTTTCCGCCAGCTGGACGAGACAGCCATCCGGCGCGGCAACCAAGTGCACGAGGTGCTGGCGCTCGTCCACAGCACCGACGACCTCGACAATGCCCTCGACACCTACACCCGCCGCACTCGTCCCGACGACGAAACCGCCGCCTACCTCCGCCAAGCCCTCCACAACATGATGGCACAGCCCGAAGTGGCGCGCTTCTTCAACCCGCAATTCCCGGCCAAAAACGAATGCAATATAGCCTGGCACAACGAGGTAATCCGTCCCGACAGGATTGTCTACACCCCCGACTGCGTGTGGGTCATCGACTACAAGACGGGACAGCCCAAGGCTGAACACCAAGACCAAGTGTTGCACTACTGCGATGCCCTCAGCGCCATGGGTCACCCCACTGTCAAAGGCTACCTCGTCTATCTCAGTGCCGACCACTGCCAAGTGCTCCCCTGCCTGTAGCCCTATCTCAGCAATGTCACGGTACCCGTCATCGATAAGCGGTCGTTTGTAGGTGTCGTATAGCGGCATGTGTAGGTATAGGACTCCTGTCTGCACGGGGCACCGTTACAGGTGCCGTCCCACATCTCAGTCACATCAGTGCTGTGGAATACAAGGTTGCCGCGGCGGTCGTAAATCCACAATTCATAATCGGTGACATTATACCCTATGGGACCAAAACGGTTATTATCATTTAGCGACGGAGTAAAGACATTGGGGAATGTCAGCATGTGGTGCAGGACAGGCACAACCCGCTCCGCCGTGTCGGAACAGGTATTATTGAAAGCCACAATACCCACCACCACACTGTCTGCATCCTCCGAAATGGAATAATACAGCACCGACCCCGAATCATCCTGCTCCACCCTGTCAATAAACCATATCCTGCCTTCAGCATTGCGGCTGCGGTCAAGAACTGTAAGATCCAGCTTGTCATACCCCAGCCACGTTGGGGAAACCTCGAAATCAGCCACGATTTCCTCCAGCGGAGCCAGCACAATAGTGTCTCCCACCGGACACGATGGACTATCCATATACTGATAGGTCACATAATAAGTACTCGTCCGCTTGGGGGCAATTTGCACCTGTCCGTCTGCTGTCAGCCAAGGCAAAGCAGCCGACGGTGACAAAGCCGTCCAGCAATACAGCAGTCCGTCCTCACCCACAAAGCACACACTTCCGGATTCCGCCGACGAAGAGTCTGCAGCGCTGTACCGCCCTGTCATATAATAATACACTTCCCCCCGGCATATATGCGATATATCATATTCGCCCTCAGGCAACGGTCTTGTAGCCAGCGTAAAAAGGTAGGACGAATCACACCCCTCCACCGAGACCAAATTGACATCATACACCCCTTCGTCAACGAAACTGTATTCACCAAGCCTGTATATGTCGCCTTGACAGACAGTATCCATCAGCTCCTCGTAGAAGTACTGTTTCTGCGACAGCCGCACAGTGTGCTGCCTGCAACCGTCAGTTAAAGTATACATACCCGGCTGGTTAAAATAATTGCCATAAAACGAGTAAGCCCCACCCACACAGAAAGTGTCCGCTATCGTGTCGCGCAAGCGGTTGACCACAATAGTATGCCTCACCGAGTCACGGCAATGGCCGTTGGAAAGCATGGCCACCAGTTCAACATCAAAGACACCCGACTCGAAAGTGTGGACCGGATTAACCGCGGTGGACTCCGTGCCGTCGCCAAAACGCCATAGGTATTGCTCGCAATGATCGCTTGTCAGTTGCGTGTGATCCACATCGTGGGCGACGACACTGTTGTTTTCAAACCTATAGGAATAGCCACAGCTGTCTATCGGCACCGCAGTGAATGCCGCCACCGGGAAACGGGGACCCGAATGGCAGGTAAGCGTAAAACCGCAACTGCTGTCCCCCGTAAGGAAAGAGACACGGCACTTATACTCACCTTGTCCCGTCACTGACAAAGAATCGGCTCGGCCAAGGGTGACGCCAGGGTTGTCACGGCGATACCACCTGTACGAAAAACCCTTGGGGGCATAAAAAGTGTTTGTCCATGAATATCCGCAACGGGCCGACTGCAGACGCTTAAAAGCGCTCTCCAGGGTAAAATAGGCATAACCATAATGTCCACCGAGATCACAGTCAAAGTTATCCAGCACAACATTAATAGTCCGGCCGTGCAGAGGGGTGAGGTCAATGCCCACCGCCGTCCAGTCTCGCCATACAACACCGGAAACACCCTGTTGCCATACAGAACTGCCAAGTCCCGCAACAAAATTGGCATAATAACAATTGTCTATCAACCGTCCTGCAGAATCCCTGAAGCTCAACAGAAACTTCGGCTGCTCCTCCTCCGGATGATCCGGATTCTGCTCCACTATTGCATACCGAAGTATCAATAAGTCAAACAGATTGCTGTCCACCTTTATGGTATAGGTTATCGACTCCTCCTGGCGTCCCGTTGCCCAGTTGCCCAACCGCACCGACTGGCAATGCCCGTCAGGCACCGTATGAAGCATGTTATGGGTGCGGGAGTCTGTCTCATTTATATTGGTATGAACCGTATGGCGCGACGAGCGACTGGTCGGCCCGAAATCGACGACCCCTGTCGTAGTAGACGGGGCTTGATACCAACCTGTCCGACACACTACATGGTCGCCATACAAGTCTGCAAAATTAATCAGATTATCTCTTTCTTCATGACAGGCCGTCCGGAATCTCCCTTCAACGATGTTTCGTGAACTATCACGACCACAAATGGATTGCACCTGTACTTGATACGCTGTCATCGGGAGCAGGCCAGTAAGTGTTATACAAGTATCGGGAGTAAATATCGTTGGACACGAATAAGAGCTATCGGCTATGCAATAAGTAATCTCATATCCTATTTCATTGAATGCACGATGCCAGCACAAAGTGGCCTCTTCGTCGGTAACTGACAACACCGTCACGCCTCCTCGCGGAAAGCCGCACCTGCCGGCCTCCATATCGGGCGTGAACCGGTAGTACCTGTAATCCCCCGGCCAATCATAAACACCCCAGAGTGTCGCCCTCGGCACGGCCTCACTGCTTTGGCTGACATTGACTATCGTCCCCTCTTCCCCTTTAAAGCCAACATAGAAACGGTCTCTCTGCGCCGAATAGCCTTTCTCGCCATACAGATATGTGAAGCTGCCGTCCCGCTCGGAAATATGCACTTGCAATGGCCTAATGGCTGCATCTTCCACAACTATCCTGAACTCGACGACAAGTATACGCCTGCCGGCAACACCTGTCAACTTATACAAAACCTCATTGGCATATACACCTGTACAATAGGGAGCCATCAAAGGTTGGGCAACATCTCTAAATACCTGAGTGGGCAATACTTCCGGGTAGTCAAAGTAAATAATATTGCCCCTTTTTCCAAAAGACAACTGCCTGTAATATGTCCCACAGAAAAAGAAAGAAAACCCCATCTCTACCATCTGGAGATCACCGTCCGGATACAACTGGGCATCGGTCATGTCAACCCACATCGTGGAGTCATAGCCCGTCTCAAAAAAATAGCCTCCCACCGCCTGCCCACTCACTGAGCCGACACCAAGCCATAGCAAAAAACCGACCAACAGCAACGTCCGTTTCATGGGAAACACGTTTTTTTTCATAACGGCAAACACCCCCTTTTTATTGTATATCCAATCATTTTTAACACAAATCAGTCATCTTATCTCCGTCCGATACAGACCGAATGGGAGCAACGTCATTTTCGGTGGACCCCTTGCCGTTTCGCGCGGAAGTTACGTTTTATTCTGTGGAGGATTACGCCACCTTTCCTCAATGTTCCTCAACGTTCCGAAAGTGTCGCATATTTGTCCCCAACGTTCCTCTGAGTACCTTCCGGGCTCGATGTTGCGTCGTTCCTTATCATATCGTTTTTCGATATGTTTCCCTCATTTTTCCCTTTCTGAAACGGAAAAAGAGTGGAAAACGAGCGAATAACGAGCGAACAAATGACGACGCTTGATGGTTACAAGACACCATCATCAACGACAGACTATACTTGTCAAACCCCAATCGGTCATTAGGGTTTATGACCGATTGGGGTTGAAGGCGAAATCCCGCTCCTTCACACCTAACTTTACGCAAAAATGAACATTATTTTTTGCTATGTCGAAAAATAATTGTAACTTTGTTTGCTTAATTGTTGATAATAGAAAGGCATAATATAATGGAAGACAACAAATTGTTCGGCGAATTCCCGCCTGTTCCCACCGAAAAATGGGAAGAAGTGATTAATAAGGACCTCAAAGGTGCCGATTACGAAAAGAAACTGGTATGGAAGACCATCGAAGGTTTCAAGGTGAAGCCCTACTACCGTGCCGAAGACCTTGACAACCTTGAGTATCTTGACAGCAATCCCGCCCAGGCTCCCTACACCCGCGGCAAACACGCCGACAACAATGTATGGGACATCCGCCAAGACATAAAAGCCGAGACTCTGGAGGAGGCCAACGCCCTGGCCCTGGAGGCTCTGGAACGCGGCGCCAACTCCATAGGATTGTGCGCCTGCAAGGTTGGCAGCGCGGAGGAGATGCAAACCCTGCTGAAAGGCATCCACCCCGAGGCTTGCAAGATTAATTTCACCTGCAGCAAGAACATGCTTGAAACCCTCAAGTTCTTTGTCGAGGCTGTGAGAGCCAACGGCTACGACCCCGCCAAGACAGAGGGCAGCTGCAACTTCGACATCTACGGCCGCGCCCTGCTCCACGGACGCTACCGCAACGGTGAGGAAGAGGCATACAACGAGGCCGTCGAGCTCGTCAACTTTGCCAAAGAGAACCTTCCCGGCTTCCGCGTGCTGGCTGTCAACGGCCGCTATATCCACAACGCCGGCTCCAGCATCGTGCAGGAACTTGCCTTCACCCTCGCCTCCGCCAACGACATGGTGGCACACCTCACCGACCGCGGCCTCACCGTGGACGAGGTGGCCAAGAACCTCGTGTTCAACTTCGCCACGGGCAGCAACTACTTCATGGAGATTGCCAAGATTCGTGCCGCCCGCATGCTGTGGAGCAAGATTGTGGAGCAATACAAACCCGAGTGCGACTGCAGCTGCAAGGTGTTCATCAATGCCACCAGCTCCCTCTGGAACAAGTCTATCTTCGACCCCTATGTGAACATGCTCCGCACCACCACCGAGACCATGTCTGCCGCCATAGCCGGTGCCGACAGCATCACCACCAACCCCTTCGACATCGCCTACAAGGAGTCCGACAGTTTCGGCTACCGCATCGGCCGCAACCAGCAGCTGCTGCTCAAGGAAGAGAGCTACATGGACAAGATTGTCGACCCCGCAGCCGGCAGCTACTACATAGAAAACCTCACCGACAGCATCGCCCAGTACGCCTGGCAGCTCTTCATGGACGTTGAAGAGCACGGCGGCTTTGCAGAGGCCATCCGCGAAGGCTTTGTACAGGCCGAAGTGGAAAAGACCGCACAGCAGCGCGACATGGACATAGCCACCCGCAAGACCACCATCCTGGGCACCAACCAGTACCCCAATCTGCTCGAAAAGATGGGCGACAAGATTACCAAAGACACCCAATGCTGCCCCAAGTGCGCCTGCCATGAGGGTGAAGCCGAATTCAAGCCCCTGCGCCAATACCGTGGCGCCGAGGCCTTCGAGCATCTCCGCCTGGCCACAGAAAAAAGCGGCATCCGTCCCAAAGTATTCCTGCTCACCTACGGCAACCTCGCCATGCGCAAGGCTCGCTCCGGTTTTGCCACCAACTTCTTCGGCGTGGCCGGCTACGAGATTCAGGACAATGCCGGTTTCAAGAGTGCCGAAGAGGGCGTGAAAGCCGCTCTTGAGGCCAAGGCCGACATCGTGGTGCTCTGCTCCAGCGACGACGAATATGCCGAAATCACCGAGCAGGCCTGCCAGGGCCTGAAAGGAAAGGTGAAGAGCATTGTGCTGGCCGGATACCCCAAGGATATGGTCGAAACCTACAAAGGCTACGGCATTGACGAATTTATCCACGTCAAGACCAATGTTCTCGAATGTCTCACCAAATTCCAGAAACTATTCGGCATCGGACAAGAGTGAAATTCCTGTCACGGCTTGACCGGTACATTCTGCTGAAGTACCTGAAGACCTTCCTGCTGGCGATGGCGCTCATCATTGTCATCGTCATCACCTTCGATGTATCGGAGAAACTCGACGACTTCCTCAGCGGCAATGCGCCGCTGGGGGAGATTATTTATAAATACTACCTCAACTTCATCCCCGGTTTCGTCAACCTCTACAGCCCGCTCTTCATCTTCATCAGCGTCATCTTCTTCACTTCCAAGATGGCGGGCAACACCGAGATAATAGCCATCCTCGGCAGCGGCATCAGCTACCGCCGCATGCTGCGGCCCTATCTCTACGGCTCCGTCATCGTGGCCATTGTGGTGCTGCTCTTCGGCAACTTCCTGATACCCGTCAACAACCGCTACCTCACTGAATTCGAGAACCAGTACATCTACCGTCTCCGCCCCAGCTACTTCAGCAACATACACTTCCAGGCCAAGAAAGGAGTGCAGGTCTATGCCGAAAGCTACAACGCACAAACCATGACGGTAAGCCAGTTCCATCGCGATGTGTACGACGAAGACTACCGCCTCGTCGACCGCATATCCTGCTCCTCCATACAGTTCGACACCCTCACCAACAAGTGGGAGTGCATAGACTTCGTCCACCGCACCGTCGACGGTCCCAGGGAGCACCTTACGCGCAGCGCCCGTTCACAACGGCGGCTCGGCATCTCACCCGACGATTTCAACCGCGCGGCCGACAACATCCCCGACATGAACTCCACCCAGCTCTACCACTACATCGTCCGCGAGAAAATGCGGGGCTCCTCAACCGTTGTCACCGCCAAGATAGAGCTCTACCAGCGGTTGCTCAACCCCTTGGCCATTATCGTCATGACCTTCATCGGCGTGGGTGTGTCCAGCCGCAAGACACGCGGCGGCATCGGCGTGCACCTGGCCATCGGCATCGCACTGGCCTTTGCCTTCATCGTCTTCATGAAAGTCTCCACAGTCTATGCCATCTTCGGCACCCTCAACCCGTTCATCGCCGTGCTGCTGCCCCAGGCAGTATTCGGCGTCATAGCCGTCTTCTTCATCCGCACCGCCCCAAAATAAAAAGACTAATAACAGATAATATGACCATACAGGAAATAGAAAACACCATTGTCGAGGAGTTCTCCTGCTACGAAGAGTGGCTCGACAAATACGCCTACCTCATCGACCTCGGCAAGGAATGCCCCGTCATCGACGAGAAAGACAAGACCGACAGCAACCTCATCAAAGGCTGCCAAAGCCGCGTGTGGCTCAGCTGCGAGCACCGCGACGGGCGCCTGTGGTTCAAGGCCGACAGCGACGCCGTCATCACCAAAGGCATCATCAGCCTCCTTATCCGCGCCCTCGACGGGCAGACCCCGCAGGACATCCTCGCCGCCGACCTCCACTTCATCGACCAGATAGGCCTCAAAGAGCACCTCTCCCCCACTCGCTCCAACGGCCTCACCTCCATGGTCAAGCAAATGAAGCTCTACGCCCTTGCATTCTCTCAAAAACAATAACGCCATGACACCCACCAAAGAAACCCTCAACAGTGCCATCGTCAACTGCCTGAAGAACATCTACGACCCCGAGATACCCGTCAACATCTACGACCTCGGCCTCATCTACAAGATAGACATCGACGACGACTTCAACGTCCGCATCCTCATGACCATGACGGCTCCCGACTGTCCCGAAGCCGAATACATGTTCATGGAAGTGAAACAAATGGTGGGCTACATACAAGGCATCAAGTCCGTCGATGTGGAACTCACCTTCGACCCGCCGTGGGATTTCAACAACCTCAGCGAAGAGGTGAAACTTGAACTGGGTCTTCTCTAAATCCCGCCAACGCCCATGACCCTACAGGCGCTATTCAGCAAAAAGCACCGCCGCTTCCTCAAGCAGCAGGCTCCCGGGCAGAGCACCTCTCTCAGCCACCTTGCATGGCACCGCTTCTGCCGCAACCGCCTCTCTGTGGCCAGCCTCGTGGTCATAGGGCTCTTTGTCCTTGTGGCTATTCTCGGCTACCTCGTCACACCCGACCACACCCCCTACTGCAACCAGCAGTACCTCGAACTCGCCACCCTGAAACCCGGCAGCCGGGCCACATTCCTCTGTTACGACCCCGTCGACAAACCCGGAGGCTCATTCCTGACCGGGAAACCCCTCCCCTACACCGCCCTGCCCGTCGCCTCCTGCCAAACGGAAGCCGACAGCATGCACGTAGTGCCCATTGCCGGCGAGCCCTTCACCATAGCACGCGAAAGAGTCGTCAAACTGCATGAACGCACCTTCCTCCTCGGCACCGATGCCTACGGGCGCGACGTGTTGAGCATGATAATGATAGGCAGCCGCGTCAGCCTCTCCGTGGGCTTCATAGCCGTCCTCATCGCCCTGCTCATCGGCATTACCCTCGGCGCACTGGCAGCCTACCACGGCGGCTGGGTCGACAACCTCATCACCTGGCTCATCAATGTCGTCTGGTCCATCCCCACCGTGCTCCTCGTCATAGCCATCACCTTCGCCCTCGGCAAGGGATTCTGGCAAGTCTTCGTGGCCGTGGGGCTCACCATGTGGGTCGACATTGCCCGTGTGGTGCGCGGACAAGTCTACAGCATCAAGGAGAAAGAATACGTCGAGGCAGCCCGAGCCCTCGGCTACAGTTCCTTCCGCACCATCTTCCGCCACATACTGCCCAACATCACCGGCGCCGTCATCGTTGTGGCAGCCGCCAACTTTGCCAGCGCCATACTCCTCGAGGCGGGACTCAGTTTCCTTGGCATCGGTGTGCAGCCCCCCATGCCCTCGTGGGGCACCATGGTAAAGGAAAACTACAGCTACATCCTGCTCGACAGCGCCTACCTCGCCCTCCTGCCCGGCCTGGCCATCATGCTCCTCGTCCTCGCCTTCATGCTCCTCGGCAACGACATCCGCGATGCTCTCGACATAAAATCATAGCCGACCGCCCCGTCCATCACGGCAGTCAACTCTCTCCAAGTCAAAAAAATTACTAAAAAAAAGAAAAAAAAACACCATTTAATAAAAAAGTTGTACTTTTGCAAAATATAAGCAATGAGGAAAAAAGAACAATTAACATTATAAACAATTAAAAAACAACACAAAAGATGAAAAACGTAATCAAATTTTTCAGCATCATGCTGGTTGCTGGCTCCATCCTGGCCAGCTGCACCAAGAAGCCCGAAGAGCCTGTGACCCCCGTAAAACCCAAGTACACCATCACCGTCACCTCCAATGACGCCACCATGGGTACTGTCACCGGCGGCGGCACCTACGAAGAAGGTACCAACGTGACCATTGCAGCCATCCCCAACACCGACTACAGATTTGTAAAATGGCAGGACGGTGTCACCGAGGCTTCTCGTAACATCATCGTCAGCAAGGACGAGACCTACACCGCCACCTTCGAGTCCGATGCTCCCGCCGACGGTATCAACGTCACCTTTGGCAGCGACCAGTGGACATCCTCATACTTTGGCATCCCCTACTATGCCTCGTATGGCCTGATTGACATCATCGCTTACCAGACCCAGGGACAGTCCTACCCCTCAATCGACATTTTCGCCACTTCCGAAACCGGTACCCACAGCGAAACCGCTGGTGAGCAAGGTTTCATGAGCGGTGAGACTTTCTACGGTGTCGACTACTATGCAGCCACCTCCCTTTTCTCTGTCAACCAGCAGACTGGCGACACCAGCTGGTATGGTGACTGGTGGGCAAAGACCGCTACCATCAACACCACCAACTTCGATGCTACCGGCCTGACCATCACCACCGTCGTCAACGCCACCATGTTCGATGCCTTAGACGCCTTAGTCCACCATGTTGGTATCGAAAATGCCGCCACCAAGACTATGACCGTCACCGTTGGCAACTGCAGCCTGACTGCTGTTGGAAAGAGCAACTTCGTCCCCAAAGCTAAAGCCACCAAATTTGCTGCAAAATAAATAAACAACCTGTCAGAGACCTTACCTCTTAGGGGCAAGGTCTCTGATTTTATAAATCACCTACACAATGAAAAAACAAATCAAACTCATTGCATTAGCCGTTGTAGCCATGGCCACCGCCACTGCTTGCAACAACCCCGCTCCTGCCGAGGAAGTCATCGACACCGTTGTCCCCGTCGACACCATCGTTGAGGAAGTCATCGACAGCACCGCTATTGAGGAAGTTGTTGTAGACGAGCCCGTTGCTCCTGCCAAGAAAGCCACCACCAAGAAAAAAGCCGAGGTGAAGAAAAGCACCAACGACCGTCCTACCGAAATCACCGTGAAAAAGGAGATTAAACAGAGAACCAGCGAGGATACCAAAAACCTCCAGACTTCCACCAAAGAAGCCAAACCCACTGACCGTCCTACCGAAATCAAAGTGAAAACCAACATCGGTAAACGCAACGTCAACGTCACGGTACAAGAATAACAAACAATACACACCGAAGAAAAAGAATCCGAACAGCGCTTTGGATTCTTTTTCTATTAGATAGCGCCCGGCCACCGGCGACCATCCCGGCCAACCACAGCAAAACTCTTGATATTATACAGAAATGAAAAAAACAGCCATCCTAATCATTGCAGCCCTCGGCACACTCCTGTCCGGCTGTGCCAGCAACCAAAAGAGAATCGAACAGGCAGCCTACGGCTACCTCGACGCCATGGGCAACTACCGTTTTGACGATGCCTACGACTACGCCACCCAGGAAACCCAAACCAACACCTTGGAAGTAATCCAGCAACGCATCATGCCAAACACCGACATGGAGTACATCCGCCGCAACACCCCCGCCGAGATAACCATTACCGGCGTCGACATCATCGACGACACCACGGCCATCGTCTCATTCCACAAAAGCACTCCTATCCAAGAGCAGGACGGCACCCTCGACATGCACAAGCGCGGCAACCGCTGGTTGGCCCATGTGCTGATCAACCTGCCTCCCCTTATCAAAGACACGCAAAACGACACCCTGCAGTTCCCCAAGCGAGACACCCTGCACCTGCAAGTCCTCGACCGGCGCTAATCCGCGCCCTGTGCCACACGCATCACTGTGCCGCCTCGCGTTCAAAACGCGCCAGCACTGTGTCGTGCACACGCTGATACACCTCTGGGTGCGCAGTGTACCAGTCCACACTGTGCTCAAACGTCTCGCGATTGAGACCGTAGCGCGACAACAGGCTGTCGTAGGTGCCAATCATCTCGGGTTGCAGCGTGTCGTAGTGGAAACCCGTTTCCACCGCATAAAAGCCCTCAATCAGATAAGCCTCCTGCAAAAACGAGGCCATGCGCTCCTCACTCATCACATCGGGCGGCACCTCATCGCTGTTGCACGACGACAACACCCCGCACAACAGCAAAATCACTGGCAGCAAAACAAATCCATACTTCTTCATAGTATCTGTATTAGTTACTTTCACAATGCAAAATTACATTTTTTTAGTCTAATGGCAAAAAAATTTTTGCCATGTCGCAGAAAGTTCGTATCTTTGCAAACGATTTCGAGAGGACGAAAGCCCGTCACGGACTCACTAAGGGAGTATAGCTCAGTCGGTTCAGAGCATCTGCCTTACAAGCAGAGGGTCATTGGTTCGAATCCAATTACTCCCACCGGCAAGACAGCTGAAGACTTTTTCGGCTGTCTTTTTCTTATCCCGGCACCCGTCAAACCTATACCATCCCCCCGGGTAGCGCCATAGTAGCGTCGTCATTTATTCGCTCGTTTTCCCATTCATTTTCGATCGTTCTTCGTCGTATAAAGGGAAAACGATAGGAAACGAAAGGAATAAATAACGAAAAAAGAACGGCCTCACAGCGTTTTGACTGATTCGGGACAAAGAGAGGACACCAAACGGTTCAACAACATGTTAACATTTTTTAAATACAGAGGATGCACAAACCGAACAACTAACCACTAATAATCAACTAATTAATACAAAACGCACAACAACAGACAAAACTATTTTCTTAAACAATGTTAAAAAAATGCAGCGAAATCGATACCTCTGTGTCATAATAGTAGAGAAAACTCGTTAATGCAAACAATAAAATCAAAATAGACCTATGTCACAATTACGTCACTTGGTACAAACTATCGCCCTGGCAGCAGCCGTGCTGCTGTCGAGTTCCGTCCTCGCCCAGGGTTCGAACTATTGCAAAGGGTTGAAAAACCCCACAACTTTCACCACCTCGGGCGGCGGCAACAACGCCAACGCCCAGTGGTATGGCTACGAAGGCAGCAAAGACAACTACACGAGCACCTGCGGAGACTGGGGCATGCGCCAATGGGGTACGCAAATCCCTGCCAACCAGTTGGCATCGCGTTCATCTGGTAGCAGCTGCACCAACGCTAACTCGGTTGACATCAACAACCAGCAGGACTATATGCGGCGTTTCGTAATCAAAGGACCCGGCAATGACCCCAATACAGCCAACCACCTCTCTTACCTGCCGCCCGACAGCACCTACACCAGCTCCATCCGCCTGGGCAACAACTGCGGCGGATCGCACGAGGCCGAGATGCTGTGCTACGAGTTCGACGTCCGCCCGCAAAACAGCCTCATCTTCATCTGGTACGCACTGTCGCTGCAGAACGGACAGCACACCGTATCGGAGAACCCCGAGTTTGCCATCGAGATTGAGAAAAAAGTGGGCAACACCTGGGAGCGCGTGGGCCACGACACCCTGTGTTTCATCCGTCCCACCCCGGCTGGTAGCGGCTCCGATGTATCGCCTTTCTACGTGGGCAGCACCGGCCAGCACACTCCGGGCACCTACGGCTGCAACATCTATCTGCCTTGGAACAAGGTGGCCATCAACTTGATTAACTACCTATACCAGCGCGTGCGCATCCGCGTGGGTGCCGGCGACTGCAGCATGAGCGCGCACTATGCCTGCGCCTACATCGCCGGTGAATGCATGCCCATGGAAATTAAAACCTCGGGCTGCCCGGCCGGTGCTACCACCACCGTGGCCACCCTCACAGCTCCTCCGGGTTTGACCAACTATGTGTGGTATAAGAGCAACTCCGGCATGGAGGGTATTGCCAGTGTCTCATCCGTCCCCGAGTCCGTCAACTTTACCCGCATTACCCCCACCACCAGCACCAACAACGTGTACAATTGCCAAATCGATGACTTTCTGCTTACCGAAGGCAGCATGGCCGGACAGTACACCAACCTGCAGGTGTTCCGCTGCGACATGACTTCATCCATGAACCCCGCCATACCCTTTGTGTCGAAAGTGTATGTCAGTGTGCAGAACACCAAGCCGCAGATGGTCATCGACAGCCTCAAGTCATGCGACGGCGACCTGAACTTGACCAACAAGAGCTTTGTGCCCAATGACATGATGGGGTGCGACACCTCCATTACCAAGTGGTGGTTCTACTCGGGAGTGGACACCAACACCATCGTGGTGGACTCCATGATTGGTGCCAAGGCGCACCACCGCTACGACACCATTGGCGTATATGCCGTGAAGGTGCGCTCCTTCAACAGAACAGACCCTGAGTGTTTCAGCGACAGCACCTACACCATCAAGACTCTCAGCCGCCCCAGGACTAAGATTGAGGCCTCGGCGCTTGAGGTGTGCGACTCGGAGACCGTCGTCCTGCGCGATGTCACTCCCGGATCCACACGCCGTGACTGGATACTCATCAACGACACCTCCGTGGCTCCCGACACCATTGCCACAGACACCATCTACGGCGACCGCCGCAACGGCAACACCCAGCTTACGCACATCTTCGGTTTCTATAAGAACCCCGTCGTCCTGCGCGCCTACAACGGACTCTTTGCCCGCGACTCGATATACACCTACGACACCGTCTGGTGCACAGCCACCGACTCTGTCAATATCGAGGTTTTCCAGCACCCGGCTCTCAACGTCACCGGCGACACCGTTGTGTGCAACGGCCAGCAGACCGACATCACCGTGTCCACCGAGACACAGGGCTGCAACTACCGCTGGTACCGCCATATCAACGACGCCAACCAGATTGCAGATGGTCCCACACTCCGTGTACTACCCTATGACGACACCTGCAAGTATTATGTCAAGGTCATCAGCACCAAGCAGTGCGTGGCCTGGGACAGCGTGAATGCCTACCGTGTCAACCCCACCCTCTCCATCTCAAGGCACGACATGTGTGCCGGCGACGAGGTCTCCCTCCATGCCGACAAGGCCTACACCTACTCCTGGTCTGCCCAGCCGCCAGACTCCAGCCTTCTTGAACTGCTCGACTCTGCAGGCCACGGCCCCACCGATATCACCGTCAAGCCTAAACAGACCACGGTCTACACCCTCATTGGACATGGCACCAACGACTGCAACGCCGCTCCCCTTACTGAGCAGATTACCGTCCATCCCATCCCCGTGGCCACCGTGGACTATAGACCCTATTTCGTCGACTCCGACAACCCCGTGGTCACCCTCACCGACAAGTCGCCCTACAGCGTCCGCCGCGTGTGGTACTTCGAGGACGGCACCCCGCTGATGGAGACCACTTCACCCTGCGCACATAACTTCGGCGAGGTATCTGCCGACTCGGTGGATGTCACCCTTGTCGCCTACAACGACCTCGAGTGCTCCGACACACTTGTCTTCCGCCTCCCGGTCACCCAGTTCACCTTCTACGCC
>CADAQX010000026.1 GCA_902790215.1 uncultured Bacteroidota bacterium | reverse complement strand
GCTCATGTGTACAATCTGAATAAAGTCGGTCTGAAAAACTTCGAAAGGTTAGTAGAAGAACATGGTATACTGAGTATAGCCGGACATAGCCACACATTGGCAACTAGGAATACCTGAAGATGACCAGGCATTGGAACAAATCAGCAGCGCCTTTCCCGATTGCGAAATAGTAGGCATACCAGCATTGGAAGCCGTAAGACGAGGTGGAGCATTGAACTGCTTATCGTGGAATATAAAAGTATAAAATTATGGAGGTTAATATTCAAGAGAAGAATGGGTTCTATGCAAGGTTAACAATAAAGAAACTAGAAGAAATAGCCGTACAGGGAGATGCACGGGCTCATTTTTATGCGGGCAATAAAAACGAGTATTCGGCGTTAATAAAGATATAAAGATGGTAACAATTAACACATTGCCACATGGATATAACAGGCAGACCCTTCGCCTATCTGTTAGAATTGAAATGGTGGGATTGGGACATAGAAAAGATTGCTTGAATGCTTGATTGTGTTACTTCGTGACGTTGTTTTGGCTCGGCATAGTGAGCATGCTCCCTCTGCTCTCACCCTGTACTCAAACAATCAAGCAATCAGACAATCAAACAATCGATTTGTCATTAATCAAAGATATAAAAATATGAAGAAAGTAATCGTTATATCAACCAGTCTCCGTCCGGGCTCGAACAGCCACGCTATGGCGGAGCAGTTTGCCAAAGGCGCAGAAGCCGCCGGGCATCAAGTGGAGTTTGTCTCACTAAGGGGCAAGGAAATAAAGTATTGCGTCGGCTGCCTGTCGTGCCAGCAAACAGGAGCCTGCATCTTCAAGGACGATGTACCCGTCATTATGGAGAGTGTCCTCAACGCCGATGTGGTTTGCTGGGCAACGCCCATCTACTACTACGAGATGAGCGGTCAGATGAAGACCCTCATCGACCGTATGAACGCCATGTTCCCAAAGGACTACCGTTTCCGCGAAGTCTATCTGCTCACCACCGCCTTCGAGAATGAAGACTTCGTGCCGAAACGTGCCGAAAGCGGACTGCAAGGCTGGATAGCCTGCTTTGGCAAATCCGCACTCAAAGGTCATCTCTTCTGTGGCGGCGTGGGTGCCCCCAACGAGATAGCCGGCAACTCCAAGCTCCAGGAAGCCTACGAGATGGGAAAAAACTTATAAAATTGAAAAGTGAAAATTGAAAATTGAAAAATATCCAGGTGCGGCAGCCTATTCTCAATTCTCAATTGAAATGCACCAAGGATTAACACATTAACACATTCCCACATTAACACATTGTCATAAAAACACATGCAAAAAGTCCTAACATTTTTAGCACTTATGACCCTTTCTGTATTGCCATCTATTGCACAAATCGACCTTCACAGCCACGCCATCACGCAGGGCTACCTCAACTACATCAAGGCCAACGGTGCCGAGATGGACGAGGGTTTTCCCATCCCGAGCTGGGATGCAGAACGCCACATCGCCTTTATGGACAAGGCCGGCATCCAGACCTCCGTGCTCACCATACCGGCACCGCAACCATTCTTTGGCAATGCGGAGGCCTCAGCAGCTGTGTGCCGCCGATACAACGAGGAGTGCGCCGCACTGAAGGCACGCTATCCTGGCCGTTTCCTGTTCTGTGCCGCACTGCCACTGCCCGATGTGCCGCACGCCCTCGAGGAGGCACGCTATGCCCTTGAAGTGTTGGGTGCCGACGGCATCAAGCTGGCCACGAACAGCTACGGGCAATACCTCGGCGACCCCGCCCTCGACACACTCATGGCCTACCTCGACCAGCAGAACGCCGTCATCATACTCCACCCCCACAAGCCCTCAGCCTTCAACGCACAGCTGATTGCCGACGTGCCCTTGGCAAGTTATGAGTATCTGGCAGAGACTTCGCGCTCTATACTCAACATGATAGCCCACAACGTGCTGGTGCGCTACCCGCACCTGAAGGTGGTGGTGCCACACTGCGGTTCGTTCCTGCCCAACGCCCTGCCGCGTTTCCGCTCGCTGCTGCCCGTGATGGTGAAGCAAGGCATCATGCAGCCTGTGGACATCGACGCCAACCTGTCGCGCCTCTACTACGACCTTGCCGGAGCGCCTACCGACGATGTCCTCGACGCACTCCTTACCATCACCACGCCCGACCACATCCTCTACGGCAGCGACTACCCCTACGTGGCCGAGCCGGTGCTCATCAGCGGAAAGCAGGCCTTGCAACAGCGCCTCGCCTCGCATGGGCTGAACCCGCAGGACATCTTCTCCGACAATGCCCGACGCCTCTTCGGCGAAGCCATCCCCCTGCGGCAATACGGCGAAAAGATAGTCAGGCTTGCCGAGATTGAAGTAGAGCCGACTCTGCTCGAGGAGTATCTCACCTTTGCCAAAGAGGTCGGCGAGACCTCCACACGCGTCGAGCCCGGCGTGCTGACCCTCTTCTCCATGCAGAGCAAAGAAAACCCCTGCAAAATCTACATCCTGGAAATCTACGCCGACCGCGAAGCCTACCAAAGCCACATCCAGACCCCCCATTTTAAGAAATACAAGGAAGGCACTGCCCAAATGGTGAAAAGCCTGAAACTCATCGACACCAACCCCATGGCGGGAATGAAACAATGGGAAAGAAAACAATAAAAAAAGAAACAATATGGACAAACGCATGATTATTGCCGTTGCCGCAGGACTGATGCTGCTGGCCAGTTGCGGCACGAAAACAGACACAGAAAAGACAACAGACACTGTATGCCTCAACGAGTCGACGACCAACCCACCATCCGTGTGGCCAAAGTGCGAGCCCAACGACGCATACGCTCAGTACTTCACCGGGCAAAGCTATCTGGCCTTGCTTGACTCCACAAGCGGCCTCTGCAACGTCACTTTCGAGCCAGGCTGCCGCAACAACTGGCACATACACCATGGCGCCACCCAGATGCTAATATGCGTAAGCGGCCGTGGATGGTACCAAGAGTGGGGCAAACCCGCTGTGGAGTTGAAGCCCGGCGTTGTCATCGCCGTCCCCGAGGGCGTGAAACACTGGCACGGCGCCGCTGCCGACAGCTGGATGCAGCACCTCACCTATCACGCCAACGCCCAGCCCGGCAACAGCAACGAGTGGCTGGAACCCGTTGATGACAAACAATATGGAGAACTGAAATAGAATCCTTTCCCCCAATATGGCAAAAACCTTTGCCAACCGAAATCATGACACGAAGAAACATTCTAACAATCATATTGGTATTGGCCTTTGCAGGATGCAGGATGCCCGACAACAGCGATAAACAGATATTTCGCTACAATGAGTCGGCAGGCATTACCACCCTCGACCCCGCCTACGCCAAGGACCAGTCACTCATCTGGGGCTGCACACAGCTCTACAACGGCCTCGTGCGACTTGACGAACAGCTTCAGCCGCAACCCTGTATTGCCCGCAGCTGGACTATCAGTCCCGACGGCAAAACCTACACTTTCACCCTGCGGAGCGATGTGTTGTTCCACAAAAACCCGCTGTTCAACACCCCCGACTCAACCCGTCCGGTCACCGCCGATGACTTTCTCTACAGCTTCAACCGCATCTTCAACCCCAACTCCGACTCGCCAGGCCGCTGGATTTTCAGCGATGTGGAGGGTTTTGAAGCACCCGACGACACCACCTTCGTCATCCGTCTCACCCAGCCCTTCAGCCCCTTCCTCAGCCTCTTGGGCATGGCCTACTGCAGTGTGGTGCCCCACGAAGTGGTGGAGCACTACGGTCCCGACTTTCGGCAGCACCCCTGCGGCACCGGCCCCTTCTACATGCAGCTGTGGAAAGAAAACGTCAAACTCGTCATGCGACGCAACCCCCTTTACTTTGAGTACGATAGCACAGGACATCGTCTCCCCTATCTCGACGCCGTCGCCGTCACCTTCATTGTGGACAAGCAAACCAATTTCTTAGAATTCGTCAAAGGCAACCTCGACTTCCTCAACTCTCTCGACGCCTCATACAAAGACGAGCTGCTCACCCGCACAGGGCAACTGGAAACCAAATACGCCAACCGCATTGACATGGTCAGCACTCCGTTTCTCAACACCGAGTACCTCGGTTTCCGCATTGAGGGAGCTTCTTCCCCCTTGAACGACCGCCGCATACGCCAGGCCATCAACTATGGCTTCGACCGCGAGAAAATGATGCGATACCTGCGCAATGGCATCGGTGCTCCCGGATGTGGCGGCATGGTGCCGCCGGGACTGCCCGGATTCGACACCGTGGCCGACTACGGCTATACCTACAATCCCACCCGCGCTGCCCAATTGCTTACCGAAGCCGGACACCCGCACGGGCAAGGGCTGCCCACCATCACCCTTTCTACCACATCTAACTACCTTGACCTCTGCAAATACATCCAACAGCAATTAGGACTGCTGGGGCTGACCATTAAAGTGGATGTCACCCCGCCTGCCGCCTTGCGAGAACAGGTGGCCGAAGGCAAATGTGCCTGGTTCCGCAAAAGCTGGATAGCCGACTATCCCGATCCCGAAAACTATCTGATGCTTTTCTACAGTCCCAACCGCTGCCCGGCCGGGTCAAACTACACTCGCTACAGCAACGCCAAATACGACAAGCTGTACCGCCGTTCCAAACAGGCCACCAACGATCAGGAACGCATAGCCCTTTATCGACAAATGGACCGCATGATAATGGAGGATGCACCCGTCGTGGTACTTTACTACGACCAAGTGCTGCACTTCACCCACAAGAACGTCCACGGCCTGCGCAGCAACGCCATGAACGCCCTCGACCTCCGCTACGTCACCATTGACAAACAAAAACAATGACGGTTTCCCAAAGTCATCGTACGACTCCAGGAAACCATCACTTTGCAAAGGGCATTGTTATTCCTTAACGAAAACATTGCCACTGCCCATGCCTTGCCGACCTGTTCACCCCAAATCCGGTCACTGAAGCGTCGTCATTTATTCGTTCGTTATTCGATCGTTTTCCAATCGTTTTCCGTTTCAGAAAGGGAAAAATGAGGGAAACATATCGAAAAACGATATGATAAAGAACGACGCAACATCGAGCCCGAAAGGTAAGCAGAGGAACGTTGGGTACAAATATGCGACACTATCGGAACGGTGACGAAAGATGGCGAAATGTGGCGAAATCCCTCGCAGAAAAAAAAGTAAATTCCGCGCAAAGATGCAAGCATCTCACTGAATTGTTGATATGATGAAAGTTGAGAGTTGAGAACTATCCGGGTGCGGCAACAACTTTCAATTTTCAATTTTCAACTTTCAATTTTCAACCTTCAACTTATCAACGGACAACAAATGACGGAGACAAGGGATGAAACTTGCCAAACCTAAGTTAATGATGGAAATAGGCCCCTATCAGTGACACTTTGCCCCATTTGGTGGGCAGAATGGCGGGGTCGTTGCAGACGGCATCGTACATCACGACACGCCCCGACAAAGCGGATTCGGCAAAGGCGCAGAATTCGTTGATGGTTTGCGGAAGCGCCGCAGCAATCTCGTGCCCGCGGTCTTCATAGCGCAGCACCCAGTGGGTGTAGCCGTTTTTCCTAAAGACCTTGGCTACGCGATTGGAGCCGTAGAGGGCAGTGCAGAGCGAGCCGCGGAAGGAGTTGTAGTTCACCAAACGGTCGCAAATACCATGGAACATGCACGTTGGAGCTGGCGGAGTGGCATAGCACAGATTTCCCACCTGGCAATAAATTCCACCCGCATAGGGTATCACGGCGGCGGGACGGAAAGTAGCGGGTAGAGCGTCGGCCGCGGGCATACGGTTGGCCCGGCAGTAGTCGGTCTGAAGTACGGAGATAGCTCCTGCACTGCTGCCCGTCAAGATGATGCGGGAGGTGTCGATATGCAACTCATCGGCATGGGCGCAAAGGTAGGCAATGGCCGCAGAGCAGTCTTCGACAGCGTAGCGGATGGCCGTGTCGAATGCGGCATATGCATTGAAAATATTCATCTTAGGCGGGTTTTTGAGGTAGAGGCGGTAATCGATTGCCACGGCCACGAACCCCCTTTCCGACAGCAGTTTGCAGCATTCAATAGATAGTTTGTTATTCCGTTCTCCGCCGACAAAGCCGCCGCCGAACATGTAGACTACACAGGCATGGTCGGCCCGGGGCGACTGAGGCTGGTAGACATCCATCTGCAACGGCAGGGTGTCGCGCATCACAAAGGTGTAGGTCTGCTGGGCGTTGACCGCTGCCAGAATAAAGAGCATAAAAGCCAATAAGAGACACTTTTTCATAAAAAAATACGATATGGGGTTGAATTTGCAAAAGTACGATTTTTTTTCGTATCTTTGCAAATTCAATTAAAATGGCAAGATTGTTTATGAAACTCAAAACTATCACCTTTGCGATTATTGCAACCCTGCTTGTGTCGTCGTGCATGAAGGAAGGCGATTTCTCCGAGTTGAAGCACCCGATTATTTTCGAGGGCGACTTCGACCCGGTTTTAGGCATTCCAATTGCCAAGATGTCGGCCAATATGGGAGACATTGTAAAATTGTTTGATTCGACAGAGACATCAAGCGTGTACATTGACTCTAACGACTTGGTTTCAATTCGTTACTCAGACTATATGCACGAATTATTTGACTACACCGTGCAGAAAGGGCGGAGGGCAGGCTCCCGCACCCTTTCGGAAGAGAACGATACCCTGTGGGTGACACATCTCTTGGAGGGTACACTTGATATTCCCTTCTTCAGGAAACTGATGATTGCGACAAATCATGACATCCACATGGAGGGGATGTACTTTACCGTCACCTCGATTGTGAAGGGCTATACCACTGATACCATGCAGTCTATCTTCAACCATGGCATCAAGTTGTATTTCGACTCTATTACCCTGAAGATTGACTGCCAGGACGGCTTCAGTCCTGTCATCCCATTCTCCAACACACCCAGTGCAGTGGACGAGACCGAACTGATGCACGGCAAAAAACTTGAAATTCTTGACCAGTTCGACATCAGCCCGATAGTCAACCGCCACCCGGAGAATGTCAGCTACACCATACGCATGAGGATTGCCATCCCCGTGGGGCAATGGACGACAGACGACCCCATTGAATATTTGAATCAAATAGGTGTGGACAGCGTGACAGCCGATATTCATGCCCATGCCGACTTCCCCCTGCAGATGCATTGCGATGATGCGATTTACATGGACACCGCGGATATCGAGTGGAACTTGAACGATTTCGATTCTGTGCTGAACGAAGTGGAACGCCACATGACCTTGGACACCACAAGTTGCATTGTCCTTCAGGCCAAGAACTATATCCCAATGAGTGTACATATCAATGCCATGCTCCTTGATTCGAATAATAACGTATTGACAAGACAAATTCTGCAGAAAGACAGCGTTGTGTACGGCGCGCCCATTTGTCCGTCCGAGATACTTCCGTCATACGTGTCAAACGGCTACACAAAATCAAGAATAGTGGTTCCCATCGACATGCAGTTGCTTCATAATCTGCGAAAGACCCGCAAACTCCGATATCTGATTGGACTTAATTCATCAACCCTCAACAATGGTGGGGATAGGCCAACCATCTCCATCCGCGAGTTTGACAAGCTCGAATTGAAAGCCTATATAGTTGTGGCCCCGCATATCCATATTGCCACCCAACCTGTCGAAATAATCAAATGAGCACACCATGAAACAAAGAACAGCCATATACTCGTTGATTTTTCTGCTGGCCATGACTGTATGCGGAAAAAATATGAAAGCCCAATCGCTCAGCGACAACGGTATTTTCTACCACACGTTTGCTTCCCCGTGGAGCACCTCGCTCAACCCGGCCATGTTTCCCAAGACAGCGAGGATGTACGTGACTCTTCCCCGCATCAATGCCGACCTTTCTCTCCCCTTCTCATACAAGGAATTGGGTCTGCACTATGATGCCGAAAGGGAGGCAACCATCTTCAACGTAAACAACTTGCTCAACCTGCTGAACGAGCGGAAATGCCGCTTCAGCTTTAATACGGATGCCGAAGTGCTGGGGCTGGGATTCTCGCTGGGTTCACGCTTCCACCTCACCCTGAATGCAGGTGTTAAAGCCAACGGCATTGTCACCCTGCCGGTTGAACTGACCCGTCTGCTCACCGAAGGGAACCTTACTGGCGACCGACATCTGGAATTGGGCACCACATCAATAGCCCATGCCATGGCCTACGGCTATGTGTCGGCAGGTCTTTCATACCAATTCCCAGACTTGCCCCTTACGCTGGGCGGCCGTTTGAACGTGCTTGACGGAATAGCCGTTGCCTCTGTGGACAACCTCAAGATTGACCTCACCACTGCACAGGACACATCAAACCTTCACCTGATGATTGACTACATGGCGCACTCGGCAGGCATGGCATACGTAGCTATAGACACAAACAACCGCCCGACTTTCGGCACCGATATGGTTTTCCCGAAGAATCTTGGCTTCACATTCGATTTGGGAGCAAAGTTTTCTTTCTCCAATCTCGATGTCAGTGCCAGCATTCTTGACCTCGGCCCCGGCATCGCATGGAGCCAGAACACTACCACCATAACCCCGAAAGAAGGAAGCGTGGAACTCGACTTCGATGGTTTCCAAGTCGAATCATTCCAAGACCCTGACTACTTTAAGAACTATACCGACAGTTTGTTGAACAGGCTTAACTTCAAAGCCGAGGACAAGTCGTTCACCTATGCACCGCCGACCAAGGCCTACGTGGGTGTGTCCTACACCATTCTGAACACCCTGCGGGTAGGCTACCTGTTCCATGGCGAATGGGAGGGCGGCTGGTTCCACCGCAACGCCTCCGGCCTTTTCCGTTGCAACAATACCCTGTCGGCACACGTCAGCCTCTTCGACTGGATAGAGGTGGCAGCCGCAAACTCCCTATCCTACGACGGCGAGAGTTTCAGTTTCTTCAATCCCGGGCTGTTCGTTAGCATCAACTTGGCTCAATCTTTCCAGATATATGCCGCCGTGGACTATATAAGCAGTTTCTACCTCACCGAGATGCGGGCAGCCCACGCCTATTTCGGCATCAACATTTACGGTCATAAATAAACAAGAACACACAATGAGCAATATAGTAGCAATCGTAGGTCGCCCCAATGTGGGCAAATCCACCCTCTTCAACCGGCTTACCGAAAGCCGACAGGCCATTGTCGACGAGACCTCGGGAGTCACCCGCGACCGCCAATACGGCAAGTCTGACTGGAACGGGAAAAACTTTTCAGTCATCGACACAGGCGGATATGTAATGGGCGGAGACGATGAGTTCGAAGTGGAGATACGCAAACAGGTGCAGCTGGCCATCGAGGAAGCCGATGTCATCCTTTTCCTTGTCGACGCACGCGACGGGCTCACACCGATGGACGAGGACGTGGCAGCACTGCTTCGCAAAAGCAAGAAGAAAGTGCTGCTGGTAGCCAACAAGGTGGATAATTCGAAAGAGATGAACAACCTCGCCGAGTTCTACAGCCTGGGCTTGGGTGAACCCCATCCCATTGCCGGCATGACAGGTAGCGGCACCGGCGACCTGCTGGATGTCGTGGTGCAGGATTTCAACGACATCGACGAGGACGAGACAGAAGGACTGCCACGCATTGCCGTTGTAGGCCGTCCCAACGTGGGCAAGAGTTCTTTTATCAACCTCATCACTGGCCAGGAAAGGAACATTGTAACACCCATAGCCGGAACCACCCGCGACAGCATTTTCACACGCTACAACATGTTCGGATTCGACTTCAACTTTGTCGACACTGCCGGACTGCGCAAGAAATCCAAAGTCTACGAAGACATTGAGTTCTACTCGGTCATGCGCAGCGTCCGTGCCATCGAGAACAGCGACGTGTGCATCCTCATGCTCGATGCCAGCCAGGGGTTGGAACAGCAAGACCTCAACATCTTCTCGCTGATACAACGCAACTACAAAGGCGTTGTTGTTGTGGTGAACAAATGGGATCTTGTAGAGAAAGACAACAACACCCACAAAGAATTTGAGGAACTGATACGCAGCCGTATAGCCCCCTTCGACGACGTACCCATCATCTTCACCAGCGTCATCAACAAACAGCGTGTCTTTAAAGTGCTCGAAACCGCCAAACAGGTGTATGAGTCGCGCAGCCGACACATCTCCACAAGCGAACTGAACGAAATGCTGCTCCCCATTGTCAAGGAGCAAAACCCGCCCCCTTCGGTCAAAGGGAAATGGATAAAAATCAAGTATATTACCCAACTGCCGACACGCTACCCCCAGTTCGTATTCTTCTGCAACCTGCCGCAATACATCCGCGACCCCTACAAGCGTTTTGTCGAGAACCGCATACGAGAGATGTGGGACTTCCACGGCGTACCCATGACAATCTATTTCAGAGAAAAATAATCAACCCGAAACATATACAACATGAAGAGAAAGAAACTCAACCCCATCCACATACCATTCCTGACCCTTGCCCTCGCCACAGCTATACTCACTGCAGCGTGTAACCCCGTAAGAGAACGTGTCGTACAGACCTATCCCAACGGCAAGCCCATGCTCGTGTTCCTTGAGAAAGGCGACAAGAAAGACCCCACCCGTGTGGGTGAGAAAATGTACTATGAAAGCGGGCAACTGCAGTTCGAGAAAACCTTCTCAGGCAAGCCAGAAATGCCCGACGGCACATGGAACTACTATTTCGACAACGGCCAACTCTTTGCCACCGGCGATTTCTCCCGCAATCACGAATACGGTAGCAACTGGGCATTCTACAACCGCAACGGCGGCCCATACTACGACGGGCAACTCGACTCTGTCTATGTCAACGACCTGGGCATGTATGGCACACCGAGTACTGTGGTCTTCTGCTCCGGCATCCACCAGGATGTTATCCAGTTCTACAGCAACTTCACCGTGCGCAGCACCGAGCGCCTCACCAACAACCTCCGCAACGGCCGCGTATACTTTTACTTTCCCAACGGCCACATACAGGTGGAGGCCAACTTCGTGGACGGAGTAGAGGAAGGCACTTACATTGTGTATCACGACAACGGAATACCCTTCTACCAAGGCAACTACGAACACGGAAAGCGCACTGGCATATGGGAATTCTACGATAAAGAGGGTGAACTGACCCACACCACAGACTACTCCAAGAACTGACCCCGAAAGACATGGATGTCAACCTTGAGAACCCGATATACTTCATCATAGGGCGCACAGCCGACCGCATGGGTGTACAGGCATACGCCGTAGGGGGCGTTGTGCGCGACTACTTCTTGCAGCGTCCCTGCACCGACATCGACGTCGTGTGCCTAGGCAACGGCATCGAATTGGCACAGGCTACCGCACAGGCTATCAACCCCGACATGGAAGTCTCCGTCTTCAAAAACTTCGGCACCGCCTCCTTCCACTACCGCCACAGGGGAATCACCTGGCAGATAGAGTTTGTCGGGGCACGCCGCGAAAGCTACAGTCACGACAGCCGCAAGCCTGTGGTGGAATGCGGCACACTCGAAGACGACCAGAATCGCCGCGACTTTACCATCAACGCCATGGCAGTCTCACTGAACGTTGATACATTCGGGCAGCTCCTCGACCCTTTCAACGGCATTCACGACCTCGACCAAGGCATCATCCGCACCCCTCTCGACCCCGACATAACCTTCAGCGACGACCCGCTGCGCATGATGCGTGCCATACGCTTTGCCGCACAGCTGGGATTCCGCATACAAGACTCCACCCTCGATGCCATCCAGCGCAACGCCGAGCGCATCAAAATCGTGTCTGCCGAGCGCATCACCACCGAACTCAACAAAATCATCCTCTCCCCCACTCCCTCCATCGGTTTCAAACTGTTGCAAAAAACAGGCCTCATGCCCATCATCTTCCCCGAATTCAGCAACCTCAAAGGAGTGGAAACCGTTGGGCAGCGCGGCCACAAAGACAACTTCTACCACACCCTCGAAGTGCTTGACCATGTAGCTGCAAAAAGCGACGACCTGTGGCTTCGCTGGGCCGCCGTGCTGCACGACATCGGCAAGCCCGCCACCAAGCGCTACGACGAGAAAATTGGCTGGACATTCCATGGCCACGAAGTGCGCGGCAGCCGCATGGTAAAGAAGATATTCGGCCGCTTGCGCCTCCCGCTCGACAACAAGATGAAATATGTCGAAAAACTCGTCTTGCTCCATCTACGTCCCATCATTCTAGCCGAGGACGAAGTGACCGACTCCGCTGTACGGAGACTCCTGTTCGATGCCGGCGACGACATCGACGACCTCATGACCCTCTGCGAAGCCGACATCACCAGCAAAAACGAAGACAAAGTGCGCCGTTACATGAAGAACTTCGAACTGGTGCGCCGCAAACTCGTCGAACTGGAAGAGAAAGACCGCATCCGCAACTTCCAGCCCCCCGTGAGCGGCGAGGACATCATGAAAACCTTCGGCATACCCCCTTGCCGTGAAATCGGCACCATCAAGGACGCCATCAAGGACGCCATACTCGACGGACTTATACCCAACGACCGGAATGCAGCATGGCAGATGATGCTCGACAAGGCCGCCGAGCTGGGCATGCACCCCATAGTCCAAAACACTGACGGCAAGGCACAATAAACACAACCACGCCACTTACCTTCCAACCCTCCGCAGCCATCAAACTCATTCTCATACTCGGACCCACCGCCTCGGGCAAAACAGCCCGAGCCATCCAGCTGGCCCAACAGCTGCATACCGAGATTGTGTCATGCGACTCGCGCCAATTCTACTCTGAACTCGACATAGGCGTGGCACGTCCCACCCCCGACGAGCTGGCCGCCGTACCCCACCACTTCATCGCCTGCCGCTCTATCACCGACCCCTACAACGTCTTTTCCTACGAACAGGAAGCCATCGCCTGCATCAACCGTTTGTTCCAATCACATGACCACGTCGTCGCTGTGGGCGGCAGCGGTTTGTACATCGAAGCCCTGTGCAACGGCATCGCCCTATTACCCGATCCCGACCCCGCGCTAAGAGAAGAATTGCAACAGAAGCTTCGCAATGAAGGAGTCGAGAGCCTTCGCTCCATGCTCCGAACCATCGACCCTGTATATTATCAGCAGGTGGACCTCGCCAACGGAGTGCGCATACAGCGTGCCCTCGAAGTTAGCCTTACTGTCGGCCGACCCTATAGCGAGGTTATCCGGCAACCTCGCAAAACGCGTTCATTTCAAGTCGAGACCGTCGTCATAAACCGCAGCCGCGAGGAGCTAAGGCAACGTATAGACAGCCGCGTAGATCTGATGATGTCGCAGGGACTGGAAGACGAGGCCCGCAGGCTTTACCCCTTGCGCCACCTTAACACCCTCAATACCGTGGGCTACAAAGAGTTCTTCACCCTGTGGGACACTATCGGCAACACCACCTCCCTCAACGCATCCCAACGCACCCAAGTGGCCGATGCCATACGACTCAACACTTGGCACTATGCCAAGAAACAGCTTACATGGCTCAAGAAATATGCTCCCCGTCTTGGAAACAACCTGTACAGCACAGGCGATACACACAATATAGAAAAATAGGGGTACGGCAAGGTTTTTTCCTAAAGATAATGCTGTATCTTTGCATACACAACATTATTGAATTCACTAACACAACAAACATAGAAACAAGCACCTATCACCATGAAAAAAGTTCTCCTTGCAACAGTAATCAGCCTATTGCTCTGCTCCGTGTCGGCACAAAACAATGACCGACACACAAAACACACCCACGGCAACCAACATCCTGCCGACACACGCGGACAACATCCCAACCAAAAGGTATTCCTCAACTTCCTTAGCACCCACGGCGAGACATTCATCGTCTACATAGACGGAGTCCCTTTCAACCAACAACCCCGTCACCAGGTGTCATCTCTCGACGTGGAGCCAGGACAACACGACATCTGCGTCCGTCTTGCTCGACCAGCCGACCGCGTGGCCACCCTATCCATGCAGTTTGTTCATCGGCAAAACAATTTCTCCGTAAGCTACGACAGCCGTTCAGAAAAACTCAGCGTTATACCAGAGCAAGGATATGGCATCACACCGCCAACGCCCCCTACTCCGCCTACTCCGCCAACGCCCCCGGTGCCACCCACACCTCCTACCCCTCCGTCACAAATTGTTATCACCCATGCTACCGAAGCCGCTGTTGGAGATATTGTACAACTTATGAACGACTCACCTTTCGACAAAGACAAACTGCTTTTAGGCAAGACTTTTGTCAAACAACATCAAGTGCTCACCTCACAAGCCATACGAATGGCTAAAACCATCACATTCGAAGAATCGCGTCTGGAGTTTCTACTCTATGCCTTTGACTACTGTGCCGATCAGCAGAACTACTACCAAGCCGTCGAAGCCCTCACTTTCTCCAGCAGCCGAAACAAACTGCTCGAAGCCATAAACCGCTGAAAGGAAGACATTGCCACAAAATAAAAAGAGAGACCACCAGGCCTCTCTTTTTTTGTGCCAAACAGTCAATTAGAAGAGGTGCAGATATTCGTCAATAACTCCCTCCAGTTTCTGTTTATCCTTAAAGTAGTTATAGGTGCTGATTTTGAGCTCTTCGCACGCCTCCTCGTCGCACACCACCATGCCGTGCCTGTGCATCTGCAGCATACTGGCAGTCCACATGTGGCTTACGCCTTCCTCAATCATGTGGCGCAATGCACGGGCTTTCTTGGGGCCGTTGCAAAGGATGAGCACCTCGCGGGCATCCATTACGGTTCCAACACCGACAGTCAGAGCCTGTTTAGGCACTTGGTTGATGTCATCGTCGAAGAAACGGCTGTTAGCCTGGATGGTGTTGGTGGTGAGTGTCTTGATACGCGTTCTTGACGAAAGGCTGCTGCCAGGCTCGTTGAATGCGATATGGCCATCCGGTCCGATTCCACCCATAAACAGGTCGATGCCACCAGCCTTCTCTATCATCTCCTCATAGTGGGCGCACTCGGCCAACAAGTCGGGAGCGTTGCCGTCGAGAATATGGACATTCTCCTTCTTAATGTCGATGTGATTGAAGAAGTTCGTCCACATAAAGCTGTGGTAGCTCTCGGGATGGTTCACATCCAGCCCCACGTACTCATCCATGTTGAACGTAATAACGTTCTTGAAACTAATAACACCCCTTTTATTCAATTCAATCAGATGCTGGTAGAGGCCTAAAGGGGAGCTGCCCGTGGGACAACCCAATACGAATGGCTTCTCGGGTGTAGGATTGGCATCGATGATTCTTTTGGCTACATAGTTGGCAGCCCAAACAGACATGTCTGTGTAGTCTTTTGTAATGATTACCCTCATGACATTAATAATTGGTGATTGATTTCATTTCTCATGTGTTTAGAAAAAGTGCCCTGAGACACCCATTCCACACACACTTACGGGATGCAAAAATAATAAAAAAAATTTAAATATTACTATTTGCAAAAAAAAAATCGTTAATTTAACAACTGCAGACTTCCTCCATCCAATAAAATCAGTCCCGACAACCACCTCCCGGAGCTGTCAAAAAACGATATACCAACATATTTATAACAAAACAAATGTTTTCTCATCTCGATTAGTATCGTCTTTAACCACACACCACTATATATCATTAATTATTAGCATATAACAATTATACCTTTTAGCATAATGCCAAAAGGTATAATTACAAAAAAAGAGACATCCGGCTTGGGATGTCTCTAATTGTTTATGAAGTGTTGTTACTTCTGCATGGTTTTCAGGCGCTCGGTCAGCATGGGGCGGTAAGAGCCGCCTGATGTGCGTATCTTTTTTTATTATGTCTAGTCTATTTCTTCATTTACAATAACACTATCTCAATAATCTTTCAGACCATCTTTATCTAATCTTGTCTCCGTTTATTAGTTATTTTCAAAATGCAAAGATACACCTATTGGTGTACCACAACGCGGTACATATATTTGTTTTTCTCATATTCCCTGCAAATATATGCGGAAAAATGGGTCGCTGATGAAATAAGTACCACCTGTTTTGTCTGCTATTCCATCCTCTAATAAGATTTTGATGTTTTTTTGAACGGTGGAAGATGTATTTAGTTTGTTTCTACGTATGTAATCAACGGAGAAGATATGACTCCCGTCACGAGACAATGCACGTAATAGCTGTTTTTGTCCTATCGAATACCGATTAAACTGTTCGTGATAAAAATCACCTTTTAAGACAATGATATCCTGTACGCTATCATTGATGTCGCCAACGACAATCTCACCACCATTCATCACCTTGCGTTGCCAGATAAAGGAGGCCAAAAGCTGGATATAATAAGGTATGTTTGCTGCACATTGTATTAAATACCTTGCCTCATCATCTCCAATAGTGATGTTATTTGTAGCAAATTGCTTCTGCAGAAACTCAATGGTTTCATCTTCTGGCAACGCCCCAATCTGCACATGAATTCCCGAATTGAAAAAAGGACGTTTCTTGTTCTCAAACATTTGCGACATCATGTGAGTCTTGCTGCCGAGAAAAAGGTAGCTGACCCCTTGTTGCTGCTGTATGACAGAACGCAATAAAGCCTCTACCCCATCATTGTTGAATCTTGATATTTCTTGAAACTCGTCAAATACTACAACCACTTGTCCATACTGCTTGGCGAGTTGTTGTGGAATTTCGAAAACCTGGGTGAGCGTAGAATGAGAAATGTGCTGCTCGGAAAAATCGATGGAAAACTTTGGTGACCCATCAAGACCAAATTCTATGGTTGGGCGTATTTTTTTTACCCACTCTGACAATTCTTGAGCAAAAACCTCAAGCTTGCTCTGTTTTTTCCTTGCTGCCTCAACAATCAACTCTGCAAAACGTTCAAGAGAGAAAGCTGACATCAAATCAATGTAAAGACAGGGTATTCCCCGTTCCTCTAAATGTTCCATCACCCGAAAGACAAGAGAGGTCTTCCCATAACGACGGGGTGCAAACAATACTACGTTGTTACCGCCAGATAATGTATCGATGAGTAGTTTCGTCTCTTCCTTTCTGTCGAAAAATGAGTCTCCACGGACTATGGTACCGTAACTAAATGGATTCATACCTTTTTGTATTTGTTTTGCAAAGATACCTTTTTTTTTTCAATTAAACATAATAAATTTTCTTACACCACTATATATCATTAATTATGAGCATATAACAATTATACCTTTTAGCATAATGCCAAATGGTATAATTTCAAAAAAAAGAGACATCCGGCTTGGGATGTCTCTAATTGTTTATGAAGTGATGTTACTTCTGCCTCGATTTGAGGCGCTCGGTAAGCATGGGGACAATCTTGTGGAGGTCACCCACAATGCCGAGGTCGGCAACGCTGAAGATGGGGGCAAACTTGTCCTTGTTGATGGCAATGATCAGCTCGCTCTCTTCCATACCGGCAAGGTGCTGAATGGCACCGCTGATACCGCAGGCAAGATAGAGGTTGGGACGCACGGTCTTACCTGTCTGTCCCACCTGACGGCTCTGATCCATGACACCGGCATCAACCATAGCACGGCTGCTGGACACTTCGCCTTTCAGCTCCTTGGCAAGGGCCTCAAGCTTGGAGAAGCCGTCCTTGGTACCCACACCGCGGCCACCGCTGACCAGGATTTTGGCCTGGCTGATGTCGGTGATAACCTTCTCTTCCTTGACGGTCTTGATAATCCTCACACGGTTGATTTTCTGCTCGTCGAATTGGACTTTATAGTCCACAATCTCACCCTTGCGGCTGGGATCGGCAGGCATCTTCTGCATGACACCGGGGCGGACAGTAGACATCTGCGGACGGTGCTGTTTGCAGAGAATGGTAGCCATCAGGTTACCACCGAAAGCCGGACGGGTCATACGGAACTCGTGAGCCTCGTCGTCGCTAATCTCCAGCTTGGTGGCATCTGCGGTAAGACCGGTGACATTGCGTGCGGAGACACGGGGGCCGAGGTCACGGCCGATGGTGGTGGCACCAATGAGCAGGATGCTGGGCTTCTGCTCTTTGATAATCTGGGTAATGGCCTGGGTATAGGGCTCGGTGAGATAGGTGGCCAGCAGGTCGTGGTCAACAACCAACACTTTGTCAGCACCGGAGGCAATAAGTTCCTGGGCTTTCCCCTTGATGTCTTTTCCTAAGAGGATGGCAACAACCTTCTCGTTGTTGGCATCGGCCGAGCTACATTCTGGATGACGCCGTCACGCTGTTCGGCAAATACGTATACGTCTTTATAATCTTGTAAATTCATGGCTATTAGATAATATGTTTTTCTTTCAGTTTATTAACGATGAGCTCCACAGCCTCTTCGGGTGTAACCTCGAAGGTCTGGCCGGCAGGCTTCAGCTGCTTGGGGAACGACTTGAACACGCTCGTGGGCGAACCGGCTTTACCAATACGGTCCTCGGGGACATTGATGCGGTCGGCACCCCATACCTCGACTTCCTTGTCGAAGGCATTCACGATGCCGCTAACAGTCATGTAGCGGGGCTGCACAGCACTTGCCAAAGCGGTCACGACACAAGGAGCCTGCATCTGGAGAATCTGATAGCCGTCTTCCATCTGCTTGCGGACAGTGAAAGTCTTGGTAGCCTCGTCGTACTGGAGGTCTTCCATGTAGGAGACCTGCGGCAGGTCGAGATGTTCGGCAATCTGAGGACCCACCTGAGCGGTGTCGCCGTCGATAGCCTGACGACCAGTGATAATCAGGTCAAAGTCCATCGTGCGCAGAGCACCGGCAATGGCACTGGAAGTAGCCAGGGTATCGGCACCACCCAGTTTGCGGTCGGTGAGCAGGATGGCACGGTCAACGCCCATGGCTAAAGCCTCGCGCAGGATGGCTTCGGCCTGGGGCAGACCCATGGTGATAACAGTGACGTGTGCACCGTATTTATCTTTCAGCTGAAGGGCAAACTCCAAGCCACCCTTGTCGTCGGGGTTCATGATGCTGGGCACGCCTTCGCGGATTAATGTACCGGTCTGGGGGTTGATTTTCACCTCGGTAGTGTCCGGCACTTGTTTTATGCAAACTACTATATTCATATTCTTCTGATTACTCTAATTATTCTGACTATTCTGAGAATTCAGAATACTCTGAATACTCCGAATATTCTGATTATTATTTAAACAATTTACCGGCAATTACCATGCGCTGGACTTCGCTGGTGCCCTCATAGATTTCGGTAATCTTGGCATCGCGCATCATGCGCTCGACGGGGTACTCGCGTGTGTATCCATAGCCGCCGTGGAACTGGACAGCCTTGGTGGTCACCTCCATAGCCGTTTCGGCAGCAAAGAGCTTGGCCATAGCGGCATCGGCGGAATAAGGCAGGCCGTTATCTTTCTTGTAGTGAGCCGAACGGCAGAGCAGACGGGCAGCCTGCACCTTGGTCTCGAGGTCGGCCATCTGGAACTGGGTGTTCTGGAACTGGCTGATGCTGCGGCCAAACTGCTTACGCTCTTTGGTGTAACGAACGGTTTCGTCCATAGCACCCTGGGCAATGCCGAGAGCCTGGCAGGCGATACCGATACGGCCGCCGTCGAGGGTCTTCATGGCCAGGCCGAAGCCTTTGCCCAGCTGACCCAACTGACGATCCTTGGGTATGCGGCAGTCCTCGAAGATAAGCTCGGTGGTAGCGCTTCCGCGGATACCCATCTTCTTTTCTTTCTTGCCGATGCTGAAACCGGGGTCGGTCTTCTCGACGATAAAGGCACTGATACCCTTGGTACCAAGGCTCTTGTCGGTCATGGCAATAATGATGAACACGTTGGCATAGCTGCCATTGGTGATGAAAATCTTGCTGCCATTGAGCACCCACTCATCGCCTTCCAGCACAGCGGTGGTCTGCTGACCTGCAGCATCGGTACCGGCATTGGGCTCAGTCAGGCCGAAGGCTCCAATCCATTCGCCGGAAGCCAGCTTGGGCAGGTATTTCATCTTCTGCTCCTCAGTACCGGCCTCCAAGATGGGGGCGCAGCAGAGGCTGGTGTGGGCGGAAAGGATAACGCCCGTGGTGGCGCACACGCGAGAAAGTTCCTCGACGGCCATGCCATACATGATATTCGTGCCACCGGCACCGCCATACTGTGTAGGAATGGGGATGCCCATAAGGCCGATTTTGGCCATCTTTTCTACCGTCTCCATGGGGAAACGCTCCTCTTCATCGACTTCGGCAGCCAATGGCTTTACCTCTTTCTCTGCAAATTCGCGAATCATCTGCAGGAAGAGTTGTTCTTGTTTAGTGAAACTGAAATCCATATTGATTTGTGTCTATTTCGTTTAACAATTATTTGACAGCGATAGTCTCTATTTCCACCAGCACGCCCATAGGCAGACCCTTCACGGCGAAGGCGGCACGAGCGGGACAATCAGTGCTGTAATACTTGGCGTAGACCTCGTTCATGGGTTTGAAATACTCCATGTCGGCCAGCAGACAGGTGGATTTCACCACATCCTGGAAAGTGAAACCGGCCTCGTCGAGGATGGCCTTGATGTTCTGCATCACCTGCTCGGTCTGGGCTGTGATGCCTTCGGGCACCTCTTTGGTGGCGGGATTGATGGGAATTTGTCCCGAAATGTAAAGCGTGTTGCCGGCCAACACGGCCTGGCTGTAAGGCCCGATAGCTGCCGGAGCCTTGGGGGTGTTGATAATCTTCTTCATAGTACTATGTTGATTTTACTTATTTTAACACTCTAAGAGGTGCAAGAACACACCAAATTCGATTTGCAAAGATAGCAATTTTTTTTCAAATGGCAATAAGAAAAATACACAAAATCTATGATTTTATGTATACAGCATTCTAAAAACGGACGCAAAACACCTCCTCAAAGACCAGTGATTGCATGCCCAAAAGGTGTTATTCCAACTTTTTTTTGTACTTTTGCAACCGTTTTATGCTGTTTAATTCGATAGAATTCCTGATATTCCTGCCAATAGTCTTTTCCGTCTATTGGCTGTTGCACAAGCATCTGCGGTGGCAGAACGCTTTTGTGGTTGCGGCTTCGTACCTCTTTTACGGATGGTGGGACTGGCGTTTTCTGCTTCTTATTGCCTTCACCACCCTGTGCAGCTACATTTCAGGACGTCAGATTGCCTCCACCGGCAGCAACTCAGCCACCTCCCGCAAACTATTTCTTTGGGGAAACATCATTATCAATCTCCTTATTCTGGGGGTGTTCAAATACTATGACTTCTTTGCCCAGTCGTTTGCCGATGCATTCCTGGGCGGACATGCCGACCATCTGCTGCTACACTTGGTACTGCCTGTGGGCATCTCGTTCTACACCTTCCAGGCCCTGAGCTACAGCATCGACGTGTACCGCGGCACAATAAAACCCACACATGACCTGCTGGCGTTCTTTGCCTACGTCAGTTTCTTCCCCCAGTTGGTGGCCGGCCCCATCGAGCGCGCCACAAGCCTGCTGCCTCAATTTGAGCAGGCTCGTCGGTTTGACTACCGCACAGCCGTCGACGGCATGAGGCAGATGCTGTGGGGGTTTTTCAAAAAGATGGTGGTGGCAGACAGCTGTGCCGTTTATGTCGACAATATCTTCGAGCATCCCGACTGGTTCAACGGAGCCTCGCTCCTGCTGGCCGCCGTGCTGTTTACCATCCAGATTTATGGTGATTTCTCCGGCTACAGCGACATTGCCATTGGCTGTGCCAAACTCTTTGGAATCAGCTTGCGGCGCAATTTCAATGTGCCGTATTTCAGCCGCGACATAGCCGAGTTCTGGCGTCGCTGGCACATATCCCTGACCACCTGGTTCCGCGACTACATCTACATCCCCATGGGCGGCAGCCGCGTGCCCAAGGGGCGCATTGTGCTGAACACGCTGGTAATCTTCTTGGTAAGCGGACTGTGGCATGGCGCCAACTGGACATATGTGGCCTGGGGTGCCTACCATGCATTGCTCTTCCTGCCGCTTATCCTTTTAGGGAAAAACCGGAAATACCGCGATGTCGTGTCCGCCGGGCGCAGCCTGCCATCATGGCGCGAGCTGGGACAGATGCTGCTCACCTTCTTCCTCGCCGTCATGGGGTGGATATTGTTCCGCGCCGACAGCATTGCCGAGGCCTGGCAGTACTGTGTGCACATGTTCTCAACGCTCTTCGACGGAGCACCCACCCTGACCTCTTCAAAGGATGCCTGGATTATCTCTGTGGCCGTGGCCGTGATGACCGTAGTCGAGTGGGTGAACAGGGACTGCCCGCACGAGTTCTTCCGCCAGCCCAGGCACCGCTGGATGCGCTGGGCAGGCTACACTGCTCTGCTGTTCATGATTGGTGCATACATGGTTACCAACGAGATGCCCTTTATCTATTTCCAATTCTGAAAGCCCATGAAACGATTCATCAAACTCTCCGTGCTCTTCCTGCTTACAGCCGCCGTACCCTACGTGCTGCTGATGTGGCTGCTGGGCGATATGGGATGGGTGCGCACGGCACGCACGGAAATGGCCTCTCGCGGATTCCTCAACACCCGCATCAAGGACATCGCCAACTACCACGATGTGGATGTTCTCTTTCTCGGCTCGTCGCACTGCTACCGCACCTTCGACACCCGTTTCTACCGCTCGCATGGCATCAGCTGCTTCAACCTGGGCTCGTCAAACCAGACACCTGTCCAAACCCGCGTTCTGCTGAATGCCTATTTAGACAGTCTTTCACCCCGCTACGTAGTCTTCGAGGTGCATCCCGACATCATGGATCAGGACGGGATAGAGAGTGCCGTAGACCTGCTGATCAACATGCCACTCACTTGCGAGGCCACACGGATGGCCTGGAAGTCCGGCAACATGAAAGCAATAAACACCTGGCTCTATGCCATATACAATCAGAAGATATGCCACCGGCTGGAACACTTCACCGAAGACAGCATAATGGACGATGCCGCCTACATCCCGGGCGGATATGTAGAGATTCGGAAAAAGTCCTTTGAGGTGAAGCGCTATCCACGCAAAGACCTGACTATCCAACCCGAGCAGATGGCTGCGCTGAAGGACTGCCTCTCCATGCTCAAGGAAAGGGGCATACCCTATATGCTGGTAGAGGTGCAGGACGCCGAGCAACTGCGCTCCTCCTTCAAAAACCACGACTGGTTCGAGGCGCAGATGCGTGCGCTTGGACCCTACCGCTACAAAATCCTGCCCATGGACGACCGCGTGCATTTCTGCAACAGCAATCACCTCTACTTGCCGGGAATAAAGCTCTTCAACGAGGACTTCATCACCGACCTGAAAGCAGCACTAAATACCATAGAACAAGATAGATAAACACCCCCCTATTCATAATCCTTAATCACATAAGCTCATGTACATAATAGGACTCATGTCGGGCACCTCCCTTGATGGATTAGACGTTGCCTATTGCGAGATAAACGAAAACGGCTTCAAATTGTTGGCCGCCGAAACCTACCCCTACAGCGCCGACTGGGTCAAGGTGCTCTCCTCGCTCGAGAAAGCCTCGGCCTACGAGTACGCACTGGTCGATGTACGGCTGGGGCACTATCTGGGGCAGATGGTGAACCGTTTCCGCCTCGAGCATCCCGGCCCATGCGATGCTGTGGCCTCACACGGACACACCATTTTCCACCAGCCGAAACTGAGGCTGACCACACAGATAGGCGACGGGGATGCAATAGCGGCAGAGACCGGACTCCCCGTGGTCTTCAACTTCCGCAACCTCGACGTGGCAATGGGCGGACAGGGAGCCCCTTTGGTGCCGATAGGCGACCAGATTCTCTTCGGCGAGTACGATGCCTGCCTGAATCTGGGCGGATTCTGCAACATATCCTATGAAACTCCAGACAAAAGTCGTGTAGCTTTTGACATCTGCCCCTGCAACATGGCCATGAACTTGTTGGCACAACGCACCGGCAAGCCCTACGACCAGAACGGACTCATAGCACGGAGCGGCACTATCAACAACCATCTGCTGTCCCAAATGGACGCACTGGACTATTACCGCATGCCTCTCCCTAAATCACTTGGAAAAGAGTGGTTTGTCTCTGATTTCCTGCCCCTGCTGAATGCGGAGAAAGCCGAGCCAAAAGACCTGCTGCGCACCACGGTTGAACATATAGCACGGCAGATAGCGTGGGCCACTAAAGGTCATAGTATCAACACTATGCTGGTAACAGGAGGCGGTGCCAAGAACAAGTTCCTCATCGCACGGCTACAATCGCAGATTCCCGGCTGCAAAATCACCATCCCGTCGGATGATATCATCGACTATAAAGAGGCCATCATCTTTGCTTTGCTGGGATACTTGCGCCTGAACCGGAAGAGCAACTGCCTGAGCAGTGTTACCGGAGCCCGGCAGGACAACTGCGGCGGCGACATCGCAGGACTTGTAACAGTCAACCGATAAAGAGCTCTGCGGCTATGCCGTCGGCATGCAGCAACCCTTCAGGGGTGGGCTGATAGTGCGTTGGGGTTTCCACAATCATGCCGTTATCGACAAAACGCCGCACCCCCTTGGCCAACCTGTCCCTAAAAGGGGCTTGCACCATGCTTTTGTCTATGCCCTCCACCGTGCGTAACGAAGTCATTACATACTCATTAAAGGCATCCTTCAAACCCAGGCTCTCTTCCTCGTGGGCAATGTGTCCTGCCGACACACTGGCCACATACTGGCTCGCATCGGCCACATTCCAGCGGCGATGCTCGCCATCGAAAGAGTGGGCTGCGGCACCCACCCCAAGGTAAGGAGTGCGGTTCCAATAGCGGCTGTTGTGCCGCGACCGCATCCCCGGACGGCAGAAATTCGAAATTTCATACTGCTCAAACCCGTTATTCTCAGCCCATTCCACCAGCACACCATAGTGGGAGACGACATCCTCATCCGACGGCATGGACACTCTGCCCTGCTCTGTCTGCTTGGCAAGCATTGTGCCACTCTCCACTGTCAGGGAATAGGCTGAGAGGTGTGCGACGGGCAGCCGTGCGGCCATCGCAAGATTCTCCTGCCAGTCGGCAAGGCTCTGCTGCGGCAGACCGTAGATAAGGTCAATGCTGATATTGCCGAACCCGGCGGCATGGGCATTGTTCACTGCACACACCGCCTGTGCGGCGTCATGCCGCCTGTTAAGCATCTTCAGGTCTCCGTCGCGGAACGACTGCACACCGATACTGATACGGTTAAAGAATCCCAATCCCCTCAGCCCGTCTAAATACTCCGGAGTCAAATCCTCGGGGTTTGCCTCGATGGTCACCTCTTCCACCTCCGACATATCGTAGTGGGCATGCAGCGCTTCCACCACCTGTCCAAGTTGGCTGGCCGTGAGAATCGTAGGCGTTCCTCCGCCGAAGTAGACTGTGTGTACCGGATGTTCCACCTCATGGCTTCGCATCGCCAACTCCCTGCACAGAGCCGCCACATACGCCTGTTTGTCGGCAGCGGTGACCACCGAATAGAACGCACAATAGGTACACTTGCGGTGGCAGAATGGGATGTGCAGATAGACCATGAGGCTATTTGATGCTGTCCAACAGCATATCCGCCGCAGCGTACGCGCTTATCTTGTTCTCCAATATCTCACGGCTGACCTGTGCCAGACGCTCCTCCATGCCGGGGGCATTATAGAAACGGTCGCGCAGGCCGTTCTCAATCGTCTCGTTGAGTATGCGCAGATTCTGCTGCTGACGCTTGTGATAGAAGTAGCCGTTGGCCTTGGTAAACGCCACATACTCCATCACATTGTTCCACAAATCCTGCACACCCTCATGGGTATAGGCCGAACAGAGCTGCACTTTCACCGTCCACTGCGAGTCGGGCATGGGAAACAGATGCAATGCGTTGCGGAATTGCGTGGCGGCAAGCCCTGCCTTCACAGGGTCGATGTCGCACTTGTTGATGGCAATCATGTCAGCCATCTCCATGATACCGCGCTTGATGCCCTGCAGCTCGTCGCCTGTATTGGCCAGCTGAAGCAACAGGAAGAAGTCCACCATGGAGTGCGCCGCCACTTCCGACTGCCCCACGCCAACCGTCTCCACAATAACCACATCAAAACCCGCTGCCTCGCACAGCACTATAATTTCACGTGTCTTGCGTGCCACGCCGCCAAGCGAACCGGCCGAGGGGGAAGGCCGGATAAAGGCATTGGGGTCAACCGACAACTCCTCCATACGGGTCTTGTCGCCCAATATGCTGCCTTTGCTGCGCTCGCTGCTGGGGTCGATGGCAAGCACGGCCACCTTGTGGTTATGACCCGTGAGGTATTTCCCCAGAGCCTCGATAATGGTGCTCTTTCCCGCACCAGGCACACCCGTGATGCCCAGCCGCACCGACTTCCCCGAATAGGGCAGACAGCGTTCTATCACCTGCTGGGCTTTCTGCTGATGAACATGGAGCGAGCTTTCAACCAGTGTGATGGCACGGCTCAGCATGGTACGGTCGCCGTGCAATATACCGCTCACCAGCTCCTCAACAGAAATCTCCTCTCGCTTGCGCGCCCGCATCCTTTCGAGATAGCTATTACTCACCTGTTCAGGTTGTTGCACACCATCCTGCACACTCAAGGCAGTCTCATAGTCAAAATTACTGTATAATTTCTTGTCTTCGGCAGTCATTTTAGTAGCAATTATGTTACGTCTTCAAAACGTAAAAAATTCATTTTTAGTATATCAAAAAATATTTTTCATAAAAATTTTGTCATGTCGCAAAAAGTTAGTACTTTTGCAACCGCTTTGAAAGAAAAAGCAGGTTCAAAAATGGCGGGATAGCTCAGCTGGTTAGAGCGCTGGATTCATAACCCGGAGGTCATCAGTTCAAGTCTGATTCCCGCTACATAAAAGAAAAAGTCTCGACACTGCCGAGACTTTTTCTTTTATGTTCTATACAATTGATGTGAAAAGAAGGATGTGCGACGGCCGACAGCATCGACCCCGGCACATACCTTACATGTTCTCAGATATCGTCCTCCGACTCCGGCACCATCTCATCCCAATTAATCTGTGTGGGGAGGATGTTGTCGCGTATAATCGTGCCGGGGAAATCGCCGCGGATACGCTGCAGGAACACATAGGCGTCAAGCCGCGTGCGGAAATCGCCCACCTTCACCTTGAAATTGGGCTCGTCAAACACCACGTAGGCCTCCACTCCGGGATAAGCCTCGCGCAGCCGGTCGCGCATCTCGAAGGCACGGTTTTTCGATGCTGTGCCCGACAACGATGCTACCTGGATGCGGTAGCCGGGTATGGTGCGTACTCGTTCATTCAGCTCAATATGCTTCTGCACCAGCTGCGACACCGCCACATCGCCCTTGATCTCTATATGACCCTTGCTACGGTTGCCACCGTAAGAACGATATGTCTGTGCCTGGCAGACCGTTGACAGTCCACAGACCAACACTATCGCAAATAGAAAAATCTTATTCATAAAACGAGAACAATTAATTGAAACTCACTCCCTTTCAGGCCATAAGCACAGAAAGGGGCATTCAAACGGCGGAGCGCACGCCCGGCTCGACTACCTCAGCTTGTTCACCTCCTCGGGCCTCACCGACAGCACCGGACGGCTTGAGAGGGTAAGCATCTGCTGGGCATAGTTACCAAGCAGGAAACTGGTCAGCGACGACTCCTGCTCAGTCATGATGACTATCAGGTCGGCGTCAATCTCGTCGGCATACTCAAGGGTGGTGACCGTCAGGTTTTTCGGCACATCGACAAACTTCACCACATGCTTTACATCGGCCTTCTCAAGGTATTTGTCCACCTGATTGACATAGGCATCGACAATAGCCCTAATCGACTTGTTCTCCGACGTATAAAGACCGAGAATATGCAGCTCGGAACCAAATGCCTTGGCAAAATTGGCTGCGGCAGCCAGCTTCTGGCGGGTGTCGGGCGAGTTATCGATAGGCACTACAATGCGGTCCAGCGACTTGTGGAAATTGAAATCCTCTCTGATTGTCAATACCGGAGACGGGGCTTCAGCAATGGTGCGGTATGTGTTGCGGCCAATCCAGTTCTTTTCAAAACCCGACATGCCATGGGTGCCCACAACAATCAGGAACGCGCCGTCCTCCTTGGCCTGTTCGCACAGCTCGCGCGACACCTTGCCTTCGCGGATGACATAGTCCATCTTGATGCCTTTCAGCAAATGGGCCACACCTGCGTTGCGCCGTTCAATCTCTTCGCGGATAGGACCTTCATCCTGGTCTTTCTCTTTCACATACACGAGGCACAGATCGCGCTGGAAACGATTGGCAACGTCTATTGCAAAATCAACAGCATAGGCCGAACCCTTTGAAAAATCGAATCCAACAATTACTTTACTCATAATATTTTCCAATTTAAATGTTCATAATATTTCACGGTACAAAATTACACATTTTTTTTAATAAAACAAACTTTTCTCACCCAAAACAGCAAAAAGAAAGCCCACAAGATTGCGCTCCCCGCCAAAAGGAAATACCGCATACCACTATTTATCAACCAATTAAAAACCGCACTCCCACTCTCGTTAAGTCAATCCATAAAAATTGTTTTCTCCATGCACGGCAGAAAGGAAAACAGGCCGCCGACAGACAGTTTTTCCGCAAAAAGAATAATACTCCCGGCGCAACCCGCCATTGCCGAGACATCCCTCTGCATCGACATGCCGGAACATCGAAACCCGGAAAAACCAGGCCTACCCTCATGGCACATTCTCGCATCGTCGTCCTCTCTCCTCTTTCCGGGAAGAAACTTGTATGAGCTGCCGTTGATGCGTCGTCATTTATTCGCTCGTTATTCGATCGCTTTCCACTCGTTCTCCGTTTCACAAAGGGAAAAATGAGGGAAACATATCGAAAAACGATATGACAAGGAACGACGCAACATCGAGCCCGGAAGGCACACTGAGGAACGTTGGGTACAAATATGCGACACTATCGGAACGTTGACGAACATTGGCGCAATCCCTCAAAGAATAAATTGTAACTTCCGCGCGAAGCGGCAAGCGCCTCACCGCGTCAGCGCAACAATCGCCAGCTGTATTGGACAGCAATAAGGGATGTAATTTTTAGAATACTATTTACAACAATTAACAATCGAAGACATACCAATAAATAACGACGAAAGAGAGTCCCGACAACGTCCTCAAATCAGGCCCGTAAGGGAATGTCAACAATGGCGGTTGAAATCTTTTTTGCAAAAATTTGCATATAAGAGTTGCTATCTTCAAAAAAAAACGTAAATTTGCAATTTAATAATAATATACTAACGAAAACAACAAAACACTGATAAAACAATGACTAACATGATTTTGACTGCAGTACTGGTGCTGGGATTGATAGGTATCTTCTTTGCCATAGTGCTGTATTTTGTCGCCCAAAAGTTCAAAGTTTTAGAAGACCCGCTCATTGACGAGATTGCCGAGGTGCTTCCTGGAGCCAACTGCGGCGGATGCGGAAAGGCCGGCTGCCGCGCCATGGCCGAGGCATTCGTCAAGCAGGGTAACATGGACGGACTGAAATGCCCCGCCGGTGGAGAAGAGGTGGCCCGCAAAGTGGCCGAGTTGCTCGGTTGCACCCCCGAGATTTCCGACCCCATGGTGGCGGTGGTGCGCTGCAACGGCAGCTGCGGCAATGCAACGGCTAAAAACAACTACGACGGCTTGGCCGACTGCGCCTTTGCCAACAGCGTCTATGTAGGCGAGAGCGGATGCGCTTTCGGCTGCCTGGGTCTGGGCAACTGCGCCAAGGCTTGCCAGTTCGGGGCTTTAAGCATGGATCCCGAGACCGGGCTGCCCGTAGTTGACGAAGAGAAGTGCACGGCGTGCGGAGCCTGCGTCAAGGCCTGCCCGCGCGGCATCATAGAACTGCGCAAGAAAGGCGTGAAGAACCGCCGCGTGTATGTCGCCTGCCGCAACAAGGAGAAAGGCGCCGTGGCACGCAAATGGTGCACAGCCGCCTGCATCGGCTGCGGCAAGTGCGAGAAGACCTGCCCCTTCGGCGCCATCAAGGTCGAGAACAACCTGGCCTACATCGACTTCAACCTGTGCCGTCTGTGCCGCAAATGCGTGGCAGAGTGCCCCACGGGCGCCATCCATGCGGTCAACTTCCCTCCCCTGCCCCCGAAGAAAGAGGCTCCGGCTGCCGACGCAGCCCCCGCCAAAGAGAAGGTTGAAGCCGCCGCACCGGCACCGGAACCTGAAAAGGCACCTGTACAAAACAATCCTACCTATTAACAAGAGTACTTCACTCCAGTTTTCAATACAATTCACAAGATGAAGACATTCAGAATGGGTGGTGTCCACCCCGAAGAGAACAAGATATCGACCAACGCCGTCATTGAGCAGATGCCCCTGCCAAAACAGGTGGCTGTGCTGATGAACCAGCACCTGGGAGCCCCGGCAACACCTATCGTGGCCAAGGGCGACAAGGTGAAAGTTGGCCAGCTGATTGCCGAGGCGCAGGCATTTATGTGCGCCAACATCCATTCGCCCGTGAGCGGCACGGTGAACAAGATCGACACCTGCAAGGACATGGTGGGGCTGCCCAAGACCGCCATTTACATCGACGTGGAAGGCGATGAATGGATGGAGAGTATCGACCGCACGCCCGACATCAAGCGCGAGTGCACCCTTGAACCCAAGGAGATTGTTGCCAAGCTGAAAGAGATGGGCATTGTGGGTCTTGGCGGCGCCACTTTCCCCGCCCACATTAAATATAGTGTGCCCGAGGGCAAGAAGGCCGAATACCTCATCATCAACGCCGCCGAGTGCGAGCCCTACCTCACCTCCGACCACCGTGTGATGATGGAGCACGCCGAAGAGATTTGCATCGGTGTGAGCATCCTGCGCAAGGCCCTGGGCGTACCCAATGCCTACATCGGCATCGAGAGCAACAAGCCTGAGCCCATACGGGTGATGACCGAGATGGCCCGGACGTTTGAAGGCATCATTGTCGAGCCGCTGGTGGTGAAATACCCGCAGGGCGCCGAGAAACAGCTTATCAACTCCATCACCGGACGCAAGGTTCCCAGCGGCAAGCTGCCTATCGACGTGGGCTGCGTGGTGAGCAATATCGGAACAACCTTTGCCGTGTACGAAGCCGTGCAAAAGAATAAGCCCCTTATCGAGAACATACTTACCGTGACGGGCAAGAAGCTTCCGAGCCAGCACAACTACCAGTGCCGCATCGGCATCACCTACAACGACATCATCAAGCACGCCCTGGGCCAGCTGCCGGAAACAACCGGCAAGGTTATCAGCGGCGGCACCATGATGGGCAAGGCCATCAGCAACCTCGACGCCCCCACCACGAAGGGCGCAAGCAGTGTGCTGGTGATGGACGAGAACGAGGCTCGGCGCCGCCCGGAGAGCAACTGCATACGCTGCGGCAAATGCATCAACGCATGCCCGATGGGACTGGAGCCCTATCTCTTCTCGGCATTGGTGAAGAACGACCGCATCGAGGAGGCCCAAGCTCACAATATCCTGGACTGCATCGAGTGCGGCTGCTGTTTCTTCAGCTGCCCCGCCAACAAACCGCTGACCGACGAGATACGCTTAGGCAAGAACAAAGTGCGCGCCATGATGGCCGCCAAGAAATAAAGGTATTGAACATAATAATATAAGGTATGAATTTATTAAAGATATCCGGTTCACCGCACGTCCACAGCGACGAATCGACCAAGAAAATCATGTGGCGCGTCAATCTGGCATTGGTGCCGATGCTGCTTACCGGCATTGCCTATTTCGGCTTGAACGCGCTGCTTATCAGCATCGTGTCGGTGGCATGCTGCTGCCTGTTCCAATGGCTGATAGAGAAGTTTATACTGAAAGTGCCCTCGACTGTATGCGACGGTTCGGCCATTGTCACCGGCCTGTTGCTGGCCTTTAACGTGCCCGCCACTGCCGACATGATATGGCTGGTGGCCATCGGCGCCCTGGTAGCCATAGGCGTTGGCAAGATGAGCTTTGGCGGACTGGGCAAGAACCCCTTCAACCCCGCTCTTGTCGGCCGTGTGTTTATGCTTATCTCCTTCCCCGTGCAGATGACCACATGGCCCACGGTGGGCAAATGGTTCCCGATGGGATTCGACACCGTCAGCGGTGCCACCCCGCTGGGACTGATTAAAGAGGGCGTCAAAGGCGGGCAGAGCATTAGCGAAGTGCTTGCCTCACCCGATATGCCCTCGCTGTGCGACATATTCCTGGGACACATGGGCGGTTCGCTCGGCGAAGTAAGCGCCATAGCCATCCTGATAGGTGCCATCTACCTGCTGTGCCGCAAGGTGATTACCTGGCACATCCCAGTGGCCTTTATCGGCTCGGCCTTTATCCTCAGCGGTATCCTGTGGCTGGCTGACCCCACCCAGTTTATCGACCCCGTGACCACCATCCTCACCGGCGGCATCATGCTCGGCGCCTGCTTCATGGCCACCGATATGGTGACGTCGCCCATGGCCAAGAGCGGCCAGCTGATTTTCGGCGTGGGATGCGGCCTGCTGACAATCATTATCCGCAACTGGGGTGCCTACCCCGAAGGTGTTTCGTTTGCCATACTGCTGATGAACAGTGTCACCCCGCTCATCAACCGCTGGTGCAAACCTGCACGCTTTGCATGTTAAACCTGTAAAAACTGAATGATTATGGCAAAGAAAGCTCAATCTTCACTCATCAATATGCTGCTGTCGCTGACGGTTATTGCAGTGGTGGCGGCAGCCGCACTGGCCTTTGTCAGCTATGTGACGGCAGAACCCATTGCGCAGGCACAGAAAGCCAAGAAAGAGGCAGCCGTGAAGGCTGTGCTGCCCGCTTTTGACAGACTGGAAGAAGCCGTTGTGGACGGCACGGCATGCACCAAAGCCTACGGCGCCGACGGCAACCTGGTGGGCATGGCCATCGAGGCCAGCACGGAAAAGGGCTTCGGCGGACACCTGGGTGCCATGGTTGGATTTGACGCCGAAGGCAATATCTCCGGCTACCAGATTCTGGAAACCGCCGAGACTCCCGGCCTTGGAGCCAAAGCCGGGGAATGGTTCCAGAAGGGTAACAAAGGCGATGTCATAGGCAAGAACCCCTCGACTGGGTTGAAAGTGAAAAAGGACGGCGGCGAAGTGGACGCCATCAGCGGTTCCACCATCACCTCGCGCGCCTTCTGCGAACTGATTAACAACGCTTACGAAATATTCCAGAAAGGAGGCACTGAATAATGAAAGCTTCAGATATTATTAAAAACGGCCTTATCAAAGAAAACCCGACATGGGTACTGGTGCTGGGAATGTGCCCCACACTGGCCACCACCACATCGGCCGTGAACGGCATGATGATGGGACTGGCAACGACGTTTGTCCTGCTGATGTCGAACATTGTCATCTCGCTGCTTAAATCGATGATACCCGACAAAGTGCGTATCCCGGCCTTTATCGTGGTTATCGCCACCTTTGTGACCATTGTGCAGATGGTGATGCAGGCATACATGCCAGACATGTACGAAACCCTGGGTCTGTTTATCCCGCTGATTGTGGTGAACTGCATCGTGCTGGGACGCGCCGAGGCCTTCGCCTCGAAGAACAATGTGTGGCATTCGCTGCTCGACGGCCTGTTTATGGGTCTGGGCTTCACCTGGGCACTGACACTGATCGGCCTTGTGCGCGAGTTGCTGGGTGCCGGCGCTGTTTTCGGCCACAGCATCATCGGTGGCAACGACGGCATGCTGCTCTTCATCCTTGCCCCCGGAGGCTTCATTGTTCTGGGATATTTGATGGCATTGGTGAAGAAACTGCAGAAAAAGTCATAAAAAAAGTTAAATAATAGGGGTAGGGGGGTATCCAAAACGCACCCAACGACTCTATATAGTAAAAGGCGAAAAAATTCAAAGTTTAACAACTAAAATTAATTGTTATGAAGAAGATTGTTTTATTTGCGATGGCATGCATGGCAATGGGACTGTGGGGCAGCCTGAAAGCACAGGACTGCAACGAGATTGTACGCCCTTACTTCCTTATCAACCAGATAGACTCTAACGAGTATCCCGAAGGAAAGTTTGAATGGCGTTGCCACTACTCCCGCAATGCATTCTATATGGTGGACAAGATCCCCGAGAACGCCATTGTATATAATTTCACTGAGCTCACCAACTTGGTGACAAAACAGCATCCCAGCGCCGACTTTGTTGTGGATCTGAATCATCTCAGCTATTGGGAGTACGATTTCCAGGATTTTCAATTCAAGCACTACGACTACACCATTTACTTCAGACTACAGAATGGTCCGAGGAAATACCTTGCAGTCCGCACAAGAATTGAGATGGCCGACCGTACCGATAACCCTGAACATTATAAACAGTAGCTCTTACTGGACAAGGCATGACATTGGTTAGATAATTTAAAAAAGTAAGCAATATGAAAAAGTTAGCATTATTTGTGGCACTTTTGTTCATGATAGGGGGCATGAGTCTTCATGCACAAATCAGCGGTGTCACGGAAATCACGCTCGATGCCAACACCAACGGCGATACCATTGACGGTATTTCCGCTCCCACATACCTCTATGACGAGAGTGGAAACAACGCCAATCCTTACGTTGGCGGCCACGACTACTACATTGTATCAGGCGGCGTATGCGACTCTATGGACACTAATGCCCACTTGAGCGTATTAATCCACAGTTTTGACATCGACTGCCAAGATACATTGTATATTTACGATGGCGGCAGCCCCAGTGCCCCGTTGCTGGTGAAAATGAACAACTGTTACACGTCACGTGAGGGACTGCTGTTCACCATTTCTCCCAACAACACCGAACACTTGATAACGGTACGTTTCCGTACAAAATTGCATGACAGCACATTTACCGCAACAGGTTTCTTCCTTGAGTTCACCTGTGCCCGTGCATGCGAGATGGTATATACCTATATTGACTCCATCTATGAGCGCACAGACAAGTACGGCAATGTCCTGTCGCGTCACGAATTCGTCACCTTCCCGGAGTCATTCGACACCACATTTGTAATGGATACGGTATCAGTTACACGCCATGATACCGTATGGCAAGACAGTGTCACTTTTGTCGTCAACACGTATACGGAAGACAGCATTTTCAAAACGGACAGCATCATCAGTGTGGATACAATCGGTTGGGTAGACGGTGCCATGCTTTGCCAAGGACAAGGCATTATATTCCACGGTCACGGCGAATACACCCACACTACTGGATGGTATTATCCAACCGACTCGACAACTATGTTCAACTGGACCTTTGGTACACAAGACACCCTATCGGAAATTGGAGCCAACGCACCACTATATACGAAATATAAAGATGTCGACTGCTATGAAGTGACACTAAGCCTCACGGACGAACATGGATGTGTAACCAGAGACTTCCGGAAGATCCAAGTACGATTGGCTCAAAACCCAATTAAAACAATCTATGACCTGGTGCCCGTATGCAGCGCAGACTCCCAAATGGTGAATGTGGGTTATGACGGTGACAACGGCACTCTGACCCTGAAAGAAATATCCTTCAAGAAGATGACTTCAAAAGTCAACAAAGTAAGGTCATTTATTCCCGACGGCCAAGGATGCGGTGGTGGTTCTTGCTATGAGACACCCGTAACCTTCAACGAATTCCCTAGCGGAAAGAAGGTGACGTCACCAAAAGACATCTGCTCAATTTGTATAAACTATGAGCACTCATTCATGGGAGACTATTCTCTGGCCATCTGCTGTCCCACCTATGACGAACAAGCAGGACCTCAGGGAAGAGCCATCCTCAAATGGAAAGATGTAAGTTCTGCACCCGTAGGTGAGGTTGTTCCTCCATACACAGCTGCCGGCGGTGGATGTTTCACTGGAATGCCCTATTTGGTTAACGGTAACGACAACCATCAAGATATCGACGGAACAGGTATCCCCAACAAGTGCGACACCTTGAAGAATCCCTATGGCCTCGGCTTCAACTATTGCTTCTCACGCAACGGCGACTATAAATTTGTCACCGGTGACCCCTGCGATATCACTCCCTACCCCGAAAATGCAGGCATCGCCTCACCGATGTACAGATCATCCTTCACCTACAATCAGGCTCCCATACCTCCGGGATACGACCATGCCGGCCAGTATGGCGGGCCCGTCACACATGATACCAAGGACTCGAGCAACCACGAAGAGCAGATCAACTATTACCTGCCCGCACAAGACTTCTCTCAGCTGATAGGCTGCCCCCTCAACGGAACATGGAGTATTGAACTGTGTGACTATTGGCCAATCGACAACGGCTGGGTGTTCAGCTGGGGAATGGACATCTGCGGTATCAGCGCCGGCGGCGGATGCGAATACCAAGTAGGTATCGACTCTGTTGTATGGCGTCCTGACACCAATTATGCCACCGACTTCCGCGACGGTATATACCGTGGTCTTCAAATCCACAAAAAACCCGGCGACGCCTCCATCTCCTATATTATGTCGCCCGACACGGCTGGAGACTTCAACATCCTCCTGTCAATCTATGACGAATTCGGATGCCGCTGGGATACACTGACACATATCTCTTCTGTATATTCACCCACGCCCAACCTTGGCAACGACACAATCATCTGCGGAGTCAACACCATCACACTTGACGCCACAGACAAGTATACTGCAAAATCCAATTACACATACATGTGGGAGCCCACAGGAGAGTCAACACCTACCATCGAGACCCTGTCAGGCATTTATAAGGACACTCGATATGTAGTGGAAGTCATCAACCTTGACAAAGAGCTTGCCTGTCGTGGACGTGACACCATCAACGTATCGGTTAATCCCCAACCGATTCCCAGTTTCGACCCCGGTGTCTATCCTCTTGAAGGATGCGAACCCTTCACCATCAATATTGACAACACCACTGACTATGGCTACAAATACCGCTGGGTATTCGGCGACGGCACCTACTCCACCCTCAGAAACCCCAGCCACTCCTATGCTGCAGGCACCTACGACCTGAAATACTACGTCGAAAGCGATAAGGGCTGTAAAGACTCCCTTATCTACACCGACCTCATCACCGTGCACTCCAGCCCCAAGGCCTCTTTCTCCTGGGAGCCTGTCTTCCCCACGGTGCAGCATCCCTCCATCACCCTCAAGAACAACACAGCACCTGACAATGGCAGTGTCAAATACTTCTGGGAAATCCAGTATGACAAAGACCATCCCAATTCATTCCAAACCATGCTCGACGTCAATCCCACTTTCGAATGGGATGCACCCAAAGGCGGCGGCGATGTATCCGGCAACTACACCATACGTCTGATTGCCCGCAACGACGAGAAGGGACCCAGTGGACTGAATATAGCCTGTGGCGACACGGTCGAGAACACCATCATCATCATCAACGATATGCTCCAGTTCCCGACAGTCGTAACACCCAACGGCGACGGCATCAACGACCGCTTTGTCATCCTCAATCTTGTAGAGGGTCTCGCCTACCCCATCAACACACTTGACATCTATGACAAATGGGGATCGCGGGTATTCCATGCCACCAACATCAGCCGCGACGACCAGTTCTGGGATCCCTCCAAGAGCAATGTCCCGTCCGGCACCTACTTCTACAGATTTTCCGGCAAAGGATATCAAGGCAATATAGAACATAACGGTGTTGTCGAGGTACTCAAATAGAAGAACTGCAGATATACAAAACAAGGGTGTCCTGACGGGCACCCTTTTGCTGCTTTTCTTGCTGTTGACTAACCTTTCGCCTGCCATGGCACGCCAGCGCGACACGCTCGGCACCGGCAGCCGCACTCATTTCATCGCCAATCTCGGCCAATGGGATGCGCCCTTCCTCTACAAGGCACAGATGAACAATGCCGCCCTCTTTGCCGAGAGCAACTGCCTCACCATAGCCTTGCGCGAAATCACCCCGCACCATGAAGAGGGGCATTTCCACCATGCCATGAGCCCCCACATGCATGCCTACAAAGTTTACTTTATCAACTCTAACTCATCGGTCAGTGTCACTGGGCAGGACCCTGACCCCAACGGCGGCTACGACAACTACTACTACGGGCACAATTCCGACCGCTGGGTGTCGCGCCTCAGCCACTATATGACCGTTTACTACAACGGACTCTATGATGGCATCGACATGGACATCCAGGCGGCACAGCACGCTCTCAAGACCAACTTCTACCTTGCCCCCGGCGCAAATCCAGGCAACATTGTCATGGTCTACGAAGGCATTGACAAGCTCTACCTCAGCAGCGGCAACCTAGTGCTGCGAACCTCTGTTGGAGAAATCGTTGAACTTCGGCCCTATGCCTATCAGCTCACCGACACAGGCCGGTGCGAAATCCCCGCCCGGTATGTGGTACACAACAACGAGGTACGCTTCTCACTTGGCGAATACAACACCCAGCTGCCGTTAGTCATCGACCCCGTGCTGCACTTCTCCACCTACACTGGCTCCACTGCCGACAACTGGGGCACCACTGCCACCTACGACGCTCACAAAAACACCTATACATCAGGGCTTGTATTCGGCATAGGCTATCCCGTATCAACGGGTGCTTACGACATCTCTTCCAACGGAAACGCCGATATAGGAATCTTTAAATTCGACACCTCTGGCAGCCAACAGATTTTTGCCACCTATCTCGGCGGAAGCCAGGCCGACATGCCCCACAGCATGTATGTAAACACTTTCGACGAGCTGGTCATCTTCGGAACCACAGGCTCATCCGATTTCCCCGTCACCCAGGGAGCATTCGACACCTCATTCAACGGCGGCACCAGCCTTGCCTTTGAAGGCACCTCAACCATCAACTTCCCCAACGGCAGCGACATCTTTGTCAGCCGATTCAGCAGCGACGGCACACAGCTGCAGGCTTCCACCTATGTCGGAGGCAGCGGAAACGACGGCCTCAACTACAGCGCACACTTCAACCACAACAGCCGGACAATCATGCTGGGCAACGACTCGCTCTATTTCAACTACGGCGACGGTGCACGCGGAGAGCTCATTACCGACGACCTCAACAACATCTATGTCGGCAGCACCACCTTCTCCACCAACTTCCCCACCACAGCCGGAAGTGTTGCCCCGTTAGCCTTCATGAGGCAAAACGGCATCGTCTTCAAGATAGACTACAACCTGCGCAACATGATATGGTCTACCTACCTGGGAGGAAACTTCGACGATGCTGTCTACTCCATCGATGTCGACAGTTCATACAACCTGCTGGTGTGCGGCGGCACCAACTCGCCCAACTTCCCCACCACCCCAGGCAGCTACCAGCCAGCTTACGGTGGAGGCTCAGCCGACGGATTCATCACCAAAATCTCATACAACGGCGACCGCATTATTGCCAGCTCATTCTTTGGCTCACCCCAATACGACCAGATATACTTCGTGCGCAGCGGCAAACACAACGAAGTCTTCATCTTCGGTCAAACCAAAGCCCAGGGCAGCACCTTGATATACAATGCCGCCTACAATGTCCCGGGCAGCGGAATGCTTTTGGCACGCCTGCGTCCAAACCTCGACACCATTGAATGGTCCACCGTCTTTGGAACCCCCTTAGGGCGTCCCAACCTCTCCCCCACCGCCTTTGCCGCCGACATCTGCAACCGTATCTATGCCGCCGGATGGGGACGCGACTTCATCGGTAGCGGCGGCATCAACTGGAACCAGGCCGGCACATACGACATGGAAATCACCACCGACGCCGTCCAGAGCACCACCGACGGACAGGACTTTTACATCATGAGCATGTCCGCCGATGCCTCCAGCCTCGACTATGCCACCTTCTTTGGCGAACTGCACGGCTCAGGCTCTAACGGCGGCTACGACCATGTGGACGGCGGCACCAGCCGTTTTGACAAAATGGCCACCCTCTACCAAAGCGTCTGCGCCAGCTGCTACGGGAACGACGAATTCCCCACTACAAACGGGGCATGGTCGAACCACAACAACAGCCACAACTGCAACAACGCCCTTTTCCGCCTCAACATACACGACGACTTTGCCGTAGCCGACTTCGTGGCACCTCCCGCCGGATGTGCACCCTACACCGTCAATATCACCAACACCGGCCGCGGCACCTCATTCCTTTGGGACTTCGGCGACGGCACCACCTCCACTGCCCGCAACCCACAGCACACCTATACCCAGTCCGGCAGCTACCGCATACGCCTCATTGCCTACCTCGATAACGGCTGCGCCACTTCCGACACCACAGACTATATCGTGCGGGTACTTGCCGACCACGGACACCACACCATAACCCAAATGCCTTGCAACGGCTCATCCCTGCAGATAGGGTCCCAACCCATGCTGGGTTGTTCCTACCAATGGATACAGGGCAATGTGTCCGACAGCAGCATCGCCAACCCCTACGTCTCCGAAACCGGCACCTATATACTGCAGATAACCACCCTCGACGGATGCCACGAAACCGACACATTCATCGTCCAGTTCATCAACCCCCTCGACACCCTTATCGTCATTCCCCCCACCTGTCCGGGAGGCAGTGACGGACGTGCCATAGCCCGCCTCACTGACGAGACGGACAGTACAACACTTTTCTACTGGGACGGCGTACCGGGCGACTCCATCCTGTCGGGTCTCAGTGCCGGCAATCGTTCCCACACCCTCGTAATCATCCACCACGACTGCCGTATCGAGCGCACCTTCACTGTCCAGGATCCGCCCGTCATGAAAATCGAGAAGCATGTCCACGACCTGCTGTGCACCGAAGCATGCGAGGGCTCTATACAGCTACGCTACAACATTCTCAACTACGCTGTAGGCGACACCCTCATCGACAGCCTCTGCGAAGGCACCTACATAATCCTCCTGCACGACACAGCCGGATGTCCCTATTACGACACCACCGTCATCACCCGCGACACCTCACTTTACCACATGAGTGTATGGGCCGACAACACCCACCTCTACCTCACCGAAAGCACCCGTCTGCACGTCACCACAGTGCCTGGCGCTCGCTACAACTGGATACCCTCCAACACCCTCGACCATCCCACATCGCCCAATCCTGTGGCCACCCCTACCGACACCCTCACCGTCTACAGCGTGACCGTCACCGACTCCCTGGGCTGCACCTGGACGGGACAGCTGCCCCTCTATTGCACCGAAGTCATCTGCGGGCGCCCCAATGTATCCATTCCAAACACATTCTCGCCCAACGGCGACGGCATCAACGACCGGCTCTGTTTCAGTGGCGACTTCATCACCGGCTTCTACATAGCCATCTACACCCGCTGGGGCGAAAAGGTATACGAAAGCCACGACATCAACGACTGCTGGGACGGCCGCTACAACGACAACTGGTGCATGCCCGGCGTCTATACCTACACCTGCCGCATCCAATGCGAGGCAGGGCTAGAAAATCTCCTCAAAGGCGACATCACACTCATCCGATGAAAGACCAGTTCGTCATAGCCTATCTTGCCGACCTCAGCATGGAGCAAGCCGTTGTCAGCCATGCCTGCCACCTTGCCCGCATGCTCAACAAAGGGCTCATCTTTCTCTATATCCAAGACCCGCGATACCACCTGCCCTCCACCGACGAGACGGAATCCGCCCTTCTGAGGCTCGAAAAAGCCCATCCCGAGGTACACCCTGCCCACGTGGCAATAAAGGGCAACACACGCGAAATAATCAACGCTCTGCCCACACTGCTCAACGGGGTGGTGGCCGTGGCCGGTGTCAACCCCAAAGCGCGCCTCGGCAGTCCAGTCCATCCGCGCAAAGTGATACACAACTTTGCCCAGTGCAAGATAGCCTACCTCACCGTGCAGCAACCGCTCGCCTCGCCCGAGGCCTACAGCCATGTGGCCTACAGCATCGATTTCCACAAAGAGAGCAAAGAGAAACTGATATGGGCAAGCTACTTTGCACGTTTCAACCACAGCCGCCTCCACATGCTCCACTTCCGCTACAGCGACACCGGCCTGAACAAAAAATGGAGCAACAACGTCCTCTTCATGGACAAATTCTTCCGCAACCTCGGCATCACCTACGACAGCCTCCCGGTAGAAGGCCGCGCCCTCTTCCCCGAAACCCTTGTATGCACCGCCGCCGCCCAGGCGGGACACGGACTGCTCATCTCCGTCACCACCGACACCCGCAGCCGCGATGTAGTGGAATGGTTTGCCGGAGTGCAGGAAGACCGCACCGTGCGCAACCCCCACCGGCTGCCCGTCCTGTTTATCAACCCGCGCGACGACATCTACGTCCTCTGCGACTAAACCGTCCCCCTTGCCCGACAAAATCCGCTTTTCACCATTCTCCCCCCTCTATTCTCCCTTCTAACGACCTTCCTTATCCAATCTGTCTCCTTTCCTTGTTCGTCATTTTTTCCCTTTTAAAAGGGAAAACGATCGAATATGAATCGAATACAAATCGAATAAATGACGACGTTACTACGTTGAAAGTGTGTCCTGACTTACATTTATAGTTAAAAAATGTTAAAGTTTGGGGTCGAGTGTTACTTTTTAGCCTTTTTTACGACTAATATATAGTGAAAAAAAATTTTCGCACAAAAATTGAATATTTGTAGATGGTTAAAAAATGTTAAAATATAGGGTCGTATGTCACTTTTTAGCCTTTTTTACGTCTAATATATAGTGAAGAAAAAAAACATTCGCAAAAAAAATGTATATTTGTAAACAGAAATAAACACACTTAAGACATGAAACACACTATACTTCTGCTTCTTATATTCATACTTCCGAACATTGTCCGTGCCCAGTCCCCGGCCGACAGCTGCGTCATCACATCGCTGCCTTATGTGCAGGACTTCGAGGAGTACACGATTGTGTCGCAGGGGGCGGACTCGGTGTTTGTGCCTTGCTGGCACCGCATGGGCTCGACGGCCAATCCTACCAGCTGCATTTATATCTCCACTCCCGGCGTGGCTGTGGAGGAGAATACAGAGGAGTGCAAAGGCATCAAGATTACGAACACATCATATGCCTGCGTTGTGCTGCCACGGGTGGACAGCGCGCTGTGTTCCGGGGGTGCGCTGCAGCTGCGGGTGCGCATTATCCCCACTTCTCGTATTCTGATGAATTTACCGATAGAGGTCCGCGCAGGGTTTATGACCAATCCGTCCGACACTTCGACGTTTACGACGCTGTGCCGGTATCCTCTGACGAATGCCACTCAGCCCTATGAGCTGCTGTTTCCGCTGGCGGGACTGCCCCCGTCGGGCGCGCATACGGCACTGTTGTTTAAAATATACACAAATTATTCTCTTTTTGTCGACAAGGTTACCGTTGAGCGCACACCCGTGTGCGGGAGCGTATGCAACCTGAACTGCGCGGCCACTGCCCGGCGCGGTGCGGGCGTAACCTGGGATTTCCACCCCGGCACTGTAAGTGACAGTCTGTCGTATGTGGTAAGGGTTTACCCCGCTTTCAACGGCGCGGCATTGCCGCCGGACTCGGCCGCCCTGCAATCCTTTGTCACCCACGAACGGCACGCAGTGGTGCGCCATCTGCTTCCCAACACAACCTACAGCATTGTGGTTTCGGCCGCAGAGTGCGTGACCGGTGGGGCTCCGCAGCAGTGGGCGGCGGTGACTCTGCGCACTCTGTTGGGGACAGACTCGTGCTCAGCCCCGACAATTGTCTATGCCGAAGGCGACTCGGGCAGCATTGCCCTGGAGTGGATTCCCAACACCGCCGTTGCCACAGCCTGGGAGATTTCCTACCGAACAGCAAATTTATCTTCCGGCCCAGTCTCGGTGGCAGCGGATGCCTGCACCGACTCTTGCTACACTATCAGCGGCCTACTGCCCGGCACGACTTACGCTGTGACGCTTCGTCCGGTCTGCGACAGCCGTATGGCGGCCCGTTGCACTGTGGCAACAGCCTGCCTGGCTCGCCAGCTCCCTTTTTATGAGGACTTTGAGAATTTCAATCCCACGTGCTGGAACTTTTTCCCTTTAGGTCGGGTTAACCTTGACATGGACTACGAGCCCAGTGTACAGGGCTTATGTGTCAATATGGGGGACGACATATTCCATGTCCTCCCCGAGTTGGAGGTGGAGGCACACAATGTCCGTCTGTCGGGGAAAATGGCCACTCGCCACCCGAATCCAAACAGTCACACGCAGGGTTTTGTCGTGGCCGGTGTGATGGCATACGACAGCGCAGCGCCCACTTTTATCCCCCACGACACAATCCGCACGTCATACAACAACAGGTGGGAACATTTCACTGTGCACTTTAGAGACTACACGGGTCCCGATGGCCGCATTGCGCTGTGGGCACCCATGTCTTTTTCGTATATGTTCATAGACGATATACTGGTGGAGCGGGAGTCGCAATGCCCCGAGCCCGACAGTGTGACGGTTTCCATCGCATCATTCAGTACGGCCACGGTGCACTGGAGGGACGGGGGCAACGCCGGCAACTACGAGGTTGAGTACGGCCCGCACGGCTTTGCCCACGGCGAAGGCACAACGCTGGGTGTTTTTACCGACAGTGTTGTGCTGACAGGGCTGCAGCATTCGTGCAACTACGACGTCTACATCCGCTCCCACTGCCCGGGCGACACCTCCGTCTGGTCGTTCCCTGTGTCGTTCACCACCCCCTGCGGCGACATCAACCAACTGCCCTATGTCGAAAACTTCGACCAATGGGAGCCATCGGGTCGCAATTATGTGTCGCTGCCCCCGTGCTGGGCATTCTCATCCCGCTGCAGTACACCCTATTTCTTTTGCATCTATATTGAACGGTATACAACAGAATCGGGTGGATTATCAAATTGTCTGGGCAACCACTCGGAGGCTATTGCCACCATGCATCTGCCGAGAATCCGTCGGGAGCGTGTGGCGTTGGAGGGGACGGAGATCTGTTTCAAGGCGTGGAAAACTGGTGGAATGTCTCCCTATCTGATAGTCGGGGTGGACACGGACACTATGAGCCATAACTCCTTCACCCCTATCGACACAGTGTACCCTACGGAAATTCCCACCTACTACGAAGTCTTTTTCGACCACTATTCCGGTACAGGTGAATTTATCGTATTCAAGACCCAAGGTGAAAACATCTATTTGGACGACATTGTGGTTGACTATTTGCCATCCTGCCCCCGTCCAGACCACCTTGCCGCGACGCAGGTTGATTCGACCCACGCATTGATCTCATGGCATCCGAATGGCATTGCCGACCAATGGCAGATAGCCTACGGCCGTCAGGGCTTCGACCCCGACACGGGCGGTTTCTTTGCCACGGTCCCGGTTGACTCGCTGCTGTTGAGCGGACTGATGCCTGCAACTGAATACGATGTCTATATTCGCAGCATCTGCTCCGTCGACAGTGTGTCGATGACAGGCGACACTTCGGGATGGACCTATTCGCCGCTGACGTTTGCCACCACTCAGAGCCCCGCCCATGTGCCATACTACTGCGACTTTGAGGACAGCACGGAGGCACGGCGGTGGCAGGAAGGCAGCAACATGGCATACCATTGGCGATACGGCGCCATTCCTGCCGACACAAGCCACCACGGCTACCTGTTCAACACCGTGGAAGGAGAGCTCAACCGCCATAGCAGCACTGTCCCCGTCAACATGGTCATGTATCGCGACATTGATTTCGGCACAGCCTCCCCGGCCGGCACACTGGACAGCAGTGTCGCTTTCTCCTACCGCATACTCAACATCCCCGCCACTCTCCTCACCTCGGCCAGACTGGTGGTGTGCATGGTCAATCCTGCCCAGCCGGTCGTTCACTCCAGCAGACATGAAGTCTCCCCCTGGGGGATGATATCGGATCTCGACATCATAGCCGAGATACCCATGCGGACAGGCTGGCAGACCGACACCGTGGAACTCGACACCCTCCACGGAATCCGTCGCATAGCCATTTACCAGACCGGCTTGTCCTGGGACGACTATACCGGCACACTCGTCAGCATCGACGAGGTGAACTTTTTCCACACGCCCTGCCCACGTCCTTTCAACGTTTCGGCCGACAGCATCGGCGACACCGAGGCCACGCTCTCCTGGTATGGCGACAGCGCGGCCACCTATATAGTCACCTGCACGAGCGAGACCACCTACGAGACTCCCTCCTACACATTTACCGACACTGCCTATTCCAACCATATCCTGCTCACCGGCCTCACCCCGGCATCCACCTACACTGCAAGTGTGCAGCTCGTGTGCGGCGACAGCAGCCTTTCCTCTCCCTCCGAAAGCTACACATTCAACACCCTTCTGTGCGCCGACCTCCGGAGCGACACCCTGGCAAACTGCATCGTCCCTGGGACATACGACAGCATCTCCCGCCTGCTTCCTGTTGTATCCTATGACGACTACTCCTATTCGCAGCAAATCTACGAATCCTCCCGGTTGTCGGGTCCCGGCACCATCCAGGCCATCAACCTCAACCTGGGGCCTCCATCTGAATTCTACTCCTCACGGAACGAGTCGCGCATATATCTTGGTCACACCTGGCACAGCCGGTTCAACACCCCGTCCGACTTTATCGACCCCTCCTCCCTGCAACTGGTCTACATCGGACCCATGCCCGTGCGCCCAGGATGGAACAGAATTGTACTGCAGTCGCCCTTTGAATACGACGGCATGAGCAACCTCGTGCTTGCCGTCCTCAACAACGGCAACCCCATCAAGCCCCAACACTACATGATATGCCCCGCCAGCGAGGCGACCGGCATAGTCGTCCATGGCCACAACGCCGTTGACCCCTACACCGTTGAGACCCTCGACAGCTACACCGGCGACAAGACCCTTGTCCACTGCACCAACCAGGCGGTGTTCGACTTCTGCCCGCCCGGTTCCTGCCCGCAAGTGCGTCTCAAACGTCCCAACCTGCGCTACAGCCGCGTAAACCTGCGCTGGCAAGGCGACACTGCCTCGCTCTACGAGGTCAACTACCGCCTGCTATCACGCAACCAGTGGGACACCGTATTCACCACCGACACACTCCTCACAATCGACAATGTATTCACCAACCATGAATACCTCTACCGGGTGAGGAAAGTCTGCACAGACGAAGGCACCCCTGTGTGGAGCTACGGCACCTTCCGCACCTCACCCCACGACTGCGCCTTCCCCGAAGACATGCACATCACCGGCCTCACCCACAAGAAAGCCTCTTTCCGCTGGACTCCCGACGAGAACAACACCTCCTACACCCTGCACATTTTCAATACAGCCTTCGACACCACTGTCACCTCTATCATTGCCCGCGCCTCAATCAGCGGACTTCCCGCAGGGCTGACTTTCCACGCCGCGGTCCAGGCCAAGTGCTCCCCGGACAACCATCCGGGCAACTGGAGCGACACCATCACCTTCACCACCCCCGTGTGCCCCGAAGTCACCGACCTCACCTACAGCGACCTGCAGGGCAACAGCGTGGTGCTCGACTGGCAGTGCGACCCTGATGTAACGCAATGGGAAGTGCAGTTCGGCCCCATAGGCTTCACACAAGGCTACGGCATCACAAGCTACACCGACCACCATCCCTACACCCTCACAGGCCTCACAGGCGAGACGGCCTACGACATCTATGTCCGCTCCGTGTGCGACGACGACTGGTTCAGCGAACACTGGTCCAACCCCGTCACCGTCACCACCCCCTACAGCGCCATAGCCGACCCCGGCAGCGCATCGCCGCTCTTCACCCTCTCCCCCAACCCCGCCACGGGCAGCGTATCGATTACAGTCAACTCTCAACTCTTAACTCTTAACTCTCAACTCTCAATAGTACTCCGCGACGCCACCGGACGCGAACTCCTCAACACCCAACTCTCAATTCTCAATTCTCAATTCTCAATTCCCCCACTTCCCGCGGGCGTCTACTACGTCACCCTCGTCACCCCGCAAGACACCGCCACCCGCAAACTCGTCATACAACGATAACACAAAAATACAAAGAATGCCATGAGAAAGTTGATACTACTCCTGCTCGTGATATCAGGTGCCGCATCAGCCCACGAAGCAAAGGAAATTGAAAGTGGAAAGTTGAAAATTGAAAATCATCCGGGTGCGTCAGCCAATTCTCATCTTTCAACTATCAACTATCAACCATTTCTTCAAGACGACTGGTGGGACACCTGCGCCCCACCAACTATCATCTCGGCCACATGCGACACCACAAGCATCACACTGACCTGGACCCGACATACACCCTCATGGCCATACCACTCAACCTCACGCTGGATAGTGTCCTATGCCGTCTACAGCCGAGCGTCCAACACCTCGGGTGACATGATAGTGGTGGACAGCAACTACACCGACACTGTCTGCACCCTCACCAACCTTGAGCCCGGCAACACATACCGCTTCATAGTCCGACCCACCTGCTACCCCATCCTATACGACGACACCGTCGTCTCCACACACTGCACCACCCCGACGCTTCCGTACTACGAAGACTTTGAACTGTTCAACCAAACCTGCTGGCACATCACCCGCCCAAACGTAACCACTACACACCACGACGGCCTGACCCGATACCTTTTGACCGGCTCCGACATACGCTATGCACTGCCCCTCTTCGACCAACCCGTCACCACCACTCGCATTTCCGGTCTCATACGAGAAGGCACCCTTGTGGTGGGCGTGATGCCCTCAGGCAGTGGCGACACCGTCTATATCCCCATCGACACGATTTCCCCACAACCCTCGCAATACTGGACACACTTCCTTGTCTCCTTCCAAAACTACACAGGTCCCGACGGCCGCATCGCATTCTGGAAGGGCACAGGCAACACCAAAATCGACAACATCCAAGTAGCCCCTATCCCCGCCTGTCAAGAGCCCTTTGGCATCACAGCCACCCGCAACGCCCTCAGCACCGTCACCCTGCACTGGAGCGACCACACAGGCACCCAAGACTACGAAGTGGTATACGGTCTGCACGGCTTTGCCCACGGCCAAGGCACAACACTGAGAATCTTCGCCGACAGCGTCAGGCTCACCGGGCTGCATCACTCCACACGCTACGACCTCTACATGCGCACCGTCTGCACAGGCGACACCTCCGAATGGTCCCTGCCCGTCACCTTCACCACCCTCTGTGGCGACATAGACACCCTGCCCTACATAGAGAACTTCGACCAACTGGATCCCTCCAATCAGGAGCACATCTCGCGGCCTCCATGCTGGAACTACCGCTATGACTACATCGACGAGTACACCATATTGCCAAACAGACCGGCATCCAACTGCCTGCGGGTACACAACGGCGGCATGTACATCATCCTGCCCCACATGCCCAGAGGCCGGATTCCCATTCGTAACACAAGGCTGCAGTTCACGGCATGGCTGTCTCAAAGCACCGCGGCCGCCATAATAACTGGCGTGGAAAATTCCACCGACTACAGCCATGCCTTCACCCCTCTCGACACCATTCACCTGACACACATACCCACACGCTACGAGACATACTTCGACACCTACACCGACACCGGCGAATACATTACCATCAAAGTCGAACGGCTGTCGGACTATGCCTATTTCGAAGATGTAGTAATCGACTATATCCCCTCCTGCCTGTATCCCGACAGCGTCGCCGCAACCCATGTCGACTCCACCGCGGCGACAGTATCCTGGTATCCCGCCTCCACAACCGCCCTGTGGCAGCTGACCTACGGTCCGCAAGGATTCACCCCCGGCACCGGCGACACCGTCATCAACTCCACCACAGGCATCTGCCACCTTACCGGCCTGCAGCCCGGCACCAACTACGACATATACCTGCGCAGCATCTGCCCCTCGGCCGGAGCCGTCTCACTCTTCGACACCTCGGAATGGACAATCAACCCACTGTCCGTATCCACCATGCAGAACCCTGCCCGTATTCCTTACCGTTGTGACTTCGAGGACACCGCCGAGGCTCTGCTGTGGCAGACAGGCAGCAACATGGCCTACTGCTGGACCTACAACGCAATGCCTGCCGAACTCTCCCGTCACGGCTACCGTTTCGACTTTGTGACGGGTGCGCTCAACCACACGGGCAACGTGCCGGTGAACACCGTGCTCTACCGTGACATCGACTTCGGCACCGCACCGGCCACAGGCTACGACAGCAGCACCGTCATCACCTACCGCTACAAAACCGAACACACCTTCAACAGCCTCCAGCTCTACGTGTGCCTCGCCGACCCCACCCTGCCCCTGCACCACACCGACTCCCGCAACACCTCGCCGTGGGGTCCCGTCGGGAACCTGCACGTCATAGCCACTCCCCCGCACACTCGCGACAGTTGGACGACCGACACCATCTTCTTCGACACCATCCACGGTATCCACCGCCTGGTCTTCTTCCTTACAGGCGGTGCCTACGACAACACCCCCGGCACCCCGCTATGCATCGACAACGTGCAGGTCGTCCACCCCGCATGCCCCAAACCGCTCAATCTCGCAGCCGACAGTCTCAGCGACACCTCCGCCCTACTCTCCTGGCACGGCGACCCTGCCGCCCGATACAAAGTGACCTGCCTTGCCGTCAACACCCGCGACACACTCGCCATCACCGCCGTCACCAACCAAATCCTGATCACCGGCCTCGTCCCCACCACGCAGTACACCGTAACCGTAAGGCAAATATGCAGCGACAGCACGTTCTCCTCCCCGTCCACCCCCCTGCAGTTCACAACCCCGATATGCCACAGCCTCCGCAGCGACACCGCCATGACGTGTGCCATGGGCAGCACCGACACCTCCACCATTCTGCCCGTCGCCTGGCACGACCGCTGCTCCTACTCACAGCAGATATTCGATGCCTCCTATTTCTCGGGACACGGCACCATACAAGCCCTCAGCATGAACTTCGGACCCGTAAACTCCACCTCCTCCCGCAACGAATCGCGCATATACCTCGGACATACCTCCCGCAGCGAATTCTACACCACCGACGACTTCATCGACCCCTCCACCCTGCAGCTGGTCTATGCCGGCCCCATGCCCGCCACATCCGGTTGGCACCGAATCATCCTCAACTCCCCCTTCGAATACGACGGCGAGAGCAACCTCGTGCTGGCCATACTCAATAACAACAACTCCTACAAAGCCAAATACTACCACGTCTGCATCCACGACAGACCATTGGGCATCATAGTCCACCGAGAGAGCAGCATAGACCCCACCACTGCCGAGACCCTTGCTGCCGACAGCAGCGATGTCGCCCTCACCAACTGCCTCAGCCAGGCCGTCTTCGACTTCTGCCCTGCCAACCCCTGCCCCAAAGTCAGGCTCATGCGTCCCAACCTGCGCTACAGCCGCGTCACACTCCGATGGCACAGCGTGGACGGTGGCCACAGCCCTGCAACCTACAAAGTAAAATACCTCCTCAACACCCGCACAATATGGGACAGCGCCGCCACCACCGACACCCTGCTCAACATCGACAACATCTACCCCGACAACGAATACCTCTACTGCGTAAGCGTTGACTGCCCCGGCAACACCCGCCCCAACTGGGTATACGGCACCTTCCGCACATCGCCCCACGACTGCGCCTTCCCCGAAAACATGCACATCACTGAACTCACACACAAGAAAGCCTCGTTCCGCTGGACGCCCGACGAAAACAACACCACCTACACCCTGCACATTTTCAATACAGCCTTCGACACCACTGTCACCTCTATCATTGCCCGCGCCTCAATCAGCGGACTTCCGGCAGGGCTGACTTTCCACGCCGCAGTCCGAGCCCACTGCTCCCCGGACAACCATCCGGGCGACTGGAGCGACACCATCACCTTCACCACCCCCGTGTGCCCCGAAGTCACCGACCTCACCTACAGCGACCTGCAGGGCAACAGTGTGGTGCTCGACTGGCAGTGCGACCCCGAGGTGACGCAATGGGAAGTGCAGTTCGGCCCCATAGGCTTCACACAAGGCTACGGCATCACAAGCTACACCGACCACCATCCCTACACCCTCACCGGCCTCACAGGCGAGACGGCCTACGACATCTATGTCC
>CADAQX010000025.1 GCA_902790215.1 uncultured Bacteroidota bacterium | reverse complement strand
CAAATGCAAAGATACGAAAAATATCCAACATGGCAAAATAAAACTGCAACTTTTTGCAAAAAAAAAAGAGAGTGCCCCAAAACTTATGGGACACCCTCTTCTAATAGAGTTACATGAAGAGTGTCTGTGCGGCGGCCGAGGTGCCGTAGCCTGCCAGCAGCAGCCCGATGAGATAGGCCAGCACCTTCAGCACCACCACCAGCCATTCGGGGATGACCCCTTTCAGTTTCAGTCTGTCCATAGCAGCTGCGATTAGGGGTTCACATCGATTGCCACCACGTCGTCGAGGTTCGGGGTGAGGAACTGGTCGGAATCCACACCGCCGTAGCTCTTCACGGCGCTGTTGAAAGCCGCTGCCGTCTGATAGCTGGCCAGATAGCTGTTGTTCACCACAAACGACTGGGTGCTGACCACCGTCTGCCCTTTCAGCTTGCGGCTGTGCACCATCGCCACACCGCCGTTGACGGGGCCGCTCAGCGCCAGGCAGTCCTCGACGAGGCTTATACGGAGGCATTTCCCCACAGCACGCCGCTGAATGTGGGGAAGAAGCGGCGCCGGCGAACCGCCGGTGGTGATAAGGGGCGAACCGCCGGTGGTGATAGCAGGGAGCCGCCTTAGTGGGGGCGGGGTGATAGGAGTTATAGGAGTAATAGGAGTGTGGGGTTTTCTTTTCTTTTTTGTGCGGATTTCGATTAATTGAAAAAAAAATAGTATTTTTGCATTATGAAAAATAGTTTTTTTACGGCGCGGATGAAGCTGTCAGACGTTGTGGCTGCCAATCATACGTTGATTTTGGTGCTGCCTCGTTTCGGCATCCCTTTGGGGTTTGGCGAGCTCAGCGTGCAGGAGGTTTGCAGTCGGTACGGGCTGCCGGTGGACTTTGTTCTGCTGGTGTTTAATGTCTATACTTTCGACGACTACCTGCCCGACGAGGACGACCTGCAGCGGACCGATTTCAGTCTGCTGGTGCCTTACCTGAAGGCTTCGCACCGCTACTATCTCGACGAGCGTCTGCCGCATATAGAGCGCCATTTGGTGCATGTGGCCGGCCACGCGGGCGACAGGTACGGAAGCATCCTGAAGTCTTTTTTTGAGGACTACCGCGAGGAGGTGCGCAGCCATTTCGGGTCGGAGGAGTGCGAGGTGTTCCCCTATCTGGAGCACCTGCTGGCAGGTGAGAGCGAGGAGCGCCCGCTGTCGGAGCATTTTACCGAAAACCACAGCGACTTGGTTGACAAGCTGTCGGACTTGACGCAGATTCTCTATAAATACATCCCGGGCGAGCAGCTGACCGAGGAGCTGAACGAGCTGGTGTTTGCCATCATGCAGCTGTCGGCCGACCTGCAGAAGCACGCCCTGATGGAGGAGAAGATTCTGCTGCCGTATATCTATCAGCTGGAACGGTGCGACTGCCGGGAGCAGGGCAACGATCCTGACTGTGCTACGCCGAGACCCGATACCGTCCCGGAGAAAAGGAGGCTTGGGTGAAACCGCTGACACAGGTGTTGGTGGTGGAGCCCTCGGACATTATCCGCGAGGGGCTGAAGGCGTTGCTGGGCGACGAGTTTGTGCTGCAGGCTCCGTTGCGGGAAGTGCCCGTAGATATGCCGCAGCGGCTGATGCGCCAGCAGCCCGACATCCTGCTGCTGAACCCCACGCTGCTGAACACCCCCGCACGGATGCAGGTGGTGTCGCTGCAGCAGGCAAGGCCGAGTATGGCGATTGTGGCGCTGGTGTATCAGTATGTAGATCCGCAGGTGCTGTCGCTGTTCAAGACGGTGCTCGACATCCGCGAGAGCGGCAGCCGTGTGGCGCAGCTGATGCGGGAGTGCTGTCAGCCGGAGCAGGAAGGCGGCGAGGAGAGCTACGAGCTGAGCGAGCGCGAGTCGGAGGTGTTGGTGCTTGTGGCGCGGGGGCTGAGCAGCAAGGAGATTGCCGACGAGCTGAATATCTCCATCCACACGGTGAATTCGCACCGCAAGAACATCACCCACAAGACGGGCATCAAGTCGGTGGCGGGTTTGGCGGTGTATGCTATGCTGCATAATTTGGTTACTGGATAGATTTGATAGAGGGGATAGATTTTATAGAATTGATAGATTTATGAAAGAGAAGGATACTGAACGGCTTTGGAATGCCAACTACACGAAGGTGTGGGTGGCCAATTTCATGATATTCTTCTCATTCATGCTGCTCACGCCGCTGCTGCCCATCTACCTGAGTGAGCAGTTTGCCGCCAACAAGGACACCATCGGTCTGGTGCTGTTCGGCTACGCGGTGATGGCGTTGGTGGCGAGGCTGTTCAGTGGCTATATAGTAGATAGTTTTCCGAGGAAGACGGTGCTGCTGCTGAGTTTTGCGGTGTTTACGCTCTTCTTTGTGGGATATGTGGCGGCAGGCACGCTGGTGCTGTTTGCCGTAGTGAGGACGGTGCACGGTATGCCTTTCGGTTTCACCACTGTGGCCAACAGCACGGTGGCGATAGATGTGCTGCCCTCGTCGCGCAGGACGGAGGGAATAGGCCTGTATGGCTTGAGCAACAACCTGGCTTCGGCCATCAGCCCCATGGTGGCCATCTGGATTTATACCGAGACCCACAACTTCGACATCATCTTCTGGATGGCGACGGCGGTGGCGGCCATAGGCCTGATAATCGACGGTACGGTGAAGACCCGTCCGCGCGAGCGGGTGAAGGGCAAGCAGAAAGTGTCGCTCGACCGGTTTTTCCTGGTGAAGGGGACCGGCGCGGCGCTGACGATGGTGTGCTATGCCTTCTCCTACGGCGTGATGAGCACGTATGTGGCCATCTACGGCAAAGAGACGCTCGGCATAGAGGGCGGCTCGGGCACATTCTTCCTGCTGCTGTCGGTGGGTCTGATATTGTCGCGTCTGCAGGGCAACAAGGCTTTGCGGGAGCGGCGCATCACCTACAACGCCTCGATAGGCGTGTGTGTGTCGCTGCTCGGATACCTGCTGTTTGCCGCAGTGCCCAACGAGATAGGCTACTACGGCGCAGCGTTGATAATCGGACTGGGCAACGGCCACATGTACCCGGCCTATCAGAACATGTTTGTGGATTTGGCTCCGCACACACAGCGCGGCACAGCCAACAGCTCGATACTGGTGTCGTGGGACGTGGGCGTGGGACTGGGCATCCTGCTGGGCGGTGTGCTGACGGAGAACTACGGCTACGGGATGGCCTTCTGGATGGCATGGGTGGTGAACCTGGTAGGATTTGCAGGTTTCTGGCTATATGTCAAAGGGCATTTCACCCGGAACAAGTTACGTTAATTAAATTGATAATCGTTTATAATACAAAACAGTATGCTTAGAAAAATACGTGTTGCGCTGGCCTTGATATGCTTTGTAGCGGCCACGCTGTTGTTTCTTGATTTTACGGGTGTTCTGCACCATTGGCTTGGCTGGATTGCCAAGATTCAACTGTTGCCGGCGGTGCTGGCGGTGAATGTTGTAGTGGTTGTCTTCTTCTTGCTGGTAACCCTGCTTGTCGGCCGCACCTATTGCTCGGTGATATGCCCGATGGGCGTGATGCAGGACGTGTTCGGCCACATAGGCGGCAAGGTGAAGAAGAACCGTTTCCACTATACCAAAGGCCTGCCTTGGCTGCGTGTGGCCATGCTGGTGGTGTTTGTGCTGCTGATGGTGCTGGGACTGAACAGCATCGCCGTGCTGATAGCCCCATACAGCGCATACGGGCGCATTGCGTCGAATTTGTTCCAGCCTGTCTATATGTGGATTAACAACCTGTGCGCCTATTTTGCCGAGCGGGCGGGAAGCTATGCTTTCTACCATGTGGATGTGTGGGTGAAGAGCGGCGTGGTGCTGGCTGTGGCGGCGGTGACTTTGGTGGTCATCGGTTTTATGTCGTTCCGCTGGGGCCGCCTGTGGTGCAACACCATTTGCCCGGTGGGTACGGTGCTGGGATTTGTGTCGAAATTCTCCCTTTTCCGTCCAGTTATCGACACCACCAAGTGCAACGGCTGCGGCAAATGCGCAAAGAATTGCAAGAGCATGTGCATCAACCCCAAGGAGCATACAATCGATATGTCGCGCTGTGTGTCGTGCATGGACTGCATAGAGAATTGCAGCCAGCATGCCATCCAGTTCCGTCGCGGCAAGGCCGTTGTGAAGACAGAAGAGGTGGATGGCTCGCGCCGTAAGTTTATGGCTGCCACAGCCGCTGTGGGAGCCGCTTTGGCCGTGCAGGCGCAGGAGAAGAAAGTTGACGGAGGCTTGGCCGTGCTGGTTGACAAACAGCTGCCGGAGCGCAATGTGCCGCTGAAACCCGCAGGGTCGGTGAGCCTGAAGCATTTCTCCGCACGCTGCACCGCGTGCCAGCTGTGTGTGACGGAATGCCCGCAGCATGTGCTGCGCCCGTCGCAAAGCCTTTCGACCTTGATGCAGCCCGAGATGGGCTTTGAGAAAGGCTACTGTCCGGTGGATTGCAACCGCTGCAGCAGCGTGTGCCCCACGGGAGCCATCAAACCCATAGAGACGGCACAGAAGAGCGCCATCAGCATCGGACATGCGGTGACGGTGGCGGGCAACTGCCTGCTGTCGCAGGGAGTAGAGTGCAACGCCTGTTCGCGCCATTGCCCGGCGGCGGCCATCAGCATACAGAGCGATGCCGCCACAGGACACAGCCGCATTGCCGTCAATGAGACACGCTGCATAGGCTGCGGAGCATGCGAATACTACTGCCCGGTGCGCCCGTTCAGCGCCATCTACGTGGAGGGTCGCGAGGTGCACACCAATTGTTAGAACAAATCAATCAACAAATATAACAGATTAAAACTAAAAAAACTATGAGTAAGATTCTTGACACACTGAGCGTTGTCAAAACCGGCAAGTTTTGGAAAGAGTTAGTTATCATGACTCTCGGCATGTTTGTAACCGCTGCCGCTGTATATTATTTTTTGGTGCCCAGCAAGCTGATTATCGGCACCATCTCGGGTCTCTCGATTGTGCTGAACAACATCTTCGAGGCCGCGGGCATCCACATCGGTCTGTCCGTCATCATCATGGCCATCAACGCCATCCTCCTCATCCTGGCGTGGCTGCTGATTGGGCATGAGTTCGGAGCCAAGACGGTCTATACCGCCATGATTCTCGGTCCTCTCACCGATGTGTGGGACGCCATCCTCCCTTGGCAGAAGATTGCCAACGACAACCTGGTGACCGGCACCCCTTCGGTGATGGGCGACCCCTGGCTGGACCTCTGCTGCTTCGTGCTGCTGCTGAGTGCCGCACAGGCTTTGATGTTCAGCATCAACGCCTCCACCGGCGGTCTCGACATTCTGGCCAAGATTGTGAACAAGTATCTGCACTTCGACATCGGTGCCTCGGTGAGCATCGCCGGTGCCGTCATCTGCTGCACGGCATTCTTCATCAACCCCTTCCGCATGGTGGTCATCGGACTTATCGGCACCTGGATCAACGGACTGGTGGTCGATTACTTCACCGCCTCGCTGAACAACCGCAAGAGAGTGTGCATCGTGTCGAAAGACTATGACCGCATACGCCGCTACATCATCGACGAGCTGCATCGCGGCTGCACCCTCTACGAGGTAATCGGCGGCTACAGCAACGAGCGCAGCATCGAGCTGGAAGTGCTGCTCACCAAAGACGAGTTCAGCAAACTGATGGCTTTCCTCAAAGACAACGAAGTACCCGCCTTCACAACGGCTGGCAACGTCAGCGAGGTTTATGGCCTGTGGACCAAGCACAGCAAGAAAAAGGCTATCAAATCCCAAGCAGAGAATAGATAATTTTTAATCCAAACACATTATGAAATTTAAACGATACAACAAGCGTTACCTCCCCATGCTGTGGATAGGCCTGGCCCTTTGGCTGGGCACCATGCTGGTGTCGTATATCTTAGAAAAGGCAGGCGTGATGGTCACCGGTCAGGAGACCCTTATGGATTTGGGCAAGCTCATGTTCCGCAGCGCACCCATCTTCACCCTGCTGATGCTGTGTCTTCTCCAGCCCATACTGGAGGAGATGAGTTTCCGGCTGTGGGGTGTGGGCAAGAAGTGGACCACGATACTCTGCTTCGTACTCATGGCCCTCTTTACGGTCGGCTCGGTCGGACTGTGGGGCGTGATACTTGTCGCTGCCATCATCGTGGTGACGCTGCTGGTGAAAAACAAGTTCGTGCAGGTGTGGCTCAACGCCATTATCAGCTCGCTGGCCTTCACGGTGTGCCATATCTCCGGTTTCGGCGACTACTCGCTGGGAATGTACCTCGGACTTATCGACATCTTCGGTATGGCCCTCGTATGCTGCTGGCTGACCATCAACCTCAGTTTTTGGTTCTCGTGCCTGCTGCATGTGCTCAACAATTCGTTGGCCATTATCCTGCCCATGCTGTTTTTGCCCGCTGCCCAGTCGGGCAGTGTGACGGTATCGTTTGAAGACGGCCCCAACATGCATGCATTCCAGACGGTCATCGAGCCGCTGCGCCCCTTTGCCGACAACACCCAGCTTATTGAGGAAGCAGCCAATCCGGGGATGTTGAATCCCGGCACCACCGACTTCTACTTGGTGGGTGAACCGGCCGAGATAGCCCGCATGATAGCCCCGCAGCGACCCTTTGTCCCCGCCGATGTCTATTTCGACTGGGAGTCGAAGGGCTCCGGGCTGGAGGAACGGGTGGTTCTGCATGTCAACGACATCAACCCTGAGATATTCAACTTCGAAGACCTCTTCGACCACTACATGAGCCAGATTAATACCTATCTCGACGAGCCGCTGAAGTTTGACACCTCCGAGGTGATGCTCAAGGAGATATGGCTTGTGTATGACGATGGTCGCGAGGTGATGCTCAACGACTCCCTGGATGAATTCATGGAAGTTTGGAGCCGCATCATGTCCAACCCATACGGCCTAAGAGGCAACGATATTATTGACGTGATGGAGGAGGTGAACGACAGCACCGTCGCTCACCGCTACTATTGCCGCCTGCGCGAGAACCCCATGCAGGAAGAGTTGAGCCAGATGAACGATGTGCTGGACAAACTACAGCGCAAGAACTACCGCATAGACTATCGCGACGGACGCAAGGTAACCTATATCACTATTCGTTAGTTAGATGTTGATATGTTGATAAGTTTATACGGTTCGCATCATATCAACAAAACATATCAACATATCAACGTATCAACACAAAACAGATTAAAATAAAAACGCTATACAATGGACCGCAGAGAATTTCTTAAAAGCATGGGAGCCGGAGCTCTCGCCACTGCCGCCTTGGCCGCAGGCTGTGATTCGCCCAACCAAACCACAGCCGAAGGTTTCTCCACTGGAGAGGTGCCTACCGACAAAATGACCTACCGCACAGGCACACACGGGGAGAAAGTGTCTCTTCTCGGCTATGGCTGCATGCGCCTGCCCTCCACCGAGGACGGCAAGGACGGCAACCAAACCGAGGGCGACCTCGACCAAGACCGCATCAACGAGCTTACAGACTATGCCATAGCCCATGGTCTCAACCTTTTCGACACAGCCCCGCGCTACTGCAAGGCACGCTCCGAGATAGCTATGGGCAAGGCCCTGAGCCGTCACCGCCGCGAGGAATACCTCATCAGCACCAAGCTCTCCAACCAAAACCCATCCCTCTGGAACCGACAGGGTAGCATTGAGATGTTCCAGCAGTCCCTTGAACGGCTACAGGTCGATTATCTCGACTTCTATATGCTCCACTGCGTGGGTCTGCCTGGACGCGACAAAGACGGCAATCCCGTCTCGCCCCACGATGCCTTCATGCGCCGTTTTGTCGATAACGGCATGATAGAATACCTCATGGAGCAGCGCAGCAAAGGCCGCATCCGCAACCTGGGGTTCTCCTATCACGGCGACGTGAATGTATTCGACGAAGCGCTGGCCATGCACGAGAAAGTGCATTGGGATCATGTCCTCATCCAGCACAACTACATCAACTGGCAGCACGCTGCCTCCCTGTCGCCCGACGGCAACGGGGACGCCAATTCCGAATACCTCTACGGCGAACTGGCTAAGCGCGATATTCCCGTCTTCGTTATGGAGCCCCTGCTGGGCGGACAGCTGGCCAACCTGCCGCAGTTTGCCGTTGACGAGTTCAAACGCCGTGCGCCCGAGAGCAGTCTTGCCTCATGGGCATTCCGCTTTGCGGGCAGCATGCCGCGCATCCTCACGGTGCTCAGCGGCATGACCTATATGGAGCATCTGCAGGACAACCTGCGCACGATGTCGCCGCTCAACCCCCTCACCGAGGAGGAGATGTCCATGCTACGTTCCATCGCCGACCGCTATGTAGAGTTTCCGCTGGTGCCCTGCACGGGTTGTCAGTATTGTATGCCCTGTCCCTACGGTATCGACATTCCCGGCAACTTTGCCCACTACAACCGCATGGTCAACGAAGGTCACCTGCTCGACGCTCCCGGCGACGACGCCACCAGCGAGGAGCAGCGCGCCTATCGCAAAGCCCGCCGCGCCTATCTCGTCAGCTACGGCCGTGAACTGGCCCGCGAGCGCCAAGCCGACCACTGCATCGGCTGCGGGCGGTGCCTCCACGAGTGCCCGCAGGGTATCAACATCCCTGTAAAACTCGCCGCCATAGAAAACTACATTACCAACATTTCAAACAAATAATCGCTTTATGAAACTGTTGTTCTTAGGTACATGGGAAATCATCGTCATTGTGCTGGTGGTGCTGCTGCTTTTCGGTGGCAAGAAAATCCCCGAGCTCATGCGCGGCATGGGCAAAGGCGTGAAGAGTTTCAAGGACGGCATGAATGGCATCGAAGACCCCAAGCCCCAAGAGAGAGAATCATCTGAAAAGAAAAAGAGTGAAGATGGAATTTGAGGATATTGGAAAATCGAGTGACTGCGTTAATGTGTTAATTCGTAAATTCGTGAGTCTTTGATGCACCAAGGATTCGCACATTAACACATTCATTCAAGCAATCAAGCATTCTCAATTATCAATTTTCAATTCTCAAATTAAAGTGGATTTCTGGGGACATCTCGACGAGCTGCGCGGCAGTCTGCTCAAGGCATTGGCGGCGGTGGCCGTGGGTGCGGTGGCAGCCTTTTGCTGCAAGGACTGGCTCTTTACCGCCGTTATGGCGCCGTCGCGGCCAGACTTTATTACCTATCAGCTCTTCAAGCGCATTGCGGGTGTCGGCACAGACTTCCATATCAGTCTCTTCAATCCCGAGCTGGCGCAGCAGTTCATCGTCCACATGCGTGTGGCTCTCTGGGCGGGGTTGCTAATAGTATCTCCCTATGTGCTGTATGTGCTGTTCCATTTTGTCGCTCCCGGGCTGTATGCCCATGAGCGCCGCCATGCTGTCCGGGCTGTGGGGTGCGGCTACATCATGTTCCTTGCAGGCGTGGCGTTGAACTACTTCCTCATCTTCCCCCTCACGTTCCGCTTTCTCGGCACCTATCAGGTCAGTCCCGATGTGCCCAACCAGATTGCCCTCACCTCTTATATCGACATACTCCTGATGCTGTGTTTCCTGTTGGGGGTGGTTTTTGAACTGCCTGTGCTCTCGTGGCTGCTGGCCAAGATGGGTATGCTCAAGGCGCAGTTTATGACGCGCTACCGCCGCCATGCAGTGGTGGTGGTGCTTATCATTGCCGCCATTATCACGCCCACGGGCGATGCCGTCACCCTCTCGCTGGTGGCGTTGCCCATCTATGCCCTCTACGAGGTCAGCATCCTTGTGGTGCGGCGCACCCGCGCGGTGGTGTGAGTAATGGCGCGCTCTATTAATTGCTTGCAATTGTAGTCTTAAATTTTATAAATCATTTTAATAAAAATACAGGCGGGTATGAAGAAATGTTTCGTGATAGGGGTGCTGCTGTGTGCCGTAGTTACTGTCGGCCAGGCACAGCGTGCCGCGCGAGGATTGGCGCAGCGTATTCTGGGCGACAAAGCCTCGGCGTTTGAGTTTGTTCTGACAAAGGACAGCGGCGATGTGTTCACCCTCAGTCAGAATGGCGGGAAAATACGCATCGAGGGCAGCAACGACAATGCTATGTGCATGGGGCTGAACTACTACTTGAAAGAGTATGCCCACGTGCATGTTTCGTGGTATGCCAGCCAGCCTGTGGAGCTGCCTCGGCGGATGCCCAAGATGACGGAGCCAGTGACTCACCGCTGCAAGGTGCCGGTAAGGTTCTTTCTCAATTACTGCACCTACGGCTATACGATGGTGTGGTGGCAATGGAAAGAGTGGGAACGGTTTATCGACTGGATGGCCCTCAACGGAGTGAATATGCCGCTGGCGCTGACGGGACAGGAGGCCGTGTGGCAGGAGGTGTGGCGCGAGCTGGGCATGACCGACGACGAAATACGCGCCTATTTCAGCGGTCCGGCGCACCTTCCCTGGCACCGTATGGCCAATCTGGACGGATTTGGCGGACCCTTGCCGCAAAGGTGGATTGACGGGCAGCGTAATTTACAGAAGAAGATATTGGCACGGGAACGTGCCTTGGGCATGACCCCGGTGCTGCCGGCTTTTGCCGGACATGTGCCGAAGCAGATTGCCGAGCGTTACCCCCAGGCCGACATCAAGCAGCTGAGCAGCTGGTGCGGCTTTGAACCTACCTGTTTTATGAATTCCACCGACAGCCTGTTTGCAGTCATTCAGCGGCTGTATCTTGCCAAGCAGACCGCGCTGTACGGCACCGACCACATCTATGGGGTGGACCCTTTCAACGAGATGGATCCGCCCAGCTGGGAGCCCGAGTACTTGGCCTCGGTGTCGGAGAATATCTATGCCTCGCTGCAGCAGGTGGATTCGGCGGCGCGATGGCTGCAGATGTCGTGGGTGTTCTACTACAAGCGCAAGCAGTGGACACCTGAGAGGTTGCGGGCCTATCTCACCGCTGTGCCGCAGGGCAGGATGGTGCTGCTCGACTACTTCTGCGAGAAGACTGAGGTGTGGCGCGAGACCGAGGGTTTCTTCGGCCAGCCCTTTATCTGGTGCTATCTTGGCAATTTCGGAGGAAACACCATGTTGGTGGGCGACTTGAACGTGCTGAGCAACAAGTTGGACGCAGCCTATAGCGAACAAGGAGGCAACATGATGGGTGTGGGCTCCACGCTGGAGAGTTTCGACAACAGTCCGCAGATTTTCGAACTATTGTTGGAGCATCCGTGGGGGTTGGACGATTCAGCCCAGAGGGTGTCGGCATTCACCCGCCGCTGGGCCGACTTGCGCTATGGCAAGGAGGACGAAGGCTGCCGCGAGGCGTGGCGGCTGCTGGTGGATTCGGTCTATAAAGACTGGTCGTTCTATGGTCTTGGCACCCAGATGGTGGCGCGGCCTTCACTTTCGGGTCACGGCACCTATTACACCAAGCCCTATTATTCTTACGACAACGGCACGCTGCTGAGGGCTGTGCGGCTGATGATGCAGTCGCCGTCGAAGCGGTCGGCATACCAGTACGATGTGGCCAATTTGCTGTCGCAATGGTTGGGCAACCATTTTATGGAGGTTCGCGATGCCTACACCGCCGCCTACCGCAGGGGGGATACCGCTTTGATGCATCGCTATGCTGCTTTGGCTCTTGAGTTGATTGACGATGCCGACATGCTGCTACGCACAGTGAAGCCTTTTGACTTCTACGAGTGGGCAAAACAGGCCCATGCGTGGGGCAGGGGAGAGCGTGAGCAGATATACTACGAGACGCAGGCGCGCACACTGCTCACCGTGTGGGGTGGTCCTGTGCTGAACGACTACGCCAACCGCATGTGGGCTTGGCTGCTGAAGGACTACTACCGCACGCGGTGGAGTCTGTTTTTCGATGCGGTGGATTCAACCTTGGCAACTGGAAGCCGTTTCGACGAAAAAGCCTTTGGCGAAAAACTCTCGGAGTTTGAACATCAATGGACACAGGGATCCCGGTGGGTGATTGCCGAAGGGCGGAGCGACGGCACCGTGAAAGTGGCAAAGTACATCATGCGGAAAATCGACAAAGGACAATACGACGTGCCCAACCGTGTGGCCGATGTGATGGGTGCCTATATGCGGCGGTTCCCCGAGGCGCAGTTGAGGGATGTGTATAAGAGCTGCTTCCAAGATGTGTACGGGCCGGGGCATATCATCAAGGACTCGGCGCAATGTGCACAGTATGTCGAGCAAGAATTGCAGTATTCGGACACGGGCGACCACCGGTTTCCGGATTATGAATATACAGGTGTGGAGGGCAACTATGTGAGGGTGAACCTGCGGGTGTTGAAAGCGGGAAAGGTGGAAGTGGGACACCTTGTGCGGCTGATGATGGAGAGCGCACGGCAGGCGAAGAAGATGCCGCTGTATGACTGGCGCGGACAGTGGGAGCGGATAAAGGTGGCACTGCGAGGCTTTGACCAGTCCATCCGTCCGCATCGGTTTGAAGAGGACGAGGCGGCAATAGAGGGTATGCTCAACTCCGGCGAAGTTGACTGCCACCACAGCCAACGTTTCAAGGATGCCTACGCACCCCATTATCGCATCGTTCGCCGCGACCTGTTTGAACGTGAGATTCTGCCGCTCCTTTTTCGTTGATAAGATGAAGATTTATCGTTGCCCGTTGATAAGTTTATGATTGCTTGATTGTCTGATTAGCTGGTGCAGTCAAATAACTAACCAATTACACATTCAAGCAATAATTCAAACAATTACACATTCAAGCAATTTCTCACATATAGACAAAACCCCATGATTATGAATACAAATGGATTGAAACTGTGGCAGACGTTGCTGCTTTGCCTCTTGCTTGTTTTGTGCAGTTGTGGTAAGGAGTTGCCCGTAGAGCCTTCGGATCCACAGGAAGAAAATGTTGTAGGCTTCTCTGTGTCGCAGGGTAAAAGGATTGTGTTTGCACCGGGAAACTTGTCTCCAGATGGTCTTTCTTTTGAAGAAAACCAGTGGAATTTCGGCGGCCTCTTTGACTGGAGCACGACAGAACAGGGCAACGTATTGTATTACGCTGACTTTACCGACTGGGGCAACCGCATAGAAGGAGGCTGGCGCACTTTGACAATAGAAGAGTGGATGTATCTGCTCATTGGCCGTGACGGAGCGGAAGAGAAGCTGGGAACAGGCAGTGTCGATAGCATTGGGGGGTTGGTACTGCTGCCCGATGTATGGAGAATGCCCGAGGGGCAACATTTTGTGCCGGGATTTGCAGAGGACAACGATGACTGGAGCCTCAACGAATACACGTTTTCGGATTGGGACAAGATGGAAACTGCCGGTGCGGTGTTCCTGCCTGCTGCAGGCGATGGGTATGGAGTGTCGGCTTGCCGTGTGGCAGCGATGGGCTTCTATTGGTCGTCTTCCACGCGGGGGCCGCAGGCGGCACAGTACGTCTTCTTCTACAGCTATTATCTGGCACAGGCAAGCCGCGGACCGGGAAACCAGTATTCGGTGCGGTTGGTGCATGATGTTGCCGGGGAATAGCAACGGTATTTCCTTTGGGGTAGGCTGAGAATTTGTTTTGCGAGGGTCATTGTGAACATGATGTTGATAAGTAATAATGTTAAATATTTTGTGAATTGGGGGATTTCCTGTATCTTTGCAATGCCCTTTTGTGGGGGGTATGTTTAGACTCAAAATAGATAATAATTTAAAATACAAGATTATGGCATTACATATTATCAATCACCCGATGATTCAGCACAAGCTGACAATTATGCGTAAAAAAGAAACCGGCACGCGCGAGTTCCGCGAGTTGCTGAAGGAGATAGGCATGTTGATGGGTTATGAGATTACCCGCGACTTCCCCCTGAAAAACGTGGAGATTGAAACCCCCATGCAGAAGATGGTGGCGCACGAGCTGGCGGGCAAGAAGGTTGTTGTGGTGCCTATCCTGCGTGCCGGACTGGGCATGGTGGAGGGTTTGCTGACCCTTATCCCTGCTGCCAAGGTGGGACATATTGGCATGTATCGCGACGAGAGCACCCATGAGCCGGTGTTCTACTACTACAAGATGCCGGAGGGCAAAGACCGTATGGTCATCCTGACAGACCCCATGCTGGCCACAGGCGGCAGCGCGTGCGATGCCATCAAGCGGCTGAAAGCCGATGGGTACAGCAATATCCGCATGATGTGCCTGGTAGCTGCCCCAGAGGGTGTGAAACGTGTGCAGATGGCACATCCCGAGGTGGATATCTTTACAGCGGCTTTGGACGACGGGTTGAATGAGAACTGCTACATCCTGCCTGGTCTGGGCGATGCCGGCGACAGAATTTTCGGTACGAAATAACATTCATGAATGCTTGATTGTTTGAATGCTTGATTGTTTGAGTAATTTGACTGCGCCAGCCCACTCAAACATTTACACATTCAAGCTATGACTCAAGCATTAGCACATTCAAGCATTCAAGCAATAACTCAAGCATTCAAGCAATAATTAACACATTATAATTTTTCAGATATGTCAACAATTAATACTTCGGGAGCTGTCTATGATGCAAGACAGCTTGGCAAGGGCAGGATGCTCGTATTGGGTCTCCAGCACATGTTTGCCATGTTTGGTGCCACGATTCTGGTGCCTACCATCACGGGTTTGTCAGTGTCGGCAACACTGCTTTTTGCCGGTCTCGGCACCCTGTTGTTTCATTGTTTCACCAAGATGAAGGTGCCCGCCTTCCTGGGTTCCAGTTTCGCTTTCCTGGGCGGCTATGCCACAGTGGTGGCCATGGGCAATGAGTTGGGTATGAGTCAGGAAGAGGCACTGCCTTACGCCTGCGTGGGCGTGGTGGCTGCCGGTCTGCTCTACTTCGTATTGGCAGCAGCCTTCAGGCTTTTCGGCGTGAAAAGGGTGATGAAACTCTTTCCGCCTGTGGTGACAGGTCCCATCATCATCTCTATCGGTTTGATTCTGGCCGGCACGGCTGTGAGCAGTATCCTGACCAATTGGTGGATTGCCTTGATTGCCATTCTAGTAGTCATCGTGTGCAACATCTGGGGCAAGGGTATGATTAAGATTATCCCCATCCTGCTGGGTGTGCTGGCATCGTATGTGGTGGCAGCGGTGTTTGGACAGCTGGAGGCCGACAAGGTGCAGGCGCTGCACGATGCTGCCTGGATAGGCGTTCCGTTCTATTGGCAGAACACCGGCATGTATGCCTTGGGCAGCGGCAACTGGAGTTTCCTGATTACCGCTATTGTGGCCATCATGCCCATTGCGCTTGCCACCATGATTGAGCATATCGGCGACATGTGCGCCATCAGCTCCACCTGCAACCGCAATTATCTCGAAGACCCAGGCCTGCACCGCACCCTGATGGGCGACGGCGCGGCCACCATTCTGGCTTCGCTTTTCGGTGCCCCCGCCAACACCACATACGGTGAGAACACCGGAGTGCTGAACCTCACGAGGGTGTTCGACCCCCGCGTCATCCGCATTGCTGCGGTGGTTGCTGTTATCTTCAGCTTCTCGCCCAAGTTTGCTGCCCTTATCTATGCCATGCCTACTGCTACCATCGGCGGCGTGTCGCTGATACTGTACGGTATGATCTCCTCGGTGGGTATCCGCAGTCTGGTGGAGAACCGCGTGGATTTGACCGACAGCCGCAACCTCATCATCACAGCCCTGACCATCACGCTTGCCGTAGGCATCAGCTACGGTTGCGAAGGCGGTGCGCTGCACTTCGGCAGCATTGGCATCTCGGGTCTGGCTGTGGCAGCCATTGTGGGTATCCTGGCCGCAGTTATCCTGCCCAACAAGAAGGGCGACACGGAGAATGTGGAGTTTGAACAGATTGAAGAAGTGGAGAAAATAGTTGATTGAACATGAAAAGAATACTGGTACTGCTACTCTGTGTGCTGCCTCTTTTGGCCACCGCACAACGCTCTAAGAAAAACTCTGATGCTCCCGCCATGCCTCACCCCCGCAACGTCATCTTCATAGTAGGTGACGGCATGGGTACGGCACAGGTCTATACCTCAATCGTGGCGCAGCGCGATGCCCACAGTGCTTTCCTGCGCTTCCCTTATTCGGGCTTCTCCCGCACCTATTCCTACAACCGTTATTCCACCGACTCGGGAGCCGGTGGCACGGCTCTGATGACAGGCCATAAGGTGCAGAACCACCATGTGGCCAAAGGTCCTGACGGTACCGACTACAACTCCTTCCTGATTGATGCCAAGCGTTTCTTCGGCAAGGCGGCAGGCTTTGTGGTGACCAGCAGTGTGCTGGATGCCACGCCTGCCTCGACCTATGCCCATGTGGCCAACCGCAAGGCGTTTGACTCCATCAGTATGCAGATGGCACAGTGCCCCTTCGAGGTGATGATTGGCGGCGACAGAAACAGTTTCCTTCCCGAAAACAGGAAGGACGGCAAGGCACCGATTGATACCCTCAAGGCTCGTGGCTACGACATGCTCTATTCAGTGTTGGATTTGGCCTCCACCCGCAGCCGCAAGTACTGTGCCCTGCTTTCGGACGACAATCCCCCCAAGGCCACGAAACGTGGACGCATGCTCACACTGGGTGCCTTGAAAGCCATCGAGACCCTTAACCGTTATGACAAGGGGTTTGTACTGATGATAGAAGGTTCGCAGATAGACTGGGCCTGCCACAACAACGACAGCGCCTATCTCGTTGCCGAGATGGAGGATTTCGAGGACATGCTCAATGCCGTGCTCGACTTTGCCGAGCGCGACGGGCAGACCCTTGTGGTGGTGACTGCCGACCACGAGACCGGCGGCCTCACGCTGCTCAAGGGCAGCATAGAGGAAGGTGTCAGCCGTCCCACATGGGCCACTGGTGGACACTCTGGGGTCATGGTGCCTGTGTTCTCTTTCGGTCCGGGAGCCAATCTGTTCAGCGGAGTGATGCAGAACACCGACTTCTACGGCAAACTCATGCTTCTTATGGGTGCCAAGTGAAGTGGAAAAGAATGTGTTAATGTGTGAATGCGTTAATGTGTTAGTCCTTAGTGCATCAAAGACTAACGAATTAACACATTAACGTATTAACGAATTCTAAAAAATGATTTGTTATGATTAAGTTCTGTGTGCGGTTGGTTCAGCGGTGGTTGCCTGAGCCTTTCATCTTTGCCATCATTCTCACCCTTGTGGCGGCGGCATTGGCTATGCCTATATGTCACCAAACTCCGTTGGAGGTCATTGACCACTGGGGCGGTGGCGTGTGGAACCTGCTGGCCTTTGCCATGCAGATGGCTTTGGTGCTGGTATGCGGCTCCACGCTGGCGGCGGCACCTGTGGTGAAACGCGGTATCAGTCTGTTGGCTGCTATTCCTAAAACGCCTGTTGCCGCCATCGCATTGGTGACGGGAGTCTCCGCCTTGGCATGCTGGCTGAACTGGGGTTTTGGCCTTATCGTGGGGGTTGTCTTTGCCAAAGAGATAGCCCGCAAGATGCCGGCAATAGACTACCGTCTGCTGATAGCTTCGGCCTACAGCGGCTTTGTCGTGTGGCATGCAGGGTTGTCGGGCTCCATACCCCTCACCATGGCCACACCGGGCGAGGCACTCACCAAGGCCACCAACGGGGTGCTGACAGAACCCATCCCCATCTCGCAGACAATACTGGATCCGCACAATATCGTCATTGTGCTGGTGGTGATGGTAGCCATCGTGGTGACCAATTCCCTCATGTATCCCAAGAAAGATGTTGTGACAGTCGATCCGGCATTGCTGGAAGAGGATGCCCCTGTCACTCCTAAGCCGCAGCAGGGTGCCTTTACTCCTGCCCAGCGCATGGAGCACAGCCGTCTGCTTTCGTGGATAGTGGCGGGCATCGGTTTTGCCTATCTCATCATCCATCTGGGCTGGGGCGGCGGCTCATTCGACCTGGGCAGCGTCATCATGCTCTTCCTCTTTTTGGGCGTACTGCTGCATGGCACCCCCTTGGCATACGTAAAGGCTTTCACCAACGCTTCCAAGGGCGCGGCGGGCATCATACTCCAGTTCCCCTTCTATGCGGGCATCATGGGCATTATCACGGGTGTGGGCGCCAGCGGCATCTCCTTCGGCACCGTGCTCAGCAATGCCTGTATCTCTATCTCCAACGCCACCACCTATCCGCTGCTCACCTTCCTCTGTGCCGCCGTGCTGAACATGTTTGTGCCTTCGGGTGGTGGCCACTGGGCTATCCAGGCCCCCATCATGTTCGCTGCTGGTGCCGACCTCGGCGTTGACCCCGGCCTGACGGGCACAGCCATCGCATGGGGCGACGCATGGACCAATCTCATTCAGCCTTTCTGGGCCATCCCGGCGTTGGCCATTGCCAAACTTGACGCCAAGGACATCATGGGATTCTGTCTCATCGACCTTCTGGTCACGGGTGTGGTAATCTGTAGTGGATTGCTTGTGTGGGCAATGTAGTGGTTATGGAGTGGGAAGGATTATACGACAAAGCCGTGCAGATAGCCACCCGTGCACATGCCGGACAGCACGACAAGGCGGGGGAAGACTACATTCTCCATCCCATGCGTGTGGCAGACAGGTGCGTATCGCCTAAGGCGAAGATTGTGGCACTGCTGCACGATACAATAGAGGACACCGATGTCACAGAAGAATATCTGAGGCAGCAGGGAGTCCCCGACGACATCGTCGATGCCGTTCTTTCTGTCACACGGCGGGCGGACGAGGACTACGAGGCCTATATCCGCCGCGCAGCCCTCAGTCCCATAGGGCGGCAGGTGAAAATAGCCGACCTGGAGGACAATATGGACATCCGCCGCCTTCCCGACATCACCGACCGCGATGTAGTGCGTCTGCGCAAGTATCTGCGTGCATGGCACTACCTGAATGAATGCTTGAATGCTTGATTGTGTTAATGCTTGAGTGAATAATACTCAAACAATCAAACATTCAAGCAATCAAGCAATCAATATTTTTACTTTTCAATTAAAAAAAAAGTCGTATCTTTGCAAATTGTTAATGCTGTTTTAATATGAACTATCTGGATATTATTAACCATTATCCCGATTTCCCCAAGAAAGGGATTGATTTTATTGATATATTGCCTTTTCTGCACAAAAAGGAGGCTTTCAAACAGGTCGTGTCCGACATCGATGCCCATGTCCACTGCCCCAATGTGGCCACCGTCGAAGCGCGCGGATTTCTCTTTGCCGCACCGCTCCTCACACAGTCCGCTCAGGTGCAGAATATCATCCCTATCCGAAAAAAAGGCAAGCTCCCGTTCAGCGAAGGGGACTTGCGCGGTGTGGAAATCGAAAAGGAGTACGGCAGCGACCTCGTCTATTACCGCCTTAGCGACATTGCCTCAGGTGTGCCGGAGGGCGACACGTTCTATATCACACTCTTCGACGACATCCTGGCCACGGGCGGCACCGCCTGCGGCATCGCTGAGTCCTTGAACAAGGAAACTATCTCGCTGGAAGGCAAGACCTACAAGGTCAAGGTCAAAGAGTTCCTCTTCTTGGTCGAGTTCCCCGACCTCTACGACCATGAACGCATCAACGCCATAGCCCCCGTGCACTCCTTCGCACAGGTGGCCGGCGACTGATTGAAAGTTATTTATCGTTGGCCGTTGATAAGTTGATAAGTTTATGATTTATCGTTGTCCGTTGATAAGTTGATAAGTTATACGGTTCGCAACATATCAACACAAAACATATCAACGTATCAACATATCAACAAAACATTTCACAATTCACGAAATCATATAACATAAAACACTCTACAAATGAAAAAAGCAATACTTGTTCTGATGGCAGTGCTAAGCCTCGCCTTCACCTCCTGTTTCAAAGAGTCGCAGTATTCCATCACCTATATAGGCGAAGAAACCGATGTGGCCAACGTCACTCTTTTTGAGTACGACTATTCCTACAACTTGGTGGCCCAGCGCGAGGTGAAACTGATTAAACCCAACAACATCTACGAGATAACATCCTCCGACTTGGCCGACTATGTCGTTGTGGGTGTGGAAGGAATCCTCTATGGCAAAATCATTGAGTGGTACTGTCAGGATATCTTCGAGCTCGACAACAAGAACCCCATTCACATCGACATCAGTTTCACCGGCATGAACACCCAGAACACCAACCCCGTGAACTCCTCCGACGGTGTGACACGCTACCTACACAGTGACAATCTACCTACACAAATAGGTCGCGGGCAATGATGACCGCCAAGACTATCGCATAGACAAACTTCAACCCGGTGCCGGTGAGGAAACCCACAAAGGCACCCCACGCGGCACGCAGCGCCTCGCGCGACTGCTTACCGCTAATCAGCTCACCCACAAATGCCCCTATAAAAGGCCACAGGATAACGCCCAGCAGTCCCTGGGGGCCGAAGGGAAGCCCTATTATCGAGATTACCAAGCCGATGTTGCAGCCCCATATCCCCGCTTTGCTGCCGCCGAACTTCTTGGTGCTGAGCGATGGCACCACATAGTCCAGCACAGTGATGACGGCTGCAATAAAACCTGTCGCAAACAGGAACATGGCGCTATAGTCGGCTGCAGTGGTGAAACTGAGCACCAGCACGGCAGCCCAGCTAAGCGGTGGCCCCGGCAGCCCGGGAACGATGGAGCCGGCAATGCCGATAAGTGCAAGGATGACGGCCAGAATAATCAGAAAAGTATTCATAGCATTTTTATTGCTTGATTGTTTGATTGCTTAAAAGTTGAGAGTTGAAAGTTGAGAGTTGAGAGTTTAGAGTTGAGAGTTTAGAGTCTCAAATTCGAAATTCGAAATTCAAAATTGAGAATTATCCGGGTGCGGCAGCAACTTTCAATTTTCAATTCGTCAAGCATTCAAGCAATATTTCAATTTTCAATTTTCAATTTTCAATTTTCAACTTTTCAAAGACTTGTCGCAGACGGGTTTCGTCGGCTATCAGGGCGCGAAGCTTCTGCAGTTGTACCCCGTTGCGCGAGCAGGGGATAAACAGTTTCAGGTAGCCCCCTTCGGCGTACTTCTCGTGCAGGTGCTGCAACGTGCGCTGCCAATGGCCTTCCTTGTCCAGCTCGGGAAAATGCGAAAGCCCGAACTGCACAGTCCTGCGGACAATATTTATAGGCTCTATGTCGCGGTCGGCCTCGGCCACGATGCGGCCATACATGCTTCTCGGTTCTATGTCGGCCGAAGCACGGTGGTCTTCTGCTGCCTGGGCCATGGTCTCTATCTGCTCTGGACTGAACCACTCACGCAGCCGGGCATCCTCCCTGATAATGCGGCCCGAAACCAGATGGTGCCGCTCGCGTCCCTCCACCACACCGGTGTCGTGGTAGGCGGCGATGGTATAGACCATGTCGCGGTTCAGCTCGGGGTAGTGACCAGCCAGCTCCATGCTCTGTGCCATGACGGTGTAGATATGGTCTAACCGGTGTGCTCTGTCGAAGTGGTTGTACCGTGGCAGAATCTCCTGCTCCACATACTGTCGCAGCGAGGCCGTCACCATGGGGTACATCATCTTTTGGAATGCCTCCCTCGGTGTGCCGTCGCGCATATACACCACGCCGCAGCGGCTGTAGCCAAACTTCTCTATGATATGCAGCATGATGTGGTTGTTCTTGTGGGTGTCCACCCGGATAGAGGCGCAGCGGCTCTCGCTCCACGCAAAGGCGCAGCGGGCAATTCCGTGCACTCCCGGTGCACAGGCCAACCGATGGATGGTGCCGTAGGGTGTGGTGTCGTCTAACCACAGCCCGTCCTCGATATAGGCGTAGGTGGGCTCGGGGTCAAGCAGCAGGGCGAAATAGCCCACAGCCTGACCATCGGCCACAACGACATGCCCGATGCCCCGGTCTATGTCGCTTCCTATCAGGTCGCTGCCGGGGTATCCGTCCCACTGCACGAAGTTGCCGTTGGCCCGCATGATGCTCCGCGAGTGGTCCACCAGCTGCAGAATGCGCGGTATATCATTCATGACGGCGGGCCGCACTGCCAACGCCGCACCGCCGTCATTATTAAGAACAGATTCCATATGGAAATGAGTTAATTTGTTAATTCGTTAATTCGTGAGTCTTTGATGCGCCAAGGACTAACACATTATTAGAGATAAGAACTAAGAACTGAGAGCTACGAATGGCGAGGCAGACAAATCTTAGTTCTTACTTCTTATCTCTTATCTCTTATCTGTATCTCCACTGCCTCGACGATGGCGGCACCGGGTGTGGTGGGCTCGAAGCGGCAAACCACATTGCCCTCGCGGTCGATAAGGAACTTGGTAAAATTCCACTTGATGTCGGGGTTCTGGTCATACAGGCTGTCCTGCGCCTTGAAAGCGGCGTGGAGGTAGGCACCGCGCGGGTCGGTGGTGTCGAAACCGCCAAATCCCGCCTTGCTTTTCAGCCAGGAGTATAGGGGTATGGCGTTCTCGCCGTTCACCTCCACCTTGGCCATCTGCGGGAAAGTGGTGCCGTAGGTGCCCGTGCAGAACGCGTGGATTTCCTCAATGGTGCCGGGAGCCTGCTCCCCAAACTGGTTGCAGGGGAAATCGAGGATTTCCAGTCCGCGGTCGTGGTAAGTGGCATAAAGAGCCTGCAATTCGGCGTACTGGGGCGTAAAACCGCATTGGGTGGCGGTGTTAACCACCAGCAGCACCTTTCCCTGATAGTCGGAAAGCGACACCGTGTCGCCCGACCCGTTCACCACGCAGAACTGATAGATGTTGTCGAGGTTGGCCATCTCGGCCGGTTCGGCGGCTTTCTGGTTGCAGGACCACAGCAGCAGCGCGGCTGTCAGGCAAACGCCTAATAATTTAAAAGCCTTCATCTGATATTATTTTGTTGATAATTATAAAATTATGCGGACACTGTCCGCACATTGTCAATTGCAAATATACAAATAATAATTCTCATGGCGTTCAATTGCACCCTAAATTATTCAATTTGTTTCCGTTTTTAAACCCAATTTGGGTTTAAAGGTAAGAACTAAGAACCAGGAACTGTGGCATACAATCCTGGTTCTTATTGCTTAACTCTTACTTTGCTTTCTGCCGCTTCGCGCGTAATTTACTTTTTATTCTGTGAGGGATTACGACACCTTACGTCACCTTTCGTCAGCGTTCCGATAGTGTCGCATATTTGTCCCCAACGTTCCTCTGTGAGCCTTCATGGCTCGATGTTGCGTCGTTCTTTATCATATCGTTTTTCGATATGTTTCCCATCGTTTTCCCTTTCTGAAACGGAAAAAGAGTGGAAAACGATCGAATAACGATCGAATAAATGACGACGCTTGAGTGATTTGTCATTGGGTTTCGGTGGGGGTTCAGGATTCTTAGAAGCTGGTTGTCAGCACTTTTTCCACTGGATGACAGCCTGCTTGCACCAGCACCACGTGTGTGCCGGTGGGTAGATGCAGAGTGGTGTGGACTGCGGGGACTGTGCTGTGCAGCAGTCTCCCCGTCAGGTCGTAGATGCGCAGCGGCAGGGGATGGTCGGCATCTATGGTAAGCAACCCCGCACGGAAAACAACCCTGTAGTCTTTTTCTTGCGGCGCCGGTTCGTCCAAGCCCACGGGGAAGTCCTCGACAAAGTTGTGGAAGTGGCTCCATCGCTCGGTGTACGATGCAAGGCTGCCGCGACGTATATGCACCGCTATATCGGGGTCTATGCCGTCGAAGGTACCCCACGACACCTGTGGTGCCGTCTCGTTAGCCGAAATGATGGTGGTCACCCCTGTGCATCCGGCAAAAGCCTCTTCGCCAATACTGAAAACATTCTTCGGCAGGACGATACGGTGCAGTCCCTCGATGCCATAAAAAGCGTAGGGGGCTATGCGATAAGTGTTGTTGGGGATGACCGTGCTTCTGCATCCGCTGACAATCTGTCCGTTGTTTTTATCGTAGATGGCATTGCAACTGCTGCGGCTGTCATACTTGGTGTTGGCTGAATCAACAGTGATTGTGTCAAGGCTGGTACATCCCGCGAATGGGTTATTCCCTATATAAAATACCGATGCGGGGATGTGTATCGATGTCAACCCGGTACAGTCCTGGAAAGCAAAATTGCAAATCTCCACAATGGAATCAGGCAGTGTTAATTGACGAAGACTGTCAAATCCGACAAAGGCATTCTGGTCAATACGTCGCACATCTCCGGGTATCACAGTGGCGGCACAGCCCACAACCAGCCAATTATTGGCAGTGTTGACGACAGCGTTGCAGCCACCGCGGCTGTCAAATACCGCATTGTCCGGGTCTACTGTCAGCGAGGTGAGCCCCCGGCAGTGCGCCAGACACATATATCCTACACTGCGTACTTTGGCGGGAATATGGAAAGACCGTAAAGCGGTGCAACCGTCAAAAGCGTAGTTCCCGATAACCTCTAAACTGTCCGGCAGGACAATTGCTGCAAGCTCCTCTATGCCCTGGAAAGCACGTGATGCAATGGAGGTAACAGTGGGCGGGATTGTGGAACGCCGGCAGCCGCATATCAGTTCATTCTCCCGTGTGTCGATGTAAGCGTTGCAACCCTGCGGCGTGGCGTAGGCACTGTTGCCCGGTAGCACAGCCATGCTGTCAAGCTCCGTGCAGTACGAGAAAGCCCCATACCCTATGTGTGTCACCGTTGCGGGAATGGTAATGCCCGTAAGTCTCCGACAATGGGCAAAAGCATAGTCTTCGACCACCGTAACTGGCACCGTGTGCAGCACCGAGTCGTATGGCCAGTCGGCATCGGGTTCGAAAAAGTATTCCCAGTACGAGGCACTATCGGGCAGGGCAACATGCCCTGCCATGGTCGAATCCTGCTGGGTGACAAAAGCATTGTATTCCCCGCAAGAGACCCTGATACGATGACCCGAAGGCGAAACCACCCAGTCGTTTTGACCAACAGCCGTTGTGGCAGCGGCCATGAAGAATAATAAATATACAATCCTTTTCATGATAATATTTCAGTTTAGATAGGTTCTTTTATTCTCTGGAAAGTCTCGACAGGTCGGTGGAGAAACCGATATGCACTGGATAGAGGTTGATGTGCTGCCCGTTGCCGGTATCCATGTGGCTGAACATGGGAATCAGGCTGCTCTCTATGTAAAAGCCCAGGATTCCCCAGTTGAGCGACAGCCGCAGGTCGCAGGTAAAGAAAAGGTTCTTCCACGTGGACATGCTCGTTTCTGTCGTGGTATTGATGCCGTTTTCGTAGCTCTTATATGTCTGCTCCGTAAGTGCGGGAATCGAAAGTCCCGGCAGTAGTTCCACTTGGCAGAACAGCCCCGTGTGCGAGGGTTTGGCAAAGAGGTTGAACTGGATGGGGAACACCATGTTAGTGCTGCTCACTTGGCTTTGCCAGCCTCCGCGGTTGTCCACATTGCGCGAGCGGAATCCCTGCATGTCGTCGGTGGAATAGTAATAGACGTAGGGCGAGTTGAAATAGTAATTGTCGAACCGAAACCCGATGCCGATGCCGAGGCTCCAGTGCTCGTGCATGACAAAGGCGTAGCTCAGTTCATATCCCGCCAAGTGGAACTTCCATTTCAGGCTATACGCACCACCGCCTACGGCAGGGTCTATGCTTCCAAAGCCTTTCAGTACTCCGTCGCCCCAGTTCGACCACCCTGCCATCAGTTTGTAGAACAGCCGGTCGTCAAGCTTGTCGTAGCGGTGCTGTACCGCGGGTTCCGAGTCGACAAGGATGGCGCCTTCATTCATCTTGTCCGCTTCCACATACTCCATTGCTACCTGCTTGTTGCTGGATCCGATGGTAATGCCATAACTCATGGCTGCAGGAAGCACGGTGAGTGTCCGTCCCGTGTAAAAGAAGAGGTTGTCGGGCTGTTGCTTTGGGCTGTCGGCATAAACGGACACTCGCACACAGTCCACCGTATCGGTCACCACGGTCACATGGCAGCCCGCCGTTATCCGCACGCTGTCTATGCGTTGCACCTCCTGGTTAAGGATGCGCACGGGCAGGTGCTGTGCCGACGCGGTGCCAGCGGCAAGCAGGATGATTGTTGCCAAAAGTGTTTTTTTCATATCAGGGGTAATTATTTCGTTGTTGAATGATGTTCTTTTTTGGGAATATAGACCAGCCGCAGGCCGACATAGGTCATCGGGTAGTCGGCAGAGGCGTAGCTGCGGTAATACACCCGGCAGTGCTGGTCGTTGGACATGTAATGCCCTCCGCGCACAGCCATCAGGTCGTTTTCCCAGTGTGACGGTCCCTGCGGGTCGAATTGGGTTTCGGCTGGGTAGGGTGCGTAGATGTCGCTGCATAGTTCCGCCACATTCCCGCTCATGTCGTACAGACCCAGGTTGTTCGCTTTCAGTTGTCCCACGGGATGCAGCTGTCCGCCGCTGTTGTAGTAGCTCCAGGCCACCTCGTCCGAATAGTACGCGCCGCTGAAACGGTTGCTCGTCGAGCCGTTGCGGCCACCACGGGCGGCATATTCCCATTCTGACTCGGTGGGCAGACGGAAACACAGGCCGGAGAGGTGTTTGATGCGAGCCAGAAAGGTATCGACTTCAACGCGCATCATGCCTTCTATGGGCAGGTCGGCGGTCTCGATGGTGTAGTGTCCGTCCATTCCGGTACCGTCGCCCATGATGTCGTACCACTGCTTGCGGCTTATCTCATAGCGTCCTATTTTAAAGGCACTGAGGGTGACAAGGTGCACAGGGGTCTGCTCATACCATGTGGTGGAGTCAAATCCCGGCGAGGCGGGGAAGGTGTGCTGCACCCCCATGTAGTAGGTGCCGCCCTCCACCTGCACGAGGTCCTCCGCCATTTTGCGTATCGACTCCCGTTGTGCCGCTGTCGCATCGGGAGCCCACACAATATTTAATTCCGGCTCAGGCGGTTCTAAATATGCTTTCCCGCACCCAGCCACAACCAAACAGGTGATAACGATGTTCAATATCTTCTTCATATAGCGTATTTGTTGTTTAAAGCATTCCTATTTTTTGTCCTGTGGCAATCAGGCGGCAAGCCAGACTGTTGCAGGGTCCAAGCACGTCGGGGGTGGCAACCAGATCCTGCCTGTTCTCCACGCGGCAACCGTACACCACCAGTTTGTCGCTCTCGCATACGGGCGTTTGCTCCGATGCAGCGGCCACAAAGTGTTCTACTGGTGTCGCATCGGCCTGTATGGTCTCAGGCTCTGCGGCAACGGATGCGACTGCGGTGTGGCGTTCTCTTACCGCGGCGGAGTACTCCGGCATGCGGGGGTCTACGGCTGGTGTGCTGCTGTCGGCGGTGGCAACGGCCGTTGCTGGTTCGGCGGAGGCCACATGAATTGTCGATGGGGTGGTGTTGCTTCCAGGTTGCGACGGACTCCACAGCCAGACGGCAGTGGCGAAAAGCACTGCAATACAGGCTGCCGCTGCCCAATGCTGCCAGGCGATAGCGCGGACGGGCCGCTGTTTTATAGACCTTTTGTGCATGTAGCGGGCATCGGGCGGCGTAACAATCGGCTCATTGCTGTAATATAGGCGGTATTCCTGTTCGATGTCGGGATGCTGTTGCAGAAACGCCTCCACCTCCGCCCGTTGCCGGGCGTCCAGCAACCCCTCGTGGTATTGCAGCAGCATGGCTTCGTAATTATCCTTGGTAATCATATTGCTTTTCGGTGTTATAGTGTTGTTATCTGTTTTCTGTCAGGTATTTCCTTGCTTTCACCCTTGCTCGGTAGAGGTAGGTCATTACTTGTTGCTCGTTCAGTCCGGTCATGACGGCCATTTCTTTGTAGGAATAGCCTTCGAGGTCGCGCAGCAGCAACAGCATCCGTTGCTCTCCGGTCAGTGTGGCCAGCATCTTCTCTATGCTGTCGTGCAGCTCGTAGTCGTTGTGCGGGTTGCAGGCTTCTTCGGGAATCAGCCTCTCGCCAACCAGGCGCTTTCGTCGCCGGTAGCGGTCAACCAGCAGGCGGTAGAGTACCCGCATCAGGTAGCCTTTGACTTTGTCGGCATGAACCTGTTCGTGGTGTTCCCATAGCTTGACGAAGCAGTCCTGCACGGCGTCGTTGCTGTCGTCCTTATCGCCTGTGTAGCGCAGGGCGAAGCGATATAGGTCGTCGCTGTATTTGTCGACTATGGTGTTGTACTCTTTCGGATTCATCGGCCGTTTCTTTTCCCGTTGTTCTTTTTGCACAATATACGTGCAGAGGGTGCAGTTTATTACACCTGGACGGAAATTTTTTAGTTGAAAGTTGAAAGTTGAGAGTTGAGAGTTAGCTGCCGCACCCGGATAATTTTCAACTTTCAACTTTCAACTCTCAACTTTTCAGACAATATTCTGGGCTGTGTTGCGTTATTGGGGCATGAAAGGAAACGAATTGAAACCCCATATAGGTATTTTCGGCCGGCGCAACTACGGCAAGAGCTCCTTGGTGAATTTCCTCACGGGTCAGCAGATTGCCATTGTGTCGGACATGGCGGGCACTACCACCGACCCGGTGAAGAAGACGATGGAGATTGGCGGCGTGGGGCCTGTGGTGTGGATTGACACCGCGGGCATCGACGACGAGGGCACTGTGGGTCGCATGCGCATCGACAAGAGCCTTGAAATGCTGGCTCAGGCCGACCTTGCATTGATTCTTTTTACGGACAATCGCTTTGAGGCGGAGGAGGTGATGCTGGTGGACACGTGCCGCAAGCGCGGTATCCCATACGTGCTTATCTATTCGCAGGCCGACCGCCTGAAGCCCGACCCCGATTTGCTTGAGCGTATTGAGGCCGACTATGACACGAAGATTTTCGTGCTGACGGTGAAGGACGTCGCGCTGCGCGAACCCCTCACTGCCCGCATCCGCGAGGCGCTGCCCGAGACGGCTTACGTGCACCGCTCGCTGCTGGGCGATGTAATCGGCGAGGGCGACACGGTGGTGATGGTTACGCCCATCGACTCGTCGGCTCCCGAGGGACGCATGATTCTGCCACAGGTGCAGGTGCTGCGCGATGTGTTGGACAACCACGCCCGCGCTGTGGTGTGCCGCGAGACGGAGCTGGAGGGCACGCTGGCAGGTCTGAAGGAAAAGCCCCGGGTGGTGGTGACGGACAGCCAGGTGTATGGTATGGTGGCGAAGATTGTGACGGACGAGGTCTTTCTCACGTCGTTCAGTGTGGTGCTGGCACGTGCCAAGGGGTTGTTTGCTGAGTATGTGAAGGGCACGCCCGCGATTGACCGCCTGCAGGACGGCGACCGGGTGCTGATGCTGGAGAGCTGCACGCACAACGTCACCTGCGAGGATATCGGAAGGGTGAAGTTGCCTAAATTGTTGGCCAAATATACGGGCAAGCAGCTGCACTGCGAGGCAGTGGCGGGGCTTTCGGCTCTGCCGCACGACCTGGGCAGCTATGCGCTGGTGATTCAGTGCGGCGGCTGCGTGGTGACGGCCAAACAGCTGGCTTCGCGTCTGGCTCCGGCCATCGAGGCTGGGGTGCCTGTCAGCAACTACGGCCTGGCCATCGCCTACATGAACGGCATCTTTGAACGCTCAATGAGAATTTTTAGAAATTGAAAATTGAAAATTGAAAATTGAAAAAATGTTGACAAGTGGTGCGCCAGCCTTTTTCACTTTTCACTTTTCAATTTACTTAACGAATTAATTATGATTGATATTAGACCCAAATACAACCTTTCCATCATTGTGGCGGTGGCGCAGAATATGGCTATCGGCCGCGACAACGATTTGCTGTGGCATCTCAGCGACGACCTGAAACGGTTTAAGTCCCTCACAAGCGGCCACACCGTCATTATGGGACGGCGCACGTTCGACTCCTTGCCCAAGAAGCCCCTGCCCAAGCGTCGCAACATCGTGCTGACGCACGACGAGGGGTTCCGCTATGAAGTGCCGGAGACGGCAACGGGCACGCTGGAGGTAGCACACAGCATGACGGAGGTGCTGCGCATGGTGGAAGGGGAGGAGGAAACCTTTATCATGGGCGGCGGCACTATCTACCGCGACTTCCTCCCGTTGGTGAACAGGCTGTATGTGACCTGGGTCTATAAGGATTTCGAGGCGGATGTATTTTTCCCCGTCATCGACCGCTCGGCGTTCCGCCAAGTGAGTCAGACCGACCGCATGACCGACCCCGAAACCGGCCTGGAATACGCCTATGCAGAGTACTATAGAATTGAAAGTTGAAATATGATTGCTTGATTGTCTGATTGCTTGATTGTTTGAGTGATTTGACCGCGTCAGCACTCAAGCACTTACACATTCAAGCATTCAAGCAATATTTCAATTTTCAACTTTCAACTCTCAATTTACCTTATCCGGAGGCGTTTGCCTATGCGGAGGGTGGTGTTGCGGTTGATGTTGTTCAGTTTGCAGAGGGAACTGATGGAGGTGTGGTAGCGCTTGGCCAGCTTGCCAAGGGTGTCGCCGCTGCGGATGGTGTGGTATTCGGTGCCGGTGGAGGGACTTTCGCTGTCGGCCTCAGCAACGGAGTTGTTGCTTTCTTTTGACGAATGGCTGTTGCGGACAATCAGGTGGTTGGCCTTGCGGTCGATGTCCTTGTAAGCCTTGTGCAGCCTATCGACAGTGATGTCGTAGTCTTTGTTTACCGAACGGTCGGGGTCGTCGAGGCGGTGGCGAAACAGCCAGTCGTAGGTCTCGGTGATGTAGAATGCCCGTGCCAGGCCACCGTGGCTTACGCCGGGGAGCTTGGTGAAACGCAGGCGGGGGCTGTCGCCGCACTTGGACATGGCGTTGATGACCTTTTCGGACTGCGACACAGGCACGGCGCGGTCGGCAGTGCCGTGCAGTATCCATAGGGGAAGGTCATTAAGTCCGCAGTACGACTTGGGGTTGCCGCCGCCGCAGAGCGCCATTGCCGCAGCGATGCGGTTGGGATAGGCGGCGGAATAGTCGATGGTGCCGTAGCCTCCGAGGCTCATGCCGATGACGTAGAAACGGTTGGTGTCGCCCGCGTAGTGGTCGAAGACCCAGTTCACCACGTTGTTTATTCTCTGAGGATTCCATGCTCCGCCGGGGTTTTGCGGGGCGATGATGACGGCGTCGATCTGGCGTCCCATTTTCAAGGCGTCGAGGGGTCCATAGCGCCGCACCCTTTCGAGGTTGTGTCCGCATAGACTTGCGCCGTGCAGGAAGAGGATAATGGGTTTGTCCGACTGCAGCGAGTCGTAGTCTTTGGGTGTCGAGACCCAGAAGTTGTAACCGTTTTCAACCGTGTTGCGGTAAGCGGTAAATGTTTGGCTTGCAGCGGTGAAAGATGATAAAACAAGTATTAAAAACAAAATACGTTTCATGTCATGAAAAGGTATTAAATAAAGTTGCAAAGGTACACTTTTTTTTTGAATAAAGAAAAAGTCGTATCTTTGCATTATGAAAAAAGTGAAGATTACGGCTATCAGAAGGGCTGACTACAGGGACTTGCAGGCACTCTATGAGAACCCCATAGAGCACACATGCGATGTGCTGGAAGGCCAGACGTGGGTCAGCCATGGGGGAATGAAACCCGAAGGCCTCTGCGAGGAGGCATGGAAAACCATGCGCGAGTTTGTGGAAGAGCTGGCGCATGGCGGAGGCAACTTCTATGACGGCTGGATGAAGAATCCCCACAGCGCCATGATAAGCTGCAATGACGGCTTCCGTCCCGTCAGTTTTCTGTTGGAGACGGTTGAAGAATAGAAAGTAACAAGAATAAATATGAAACCCATGAAAAAGTACGTATTCATACTCCTGTTTGTGAGCATCTCCATGGCACTTTCGGCTCAGACCGTACTCCGTGGCACAGTTGTTGACAAGTCAAATAACGAGCCGTTGCCTTTCGCCACGGTGGCGGTTATGAGCGCCGACAGCACGGTCGTGGCGGGCTCTGTGACAATCGACAACGGTGAATACCGAGTCGATATCCCTGTGCGGGGACAATATTTATTGTCGGTTTCATTTATCGGCTATCAAACGTATTACCAGTCGCTCAACGCTGACAAGGCCAAAATAGACCTGCCCGCCATTGCCCTTGCTCCCGATGCCACGATGCTGCAGGCCGTGCAGGTGGTGGACCGGGCGCCGATTGTGGAACAGCAGATGGACAAATTGGTGATGAATGTTTCCAAGACCGCCTTTGCACAGGGCAGCAATGGTTTCGACCTCCTGCGCAAGGCTCCCGGAGTCAGTATCGACAAGGACGGCAATGTGCTGCTCAATGGGCAGCCCGTCGCCGTGTGGATTGACAGTCGGCCTTCATACCTCGACGGCAAGAGCCTCGAAACCCTCCTGCGCGGCACCGACGGCACCAACATCGACCGCATTGAAATCATTGCCAACCCGTCGGCAAAATACGACGCCGAGGGACAGGGCGGCATCATCAATATCCGCACCAAGCACCACTTTGCGCAGGGGCTTAACGGTTCGGTCTCCGCCAACTTGGGCGGCATGGCTTTCAGCCGCAACATGGAGGGCAGGGGTGAGCGTACACAGTTCTTCCTCGACCATAACTTGAGTGCCAATATCAGTCTTCGTACAGAGAAGACCAATACATTCCTCCAACTCTCTGAACAGGAGTCCAAACAGGGTGTTGACCTCACAATCACCACCGATGCTGCTCTCAACGGCGTTCAGCTCAAGCAGTACAGCGGATCGCTGTGCAATATCAATTCCCGCAATTTTAGCTTGAAACTCGGCAACGACTGGTTCATCGACAGCAGCAACACCCTCGGTGTCATCTTCACCATGCCATTTGGCTACGTGCGTCAGTGGGATGACTCCAGTTTCGCCTACCAACTGGTCAATGGACAGCCCACGCAGCAAATCCTCTCGCAGCCTATCACCGAATACACCGCCAACCAGTATATAGCCAACCTCAATTTCACGCATGTCTTCGACGCGGCGCGTGCGGCTGAACTGACCGCCAACCTCGACTATTTCCACAACGTCACCTCCGCCGACAATATTCAGAACAACTATTATCTGCCCATCCTCTCGCCGATGGTGTGGGTTGGCCAGACCTTCGACTCGGCTCAGTATCTCACCCTCCACAACGACAACATCATCGACATCTACAGTGCCAAACTCGACTACCAGAGCATGGTGCTGGGCGGCTTTATGATGGAGGCGGGTGCCAAGTGGGCACTGTCGCATACCGACAATATGCTCAACCAGATTGTAGGTCGTCAGTATCGGGGCAATGACACAATTTACGGCAGCTCTGTTGACAACCCCTTCGACTATTCCGAACACGTCGGTGCCCTCTATGCCACCCTTGCCCGCCAGTTCAACCAGTGCTGGACCGTCAAGGCAGGTCTGCGCGGCGAATACACCTACGCCTATAACTCCACCCACACCGTCGCACAGGACTATTTCGACCTTTTCCCCACACTCTATGCGGGCTACAACACCCCCGACATGATGAAACGTTTTGGCCTCAGCTACACCCGCCGCATTACACGCCCCAACTACTATCAGCTCAACCCCTTCAAAAACTATGTCGATGCCTATACCTCGAACATGGGCAACCCCGACCTCAAACCCAGCTACAGCGACAATGTGTCGCTCACTGCTGGCTTCGGCCGCTATTTCACCTTGATGGGTAACTTCATCCGCACCAAAGACCAGCTTACCGTCATCCCCATCCTCGACCCCGTCACAGGCGACCAGGTGATGCACCACGACAATTTCGGCTCCACCACGCTCCTTGGCGGCGGTGTGGCACTGACGGAGATGCCTATAGGCAAATACATCTCCTTTACCCTCAACGCTAACGCCTACGACTACCGTAGTCTGGAGCTTAACTCCACCAGCCGCGTCATTGGGCAGGAGGGCGCGCCAACAGTTTACGACAAGCATTCTTTCCTCGGCCAGGCCTATGCCTGTCTCACCTTCAACCTGCCCAAAGACTGGAAGGTGCAGCTGGATGGATACTACTCCAGCCCTATCGTGGTGGGATACCTCAAAACCGGCTCCAACGAGTTGGTCAACCTGGGCGTGAAAAAGACCGCCCTGGAGGGTCGCCTGATTCTCTCCCTGCAAGTCAGAGACTTGCTGCGCACCATGAACAGCAACTTCGATGTGCTGTATGCCGACGGAATTGTCTCGACAACTGAACAGACCTTCCTGTATCAGAAAGTCAGTTTCGGCCTGCAGTGGAACTTCGGCACCGCCCAGCGCCCCCTCAAACACCGCAATGTCGGCACCCTCGACGAACTGGAGCGCACCGCCAACACCTCCGGCCAGCTCAGTCAATTGGGCTTGGTAAGGACAAGCTTCGCTCATAGTCCAGCCAAGCCTATTACAACCGTTAATAGTTATATGTAGATTATTTATCAATATGAATGATTTGGAAAAGATTATCAAGGTTTTGCTGCTTTTTGCGGTGATGGTGTTGCCGGCGGGCGTTGCACGCGGGCAGGAGAAGGCTGAGGATTTCAAGGAGTTTGTGGTGCGGTTTGTGAGCGATTGCGAGTTTCAGCGGTCAAGGGTGCTGTTCTCTGTGGAGGCATTGCTGCACGAAGAGGACACCGTCAGGGTGGTTGTCGTTGACGAAAAAGATTGGGGAGAGTGTGTGTCTTTTTCTGATTATATAGTGAAGGTTGGGCCGAGTGTCACGGATGGTGCGACGGTTATGATAGTGCAAGGGAAAGATAACGGGGTTTTGGTAGAGTACCGTTTCGGTCTGGTTGACAGCAAGTGGTTCTTGAAAAGGATTGAAGATTACAGTATGTAGCAAGTCTGATAGTTCCGTCTTAATGTTTAAGAAACCCGTAGTCCGGGATGACAATTAAATAACACTTAATGAAATGAAAAGAATTGTTGCTATTATTATGATGATGAC
>CADAQX010000024.1 GCA_902790215.1 uncultured Bacteroidota bacterium | reverse complement strand
CGAGTGCGGGGCTTGCTGTTTTGTCATGCATTGTGTTTCCATTTTGGGTTGTCGGGTGTGTTGTTTTTTGGGGGTCTCTGTGTATTGATTATGCGGAAGCCGGGGGCTCGGCGAGGTTTTCTTTCTGGCAGCTGACGGTGACGGTGCCGAGGAGGGCAAATAATGCGACCGTGATTAGTACTTTCTTCATTTGTTATTGAGTTTTGGGGTTATTGTTTTAGTTGCGAGCTTTATCAATGGTTTTATTTGTTGTTTATTCCGGGTGTGATATATGTTAATTCGTTTGTAGTATGTTGATGCCAATACAAAATCGCATTCATCCACTTTGTCGTAGAATACTTTGTTAAAGGGGTGTTTTTTTGATATTAACGTGAATGATGCAAGGTTTTTATTATCAAGTGCATTGTCAGATACGGCTTTAGTATATGTTTGGGTAAAAAAGAATTCTTTCATCAGCCAAACAAAGGTGGCGGAGTCTTTGGCCAAGATGACGGTGACGTCGAGGATGAGAGCAGGGTGAGGAGTACGGCTTTGTTCATGATGATGGGGTTTTTAGGGTTCGGAATTATCGGGTTTGGTTGCTGGTTGGGGTTATGCCAGGTTGAGGGCGACGAATGCTTGGTAGAGGTAGTGTTGGGTGTCGCAGGTTTCGTTGTTGCAGTAGAGTGCGGTGTATTGAACGTTGTCGAAGGAGATGGTAGTGCAGGGCTGGCACAGGGAGTCGGCGGGTGCGGCGGGTTGGGACAGCGGGGTGTCGCCGGTGGGGGGCAGGGGGGTGCGGGCATCTGTCCCGGCTTTTGCCACGGTGACGTGGCGGGGGACGGCATGGGGCACGGCTACGGGAGCTGCCGCCGGAGGCGTAGCGACGGGGAGGGATGGCTCGGGGAGGCCGGCCTGCAGGGTGTCGTGGGGGGCAGGGCTGCCCCTGAAGAGTAGAAGGAAGCCTGCCACGACCAGAAGAAGGGCAATGACAGCGGCAAGCCGCACTCCCACCATGCGGCGTGCTGCAACGAGGGGAGGAACGGGCGGTGAGGGCTGCTGGCAGCTCTCGGCATAGCGATAGTTGAGCGGCCGGCGGCTTTCAGACTCGCGCACTATCTTCTCCACCCGCCGGGAGTGACTGTCCCAGATGCTTTGTAACTCGGCGAAGAAAGCGTCGTCACCTTTTGTTTCTCTCTTTTTCATATTGTTTCTTTAATTTGTTTTTTATACGATAGATGGACTGTTTCACTGCGGGCACACTTTTGCCAATGACGCGGGCAATCTCTTTTTCCGGCACTTGGTCGAGGTAGAGGAAGACAATCTCTTTGTCTTTGTCGGAGAGCCGGTCGATGAGCCGGTAGAGGGTATCCACTTGTTCCTCGTGGACTTCATCGGTCAGGTTGTCGCTCAGGTCGTCATCGAACGGCACAAAGCGTTGGCTGTCGGTGGCGTGCCGTGCGCGGTAGTCGTCCACGGCGGTGTTGTAGGCTATGCGGTAAACCCACGTCCTGAGGTCGCACTCTCCCCGATAGCCGAGCCAGCCTTTCCAGAGCTTACACGTTATCTCCTGGTAGAGGTCGTCAACATTGTCGGGCTGCCGGTTGGTGAAGGCAAAGCATATCCGGTAGATGATGCTGTCCATGTTGCGGAGCATCTCCTCGAATTCCTTTTCTTTGATATGTCTGTCCGAAGCCAAGTTCGAAAACTTTTTCTATATTAGACGTAAAAAAGGCAAAAAAGTAACGCGTGTTGAAAAATATTTTTTCGCCCTTCGCGCTATAGCGTTGGCTGTAAGGAGGATGGGAGGAAACGAGAGGAGTAGGGTGAGGTGGGGAATCAGCACTTTCACCCGTTTTTCTTCTGTCCGGCGAGGAGGCCGCAGGCGGCCATGATGTCTTCGCCGCGCGAGGCGCGGAGGGTGCAGGTGACGCCGTGGGCATTGAGATAGTCGCGGAAGGTGTCGATGGTCTGGGGCGAGGAGGTTTTGTAGGGCGTTTGGGGCGAGGCATGGAAGCGGATGAGGTTGACCCGGCAGTAGAGCCCCTTGAGCAGGCGCACCAGCTCGGCAGCATGACGGGTGTCGTCGTTGAGGCCGCGGAACATGATATACTCAAACGATATGCGCCGCTGGCCGCTCCAGTCGTATCGGCGCAGCAGCGCTATGACATCGGCTATGGGATAGGCCCGCTGCATGGGCATGACGTCCTGCCGCTCGGCGGCAAAGGGGTTGTGCAAACTCACAGCCACATGGCACTGGCTTTCGTTGAGGAATCGCTCCAATCCCGGGATGATGCCCACGGTGGAGACGGTGATGCGCTTGGGGCTCCAGCCCAACCCCCAGGGGGCGGTGAGCACCTCAGTACTGCGCAGCACAGCATCAAGATTATCCATCGGCTCACCCATGCCCATATAGACGATATTGGTGAGCCGGTCGAACTCGGGGATGGAGAAAATCTGGTTGAGGATGTCGGCGGCGGAGAGACTGCCATGAAACCCCTGCTGGCCGGTGACACAGAAACGGCACCCCATCCGGCAGCCTGCCTGGCAGGAGATGCAGAGGGTGGCACGGTCGCCGTCGGGGATATATACTGCCTCAACGTACTTGGTTAATTGAGAATTGAGAATTGAGAATTGAGAGTTATTGCCGGCGTCAGCATTATTTTCAATTTTCAATTTTGAATTTTCAATTTCAAAGAGGTACTTCTTTGTACCATCGCGCGACACCTGGCAGTTGATGGGAGCCTGACGGCCTATGCAGGCTGTCTCGTTCAGCCGCGCGCGGGCTTTCAGCGAGAGGTTGGTCATCCCGTCGATGCTGTCGACATGCTTGGCATAGAGCCAGTCGGCCATCTGCTTGGCGGCAAAGCGGGGCATGCCCTCGGAGGCGCAGAGGCCTTCGAGTTCTGCAAGGGTCATGCCGAAGAGATTCACCTTTGTCATTATGTTATTGTTACAGATTTTACGAGCAAGATGCTCGTTCTCTTTAAATGTTACGAGCAAGGTGCTCGTGTTCCCTAAAGTTACGAGCAAGGTGCTCGTGTTCCTTAAATGTTACGAGCATGGTGCTCGTGTTCCCTAAATGTTACGAGCAAGATGCTCGTACTCCTTAGATGTTACGAGCAAGGTGCTCGTTCTCCTTAAATGTTACGAGCAAGGTGCTCGTACTCCTTAGAAGTCGTAGGGGTCTTCCTCGGCCACTTCCTGACGGAAGCGCGAGCAGTCGAGCTCTACATCAAGGGGCACATTGGGACGGTCGAAGTCGCCGCGCGGGAACTTGAGCGACTTGTCGGTATAGATGCTGCGCATATAGTAGCCAAAGATGGGCAGAGCTTGTGCGGCACCTTGTCCGAAGGTCATGTTGCGGAAGTGGATGCTGCGCACCTCGCCGCCGGTCCAGATGGCGGTGGCCAGCTTGGGTGTGATGCCCACAAACCAGCAGTCAGAGTTGTTCTGGGTAGTACCCGTCTTGCCCGCAATAAAGTTGGTGAACTCATTGAGATGATACTTATAGTTGAGACGGACACCTGTACCGCTCTGCACCACTCCCTTCATGAGTTCTATCATCATGTAGGCCGTGCGCTCGCTGATGGCCTCGTGGCGGTCGGGGGTGAAGCGGTCGAGCACGGTGCCTTTCTTGTCTTCGATGCGGGTGATGAAGATAGGCTCGACATATTCGCCTTTGTTGGCGAAGGTGGCCATGGCGCCTGCCATCTCATAGACGGTAATCTCGGGAGTACCCACACAGATGGCGGGGACGGCGTCAATCTCGCTGGCCACACCCATCTTGCGGGCAATGGCTATCACCTGCTCGGGGGAGCCCTGTTTCATCAGGTAGGCCGACACCCAGTTGATGGAGTGCGCCAAGGCCCATTTGAGGGTGACCATCTGGTTCTCGCGCTCGTGCGAGGAGTTCTTGGGGCACCAGTCCGGCTGGCCCCACACCTCGAAGCAGACCTCCGAGTTGGGCACCTCGGTGCAGGGGTACATGCCCAGGTCCTGCAGCGCCATGGTATAGACAAAGGGTTTGAACGTCGAACCCACCTGGCGGTGGCTCATGACGTTGTCGTATTTGAAGTAGCGGTAGTTGATGCCGCCCACGTAGGCCTTGACATAGCCCGTGCCGGGTTCTACGGACATCATGCCCACGTTGAGGAACTTCTTGTAGTAGAGCAGCGAGTCCCAGGGCGACATGGTGGTGTCGATATTGCCTTTCCACGAGAAGACGCGCATCTTGACTTTCTCCTTAAAAATCTTGCGGCACTCCTTCTCGCTCTTGCCCTGCACCTTGTGCAGCTGGTAGTAGCGGTCGCTGCCCTTCATGGCCTGCACCAGTATCTTCTCCTGCTGCTCGGGGCTGATGTCGCAGAAGGGGTTGCCGCCGCGGGCTTTCAGCTCGCGGTTGAACTGGGGCTGCACCTCCTTGCTCATGTGCTCGCGCACGGCGGCCTCGGCATAGCGCTGCATGCGCGAGTCGATGGTGGTGTAGATACGCAGACCGTCCTTGTGCACGTCGTAGTGCTCGCCGTCGCTGTTGCGGTGGTGCTTGCACCAGTCTTTCATAAAGGTGCGTATGTACTCGCGCAGATAGGTGGCCAGGCCGTCGTTGTGGCTCTGGGGACTGTAATGCGACACGTCGATTTTCTCCTCCTTGTATTTCTCATAGTCCTCGTCGCTGAGGTAGTTGTAGCGGTGCATCTGCGACAGCACGGTGTTGCGGCGGTTGAGGGCGGCCTCGGGATGCAGCACGGGGCTGTAGGCTGTGGGAGCCTTCAGCAGGCCCACCAGCATAGCCGCCTCGTTGACTGTGAGGTCGGTGGGCGTCTTGTCAAAGAAAGTCTTGGCGGCGGTCTTGATGCCGAAGGAGTTGCTGCCGAAGTCAACGGTGTTGAAGTACATGGCAATAATCTCCTGCTTGGAGTAGTTGTGTTCCAGCTTCACGGCCACCACCCACTCCTTGAACTTCGAAAACACCGTGCCTATAGCGCCCTTATGTTCGCGGGGGAAGAGGTTCTTGGCCAGCTGCTGCGTGATGGTACTGCCGCCGCCGCTGCTGCTGTGGCGTCCGATAAGGGTCTTGAAGAAGACACGGAACAGGCTGCGCGGGTCGATGCCGGAGTGCTTGTAGAAACGCACATCCTCGGTGGCGATAAGGGCATTGACCAGATTGGGCGACAGCTCGTCGTAGGTGACATTGGAGCGGTTCTCTATGCCGATAAAGCCCAATATCTCGCCGTCGGCGGAGATAACCTCGGTGGCCTGGTTGCTCTGGGGGTTCTCCAGCTCCTCGAAGGAGGGCATGAATCCCAGCCATCCCAACGACAGCAGGATAAAGAACAGGAATATAAAGGCCCACACTCCTGCGAATATCTTCCAGGCAGTGCGGATGGTGTCGCTGTTGTTCTTGTTTTTTTTCTTTGCCATAGTTTTTCTGTTTTTAGAAGCTGTTTAAATTTGATTGATAAATTTTATTATGGACATGGACGAGCAGATTTTTCGCCTTTCCGATGGAGCAATGGGGGGCCATTGTGACTGAGGAAAGGTGGAAAATATGCCGTTCAGGTTCTTTAAGAAAATCATTGAATTAAATTTTAAACAGCTTCTTAATTTGTCCCGAAACGTTCTATGCGCAGCCCCACGCTTTTCAGCCCCGCCACATTGGTGTCGCGCATGCCATGGAGAATCTCGAAGCGGTACAGACCCGTGCGCGGGAATATCACATGGCGGCGGAAGACAAAGCGGCTGTCCACATAGCGGCCTGTGCGGCGGCCATACCAGTGCCCCTCGACATCGGCCAGCGGACACTCCAGGGTGTCGTAGGCCACGCTGCCGTCGGGGAAGGTGGTGTTGATGAAGAAAAAGACATTGGCCTTCTGGAAATGGACGCTGTTGCGCACATCGATGAAGAAGTCGAACACCTGGAGGGTATCGTCCACATCAACATCAAACACCGCTGCATCGGCCATGTTCCAGCCGGTCTCGTCCACGTCGCGCTCATCGGTGAAATATACCTGCTTGTCGCATCCCTGCAGGAGCAGGAACAGCAGGGGCAGCAGGGCGAATGTTCTGTATTGTCTTTTCATTGGCGATAGAATGGATAGGGTTGATAGATACGGATAGGTTGCATCAGTCGCGGCGGTCCTTGCCGAGATTGCGGCGGGCAGGGTGGCGGTTGCCGGCCTGGCTGCTGCGCGGACGCGGCGAGGTGTCGCTGCGGGCGGGGTCGTTCTGGTTGTGGCGGGGCTTGCCGCTGCGCTCCCCGTTGCGCTGGCGGTTGTTCTGCCGCTTGTCGCCGGCACGGTTGTGGCGGTCGTCGCTGCGCTGTTCCTTGCCCGTCGGGGTGTCGGCCTCGGCCATGTCGTCCGACATGCGGCGCAGTTCACGCTCGAACTCGGCGTTGTCGGTCTCCTGTGCCAGTGCCGCCGTCGACATCAGTTCCACCTGATAGTCTTCCAGCCGCTCGGGATACTCCTGATGGCGGTTCATCTCTATCAGCTGCTTCACGCTCTCGGCCGGGATGGCGTAGAGGTCACTCTCGTTCTCATAGGCATACCACATGATGCCGCGGAACACATCGGTCTTCTTATACATGGCCAGCCCCTTCTTAAAGCGGATGGAGATATTGGCGGGCGGGAACTTCTTCAAAGCGTCGGCATACACCTCGCACTCAAAGTTGAGGCAGCACTTCAGCTTGCCGCACTGCCCGGCCAGCTTCTGCGGGTTGGGCAGAATCTGCTGTGTCTTGGCGGCGCTGGTGGTCACCGACTTGAAATTGGTCAGCCAGGTGCTGCAGCACAGCTCGCGGCCGCAGGTGCCCAGGCCGCCCACCTTGCCGGCCTCCTGGCGCACGCCTATCTGCTTCATCTCGATGCGCACGTGGAACTCCTCGGCCAGCACCTTAATCAACGTGCGGAAGTCCACCCGGTCGTCGGCGGTATAGTAAAAGATGGCCTTGGCGTTGTCGCCCTGGTACTCCACATCGTTCACCTTCATCTCCAGGTTCAGGTCCTGGGCAATGCGGCGGGTCTTGAGCAAGGCCTCGTTCTCGTTCTTCAGGCTGGCCACCCAGCGTTCCAGGTCGGTGCTCTTGGCACGGCGGAACAATTTGCGGACATTCTCGTCCTCCGGGTTCACACGGCGTTTCTTCATCTGGATGCGGCACACCTCGCCCGTCAGGCTCACAATGCCGATGTCGTGTCCCGGCGAACCCTCCACGGCCACCACGTCGCCCTCGGTCACCTCCAGCCCGTCGGGCAGGCGGTAGAAGTCCTTGCGGTTGTTCTTAAAGCGCACCTCCACGCAGTCGAAAGGCTTGATGCCGGGCTGGCGGATGCCGCGCATCCAGTTGCACGAAGTCACCTTGCTGCAGCTGCGCGTCTCCGACTCCTTCACCGGCACATACGACTCGGGGCACCGTCTGCACCCGCGCGAGAGGAAAACGCTCTCCTCGTATTTCACCCACGGCAGCGTGGGGTCGGGCTCCAGATAGGGGTCTATCGAATTCTCCGGCGCCATATACTCGCCGAAGATATCCACTTCGTCGGCATCGTCATCTTTTATCTTGGAGCGTTTCTCCTTCTCGCGGCGGTCACGGATAAAGGCCTCCATCTCCTCGGCCGTGGCGGCATCGTCGTCCACATCGGCGTTGCCGGCCGGTTGCTCAGCGGGAGCTGCCGCCTGCGGGTTAACTCTCTGCTCTTTGTCTTCAATAGTCTGCCCGGACACCGGGTATTTCTTTTCTTCCATGGTATTCTAATGATACTTCTTAATTCTTGACTCTTGGTTCTTACTTTTTCAAACAGCGGCTCATCTTGAACGAGAGCTGCATAAAAGTGATCTTGGCGTTGGCGTTGCGCTCTATGGCATACAGGGCCTCGTTCACCGCCTCGTTCATCTGCTCGATGTTGGCGGGCTTGATTCTGGCGGGGAACGCCGTGTCGAACTTGGCGTCGCCAAACTGCAACTCGCTTTCCAGGCTGTAGCCCGCAGCCGTCTGCAGGAAACAGGCGCGCAATGCCTCAAGCACATACTGCAGGAAAAGCTTCTGGGTTTCGCGACCCATGCCCGCCGCCTGGTCCACCCAGGCCGAAAGGGGCTGCATGTTCAGCTTGAAAAGCAGCCTCATCCACGACACAAAGAGCGCGGCAAAAGCCTCCCTCCGCTCCTCCGACAGGCCAGTCCCCCGGTTGGGCACCACCACCTGCTGCACCCTCGACATGATGGTGGGCAGCAGCCGGTCGCGGCTCTCGGCCACCAGCAGCAGCAGCGTCTTCTCCGCCGGCTCCTCGAGGGTCTTCAGCAGGGTGTTCGCCGTCACAAGGTTCATGCGCTCCGCCATCCACACCACCACAACCTTGTAGCCACCCTCATACGACTTCATGCCCAGCGCCCGGATGATATTGTCGGCATCGCGCTCGCGAATCATGCCCTGCTTGTTCTCCACCCCCAGGCGCGAAAACCACTCGTCCTCCGTGCCCACGCCATTGGTGTCGGCCACAAAGGCGCGGAACTCCTCGTAGAAATCCTCCGCGCAGGGCTTGCTCGTCACCGTGGCAGTGGTCGTGGTGGGGAACACCAGATGCAGGTCGCTGTGCATCAGCTGGGAAAACTTGCGGCAGCTGGGGCATTCGCCGCAGCTGTCGGCCCGCAAAGGCGACCCCTCCGGGTAATGCTGCCGATGCTCGCAGCAGAGATATTGGGCGTAGGCAACAGCCAGCGCCAGACTGCCGCTGGCCGTCGGGCCGAGGAATAACTGGGCGTGGCTGATGCGTCCCGCATCGATTATTTCTGTCAGCCTGTTGGCAAGAACCTGCTGACCCTCAATATCTTTAAACTGCATAATAGGCTCAAATTAATCTACAAAAATAAGAATAATCTGCGACATATATAAAAATAAAAATTTAAAAATTAAAAATTAACCCAAAATGGTGAAGGGTTAATTGTGAATGGTGAAGAATAGTTGACATGCGGTGCGCCAGCCAACTCTCAACTCAAATCGGTCATTAGGGACTATGCCGGATTAGTATCTGAGGTAGTTCTATTAATTACTTGTAATTACTTGCAATTAATAGAACTACCTTTAATAGAACACACCTTGACACATTAACGCAAAATTTCCGTTAATTATTCATTAATTTATCCCAAATCGGTCATTGGGATTTATGCCAGATTAGTATTTGTTTCGAGCAGATTGGCCATATCGCTGGCGAACGTTGCGTAAAGCGAGAGCAGAGGAAGCTTGCTTGCTCTGCCGAGCCATAGCAACGCCAACGAAGTTAAGGCGTAGCGGGCTACGGCGAGACAGGGATGTGGACAAGATGCCGGAAGAAATGCTGATATGGCATAAAGAGACCTGAAAAAGCGAGAAAGGATATAAATGTCGGCCTAATGACCGATTTGGGTTTATGGTCAATTAATGATTATTTGTGTTTTTGAATGAATGTGTGAATGTGTTAACGTGTTATTGTGTTAGTCCTTGGCGCATCAAAATCCTGTCGATTTCCAATGTGTTTCCCTCATTTTTCCCTTTCTGAAACGGAAAAAGAGTGGAAAACGATCGAATAACGAGCGAATAAATGACGACCCTTGAGTGATTGCTTGATTGTGTCAAGTGGCAATTAGGTATGAAACACTAACGGTTAAAACACGAATTGCCGTGAATGACCATTAATTCGTGGCGCATTCACGGCAATTTGGGTTTAATATTCAATAATGAGTATCATAAATGCCCATTTCAGGGGGTAGAGGATTCCTTGAATAATCCCGCCTACTTTTCACCTTTCAATTTTCACCTTTCACTTTTCAATTTACTTGATTACCAGGCGCTGGGTGGAGGAGGCGTCGGGGGTGCGGAGGGTGAGGAAGTAGGTGCCGGCGGGGTATTGGGAAAGTGGAAGTTGGAAGTTGAGCGTTGAGACTTTGGTGTTGAGGAGTTCGCGGCCTGTGGCGTCGGTGAGGGTCATTGAGAGTTGGGAGTTGAGAATTGGGAGTTGAGGGTTGATGGTTACCGTTACGCTGTTGCGGGCGGGGTTGGGGGTGAGGGTGAAGATGGGTGCCTTTGCGTCGGGGGCGGCGATGCCCTGGGGTGAGGCGAAGTGGGCGGTGAAGGCGGTGTCCTGCGTGACGATGATGGTGCGCGGGTTGACGGTGTCGCCGTCATTCCAGTGGAGGAAACTGTAGCCTTCGCGGGGAGTGGCCGAGAGGGTGGCGGTGTCCATCTCCCAGTAGGTTCCGCCGCCGGTGACGAAGCCCCATGAGTGGTTGCTGGATGTGGCATTGACACGGTAGGAGGCGAGGTTGCGGAAGATGGCGGTGACGGCGGTGTCGCGGGTGATGATGAAGCGGTAGGGGTTGTCGGTGCTGCCGTCGCTCCAGTTGAGGAATGCGTAGCCGGTATTGGGGATTGCGGTGAAGGTGACGGTGTCGCCCTGGGAGTAGTTGCCGCTGCCTGTGGCGATGCCGCGGGTGGAGTCCTCTGTCAGGGCGTCGGCGCGGCAGGGCAGTGCGATGGTGAAGGCGGCGGTGAAGAGGGTGTCCTGCGTGAGGTAGACGGTGCGGGGATTTTCGGTGTTGCCGTCGTTCCATTGGAGGAAACGGTAGCGGGGGGCAGGCACGGCGGTGATGCGGCGGGCGACATTGTCGGTGTATCTGCCTGAGCCGGTGACGGTGCCCATGTGGACGCAGGAGTCCTCCGGTCGGGCCTCAAGGTTGTAGTAGTCGACTATGGGGAAGAATCCCCCGAAGTAAACACCGAAGGGTAGGTCTGGGTCACTGTGGAGCGACCACACGAAATTACCCGGTGTCACCTCGACATATGTGAGTTCCCGCATATGGGCTGGTCCGAAGTCAGGCGGCCTAGACTCCGCGGTGACCCCGACATAGATAGTGGGCTTATAGGGACGAAGCACCCGTGCGGGGTTGGGGCGCACCTCCACATTGCTGTTGGTGGTGGCAACGATGAAGAACGAGGAGTCGACCAGCACGGGGGCTTTGGTGAAGTAGGCCTCATAGACGTAGCAGTCGTGGATGCAGCATTCCTGCTGGTAGCACAGCTCCACCCTCATGATTTTGGGGTCGTTGGTGTCCCACCGCAGCGAGTCGCTGATGATGGTCATGGTGTTGCTGTCGAGGTTGTAATGGCCAAGCATGGCGTATTCCGGCAGTCGTGTGGTGCCTTGTGCCACGAGGTAAGGGTCCACATTGGGACCCCGGTTCATACTCACCATGACGGCGATGCCCTTCACGGCGATTGTATCGTGGCTGAAATGCTCCTTGGCGGTAGTCCACGTTGTATACTGATTTTCCACCGACATCAGCATCCGGGGCGGGAAATCGCGACAGGTGTCGTAGAATTCGGGCGTGGTGTCGTACCATTCGGTGTAGTGGTAGCGCGGGTACCTGTTGTATATGGTGTCGGTGATCTGCGCGGTGGCGGTGTGGCAGGCCAGCACGGCCACTGCGGCAATCAGTGCTTTTAAAAGTATGCTTTTCATGACTGAATGTGTTTTTAATTGTTATTTTTGTTGTTTCTTGTAATTGCTCTGCATGGGTGCTGTGCGGCAGGGTGCAGATTTTTTCCTTGTGCCGCACAATAAAGCCAGTCGTCTGCTGTTATTTTTTTGCAGTATGAAGCGACTGCTTTATGCCTTGGGTGCCGCGCGGCAGGGAGAGGGTTGTGGAAAGGTTTCCCTCCCCTGCGGCGGCATCTTTTTTTATGCCCCTACACTCCGGCGTACCGTTCTGGCGAGTGCGGGGCTTGCTGTTTTGTCATGCATTGTGTCTCCTTTTTTGGTTGTCGGGTGTGTTGATTTTTGGGGGTCTCTGTGTATTGATTATGCGGAAGCCGGGGGCTCGGTGAGGTTTTCTTTCTGGCAGCTGACGGTGGTCAGCGAAAGCATGGCGAGGAGTGTCGCCGGAATAAGAATTCTTTTCATGGTATTAGTGTATTGTTGTTTGTGTGTAGGTATCGTGAATGAGCTTGTTGATGTAATCGCTGCTGTCGGCGAATTCGTAGGGGACAAACTCGTGGCACAGGCTTACCCAGGCGGAGTCGGTGGTGGCGTGGAGGAGGGTGACATCGACGAAGGTGGTGTCGTCGACGGGGTAGTCGCGCACATAGGAGGCTTCGATACCTTCCTGCCCCCGATACTGCCAGTATAGCTTGCTGCACTGCCACGGCATGGGGCAGCGCGGGAGCAGGGCAAGGACTACCCCGCCGGCAAGAAGCAGGCACAGCAACACTACGAATAACGGACGCTTGTTTTTCATGACATGGGGGGTGTATTATTTAAAACGGCGCCGATGTCTGCCACCACGGTTGTGCGGGTACTTCTGTCGAGGGCAGATATGTTGTTGCCGTCGGCGGCAGGGAAGCAGACTGTGGAGGCGATTAGTGCGAGGGCTACGCATCCCACAACACGGGAGCGGCACGCGCTTACGAGCGGTAAACTGAGAACGGGGTATTGGTAATAGGGATTCCCCTCTCTTTCGTGCCCGAAGAAGGAATAGGCGGCAACGGCGGCAAGAATCAAAGAGTAGAAGGTGCGCAGAAACGGGTAGCAATAGACATAGATGAAAAACATGGCGACGGGAACGGACAGGAGGAGCGCGGCCGTCTTGATGCGCCTTGCCCGGTGGCGCCGCTGTATGGCCTGAACAATCTGATGGTTGTACTGGTCGAGATTCTCCCTGTTGCGGGCGACGAACTCATCAATACGGCGCGAATGGGCGTCCCACGCGGCCTGCAGTTCGGCAAAGAAGGCATCCACCTCCTCGTCGGCGGGGTCGGGGTCGTCCAAGAATTGAGAGTTGAGAGTTGAGAATTGAGAGTTGTCACTTTCGTCAGGCATCCCCTCTTGAGAGGGGTGGTCGAAGACCGGGGTATGTGTTTCAATTTTCAACCTCTCATTGTCTTTGCACTCATCTGTCATTTTCTTTTTCTTTTTCATATAGCATTCTAAGTTTTATTTTTGTTCGGCTTATAATCTGTCTCACGGCACTTTCGCTCTTGCCTGTGGCTAAAGCTATCTGGCTGGTCTTGAGCCTGTCGATGTAGAGAAAGATGATGGTTTTCTCTTCGTCGGTGAGGCGTTCTATCAGTTCGTAGAGGAGCTTTATCTGTTTGTCCTCCGGCTCGTCGGCCAGCCGGTCGGCGAGTTTGCCGTCGATTGGCACTAAGACGATGTCGCTGTCGTGTTGCTGCCGTCGGCGCATCAGGGCTCTGTTGACGGCCACTTTATAGACCCAGGTTTTCACGTCGCTTTCCCCCCTGAAGGTGTGCTGCCCTTGCCACAGGTCGGCCACAATCTCTTGGTAGAGGTCCTCGGTCTCGGTTCTCTCCCGTCCGGAGAATGCATGGCATACCTTTAGTATAATGCCCTTGACACTGTCGAGCATTCTACTGAACTCTATCTCTTCGCGACGGATGGTGCCCATGTCGTTTTGTCTTTTGCCTTTTTTCCCTTTTCCTATATAGTTAGATGCAAAAATAGCCATTTTGTGACAAAGGATATGAAATTTTTTTTATTTTATTTTGCAAAGGACTGATGCTCTGTGTGTTTTAATTGAAAAAAAAATAGGGGAGCGACGGGCTGACCGGCTGTGCGAGGGGATTTTATGTTTTTTTATTTGCCGACCGGCTTTGTTGGTTTCTTTTTATTTCTTATCTTTGTATTTTGATTTTTATTGCTGATAATCGTTTTTTATGCTGACTATAAGGAGATTGTTTATCTTGCTTGCGGTGGCGGCGGCCTTGCTGGCGGCGGCTTGCGCCAAGCAGGGCTATCCGTCGGGCGGTCCGAAGGACGAGACCCCGCCGGTGGTGACGGGCACCGAGCCGGAAAGCGGCACACTACTTTTCGATGCCAAGGAGTTTGTCATCCATTTCGACGAATATGTGAAGGTGAAGGATGCCGACAACAACATCCTGGTGTCGCCGCCCATGAAGCAGAAGCCCGAATACAAGACCAAGGGGCGCGGCATTGTGGTGAAGCTGAGAGACACCCTGCGGGCGAACACCACCTATCTGTTCCAGTTCAAAGAGGCCATCGTTGACTTTAACGAGGGCAACGCGCTGCCGTCGTATGAGTATGTCTTTTCCACAGGCAGCAGCATCGACAGCATGACGCTGCGGGGCACGGTGGCGGACGCTTTTTCCCGCAAGCCCCGCACCGAGCCGGTGACGGTGATAGCCTGGTCCGAGAGCCAGCAGTCGGACAGTGTGGGCGACAGCATCGTTGCCAAGGTGCAGCCGATGTATGTCACGCGGTGCGACAAGGAGGGTAACTTTGCCTTGAACCACCTGCGCGAGGGTCGCTATCTGCTCCTGGCGTTGGAGGACAGCGACAAGAACCTGCGGCTGAACGGCGACGAGGCTGTGGCATTTCTCGACAGTATGGTGCTGGCCGAGAAGATGCCCCCTCCACGCGACACCACCACACGCGACACTGTTGACACGTCGGGTTTATCCGACTCTCTCAAAACATCTCAACATATCGACAGATCAACGCACGACACTGTTGATTCATTGATAGGTTTATCCGACTCTCTCAAAACCCCTCAACAGATCGACTCATCAACGACTATTCCGGACATTACCCAGCTCGCCCTGCTCATGTCGCAGGAGAAGAAGGAGATGCAACGGATAACCAAGAGCGACTTTACCGGCAAGGGAAAAATTGAGATTGTCACCCAGACACCGTTGTCGCACGGCTACAGCCTGCGGCATCTTCCGGCAGACAGCACCGCCCCCGCTGTGCATCTGTATCACCAAACGGGCAGCAAAGGCGACACGCTGAAGGTGTGGATTGCCGCCAAAGGCTGTGACTCTATCGTCTTAGAGCTGAAAGATGCCACAGGTTTGCACGACACCCTGCGGCTGCGATACAAGGAGAAAGCTGCCAGCAAGCCCATGCCCGGCAGGAAATCGCTGCCACCCGCAAAGCCACGCATCATGCAGAGCAAGGTGGCTCCCTCTCACCCCTACTACGACACCCTGTGGCTGGCCTTTGAGAACCCGGTGGAGGGTGTGTGCGAAGCGTGGCGTGACACCGCAGCCCTCGACACCGCCGTGCGGGTGATGGTTATGTCGGACAGCTCGCTATCGCGCTGCGGCATCCGCCTGCTGCACGACCCCTCTTTTGCCCCGGCCGTAGGGATCAAGGCGTACCTTGTCTTTGCCGGGAAAGCGGGCGAGAAATACCAGTTCACCGTGCCGGAGGGCCTGTTCTACGACATCTACCAGAACAGGAGCGATTCGGTCTCGTTCACCACTGAGTTTACCAAGACAGAGTCGTACGGCAATATCTTCATCACCCTTGAGAGCGGAGAGGACTCCGTGTTCCACACCCCGCTGATTGTTCAGCTCACCAACGAGAAGGGCGACATGGTGCGTGAACAGGTGGTGACCCGGCCAGGCAAGATTTCTTTCCTCCACCTGAAGGGGGGCAAGCATGGCATCCGCGCCATCGTGGACAGCAACAGAGACGGGAAATGGACCCCCGGCAACTACTGGCAGCATCGGCAGCCCGAGGCTGTCCTCTTCTTCGAGAAGACCCTCGAGCTGCGCGAGAACTGGGACATGGAGGAGAAATGGAACATAGGCAGCAACCACTAACCCCCTTTAACCCTAAAACCCTAAAACCTTCCTCCCCTAAAACCCTTCAACCCTAAAACCTTCAAACCCTAAAACCTTCAAACCCTAAAACCTTCCTCCCCTAAAACCCTTCAACCCTAAAACCTTCAAACCCTAAACCCTTCCTCCCCCTACCCCATGCAAAAGAAACTCCTCTCCGGCCTCTTCTGGATTCTGCTGCTCAACCTGCTCATCAAGCCCTTCTGGATTCTGGGCATTGAGACAGGGGTGCAGAATGCCGTGGGCACCGTGGAGTACGGGTTCTACTTTACCATATTCAACCTTGCCTATATCTTCAACATCCTGCTGGACCTGGGCGTAACCAACTTCAACACCCGCAACATCGCCCGACACCCGGTATTGATAGACAAGCACCTGCCCGGCATCCTCGGCATGAAGCTGCTGCTGGTGCTGCTCTACGGGGTGGTCACCTTTACGGTAGGCCTTGCAGCGGGCTACTCATCGCGCCAGTTCGCACTGTTGGCCATACTCACTTTCAACCAGTTCCTCAACTCCCTGATTCTCTTCCTGCGCAGCAACTTCGAGGGCTTGATGCTGTTCAAGTGGGACAGCGTCATCAGCATCCTTGACCGGGTGGTGATGATAGCCATCTGCTCCATGATGCTGTGGGGACCCCGACGGGGCATCACCGTGGAATGGTTCGCCCTTGCGCAGACCGCCGCCTACACCGTGACCGCAGCCACAGCCCTCGTCGTGCTCATCCTGCGCATACGGCGGGAACACAACGCCCGCTTCTCGTTGCGGTCGCTACGGGTGAAGAAGGCCTTTGCCATCGTCATTTTGCGCAAAAGCTTCCCCTTCGCCCTGCTGGTGCTGCTCATGGCCTCATACAACCGCATCGACCCGCTGCTGCTCTCCTGGCTGCACCCTCTCGGCACCTATCAGGCGGGCATCTATGCCGGGGCTTTCCGGTTGCTGGATGCACTGACCATGGTGGCCTATCTGGTGTCGGTGCCACTGCTGCCAGTGTTCTCGCGCATGACCGCCGAAAACGATGCTCAGCTCGGCGCCACCACCCGCATGGTGACGGGGCTGATGACCGTGTTCTCCGTGACGGCGGCAGCGCTGTTCTCGTCGCACAGCGAGCTCTTCATGCAGCTGCTCTACCACCGCCAGCCTTCCACCGTGGTGGCCGACTACATACCCGTCTTCAGCATACTGGTGTGGGGCATCGTGCCTATCTCGATGACATATGTATTCGGCACACTCCTCACCGCTGCGGGCAAGCTGCGCCAACTCAACCTGCTGGCCGCCGTCGCGCTGGCAGTCAACATAGCAGTCAACCTGGTGCTGATACCCCGCCTCGGGGCCGTGGGCTCGGCATGGGCGGCAGTGACAGCCCAGGGCTTTATGGCCATAGCCCAGATTGTCGTGGCAGTGGGGATGCTGCACCTCCGCCCCGCCAAAGGCTATCTGCTCCGGCTGCTGCTGTTTGCCGCCGTGGTGACGGCAGCGATGTGGCTGCTGCCCGCCATGCCGTGGTGGGCCGCACTCGCGGCAGGAGGCGCCGTCGGACTGGCTGTGGCATTGCCGCTGCGCCTTATCGACGTGAAAAACATCCTGCAAATAGTCTCAAACGAATAAATACCCGACACAATGAAAAGACACACTCCTCTCGCCCTCTTTGTCCTGCTGCTCACAGCAGGAGGCTGCAACCAGGCAGCCGCCCAGATATATGTCAATGCGCACGGCGGCATCACCCTGCCGCAAGGCTTCTATGCCGACTCGCGCATGAGCGACCACGAGTGGATGCTGGCCCAGGGACACCAGCACAAAGCCGGTGCCGGCCGCGGATGGGCTGCCGGGATAGAGCTGAGCTACGCCATGCCCTTCCACACCAATCTGGAGGCAGTGCTGACCGGCGACTTTATGCAGAGCGGCATGAGCCGCGATGTGCAGGACTACTACGAGCAGACCCGCACCCTGCGCTACAGCCAGTGCAGCCAGTACGAGATGACTCTGCCGCGCTACCGCAACATACCTGTTATGGCCGGAGTGCGCTACTGCTACCCGCTGACAGTCCTCTTCGACCTTTACGGCGAGGCCCTGGCCGGCATCAACCACCGCACAATAAGCGACTGGACACTGGCCTTTACCGACGGCAACTGGACAGCGGTGGACGGGCAGGAATTTGCCGACTACAACAATGTGAAGATTTGCCGCTACAATACAGCCACGACGTTTGCCTACCGCCTGGGTGTCGGCATACTGATAAAGAAAATGGTGAGCGTGGGCGCCAGTTTCAGTGTGCTGGGCAGGGCTCCGCTGTCATGGGAGCAGGAGGAAATAACACGCTACAGCATCTACGGCGAGATGCGGGAGAACCGCAACACAAACCGGATAGACTATTTCAGCCTCAACCCCACCCTGGTGACCGTGTCAGTGGGCATCCGTTTCAAGGCCTTCAGCGGAGCCCGCCATGTGCAGGACTGGTAAACTCAAAAGTCCCACGTGAAGCCAGCAAAGGGGTGGCTGCGGTCCACATTCTGCTGCTTGGTCAGCTCCTGTAGGTGACGGATGCGGCGCACACCCCATTTCCACATGCGGATGTCGAACCACAGCAGTAGCAGAAACAGAACAGACGACACCACACCAGCCCCCGCAGGCATGCTCTCGGGAATCATCAGCAGAGAGTCGAAGGTGCCGTGCATGAGCATCGGTATAAAGAATGCCCGCCACAAATAGTGCCGACGCCGCTCGGGGTCGAACTTGGCCAGGGCAAAGTAGTAGCCCATCATCACACCGAAGAGGAAATGTCCGGGCACCGACAACACCGCACGCACAGAACCTGTCACCAGCGCATCGGCAAAGGCTTCCTGCCCAAACACATAGGATATGTTCTCGAAACAGGCAAAGCCCAGCGCCACAAAACTGGCATAGACAATGCCGTCCATATACTCGTCGAACTCGCGGCTTTTCCACACCGCCAGCATCAACATCAGCAGCTTGCACAGCTCCTCACTGCATCCTGCCACCACGAAACCCGTGTACGCCCCGCTCACAACCGGAAACGGCGGCGTGAACCACACCAGGAAACGCTCCATCATGGCGGCAGGAATGATGGCCAGGGCACCGAAGAAAAAAGCCTTCACCAACTGGCCGAGAGGTTCCTTTTCGTACTTGTCCTGCCTGTAGACGACGAAAGCTAGCACGAATACCGGCAGCACTGCAATGATTATCAGATAGATGTTCATAAACTGCATATGTTTGTTTCTAACTGCAAAGGTACAAAGAAAAATGGAATTGCAGAATACGAACTGCCGACACCTCTCTGTCCTGCCAGTGTAATTCCTGAAAGACCTTGTCGGCAAACGTTAAACTTATCTTAAATATTTATTTAACTCACAAATAGTTTGTAAATTTGCAGATTGGAGGGAAAAGGTTCTTTTCGCTTTAATAAATTATTAAACACATCATTATAACAAACAAAAGGAGTGTCATAAATGGCAAGAGAAATAAAATTTAGCTTGGTGTACCGCGATATGTGGCAGTCGTCGGGCAAATACCAGCCCCGCATGGATCAATTAGTGCAGGTGGCACCGGCTATCGTGAAAATGGGTTGCTTCGACCGTATCGAGACCAACGGAGGTGCCTTTGAGCAGGTGAACCTCATGTATGGCGAGAACCCCAACAAGTCTGTCCGTGCCTGGACCAAAGAGTTCAACAAGGCCGGCATCCAAACCCACATGCTGGAGCGTGCGTTGAACGGCCTCCGCATGTATGGCGTGCCCAAGGACGTGCGCCAGCTGATGCCCAAGGTGAAGAAGGCACAGGGTGTGGACATCATGCGCTCGTTCTGCGGACTGAACGACGTGCGCAACCTTGAACTTTCCGTCAAGTACGCCAAGGAGGCCGGCATGATCAGCCAGGCCGCCCTCAGCATCACCTACTCCCCCATCCACACTGTGGAGTACTACATGGGCATAGTAGATAAGCTGGTGGAATTCGGCGCCGACGAGATTGCCCTGAAGGACATGGCCGGCATCGGCCGTCCCACGATGCTGGGCAAGCTGGTGTATGAAATCAAGAAGAAGTATCCCCATATCATCGTGCAGTACCACGGCCATTCCGGCCCTGGTTTCGCCATGGCCTCCATCCTCGAGGTGGCACGCGCCGGCGCCGATGTGATTGACACGGCTATGGAGCCCCTGGCCTGGGGTATGGTGCATCCCGGCATCATCGGTGTGCAGGCCATGCTCAAGGAGGACGGCTTCCTGGTGAAGGACATCAACATGAGCGCCTATATGGAGGCACGCGCCCTGACGCAGTCGTTCCTCGACGACTTCCTGGGCCTATATGTGAACCCCGCCAACCGTATCTGCACCTCCATGCTGGTGGGCTGCGGCCTGCCGGGCGGCATGATGGGCAGCATGATGAGCGACCTGAAGGGTGTGCACAGCGCCATCAACATGGCCCTGAAGAAAAACGGCAAACCCGAGGTGACCTTCGACGAACTGACCATCCAGCTCTTCCAAGAGGTGGCTTATATCTGGCCTATGCTGGGCTATCCCCCGCTGGTGACCCCCTTCAGCCAGTACACCAAGAACATTGCCCTGATGAACATCATGGCTCTGGCCCAGGGCAAGCCCCGTTTCAATCAGATTGACAAGGACAGCTGGAACATGATTCTGGGACGTGCCGGCAAACTGCCCGGCCCTCTGGCTCCCGAAATCATCGAGCTGGCCAAGAAGAACCACCTGGAATTCTACGACGGCAACCCGCAGGACGCCTATCCCGATGCCCTTCCCGAATACATCAAGGAGATGGAGCAGAACGGCTGGGACCGCGGCGAGGACGACGAAGAGCTCTTCGAGCTGGCCATGCACGACCGCCAGTACCGCGACTACAAGTCGGGCATTGCCAAAGAGCGTTTCGAGAAAGAGGTGGCTCAGCTGCGTGCCGAGAAGGGCATTGCCAGCACCAAGGCTACCGCTACCACCAACGGCTCCACCGTGATGCTGACCCCCAACTACATCAACGAGAAACACGCCAACGAGATGCCCGTGGTGGCCAGCGAGGACGGACAGCTGCTGTGGGAGCTCGACTTCAACCGCTCGGTGCCTCCGGCTCCCGGACGGGAATACCAGAAAGGCGATGTGTTCTGCATCATCCAGGCCAACTACGCCCTTGTCAACGTATATATGAACAAAGGCGGCCGCTTGATAGACACCTGCGTGAAGCAGGGCCAGTTTGTCAAGAAAGGCGACATTCTCGGCTGGATAGAATAGCCCGGTAGAAGACTGAAAACAGGGAGTTGAAAGATGAAAGACGGATTTTTTCCACTTTCATCTCTCAACTCTCGATTTTTTTATGTATCTTTGCATTTTCAAAAATAACAGTTTTCGCATGTCACATTTCACATTTTACACTAAATGGTTATTGCTGGCGGGGATGGTTTTGGCCTTTGCCTCGTGCGGCAAGAAAAACACTGACAACACTATGAGCAACATAGATGAACCTACGGTAAACGAAGTGGTTGCCAACCTCGGCCGGCTGCACGGCGATGCCGTGCTTGAGCGTGCACAGCGCAGTGTGCCGCAAGTGGCCGCCCTCTGGACCTCGGAGGATGGCACACCGGAGGAGTTCAAGCGTTTCTGCGAGCAATTCTTCCTGGCCGACAGCGCAGCTCTCGACCGCATGGCCGCCACTTTGCAGGCCAACCTCGAAAGCCTGTGGGGCTGTTTTAACAAGATGAGCGTTGACCTGAAACTGCCCCTGCACGTGACGGGTCCCGAACCCACGGCACTGGAGGAGCTCTTTGGCGGCTATGACCCTGCAGCACATTTCGACGACGACATGTTCCAGCAGAAGATTGCCTTCGCCGTGGTGCTCAACTTCCCCTTCTACACCCTGGCCGAGAAAGACAGTCTCGGAGCACAGTGGAGCCGCAAGCAGTGGGCCTATGCCCGGCTGGGCGACCTGTTCACGTCGCGTGTGCCTGCCGAGTGCAACCAACTCTTGGCTAACCAGCTGGCTGCTGCCGACAACTACATCTCCAACTACAACATCATGATGGGTCACCTGATTGACGACCACGGCAACCGTCTCTTCCCCGATATGGCACTCATCACCCACTGGGGTCTGCGCGACGAGCTCAAGACCCACTACAACGAGGGCGACAGCGGCCTGGCCAAGCAGCGCATAATTTACCAAGTGATGCGCCGCATCATTGACCAGAGCATCCCCCAATGCGTTATCAACAACGACCAGTATGAATGGAACCCCTATGCCAACACAGTGATGCAACAGGGCAAAGAGGTCAAGACAGAGTCCGAGCCCGACACCCGCTACCGGTTCTTCCTCGACAACTTCCACGCCATGCAGCAGGTTGACATTTTCAACCCCCGCTACCCCACCGCCATTGCCCGTGCCTTTGAGCAGGACATGGAGGTGAGCTACGACGAGATAGAGAGCCTTTTCACCTCTTTCCTCGGCTCCCCAGAGGTGGCACAGGTGGCCAAGTGCATCGAGAAACGCCTTGGGCGCAAGCTGGAACCTTTCGACATCTGGTACGACGGTTTCAAGAGCCGCAGCACCCTCAACGAGGACGAGCTCACGGCGAAGACACAGCGGCTCTACCCCGACAAAGAGGCCTTTGCCACCAAGGGCATGCCCTCCATCCTGCGGCAGCTGGGCTTCTCGGCTGAAAAGACCGCCTTCATCTGCTCGCACGTCACCGTCGATCCCTCGCGCGGTGCCGGACACGCCTGGGAGAGCAATATGCGCTCCGACAATGCCCGCCTGCGCACCCGCATCGGCGAGCAGGGCATGGATTACAAAGGCTATAACATCGCCGTGCACGAGTTCGGCCACAATGTGGAGCAGACCATCACCCTCCACGACGTGGACAACTACATCATGAAAGGGGTGCCCAACACCGCCTTCACCGAGGCACTGGCCTTCGTGTTCCAGTCTCGCGACCTGCAGCTGCTCGGCTACAAGGACAGCAACCCCGACAAGGAGGCCATGGAGACCCTCGACATCTTCTGGGGCTGCTATGAAATCATGGGTGTGTCGCTCGTGGACATGTACAGCTGGCGCTGGCTCTACGACCACCCCGATGCCACCGTGCAGCAGCTCAAGGAGCAGGTAATCGCCATCGCCCAAGAGGTGTGGAACAAATACTACGCCCCCCTCCTCGGCGAGGAGAACTCCACCATCCTGGCCATCTACAGCCACATGATCGACTCGCCCCTCTACCTGCCCAACTATCCCTATGGACATATCATCCAGTTCCAGCTGGAGCAGCAGCTCAAGGGAAAGAACATCGCTGACGAGATACAGCGCATCTACCCCGCCGGCCGTCTCACCCCGCAGCACTGGATGCGCCACGCCGTAGGCAGCGAGGTGTCCACCAAACCCCTCCTCGCAGCAGCCGCCCAAGCCCTTGAAGAATTAAAATAAGCTCAGATAATTCAGCGTAATTCGGAATAATCGGAATATTCAGAATAATCAGAAAATTCAGAAAAACAATAAAAACTATAAACCCCATGAAGAAAGTCTTTTCTCTTTTCACAATGATTGCCCTCCTGCTGCCTTTCGCTGTGGCAGATGAAGGCATGTGGATTCCCATGCTTTTGGGCAAAAACCAGGCCGCCATGCAGAAAGCCGGCATGCACATCACCGCGCAGGACATCTACGACATCAACCATGCCTGCCTGAAGGATGCCGTCATCCTCTTCAACCAAGGCTGCACAGGCGAGTTCGTCTCCGACCAAGGCCTGTTCCTTACCAACCACCACTGTGGCTACTACTACATCACCAGCAACAGCACCGTGGAACACGACTACCTCACCAACGGCTTCTGGGCTATGAACCGCAGCCAGGAGATTCCCTGCAAGGGATTGACAGCAACACGCCTCGTGCGCATGGAAGACGTCACACGCCAGGTACTCCGCGGCGTGGACGAGAAAACCTCCGAGGCCGAGCGTGAGCGCATCGTCAAGCAGAACATCGACATCCTTTGTGTCGAATCCGTGGCCGGCACCCACTACAAAGCCATCATCAAGCCCTTCTACTACGGCAACCAATACTTCATGTACATCAACGAGGTGTTCACCGACGTGCGCCTTGTGGGTGCACCCCCCAGCAACATAGGCAAGTTCGGCGGCGACACCGACAACTGGATGTGGCCGCGCCACACAGGCGACTTCTCCATGTTCCGTGTCTATGTCGGCAAAGACGGCAAACCCGCCCCCTACTCCAAGACCAATGTGCCCTACAAACCCCTCAAGCACCTCGACATCTCGCTCAAGGGCGTTGACGAGGGCGACTTCACCTTCGTCTTCGGCTACCCCGGCACCACCCAGCGCTATGTCACCCACGACCAGATGGAGCTGCAGGCAATCGAAGAGAACCCCATCCGCATCGCCCTGCGCGACATCCGCCTCAAACACTACAACGCCGCCATGAACCAGTCTCCCGCCCAGCGCCTCAAATACGCCTCCAAGGTGGCCAGCATTGCCAACGGCTGGAAGAAATGGCAGGGCGAAACCCTCGGCATACAGCGTCTCAAAGGCGTGGAACAGAAGAAAGCACAGGAAGCCACGTTCCAGGCCTGGGCCGACAAACGCCCTGAGTACAAAAACGTGCTCCGCGATATGGGACGTGCCTATGAGAAACTGCGCCCCATCGAGCTGCAGTGGACCTACTTCAACGAAGCCGTCATGGCCTCCGATTTCATGAACCGCGCCTACAAACTGTGGAAAATGGCCACCCAAACAACCACCGACGACAGCCTGGCCCGCGTGGAATGCGACAAGCTCCTTGCTGCCAACGAGACCTACTTTGCCGACTTCGACCTCCACTCGCCCGTCGACCGTGCCATCTTCATCGAGACATTCATGTACATGTGGCGTGCCGGTTACGCACCCTACCTCGACAAGAAAGGCAAGGACGAGGCCGGTGTGCAGAAGATGCTCGAAAACATCTACGACAAATCAATGCTCAACAACAAGGCGAAGTACGACAAGTTCCTCAAGAAATACAAGGCCAAAGACTGGATGAAAGTCCTCAGCAATGCCGACCCCGCCACAGACCTCTTCAACATAGCCTACACCTACTGCTACAACGGCGACAACGAAGTCTCCTACGACCTCTCCCGCCGCGAGATCAACCGTCTCATGCGCACCTACGTCCGCGGCATGATGCAGCAATACCCCGACAGCAACTTCTTCCCCGATGCCAATCTCACCCTCCGTGTGGCCTACGGCCATGTGCAGGGCTTCCAACCCAAGGACGCTGTCTATTACAAACCCTACAGCACCCTCGAGGGCATCATGGAGAAAGAGAACCCCGACATCTACGACTACGTGGTGGAACCCAAACTCAAAGAGCTTTACAACAACCGCGACTACGGCCGCTACGCCAACGCCAATGGTGAGATGCCCGTGGGCTTCATTGCCACCAACCACACCACCGGCGGCAACAGCGGCAGCCCAGTGCTCAATGCCGACGGACAACTCATAGGCATCAACTTCGACCGCTGCTGGGAAGGCACCATGAGCGACCTCCTCTTCGACCCCGACTACTGCCGCAACATCAGCCTCGACATCCGCTACTGCCTCTTCATCATCGACAAATTCGCCGGTGCCACACACCTCATCGACGAGATGACCATCGTGCAATAACCCATTCTCAATACAATGAAAAAGCTGAGCAGAGACGAAGTATTGGATTTGATACGCAACACAGTCCGAGCCGTTGAACCCGATGCACAGATAATCCTGTACGGGTCACGGGCGCGAGGCGATGCCCGCGACGACTCGGACTGGGATGTCGTCATCCTGCTCAACAAACCGCCTATGCCGCATCATGAGCGTTACGAGATTGCGTGCGACTTATGGGACAAAGGATTCGACATAGGCGAAGAGATTAACGCACGAGTTTACACAATAGACCAGTGGAACTCTGCTCCACCCTCACTGTTCAAGTATAACGTTAGAGAAGAAGGAATACAATTATGAGCCTATCGGAAGAAGAACGCAAGGCGATAGTCGCCTACAGGATAGAGAAAGCCCGTACAGTCATAGCTGAAATAAAGAGAATAATGCCCATGGAAGTATGGGGTACTATTGCCAACAGGATGTACTATGCGCTTTACTATGCGGCAATAGCTCTGCTTATCAACGACTCCCATACAGTGGGTACACACAAAGGAGTCATATCATTGATTAACCAGTGCTATGTCAAGACAGGAGTACTGTCCAAGGAAGACGGACATCTGTTTGGAAAAGTATTCGCGTTTAGACAAGGCAGCGACTACGACGACTTCATCGATGCAACAGAGGATGACGTAAGACGATTCTTTCCACAGGTAGAGACTCTCGTTGAAAAGATAATTTCTTTAATAAAATGATTGAATAAAAAATAATGTGTATATTTGCCAACAAATAGCAATAGTGCAACAAAATATAAAACACGTACAATCAAACGGATAAAATATTATCATTATAAAATAACGACATAAAAAAGCGATTTTGCTAATTATTGCGAAGCTCAAATTCTGGACAAATTTGACTATCTACTAGCAAGAATGCGGATCGCTCGCGTTTATCGCGAGCTTTCTTGTTTGGTAGATAGGTACGTCCAGAAACCTCGAGCTTCAACAAAAAGTTCGCGGTTTTTTTTATGCCCCTATCAAAAAAGAAGAAAGTAACATCAATAATAACTAAATCAATGAAAATATGGTAAAAGTAAAAAACAAAAAAAGGTATCAACCACCCTTAGTAGACCTGCTTGAATGCCGCGTAGAACGAGGATTTAATGGGTCGCTTGAAGGATTTACCTATGGTAATTCCTATAATTATAATCCTACTTCATCTACAATTTCTGGACCAACACCTGGCGGCCAGGCAGAGGGATTTAGCAATGGCAACTCCTATGGTGGAGCTATGTTTACTTGATTAACTAACAAAAAAATATCGAAATGAAAAAATACAAGTTATTACTTGCTGTAGTAGCAGTATTTGCACTCAGCATATCGTCCTGCAAAAAGGAAGAAAACAATAATGGGGAGAGATTGACGCATTTCTATGCCTCCTCCGAAAACGACAACACTGATAATACTAATCCCAAGAGCTATTTATCAGGGTTAAGCATGCACTGGGATGTCAATGACTCTGTGAGGTTATGGGGTTCTGATAATTCTCAAGGCTATCTTTATAAAACAAAAACAGGGGGCAGTCAAAATAGTGAATTCATTTATGCTCGTACAGGGAACGCACCTATCCTCAATGGACCTTATGCAATAGGATTCCCTGCCCGCTACTGGAATACAAAAAATGTTGTAACACTTCCCGCCACTCAGAAATATGTAGCAAATAGTGCCAAAGACATACCTCAATATGCTTTCGTCAACTCTTCAGTAATGTCGTCAGCTCTTGTCGGCTTTTATAATGTGTGTGGACTAGTAAAACTCAATCTTTCAGACCCCGGCGTGAGTGTGACAAGCGTTGCCATCACTACTGATTCACCAATCTATGGCGACTTTAATGTATCTACCGCACCTGGCACATCTAACCATGGTTATAGTAATGCTATTCCTTCCCTCGAATATAGTGGAAATGGTGGAAATACTGTCACACTGGTTTGCAATACTCCGCAGAGTATCCACAACCAAAAATCTTTCTATATCTACATTCCCGCAGGAAACTATTCCCAGTTTGAAATAACAATTACAACCAATGATGAACGAACATTAACCAAGAGAGCTACTAATTCAATACTTGTAGAACGTGGTAAAATCACAACTATTACACTTCCCTTGGAGAGTTACATTGCGTATCCGTTTTCTGTCTCTGCAAATACACAAGTATTGTTTTCAAGCGGAAATCTTCAGTGCATCAATGGCCATTGGAGATTTGCAGCTCATCAATATGATTTCTTAGGTACATATAGTTCAAACTCTTGGGATTTGTTTGGTTGGAGTACCGAAGCTACTGATTTCGGCATGTCAACATCAACTACAAATGACGATTATTCCGGCAGTTTCTGGGATTGGGGTACCGCCATCAATCCCGGTGCAGCAAGTACGCCTTGGAGAACGTTGACAGATGGAGAATGGACCTATCTATTGAGTGGACGTACCAATGCTACAAATTTGTGGGGAATGGCAACTATTACAATTGATGCTTCAACCACAGTTCAGGGTTTAGTATTGCTTCCTGATAATTGGACAACCATATCAACCATTCCTTTTGCAGCAAGGGGTAGTGTGAATGCCAACCGACTCTCCCTTAGCCAATGGAATCAGATGGAAACAAATGGTGCTGTGTTCCTGCCTGCTGCAGGTAATCGAAATGGCACAACCCTCGCAAGCACTGGTGCTAACGGAAACTACTGGACAGCAACCAGCGCCAGCAATACCAATGCTTATTACATGGGATTTGCATCGGCAACACCAAGCGCCAATAGAAGTGGTGGACGCCATACTGGTCGTGCAGTCCGCTTAGTTCAAGACGCTAACTAACACTTATTTCTTCATACATTAAGCCTCGCAGGGTATGGTCACTCTGCGGGGCTTTTTTTGCCATTGCGTTTCTCGCTGATTAAACCCAAATCGGTCATTAGGCCGACTTTTCAATTAATCTCTTTTTTTTAATGTCTGTTTCATCCCTGATTTCCACTTGATATGACGTGGCCGTGGAAGTTTATCCCTTCGCCACAGAGGAACACTCGCTCTTAATAGGACCTACCCAGTATGTAGAAACCATCAAGCGTCGTCATTTATTCGATCGTTATTCGATCGTTTTCCACTCTTTTTCCGTTTCACAAGGGGAAAAATGAGGGAAACATATCGAAAAACAATATGATAAAGAACGACGCAACACCGGGCCTTGAAAGCACTCAGAGGAACGTTGGGGACAAATATACGACACTATCGGAACACTGACGAAAGTTGGCGTAATCCCTCACAGAATAAAAAGTAACTTACGCGCGAGGCGGCAGAAAGCAAAGTAAGGGGTAAGAGGTAAGAATTAGGATTGTATGCCACAGTTCCTGGCGCTTAGTTCTTACCTCTAAACTCGTGCGGGTCAATCTGCCCGACACTAATACTAATCTGAAATAAATCCTAATGACCGATACGGTTTATCAAGTGAAAACCCAACCATCGGAAAGGAAACAGTTGAAGAGATAGGCTGTCCAAAAGATGTTGAGAGCCAGCGTCAAGCAAAGCAACGTGCGGCGCAGGCGACGGTTCATCCTGCGTCCAAAGAATACAAGCACCATCAGCATCAGCGTCAGGGCGCAGCCCAAATAATTAAGCCGGAAAATCATATTGCCGCACAAGATGGCCGCCACCACCATAAAAACCGCCACCACCCATCGCCAAATCCCCACGCTGTCATTGTGGTAGATATCAATCATCAAAAAGAAAAAGAACGGCGTGCACGTCAGCAGCCGGGCTTGCGAGAACATGCAGCCTTTCTGCGTAAACAGCGCAAGCACGATGTTCCCCACCAGAAAAAGAATGGAAAGGGTGCGCACAAGACTCCACGTACAGGAAGAAGATGACACTGCTGCATCCTGACAATTATCTGCCTTTCCCATCCGGATTCGGATGCCCTTGACCAATGATGCGGCCAACCACGCCAGAGCCGGAACAAAAAGGGTGAACAGGAGAGGTTGTGTGACGCATTTGCCCTCAATACTCCAGTCGGTCAATGGCCATGTAGGCAGCGAAAGCTCCTTGCCCCAATTTTTTTGTGCTATGACAAATTCAAACCAATGCTCGGCACCCCTGAAATGTTGAAACAGCACCACTGCCGCCACGCCTGTCACGACGGGTGCTATATGCAGGACAAGGCTGCGCAGAAAGAGCTTGAACGGCTGGCGGGTGTGCAGCGCTGCAAGCACATCGGCTATCACCCACGCCACCAAAAGGATGTTGCCAGCGGCACGGGTCATGCATCCCAACGCGAAACCTATGAAGTAGAGCCAATAACGCTTCTTTATCAGCCCATAAAAACCCAAGGCTATGCAGACAAAGAAAAGGGATTCGCTATAGGGAATCAAGAAAATGACCATAAAGGGCATGCAGAACAGCAGCATGCAGATTGTCATCAGGTGACGTGTCGTCCAGTGGTATTTCTCTTGAAAAAGCTTCAGCAGCAACAAAAGCCCGACGGCAAACAAAACAACATTGAGCATACAGATACCTATGGGCGAAAGATGCGAGACGCGCCAAAGCAGAGGGAAGAGAGGAAAGAAAGCAAAATAGCCTGCCCACGTGTATTCCGGGTCGTAAAGGTGTTGCGCAATAAGATGATACAGTTCGGCATCCCAATGCAGAAGACTTTTATTATCAACCTTGTTGAAAGGACGTTCCACAAAGAATACCTCTTTTTTGTCATCCTCATTAAAGGTAACTTCGTAGGTCTTGACCGAACCACTCACCAGACTGTATGCCGATTCATTCTGCAGTGTGGCAAAGCAGAGTACTACGGCTCCCAGCCATACCGCAAGGGAAGCAACAAGTGCCAAAACGATAGCACCAGAACTCTTACTAATTCTTTGTATTACTGAATTTTTCATTACCATGTCAATTATATTGCCCAGTTGTTTCAGTATGCAAAGATACTTATATTTTTCAGATTAGTACCAATGTAGAGTTGTTCCAAATCCGTCCACTGCATCAGTCCTTCTGCAGTTCTTCCTGGAAGATTGCATAAGCCAATCGCGTGTCTCACCTGCAGAAGAGAATTATTATACAACACACTATCTCATAGCACATTATACTTACATCACTGAAAGATAAGCCAAAGTAGTGAAAAAACACCTATAATCACATACTATAAAGGAGTATTTTGGGGCTATAATGCATAATTATTACACTGAAACACAGTGAAGAATAAAAAAAATTTGGTCAGTTTAAAAAAAAGTTGTACTTTTGCAACCGCTTTACAGAAAAGAATGGGGTATTAGCTCAGGTGGCTAGAGCGTTTGACTGGCAGTCAAAAGGTCATCGGTTCGACTCCGATATACTCCACCAAAGAGGTTCCAACGAACCTCTTTTCTATTTTATCACTCCTCTGTAGTTCAGTGAATATCATTAACTAAGGTTTGACGAGTATCATCAGTCGTTGATGCGTCGTCATTTATTATTTCCTTATTCATTCTTTTTCTCTTCCTTTTTCGTTTCACAAAAATATCTTGTTATTTTCAAGAAAATTTGTATTTTTGCAATTTCTTTTGAATAAAATAAAATGAACTATTTGCAATTTAGGGAACAATGGTTGGGCTTGGGATGCTTTAGCATCTATCAGCTGCGAGCATGGAAGAGCGACCTCGATAGCAGCAGTCTTTCACGGTGGGTGAAAAGGGGATATCTTGTCAAGCTAAGGCAGGATTGGTATGCATTCAATGAGTTACAAAATGAACCGGATATGGCTCGTTTCATAGCCGGGAAGATATACACACCTTCCTATATCAGCCTACACACAGCCTTGTCTATCTATGGAATCATCCCCGAAGTTGTGACACAAATCACCTGCGTCACCACTAACCGCACTACCTCCTACAGTAATCCCTTCGGCCAATTCAACTACCAGACAATCAAGCCTGAATTGTTCTTTGGCTACAAGCAGGAACCCGTCAGAAGGGGTGGCAGCTATCTTGTCGCTGAACCGGAGAAAGCCATCATAGATTTGCTTTACCTATACCCACAATATAACACTGCCGACGCAATGCTCGATTTGAGGTTTGACACATGGTGGATGCAGGAGGAACTTGACAAAGAAAAAATAATGGCCTATGCAAAACAGACAGCCAAAAAGACCCTGATAAACCGAGTTGAATTACTTCTAAACACTTACGACAATGATTGACATTAGACAGCTACTACCGTATTACCCCAAGCCAATTGCCGAGAGCTCCTCTTTCCACAAGCATATCCTGAAAGAGTATGTCGAGTTGCTTGCCCTGGAGCATCTGTCTCAAACTCACTATGCACCCAAGCTTGTATTCATCGGCGGCACTTGTTTGAGGCTGGTCCACGGCATCGACCGCTTCTCCGAAGACTTGGATTTTGATTGCAAAAACCTGTCGTATGACGAGTTCATGCAAATGACTGATGATTTGATTGACTATCTGCGTAGCAACGGATTGACAGCGGAAGTGCGAGACAAAGAGAACGCACGGCTCACCGCTTTTCGCCGGAATATCTATTTCCCCAGCTTGCTATTCGAAATGAACTTAACAGGACATCGAGAGGAACGTTTTCTGATGAAGATTGAAGCCCAGGACCAAGGGGTGTCCTACGTGCCGGAAACAACCATAGTCAATCGCAACGGCTTCTTGTTTACAGTCAGTGTGCCCTCCAAAAGTGTGATGCTTTCGATGAAACTCTCTGCCCTGTTGGCACGTGCAAAAGGTCGAGACTTCTACGACACCATTTTCTTGTGGCAACAGGCAGAACCCGACTACGATTTCCTTGTTAAGAGGTGCGGCATCAGCACACCAAAAGAATTGAAGGCAGCCCTTGATAAGAAGATGGCAGAGACCAATCTCCACGACAAGCAAAAAGACTACCAGCACCTGCTTTTTGCAGGTAATGCAGGAAATAGAATACTGCTTTTCAAAGATTTTTTTGATAGCAAGTTGCAAATGTAAACTGCTGACTTATAGCAGCTGTCCCAAAAGACACTGCACAAGGTTTGGAAATAAAATGTATGCAATTCGAATAAATTGCGTATTTTTGCAACCCAATTAAGAAAGAGTACTTTGAAGAAGGGTATGTATTGTATTGTCAAATTAAACCAACAAACATCTTTATAGTATTACATGGGGTATTAGCTCATTTGGTAGAGCATTTGGTTCGCAATCAAAAGGTAACGGGTTCGACTCCCGTATACTCCACCGCAACGGGGGTGCCGCAAGAGGCACCCCTTTTTTTGTTTTGTCGCTATATTGTTTTTTTTTTGTATTTTTGCATTTTAATAAAAACAACTTTTGAATCGATGAAATTAGCTCTTTTAGGATATGGCAAGATGGGCAAGGCCATTGAGGCTGTTGCCAAGGAACGCGGTCACTCGGTGGGTGTGACCATCGACGACGAGGATGACTGGATGGCGAAACTCGACGATATTCGCGAGTGCGACATGGCTGTTGAGTTCTCCACTCCGGCTACGGTGCTGAGCAACATCATGCGCTGTTTCGACATGGACATGCCCGTGGTGGTGGGCACCACTGGGTGGTACGACCACCTGGACGCTGTGGTGCACGACTGCCAGCAGCGCGGCCAGGCTCTCTTTGTGGCCTCGAATTTCAGCATAGGCATGAACATCATGTTTGAGCTGAACCGCCGACTGGCACAACTCATGGACAGCCACGACGAATACAGCGTGAGCATCGCCGAGACCCACCACATCCACAAGCTCGACGCCCCCAGCGGCACCGCCATCACGCTGGCCAAGGACATTATCGAAGAGCTGGACCGCAAGGACGACTGGCGGCTCATGAAGAAAGGGACCCGCATAGGCAAAGGCATCATCCCCATCACCGCCGTGCGCGAAGGCGAGGTGGCGGGAATCCACGAAGTGGTGTACGACAGCGACATCGACACTATCACCCTGCGCCATGCCGCCAAGAGCCGCAAAGGACTCGCCCTGGGAGCCGTTCTCGCCGCCGAATACCTCGAGGACAAGCACGGCTACTTTACAATGAAAGACCTGCTAAAAGTTGAAAGTTGAGATTTGAAAGTTGAAACTTATCAACGTATCAACAGAAACCAATGCCCAAGTCTCACTCCTCCTTTCCCACCGTTTGGCTGCTCCTGCTGGCCGCAGCACTGGCGGCAGCCATGCTGGGATGTTCCATGCTGGGCGTGGTGCATTTCGGATGGGATGAGATGTGGCAGTCGTCGATATTCTGGAACCTCCGCGCTCCGCGCATCGTGCTGTCGGTGCTGGTGGGTGCAGCCCTCTCGGTATGCGGCGCAGCCTACCAGTCTGTCTTCCGCAACCCTTTGACCGACCCCTACGTGCTGGGTATCTCCTCTGGCGCCTCGGTGGGCGCCGCCGTGGCCATCCTGCTAGGGCTTGAAGCCTACATGCTGGGCGTGGGAGCCTGCGCCTTAGTGACGGGACTGCTCACCATCGTGGTCATCTACCGCATTGCCTCCATCGGCAACCGCATGCACACCACCACCCTGCTGCTCACGGGCGTGTGCATCACCTTCCTCATGTCGGCCATCATCTCGTTCATCATGGTGCTGCGGCAGGACAAGATGGACAGCATCATCTTCTGGACCATGGGCAGCTTTGCCTCGGCCTCATGGACCGAGGTGGCCATCGTGGCTCCCGTAGTGGCCGTAGGCATCGGTATCGTGCTGTATTATGCCCGCGACCTCAACCTGCTCCTCGCTGGAAGCGAGACAGCCCGCAGCCTCGGCGTGGAGGTGGAGCGGGTGAAGCGGGTGCTACTGCTCTCCACCACTTTGATGGTAGCCTTCTGCGTTGCCACCTGCGGTGTGATAGGCTTTGTGGGGCTTGTGGTGCCCCACTGCCTCCGTCTCGTCCTCGGTCCTGACAACCGCAGAATAGTGCCCTGCGCCATCTTTGCCGGAGGCCTTTTCATGCTGCTGTGCGACACGTTGGCCCGCACCCTCCTCATGCCCGCCGAACTGCCCGTGGGCAGCCTCACGGCACTGGCGGGAGCACCCCTGTTCATCTACCTGCTTTACAAAAACAAGAAACGCTACTGAGGCATGATTGAGTTGAAGAATGTCACATACGGCTATACCGACAAAGAGGTGCTGCACAACGTCTCCGTCCGCTTCGACACTGGGGGCATGTATGCAATCATGGGTGCCAACGGATGCGGCAAGACCACCCTGCTGCGCCTTGTGGCCGGACTCCTGTCGCCGCACTCGGGTGAAGTGACCGTGGAGGGGAAGAGCGTGAAACAATACAGCGCCATACAACTGGCACGCCGCTTGGCCTACGTCAGGCAATATCCACAGACCGACTTCGAGTTCTCCGCTTTCGAGACCGTCCTCATGGGGCGCAACCCCTACCAGCGGCGGCTGCAAAACGAGTCGCAGCGCGACTGGGACATCGTGGAACAGTGCATGAAGCAGACCAACACATGGCATCTGCGCCTTGCCAAACCCAACCAGATGAGCGGCGGCGAGCTGCAGCGCGTCATGCTGGCGCGTGCCCTGGCACAGCAAACCCCCGTCATGCTGCTCGACGAGCCGGTCTCGAACCTCGACATCGCCCACCAGTTCGAGATACTGGAACTGCTTCGCACCGTCAACCGCGAGGAGCAGAAGACCATCCTCATCGTCATCCACGACCTGAACATGGCTCTGCGCTACTGCCCGCAACTGGTACTGCTGCACCAGGGCGGCATCCGCTACCAGGGTGCCACTCCCCAAGGACTCACCACCGACAACATCCGCACCGTCTTCAACATCCAGGCCAACCCCATCACCATCGACGGCGAAGCCACCGTGCTGCGTCTCGAACCCCAGAAAGCCACGCCATGACCACCCCGCATTTCAAACTCACCCCATGGCATATCCTGGGCGTTGCCGCCGTGGCCTACGCACTGCTTTCGCTTGTCAACCACGCCATGTTCCGCACCTACGGCCTCGACCTGGGGCTATACACCCACTACATGTACGCCTACAGCCATCTTCGCTTTGACGACTGCTCCTTTTTCATGGAAGCTCCCCGCAACATCCTCTCCGACCATTTCGACCTCTACCTTATCCTCTTCTCCCCCCTGCTGTGGATGTTCGGCAGCGGCACACTGCTGGTTGTGCAGATAGCAGCCGTCCTGTTCGGAGCCTTGGGGGTATATAGATTTGTCGATGCATGCGGGAGTGAAAGGAAAGCGGGACATGCCGGTGGCACGAATGCCTTTGCCCTCGCGGCCATGATTGCCTTCCTGCTCTTCTTCGGTGTGTGGGACGCCCTCGGGTTCGACTACCACTCCAACGTTGTGGCGGCCATGTGGGTGCCGTGGCTTTTCTACTGGCTCCGACGTGGGCACTACGGTCTCTATGCCCTTGCGGTGGTCATGGTGTGCATAGCCAAGGAGAACATGCCGCTGTGGCTCCTTTTCGTCCTCGCGGCCCTGATGTGGGACTACCGCCGCGACCGCAAGGCACGCCTGTGGCTGGCGGGAGGCATGGCGTTCTGCGTGGCCTACCTCCTCCTCGTCACCATGGTGGCGATGCCCTCACTCAATTCCGGGAAGAACCTATTCATAAGCCGATACAACCACATGGGCGACAGTTTCGGCGCCGTTGCCCAATGGATATTCACCCACCCTGTCGAAACCCTCCGCAACCTCTTCATCAACTTCCGCACCTCCTCCCGTGGCGACGGGTTGAAAGGCGAGTTCTATCTTTGCCTGCTCCTTTCCGGAGGGCTGTTTCTCTGCCTCAAGCCCAACTGGCTGCTCATGGTCGTGCCCTTGGTGGCGCAGAAAATGTTGTCCTCCGACATAGCCCTATGGGGCGTAGGCAGCCAATACAGCGTCGAGTTTGCCCCCGTGGTGGTGTGCGGTGTCTTCGCCGCCGTTTCACGCATTCAGTGGCCGCGGGTACGTGCGGCCGTGGCTATCGCCATGCCCCTGCTGTGCCTCGGCGTGACCATCTACACCTGCACCGGCGCCAAGGCATGGGTGCAGCACGAGAATGTGCGCCTTTTCCACGGGGATCACTACCGGCAGCGCGATTTTGACCGCCGCTATGCCCGGCAATTGCTGAACCGCATCCCCGCCGACGCCTCTGTCTGCACCTCGCAATGCTTCTCCCCCCATCTGGCTCTGCGCGACTCCATCTATCTCTACCCCACAGGGCTGTGCCACAATCCCCGATACCTGTTGCTCACCCAGCAAGACATCACCCCCGACACGGCAGGATACCACCTTGTCGAGACCGACGGCAAAGTATTTCTGTTTGGTCCCGAATAGCCTGTTCATTAATCTCCCTGAACTCCAGGGAAACTAACGCTCTATGTGTCCCAAGCCGCACACGCGGGAGCTGTCGGGATGGATGAGGAGGGGTCGGCCTTCGTCGTCAAAGTCATAGTCGTAGGGATTGGACGAGCCGACTAGGATGGCACCCTCGTTGAGCTGGATGTTCACATTCGGAGGCAGGTGCAGACTGCCGGTGAGGTAGCGTCCCACTTCGAAGACAAGCGTGCCGCCGCCCTGATCGGCAATGTAATCTAAGGCGCGCTGGATAGATGAGGTGTTGAGGGTGACGCCATCGCTTTTGCAGCCAAAGCGCGAGGCTTTGTAGAGAGTGGTTCCCTCACTGCACGGGGTGGTGTTGTCAAGCTTGGTGATGAGGTCGGAGGTGGTGTGGGAGGCATCGATGCCCGAGAGGTTGTCGTGCGTGCCTTTCTGCCGGCGGGTGGCGACGGATGTGTGATGTTTCTGCAGTCCTGTCACGTTGTTGGCAACGAGTTGGACGGTGGCCGGCTGACGTTTGTTTTCTTTAATCACGGTGCGACGGAGGTTGAGGCCGTTGACATCGTCGGCCACAATGGCCGGGCGGTAGTCTTCGTCCTGCACACGAAGGGTGACATTGTCTAGTGTTATGCTGTCGGCGTGTCGCAAGTATAACCCCCAGGCGGGGAGTTCTTTCCACATGGAGAATTCGGGGTAGCGGCGTTCCCATTCGGGGATGGCGGCAAGTTGGTCGGGCATGATGCCACGGTAGGCGTAGGCAGTGTCGGCACGGCCGGGGAAGACGAGCTCGGCATTCTGTATGGTCACATTCTGTATGCGCATGCCCGGGGTGCCGGAGATGACGGCAGGCGAGATATTGCGGGGTTGGTCTTCCACGGGGCCTTCATAACGGTAGCCTGCATCGGGTTTTTCGTATGGCACCTCGGCATAGAGATTTTTTATCAGTATGTCGCGGAGGACGGCCTCTTGTGCGGGATTGCTGTTGCGCGGAGCCAGGCGCAGGAAGAAGGGGTTGCCCGTGTGGATGCTGCGGAGACTGTCAACAACTACGTCTTCTATGACTGCCCCATCTACACTGGCAACCGTGAAGGCACTGCGGTAGGTGTCATGTATGAGGATGTTGCGGAAACGGAAATGGCGGAAGACACCACGTGTGACCGTGCCGAACTTGATGCCGTTGGCACTGCTGCGGGCTGTGCAGCTCTCCACAAGGATGTTCTCGGAGATGCCGTCTTTGCTGTGGCTCTTGAAGCAGTAGGCGTCATCGGCAGCATCAACGGTGCAGTTGCGTATTACCACATCGCTACAGTCCACGATATCCACTCCGTCGTTGTTCCAATAGCTCTTGCTATCCACTGTCTGGTCTTCTATCAGCACATGGCGGCACTGGTCGTACTGCTGGTTCCAGCTGGCGGGGTTGCGCAGGGTGATGCCGCGCACGGTGACATTGTCGCACTCGCGGAAGTGGATGTTTTCAGGTCGGTTTGTCTCGTTGGGACGGTCGTATTTGAGAGGGTCTTGGATGATACCGGCATGGATGAGGCTGACGGTGTTGTTGGCCACTTCCCAGCCTCGGCAGTCGATAGTGCCGCGACCGGTAATTCCTATGTCATGCTGGCGCACGGCAAAGAGGAGGGCTGTCCAGCGGCAATAGGGGTCTTTGACGTAGTCGAAGGGGTTGAGCGAGCCGAGGAGGACAGCACCGCTGTCGAGGTGGAGGGTCACTCCGCTTTTGAGATAGAGGCTCCCCGTCACATACTGTCCTACGGGGAAGAGCAGCGTTTGGAAAGCCCCAGTGCGGTTGTAGCGTTGCGAGGCACTGTCGATTGCTGCCTGTAGGCAACGGGTGTTGAGTGTCAGCCTATCTCCTTGGGCACCAAAGTCTGTGACAACGAGGGTATCCTTCAAAGACTTTATTGCATTCTCTTTGTAAATATTATCAAGGAACAGCCCTACCCGGTTGATGACGGGGCATGCCCGGGCATTCTCGAACACAATGCGAACAGTGCGCGCGGTACAGCGGGGGGTGAGGAGTATGCGTTTATAGCCTATGGTGGTTGCGTGGATAAGTGTTTGCCAGCCATCTCTGTCGCTGTAGGTTTCGACTCGGAAAGCCTCTACCCGCTGGCCGAGGGGGATATACTCCTGCAACATGACGCGGTTGAAGGTAACGGGGTGGTCAAAGGCGAGGGTGAGCGTCGGGGTGATGCAGCTGTCGTGGACAGCCCAGTAGGTGTGGTAATTTGTATCAATCACATTGGCGGCAGCGTAATCCCGGCCACGTGTGTGGGAGGCGGTGACTATGGCTTTGGCTGCAAAGTCTTGGCAGAAGATGCTGTCGAGGGCGGAACGGAATTCCACCAACCGCAGCGAGTCGGCACGGGGTATCAGTCCCCGTGTGTCGGGCGGCACGTTGAGCAGAAGCAAGGAGTTGCGTCCCACGCTGGTGTAGTAGATGCTCAGCAGCTCCTGCAGACCCTTGGGCTGCTCGTTGGCATGATAGAACCAGCCCGGACGGATGGAGACATCGGTCTCAGCAGGAATCCAAGCAGTCCCGTCGGGCTGTCCATGATTGAGTATTTCAAGCGAAGGCGAACCGGCTCCCGGTGTATATCCTGCAGTGTCAAGGCGCGACCAACAGGTCTCACCGTTCACACCCTGTTCGTTTCCCATCCAATGGCATCCAGGTCCCACGTCGCTGAAGATGACAGCCTGGGGCTGGAGCTTGGCAACGGTGGCATTGAAGAGTGGCCAATCATATTGCTGTTTGCGCCCGGACGGGCCTTCACCGTTGGCTCCGTCAAACCACTGCTCGAAGATGTCGCCGTAGTTGCTGAGTGCATGATGCAGGGTTTTGCGGAATGTCTCGTTATAGGCGGGTGTGCCGTAGTCGGGGGCGTTGCGGTCCCATGGGGAGATGTAAACGCCCATCTTGACACCCGCCTCACGGCAGGCTTGGGAGAGGTCGCGCAGTACATCGCCCTGACCGTTGCGCCACTGGCTGTGGGCGACAGTATGGGTGCTGGCAGGATTGGGCCACAGACAGAAACCGTCGTGGTGTTTGGCGGTGAGAATGACACCTTTCATGCCGGCTGCTTTGGCTGTGGCCGCCCATTGGCGGCAGTCGAGGGCGGTGGGATTGAAGATGTCTTCGGGCTCGGTACCCTCGCCCCACTCAAGGCCGGAGAAGGTGTTGGGGCCAAAGTGGCAGAACATGTTGGTCTCCATGCGCTGCCAGCGGAGCTGAGCAGGTGTCGGGCAGGGGCCATATGGTGCCGGAGGCTTTACGGTGGCGCAACCGTACAGCAGTAGTATCGATGCTATCAAGGGAAATAGGGTTCTGCTCATATGACAAGGGTTTGTTATTCGTTGATACGTTTAACGGATCGCAACATATCATCCACTTCATTTTCCATACTCAACAGTGATTTTGACGTTTGAAAGGGTGGTACTGCTTCCGGGAAGCCAGTCTTTTGCGGAACTGGGAGGATGCAGGGTTATCTTCAGCGTGTTGACTTTTGTGGCGCTGAGGGGGAACTCTTTGGTGACGCTCACATGCCTTCCTTTGGAGTAGTTGCGATAGAGGGGTTCGTCGTACACGTTTTCGTTGTCGCCCGAGAAGATGAAGCCTAGGCTATGGAATTGTTCCATACTCATGTCGCCATCCACAGTGGCATCGGCTTCGACTGTCACACGCACTGTGCTGAATCCTTGACTGGCTCGCAGCTGTGTGAGGGGAAGAACGGTCTGTTCCCGATAGGAGGACTCGTCGTCGGGTGTGATACTCAGGATATTGTTATCGGAGAGATAGATGTTTGCTGTGGTGTATTGGAGATTGTTGACAGGATGTGCAGTAAGATGGTTGGTCAGATAGGTGTAGGAATAGAGGTAGCGCAACAGTTCCATTTGTCGCTGACAGGTGCGGAGTGCAGCGGTGTCGGCGCAAGGGTGCAGGGTCAGGTCGGGAGCAATGGTGTAGAATTCTTCGGACAGGAAACTGTTGGCAGGCTGATAATAATAGTTGTGGAAGACAATATTCTGAATCATGTGGATGTAATTCACCACAACAAGCGTCTTCGGCGAGGGGCCGAGTCCGTCGCCCAACCAATGGACAGTGGAATGGGCTGGCAACCCGTAGTAAGTGGTGAGGAGGCTGTAGAGCGCAGGGGCGATGTCATTGTGGGTGACTGTGTGTGAGAAGACGGCAGGGCAGTGGATAAGAGGGGACCAGAGTATGAGTGGAACATGATGCGCGGAGAGGTTGTCGCCTGTCTTGCGGCCTGAGGCGTGGTCGCCGGTAATGACAAAGAGAGTGTTTTCGTATCCAGGTAGGCTGCGATAGCTGTTTATGAAACGTCTCAGACAGTCGTCGGTGAAAAGGCATGCAGGAAGGATTTCTGCCAGCCTTTCGCACGAAGGGGGAAGAACCAGGCGGGCAGCGCGATGTTCATATTCTTTTTGCAAATCTTTGTCCTGCAAGCGCAGCGTTTCGTGCATTGTCATAGTAGTGACCAGCGAAAGATGAGGGGCAGCATGAGCTTGACGGGAGAAAGCTTTCAAGTCTTGGAATGTCCGGGCAAAGAGTGTGTCGTCGTGGTAGCCCCACCAGTTGTCGGTGTTGCGGGAAGGGGAGGCGGTAAAGTCTTCAAAAATGGGGGAAAGGTAGTCAATGCGCTGGGCTGTGAGGTACTCGTAGATGCAGTCGAAATGGAAGTCGCCCGCATAATAGGCGCGGGTGTTGTAGCCCGCCGATTTCAAGAGAGAGAAAAGGCTGTTGTGGTCGGGCATGACACCGAACTGGAAGCTTCGGGGACCGCCTGCCGAGCCGATGATGGCAGGTACGGCACCGTAGCTGCGCGTGGTGGTGGAGAGGCAGTTGCGCCAATAGAGGCCTGTAGCAGCCAGCGAATCTACAAAGGGCATGGCATGCGACTCCATTATCTCGTCGCCCAACGATTCGACAAGGATGATGACGATATTGGGCGGGGTGGCACTGGTATGGAAGTAGGGGGTAAGGAAGGTATCGGCTGGCGTGGTGCGTTCCAAGGGGTAAAGCGGGTCAATGGGGGTGCCCCATTCGGGATGGGTAGCAAGGAGTTCGGAGATATACTGCCCGTTGTATTCAATTGCGTCGCCGTTTTCCTGATTGAGACGAGACTGGTGGACATACACGCGGCAGTCTTCGACCAGATACAGGGTTTTGTTGAGGATATATTGACGATATCTGTCCTCTACCAAATGCGACATCTTGAATATGAGCGAGAGCACTATCAACAGCCCGACCACTGCCGCCACCGCCCACACGGCACGCGAGGGATGATTGGCCCGCCACAGGGAGAGGACTATAAGTCCTCCTGTCACAACCACCACTATCACAATGGGTAGAACCACTCCCATGGCTCCTTTTATCGCCAAGACGGTTTCGCTGAGCGGGCGTGCCATCAGCTCGCAGCCTAACAGGAACCCGTTGTGTGCCACATAGAGGGAAAGACCTACCTCCGACAAAAGCAATACTGCATACAGCACCGCTGTTGTCACAATAGCCGCACGTTCAGAGAACAGTCGTATCAAGAAGAATAGGATTCCAATAATCAGGGCTTCCCACGAAACAACGATTAAGTTATACACCAAGGCATTGACCCAAATCTGACCGCTGACGGCATCCGTACCCATTGTGGAAAGTTCCACTGCTTTGAGAATTACCATGGCAAGCATGTATATGCCGACGATGGCCAAGTAAGGGGGCAGGGATGATAAGAGATTTTGTTTGGGGGAAGTGTGGCATCCGGGTAAATCGGGGCGGCCCGGCATATGAAAGGTCTGATTGTCGGGTTTGCGTTTGAAGAGAGTGTCTCTGAGGTGCGTGGAGGGTGTCATCGGGGTGATTGCTTCGCCTTGTTCTCTGTGTTGGCTTGGAACTTGGCGTTGTCGATGATGAACCGTTCATGCTGACCCTCACCGATGAGGCCGCAGGAGTCATAGGCTTTGACGCTAAAGAGCAGGCGACGCCGATCCACCTCTATCAGTTCGCTGTCGCACCACACTTCCATACCGATGGGGGTTGCGGAGCAGTGGGACACGTTGATGTGTGTGCCCACGGTGCTTTGGCCTTCGGGGAGCAGCGGGGCGACACTCTCGGCGCAGGTCTGTTCCATGAGGGCAATCATCATGGGGGTGGCAAATACTTGTGCCAGACCGCTTCCCACGCGGTCGGCAGTCATCTGGTCGGTGACGGTCTGCCGCAGCTGGTTTTTTATTCCGGGTGATATCATTTTTTGAGGGTTTAAGAGTTTAAGGGTTCAAGGGTCTTAGGGATGGAGGGAATCCATAAAACCCTAAAACTTTGAATCCCTAAAACATATCAACAATTTAATTTAGTGTCCATAATCGGCGAGGAACTTGATGCGCATGAGGCGTATCTCCTCGTGGGTGTAGTCCTCGTCGTCCTCAAATTCCTCATAGGCTTCTTTAAGGGCATCCTCCATGTTGACATTCTCTGACTCGCGCCAGTAGTCAAGCAACACCTCCTGGTGCTCGGCCTCAATGTTCTCATCGATGTAGTAGTCGATGTTGAGCTTGGTACCGGAGGAGATGATACGCTCCATTTCGGCCAGCAGCTCATCGAGGGTGAGCCCTTTGCCGCGGGCGATGTCGTCGAGCGATTTGCGGCGGTCAATAGCCTGGATGATGTAGATCTTGTTCTCCGAGCGGCGAGCAGCAGAGTGCACGACTATGTCCTGCGGACGGGTGATGTCGTTCTCCTCGACATAGTTCTTGATGAGGTCGACGAATGGTGGACCGTACTTCTGTGCCTTGGCGATACCCACGCCCACACAGCGGCTCAGTTCCTCGACGGTGCAGGGATACTGGATAGTCATATCAGCCAGCGAGCGGTCCTCGAAGATGACATGCAGGGGGAGTTTCTTGTGCTGGGCAATGGCGCGGAGGAGACTGCGCAGCTGTGCGTAAAGCACTTCGTCGCCCGCCACGGATGCCGTCATGGGCGGCGGGGTCTCGAACTCTTCTGTGGTGGTGTTGCTATAGTCGTGGTCGCACGCCACGGAAATATCGTAGGGTTTCTTGATGAATTTGTGCCCCGCAGGGGTGAGCTTGAGCACCCCATACATCTCTATCTCTTTGGTGACGAGTTTCTCAAACACCGCCTGACGCAGCACGGCTTTCCAGAAAAGCGCATCGTGGTCGGTGCCCTGCCCCCACTGCTCCAGCTGGTCCTGGTGGTAAATCTTGGTGTTGCTGTTCTTCTTGCCCAGCATCACGTCGATAATGTCGCGGGCCTTGAAAGCCTGCTTGGTGGCAAGGATTGTCTCGAGGGCATATTGCATCTCCTCGCGGGCTGGCACCTGCGGTTTGGGGTGCAGGCAGTTGTCGCAGCAGCCGCAATTGGGTTCGTTGTAGTCTTCACCGAAGTAGCGCAGCAGATTCAGGCGGCGGCATACCGACGACTCGGCATAGCTCACCACTTCCTGCACCAACTGGTTGGCCAACTCCTGCTCGGTGATATTCTTGTCGGTAAAGAACTTGTAGAGTTTCTCCACATCCTGTTCGGAGTAGAAGGCAATGCACTGTCCCTCTCCTCCATCACGGCCGGCACGACCGGTCTCCTGATAGTAGCCCTCCAGGCTCTTGGGAATGTCGTGGTGGATAACAAAGCGCACGTCGGGCTTGTCTATGCCCATGCCGAAAGCGATAGTGGCCACAATGACGTCCACCTCTTCCATCAGGAACTTGTCCTGGTTCTCGGTGCGCACCTTGTTGTCCAGTCCAGCGTGGTAGGGCAAAGCCTTGATGCCGTTGAGCTGCAGCAACTCGGCTAAGTCTTCCACCTTTTTGCGGGTGAGGCAATAGATGATGCCGCTCTTGCCCTCGTTCTGCTTCACAAACTTCACAATCTCCTTGTGCAGCTCGATGGTCTCGGCGGGCTTGGGTCTTACTTCATAATATAGATTGGGGCGGTTGAACGAGGAGATAAACAAGCGTGCCTGCTCCATGCGCAGGTTCTTGATAATGTCCTGCTGCACCTTGGGAGTGGCCGAGGCGGTCAATGCCAGGATGGGCACCTTGGCGTTGATGGCATCCACAGCAGCACGCAGTCGGCGGTACTCTGGGCGGAAGTCGTGCCCCCACTCCGAGATGCAGTGTGCCTCGTCGATAGCGAAAAACGAGATGGGCAACTGCTTGAGAAACTCCACCGTCTCCTCCTTCGACAATGTCTCAGGCGCTACATATAATAATTTAGTGCCTCCCTTCAGCAAATCGTCCTTCACTTCGCGCGTCTGCACCTTCGACAACGAGGAGTTGAGGAAATGCGCCACGCATTCCCGTCCGGCAGTATAGCGCACCGCATCCACCTGGTTTTTCATCAGCGCAATCAAGGGTGAAACCACGATGGCGGTACCGTCGCATATCATGGCGGGCAGCTGGTAGCAAAGAGACTTGCCGCCACCCGTGGGCATAATCACAAACGTGTCGTGCCCTTGCAAGACACTGTCAATGATAGCCTCTTGGTCGCCTTTGAAATGGTCAAAGCCGAAAATCTCCTTTAAATGTGACTGCAAATCCGTCATAATTCAAAAAAAAGATGTACTTTTGCAATTCAAAGATAGCATTTTTTCTTGAATTAGCAAAAAAAAAACGACATTGAAAACTCCACAAGAACTACAGAATATTGCAATAGAAGTAATTGCAGAAGAAAAAAAAGCTGTTGAAAGTCTCGCCGGACACATTGACAACAGCTTTTCCGAGGCCGTGGAAACTATTTTTTGCACCTCTGGACGCGTCATAATTACTGGCATCGGGAAGAGTGCCAACATCGCCACAAAAATTGTCTCCACCCTCAACAGCACGGGCACGCCTGCCCTCTTCATGCACGCCGCCGACGCTATCCACGGCGACCTCGGCATGATACAGCCCGGCGATGTGGTCATCTGCATCTCCAAGAGCGGCAACACCCCCGAAATCAAGGTGCTTATCCCACTAGTCAAGAACTTCGGCAACAAACTCATCGCCATCGTCGGCAACACCGACTCCTTCCTTGCCCGCGAGGCCGATGTCGTGCTGGATGTCACCGTTCCCCACGAGGCCTGCCCCAACAACCTGGCCCCCACCAGCAGCACCACCGCGCAGCTGGTCATGGGCGATGCCCTCGCCGTGGCACTCATGGCCTGCCGCGGTTTCACCGCACGCGACTTCGCCCGTTTCCATCCCGGCGGCGCACTGGGCAAACAGCTCTATATGCGCGTGGGCGACCTCTACCTGCAGAACGAACGCCCCCTCGTTTCGCCCGACACCCCCGTGCGGGAAACCATCCTCGAGATGACGTCGCGCCGACTGGGCTGCGCCGTAGTGGCCACACCGACTGAAGGCGGTCTCGCCGTACAAGGCATCGTCACCGACGGCGACCTGCGCCGCATGATAAAGGCCAATACCTCTTTCGACACCCTCACTGCCGCCGACATCATGACCCGCAACCCCAAGTGCATAGCCGACAGCGAATACGCCGTCAACGCCCTGCACCTCATGCGCACACACAGCATCACCCAGCTCATCGTTGTCGATGGCAACGGGTTCTACCTCGGCGTGCTCCACCTCCACGACATCCTCCGCGAAGGAATCATATAAAATCGTTTATACGTTTAACAACCCGCATCATATCAACATATCAACGTATCAACAACTAACAAATCAACACATGCAGCTCCGCACCGAAAACGTAGTCAAAATATACCGCTCGCGCACCGTAGTGAAAGAGGTGAGCGTCAGCGTCAGCCAAGGCGAAATCGTTGGACTTCTCGGTCCCAACGGTGCCGGCAAAACCACCACCTTCTACATGATAGTGGGCATCATCAAGCCCTATTCGGGCAAAGTGTTCCTCGACGACATGGAAATCACCAAAATGCCCATGTACCGCCGCGCACAGCTCGGCGTAGGCTATCTGGCGCAGGAAGCCTCCGTCTTCCGCCACATGACCGTCGAAGACAACATCCTCTCCATCCTCGAATTCCGCAAAGACCTCGACAACGCCGGACGGCAAGAGAAACTCGAGTCCCTCATTGCAGAATTCGGTCTTGAGAAGATACGCCGCAGCAAAGGCATCCAGCTCTCCGGCGGCGAGCGGCGCCGCACCGAGATAGCGCGCGCCTTGGCCAACGACCCCAAGTTTCTGCTGCTTGACGAGCCCTTTGCGGGCGTCGATCCCATTGCCGTGCAGGACATCCAGGACATCGTCGCCCACCTCAAAGACCGCAACATCGGCATCCTCATCACCGACCACAACGTCCACGAAACCCTCAGCATCACCGACCGCGCCTACCTCCTCTACGAAGGCACCGTCCTCCATCACGGCACACCCGAGGAGATGGCCGCCGACCCCGACGTGCGCGAGAAATACCTCGGCCGCGACTTCGAGCTCCGCCGCGCCACCACCCGCGCCCTCAACGGTGAACCAGACGAAAGCACGGGAAGTGTCAGTGTACGAGATTAACCCAAATCGGTCATTAGGGTTTAGCAGATTGACCCGCACATGTTTAGAGGTAAGAACTAAGAGCCAGGAACTGTGGCATACAATCCTGGTTCTTATCTTTTACCTCTTACTTTGCTTTCTGCCGCTTCGCGCGTAATTTACTGTTTATCCTGTGAAGAATTACGCCAACTTTCGTCAGCATACCGATAGTGTCGTATATTTGTCCCCAACGTACCTCTGTGCGCCTTCAGGGTTCGATGTAGCGTCGT
>CADAQX010000023.1 GCA_902790215.1 uncultured Bacteroidota bacterium | reverse complement strand
CGATAGCAGAGCACAACATTGACTTATACAATGCCCACCCAGAATTAAACAAGGACTTACTCCACAATGTATTTGGCTCATGAAATAGAGATTGTTTGATTGTGTAAATCTTTTGAATGTGTGATTGCGTGAATGTGTTAGTAAAATAGATTGAATGTGTAACTAAAATAAAAATCGTATCTTTGCAGACGAAATAGAGATAGAAAAAAACGTTATTGTAAAAGTGAACAAATAATTGGAATATGACCCTACCTGTTAACATTGAAGCTTTAATAAACGGAGAGGTCGTTGAGAACGACCGCATTGAATTCAAGAAAGGATGGGATCCAGATCACATCTATAGAACTATTTGCGCTTTTGCCAACGATTTCGAAGACCAAAGTGGCGGTTATATAGTTGTGGGTGTGGAAGAGAAAAACGGCAGAGCGGTCAGACCTGTGTGTGGTATCAATATTGATAGTTTGGATAAAATCCAAAAGGATATGATTAACTATAATAACCAAATCCAACCTTACTATCAACCACGAACCAGCATTGAGAATGTAGATGGTAAGAAAGTGCTTGTAATTTGGGCTACCGCAGGAGACCGTCGACCATATAAGGTACCCGATAAGGTAACAAACACTAATTTCAAAACATATAACTACTATATTCGTTATAATTCAGGTACAATTGTCGCTAAAGGTGAATATGAAATGGAATTGATGAATCTTGCCAACCGTGTACCATTTGATGACCGTGGAAATTCATCCGCCAAAATATCTGATGTCTCAATGATGTTAATAAGAGACTATTTGGCAGAAACAGGCAGTCGATTGGCTGAACAGATGGAGTCTATGACACCAACGACAATTTTAAACCAAATGGATTTGCTTGATGGGCCTCAAGAAAACTACCGAGTAAAGAACATTGCACTGATGCTGTTTTCAAATAATCCAGAAAAGTTCTTCCCCGGCACTCGCGTTGAAATAGTGATATATCCTAAAGGCAAAGATGAAAATCCCGATAATTTCATAGAATTAGATCCAATAACAGGACCTGTGCATCTAGTAATCCGCCGGACTCTAGAATACATAAAAACTATGGTAATTCAGCAAAAAGTGAAAAAGGTGCCCTCTCAAGCTGAAGCAATAAGAATATTCAATTATCCTTATCAAGCGCTGGAAGAAATCGTTGTCAACGCATTGTATCACCGTTCTTATCAGGAGCGTGAACCCGTTGAAATCTCTATTATGCCAGACAAAATTGAAATTGTGAGTTATAGTGGCGCTGATAGAAGTATTCGATTGGCGGATTTAAGAGCAGGCAAACGTGTTCGCGCAAGGAGATATAGGAATCGACGACTTGGAGACTTTTTAAAAGAACTAGACCTTACTGAGGGAAGAGGCACTGGTATTCCAACCGTCAAAAAAGAATTGGAAAAGAATGGTTCAAGCAAAGCAATGTTTGACTCTGATGATGAAAGAACTTTCTTCTTTGTTTCCATCCCATGTCACGCTGATTTTTTATGTGAAGAAATTACAGTTGATACAAAGGGACATATTATCGAAAACATTTCTGTGAACAAATCAGATATTAGAGAACAAATATTCAATCTAATTGTTCACAACAATCATATCACACGTAAAAGTATTGCCGAGGCTGTCGGAATTAACCCGTCTGCTGTTCAGCGGCATATCCAGATTCTTATCAAAAATGGTGACATTGAAAGAAAGGGAAAGACTCGAGGTAGTTACTTTATTGTATTGAGAAAGACAATCAAATAGGTGGTCAAATAAGTGGTCAAATAGGTGGTCAAATAAGTGGTCAAATAGGTGGTCAAATAAGTGGTCAAATAGATGGTCAATTTCTAGATACTAGCACCCGAAATAGAGTTTGTTTGAATGTGTAAATCTTTTGAATGCGTGAATGTGTAAATCTTTTGAATGCGTGATTGCTTGAATGTGTAAATCTTTTGAATGTGTGATTGCGTGAATGTGTAAATGTGTGAATCTTTTTGAATGCGTGAATGCGTTGGCAAAATAGATTGATGTGTAACTAAAATAAAAAACGTACCTTTGCACCCGAAACGGAGATTGTTTGAATGTGTAAATCTTTTGAATGCGTGATTGCTTGAATGTGGGAATGTGTTAGTAAAATAGATTGAATGTGTAACTAAAATAAAATCCGTATCTTTGCAGACGGAAACTAAACTCTTTTGAAACGATGATTGACCAGATTGTACAGTATAACAAGGAGTTCGTGGCCAACAAGGGCTACGAGCAATACCGCACTGACAAGTACCCCGACAAGAAACTGGCGGTGCTGTCGTGCATGGACACACGCCTCACCGAGCTGCTGCCTGCCGCCCTCGGGCTGAAGAACGGCGACGCCAAGATTATCAAGAATGCCGGAGGCTTGGTTATCTCTGCCTTCGACTCGGCGATGCGCAGCCTCATCGTGGCTATCTACGAGCTGGGGGTGAAGCACGTGATGGTGGTGGCCCACTCACACTGCGGCGCCTGCCACATGAGCTACGACCACTTCCACGACGAGATGCTGGCACGTGGGGTGACGGAACAGACGCTCGACACTATCCGCAAATGCGGCATAGACCTCAACCACTGGCTCGAGGGCTTCAAGGACACACCCGAGTCCGTCCGCCGCACGGTGGAGACCATCCGCACACATCCCCTCGTGCCGAAGGATATCGAGGTGCGCGGCTTCATCATCGACTCCGAGACTGGCGCTCTGGAGGAAATCTATTAAATGCGGGAATGTGTTAATTCGTTAATTCGTTAATCATTGAATGCGGGAATCCTTGAATGCGTTAATGTGTTAATTCGTTAATCATTGAATGCGGGAATCCTTGAATGCGTTAATCTATTGAATCTTCATATTTAATACTATCATGGGTACCATATACACTTTGCGATGCCGGAAATGCGGGCATGAGTTCCAGCGGAGGTACGGCGTGGGCTACAACGGGCAGGGGACGCTCTATTGCGACCGCTGCGGCAAAGCACTGTCTGTGGATTTCAGCGGCGGATGGGAACTGCCCCCGCAGTGCGAATGCGGCGGCACCTTCGATGCCGACGCGATGGGTCGCTGTCCCGACTGCGGCACGATGCTCACCAAAGAGGACATCGACTACAACCAGGAAATCCGCTGCTGGGACTAATCCCAATGAGGAATAGTCTTTCCAAGTATCTATAAGAAAACGCAATGACTGATAAAATAGTTTGACTTATGAAAATAGATTTTACCAAAATGGAGGAGGTTGCCAACCCGCGATTCAAGGGTGGCGAGGGCGACACAATGTTCCGCACCTTCAACGACGGAACGAACAAGATTATGCGCGGACGGCTCAATGTGGGCTGCTCCATCGGCTACCACAGCCACGAGACCAACAGCGAGATTATCTATATCCTCAGTGGTGAGGCGCGCTGTCTGTACGACAACGGCGAGGAAACCCTCACCCCCGGACAGTGCCACTACTGCCCCAAAGGCCACGCGCACTCCCTCATCAACGCCAGCGCCACCGAGCCGCTGACCTTCTTTGCCATCGTGCCCGAACAATAATCCCTTCAACGATGAAACACTCGCTATTCTATATCGGTTTCCTCCTGCTCCTGTGCTCTGCCCTTCGCGCGCAGAACCCGTCGCAGGCCGCCTTGATAGAACAAGCCTATCAGGACTCCTCGGTAACGCAGTTGTACAAATTCTTCGACAACTGGTCCGCCGAAATATCCTCCAACGAAAACAATGCCCCCAACCAATGGGTGGCCGAAGCCCACAAGGTTTTCAAGGCCTTCTACCAGCCGCTTCAATTAGACAAGATAGGATGCGGTGGGTTTGAATCACGGTTTTCCTATCAAGACCTTCCCTATTTTATTGTGCAAAACACACTATACGAGATTTCCGTCACAGACACACTCCCTTTCAAACCCGACGAGTTTGAGGCCTATTTCACAAACCGGATTAACCAGACCTACTCGGACGACAGCATCCGCAAAAAATGGATAAAATACTTGCACAATAAAACAGGTTTTGGCAACATACTTTGGTTGAACGGTATTTTTGACATTCCCAATTGGGAGAAATTAGCCATCTCAGCTGTGGATTCGTCTATCGAATTCCGTCCGCAGGTCAGTTTCCCCGACAAGAAGATTGTCTATTTGACTTATGATTACGTGCAACTGCTGAACAATTTTTTGGGCAACACATATACCAACCTGGAAGAAAACAACATCATGCAGCCTGCGTATTCAAAGGATGAGAGCCATCGGAGAATGCAATTCCTCTCGAAGGCTGCCAAGATATACTATGGACACTGGGGAGGCTACTGGCAATACGAGACTTATCCCGAGGCCTATTCCATCATCTTCGACACCCGTATGCAGCGTGCCGTTGTCAATTTCCGGTTCATCTATGAAGGGGGCGTGGTATATATGGAGAAAAAGGATGGCGAATGGACGATTTTTTCTGGGGAACTGACATGGATAGAGTAACCCCCCATATTCCAAACAATTCAATAACATTATAAAACATGTAAACAATATGGCAAGCAACCCCGACTTTGTACAATTCATTGCCGACCAATGCGCCAAGGCGGGCGACATCACTACCCGCAAGATGTTCGGCGACTACGCCATCTACTGCAACGGCAAGATATTCGGCCTCATCAGCGACAACGGTTTCTACGTCAAGCCCACCGAGGCGGGCCGCAAACTGCTGCGCACCGAGGTGATGCGCCCACCCTACGAGGGCGCCAAACCCTACTTCTATATCGAGGAGGTAGATGACCACGATTACCTGGCCGCCTTGGTCAAGGCCACCTGCACCGAGCTCCCCGAGCCGAAACCCAAAAACAAAACCAAGAAGAAATGAAACTTTTTCGAGAAATACTCGGCTACACCCTCGGCGGTGTGGTGTTCGTTGGCGGAATGCCGGCACTGATGTGGCTGGTGTCCGGCCGACCCGGGCTGTGGCCGCCCAGCTCAACAGCATGGGCTCTCATCGCAGCCATGCTCATCCTCACAGGCTTGGCCCTGAGCATTTGGGCTATCGTGTATATGCGGCGCAAGGGCGACGGCAACCCGATGGATGCCTTCAACCACGAAGTGGCGCCGCGCACCAAGCACCTGATGACCGAAGGACCCTACCGCCTGAGCCGCAACCCCATGCTCTCGGGCATATTCCTCTACCTCATCGGCTGCGCCCTGTGGATGAAAGAGTGGCAGGCCGCCCTGTTCTTTGTAGTCTTTGTGCTGGTAATGCTGCTGCAAGTGCGCAGCGAGGAGAAACGCCTGCAGCGCGATTTCGGCAACGAATACGAACAATACTGCCACCGCACCGGCCGCTTCTTCCCGAAAATCTGAGAACAATTCCCTACAGCGTCTGCGCCACCTGCTTGGCCGAAGGGCTGAGGGGTAGCATGTAATAGACCGACATCCCGTCGCGGAAAAACTCCACCGCGCCCCAGCGTTTCCAATAGCTGTGGGTCTTCAGGCGGTGCATCACGGGGATAAAGACAAAGTCGTACTCCTGCAGGTCCGGCCACAGCGACATAATCATATCGTAATTCAGCCGGGTGCCGCGATACGCCTCAGCCACGATAAACGAGAAGACGGCAATATACCGCAATCCGTTGAGCCGCGCCAGCAGCTCCGGCTTCTCAGAGCGGATGGCCTCCGTCTCCTCCTCGACGCGATAGTCACTCATATTCAGCAACCCTATCACATTGCCCGCTGCATCCACAGCCTTCACACTCTTGCCCCAGTTGAAATGCAGGTGCGCCACCCATTCCTCCACCTCCTTGGGGTCGAACCCATACTGGCGGGTCATCCAGTCCACCGTCAACTGAGCGTCGTCGGGGCTCATCCGTTGCAATGTGTATTCTATCGGCATTGTATCGTAAGGCTATTGTATGAGAGCAGAATATGGGGATGATAGGAGAGCTTGGACTTGCGCAGCCCCTCCAGCCCCATGTCCTCCTCGCGGTTCATATAGATGTATTGTTCAGGCAGGTGGGCGGCAAACTGCTGGTTGATGATATTGAACGCCCCGTCGATGCGGCGGTTGGCTTTCTCCACACAGACGTCGAAAGTGTCGTGGGTCACAGGTGCGCCGTAAGTGAAGGCCACCAGGCGCCCGTCGATGAAGATGCTGCCACCCAGGGCATCCAGCTGTTCCCAGTGGGAGAAGACGTTCTCCATAGCCCTTGCCTCGGCATCGGCGCTGGAGTCATACCCTGTGTCGTGCCCGTTCTCGTCCACCTCGCTACGCCACAGCTTGGCCAGACGGCGGCACTCGTCGAAGAGCGAGGGCTCCAACGGGCGGTAGCAGAAATCGGGATACATCGAAAGGAACTTGTTGACATGGTTGCGCTTAGCCTTGAGGCTGCCGCCCTTGAGCTCGGCCAGCTCCCGTCGCAGATAGATGTAGTCATACTGGTTCCTCCGAGGCTCGACCGTCACCCGTCCGGGCAGCAAAGCCGCCACCTGCGCAGCCGGCTCGTCCTCCACACCGATAATCATCAAGTCAGCGCCCACCGCCGCCGCATCGGAACACAGCAGCTCCACCAGCCGCGCAGAGAAAGGCGCCGCCGAGCACACCATATAGGCACGCCGACCCATCAGGTTGAAACGGAACACAACAGTCTCCCGGCACAGGCACACCTCGGTGTTGAACCAGAACTGCCACCCGATAAGGTTGGCAAAGGTATAGTTGCAGTTGCGCCTGCCGGCGGCAAGCGTCACCGCCTGCACCGCAGCGCGGTCGGCAACAGACAGCGGATGAAACGCCAATCGGCCTGTATCACACGGGTTTGTCATATAGCAGATGTACAATTCAAGACTACAAAAGTACGAAAAAAAACACAATTTGCGTTGATAAGTTGATAAGTTTATTGCATCGTATAAACGTATCAACATATCAACATTAAACATAAATCCACTCCCTTTTCTTAAAACAACATTCACAATTCAGATTATTTTTGTATATTTGCCTGTTCAAACAAAAGGGTACAATAGCCACAAGAATTTGAACAATTGGTTATTATCAATATTACGACAAATAGAAAACATAAAATATTTCAACAATGAAAAGAATTCTTATAGTTGGTGCCGGCGGACAGATTGGTTCCGAGCTGACCCGTAATCTGAGAGACATCTATGGTGACAACAATGTTGTGTGCAGCGACCTCCGACCGCTGAAGGGCGACCCCTACGAGCGCGGCCCCGTGGAGCGCATCGACTCCACCCAAATCATGCAGATAGCCACTGCCGTGAAGCAGTACAACATCGACACCATCTATAACCTGGCAGCCATCCTCAGCGCCACCGCCGAACTCAACCCCATGCTGGGCTGGAATGTAGGCATCGGCTCGCTGGTCAACTGCCTCGAAGTGGCCCGCCTCTTCGGCTGTGCCGTCTTCACCCCCTCCTCCATCGGTGCCTTCGGCCCCAGCACCCCCCACGACAACACCCCGCAGGACACCATCCAGCGCCCCAACACCATCTACGGCGTCACCAAGGTGACCGGCGAGCTGCTCTCCGACTACTATTTCACCCGCTTCGGCGTCGATACCCGCAGTGTCCGCTTCCCCGGCCTCATCAGCCACATGACCCTTCCCGGCGGCGGTACCACCGACTACGCTGTGGAGATTTACTATGCTGCCGTCAAGGGCGAGAAATTCGTCTGCCCGCTGAAGAAAGGCACATTCATGGACATGATGTACATGCCCGACGCACAGAAAGCCATGATTGACATCATGGAGGCCGACCCCACCAAGCTGGTGCACCGCAACAGCTTCAACGTCACTGCCATGAGCTTTGACCCCGAAATCATCTACAACACCATCAAGAAACGCTATCCCAACTTCGAGATGGTCTATGAGCCCGAACCCATCAAGCAGGCCATCGCCGACAGCTGGCCCGACAAGATGGACGACAGCTGCGCCCGCAACGAATGGGGCTGGAATCCGCAGTACGACCTGGAGAAGATGACCGACGACATGATTCTCAATCTGAAGAAAAAACTGCTGTAGTTTGCGACCGTATAGGAGCAACCTACTGCCCCATATGTTGTATAAAACAGCCTTTTAATCTCGCCACAGCAGAAAGCCTTCCCTTTCTCGCTGTGGCGAGGTTGTTTCTCTCACAAAAGCAACGCCCCCTACACAACTGTTCACTGAAATAGGAGGGCTTTTTACATATTTTAACACGTAATAGCTCTGTTTGGTGTAGAAAATGCACTTTGTATTATTGCTATTTGGTGTTATTTTCGTATATTTGCAAATATAAATTTGGTGCAATTACTTTATGAAACGCAAGATTTATAATGAGTTATTAAAATGGAAGAAAGATTGGAACGGTAAAACTGCTGTTTTAATAGATGGAGCAAGGCGTGTTGGGAAGAGCTATATAGTGGAAGAATTTGCTCGTAATGAATACAAATCCTATATTCTTATCGACTTCAGCAAAGAGGATAAACAGTTAAAGATGTTATTCGAGGAGTACCTTGGCGACCTTGACACCTTTTTTCGGATGTTGTCGTTGTTAAAGGATGTACGGCTGTATCCGCGCGAGTCGGTCATTGTGTTCGACGAAGTACAGCAGTACCCTCCAGCCAGAGCGGCAATCAAACATTTGGTCAAAGATGGTCGTTTCGACTACATTGAGACAGGTTCGCTTGTCAGCATAAATCGCAATGTAAAGAATATAGTCATCCCGTCGGAAGAAGAGCGGATTGACATGTACCCGATGGATTTCGAGGAGTTCCTATGGGCGTTAGGGAAGGATGACCTGATGGGCTATATCCGCGAATGTTTCTCTGCACGCAAACCATTAGGGGCAGCGTTGCACAGAAAGGCAATGGAACTCTTCCGTCAGTACATAATTGTGGGCGGTATGCCTCAGGCTGTAGACACTTATGTCAATGAGAAAGACTTTAACAGGGTAGACCATATAAAGCGCAACATTCTGAAGATTTATCGTGCCGATATCAGCAAGTATGCTGCGGGCAGTGAGCAGAAAGTCACACGTGTCTTCGACACGATACCCTCTCAATTGCAACGTCATGAAAAGCGGTTTCGTGTCGGAGACCTCGGCAAGGGCACCCGCACACGCGACTATGCCAATGCCTTCTTTTGGCTTGAAGAGTCACGGGTGGTGAATGTGTGCTATGCCGCCACAGAGCCCAATGTCGGCCTTTATCTAAACCGTGATGAAGCCAAGCGTAAACTCTATATGGCTGACACTGGGTTGCTCATAGCAATGGCGTTTGGGGAGAAAGACATTGAGCGAGGGCAGCTCTATAAGAAACTCATGTTCGACAAACTGGAGGTCAACAAAGGCATGTTGGTTGAGAACATTGTCGCACAGATGTTGCGTACTGCGGGCAACGACCTTTACTTCTACTCCAATCCGTCAACCGTCGCCGAGGATAGGATGGAGATAGACTTTCTTGTGAGGAAGCCGTCCGTCACCTCACGGCACAATATTTCGCCCATCGAGGTGAAATCCTCATCGCACTATGCATTGGCATCGTTAGAAAAGTGCCTCCGCAAATACAGGGAGTACCTCTCCACACCCTATGTGATACACTCTGGCGACTACGCAGAAAAAGACGGCATCACATACCTGCCACTATACATGACAATATGCCTGTAGCATAACTCACCTCGAGACGACAAGAGGGTGTCCCAAAACTTATGGGACACCCTCTCTCTATTTAGTAACCATCAAGCGTCGTCATTTATTCGATCGTTATTCGATCGTTTTCCACTCGTTTTCCGTTTCAGAAAGGGAAAAATGGGGGAAACATATCGAAAAACGATAGGATTAAGAACGACGCAACAACGAGCCCGGAAGGCACCCAGAGGAATGTTGGGGTAAACATGCGACACTATCGGAAAGGTGAAGAAAGGTGGAGTAAACAGGCGTAATCCCTCGCAGGGAAAAAAGTAAATTCCGCGCGAAGCAGCGGCATCAGCACGTGGAGCCACGCTGTCCGGCCCGTCGGGACATCTGGAAAACGGCTGCAAATAGATCTCTGCTGTCACTTTTTGCCTCTTTTTTGGCTCTAAACGTTATGAAAACTGGCCGCCAGGCGGCAACTTTCTTATAATTCGAAAAAAATAACGTATATTTGCAATTCTAAAAACGATTATCTCATACCGCAATGAAAAGAGCGTTTCTTCTATGCCTCATCGTACTGACTGCATTGACTGCCACAGCGCAAAGCAACCGATGGGACCGTCTTGACACCCTTATCAGCAAGGCAAATTACGCCACTGCCTACCCCTTGGCACAGGGGTACTACCGTCAGGCTCTCGCCGACGGCAACGGCTCCGAGTTGCTCACCGCGGCCTTCTACCTCACGGCACTCGACTATGCCTATAGCAAAGATGCCGCCGATTCGGCCCTGATGCGCTACAACCTTTTGGCACGCAGACTGCAGGGCGTGGACCGCGCTGTGGCTTACGCTTTCCTCTTTCAAACTTACAACAGCCTGTATTCGAAATATAATTACCGTCTGGACCGCAACAAACCTTCCGACGACCCCAACATGAAGTACTTCCGATGGCACCGCCAACGTATGGAGGACACTCTGATGGTATGTGCCGACCATGTGTTGGCACAGGCCGACGCACTGCGGAGGGCCGACACACACCCCTACCGCCGCCTGTTCCGCAACCCAACTAACGACAGCATCACCCTTCCACCTTTAGACACTACCCTGTTAGGCATATTGGTGCAGACACTGCTCGAACCCTCGGAGCACCGCATCGACCTCGCCAAACTCGCACCCGCCATGCGCGACAATGTGCTGAAGCCGATGTTCAATTCTCAAAATCATCCGGACGCGACAGCCAATTCTCAACTCTCAATTCTCGATTCTGAATTGCCCTACCCCCTCTCGCTACATCGGCGGGTGGCGGAGCTTTATGCCTCAAGCCCTGCCGACACGAGACTGTGGCTCGACCTGCAGCGTTACGAGGTGTGCTACAGCAGCAATATCAAACTCCTCACCCTCGACAGCCTTGTCCGCTACTACCGCCCCCTGCTTGCCACCGACGATATGCGTGCTATGCTGTGCCTAAGGCAGGCTGAAAATCTCGACTTCAACAGGCAGAGGGTGAAGGCGGAGCAACTCTGCCTCGAGACTGAAAGACGCTATCCCAACACTTACGGCGCTTACCTCTGCCGACTGCTGCGGAGGAACATCTGCCAGACGCGCTATGAGCTGCATTATAACCAAACCGAGTCGTCGAAACGCTACCGTATGGCTGTGGTGGAGGCGTGCAACACGCCGCTGCTCAAATTCAAGATAGTGTCGCAGCAGCTACTTGAGGACAGCCGAGACTGGAGAAAACACTCCGACACCCTTTTGCGGCTCCCCTCCGTGGCACAGTGGCAGCAGCCGCTGCCCGACCCGGGCGACCACCTGACGCATTCCTATCTGATAGCCCTGCCCCACGTGCCACAGGGCGACTACTATCTGGTGGCTTATACCGACAGCTCGCTGTGCTACGAGGAGTACCAAAGTGCCGATGCCGCCTTCTTCGCCTACGATACACCCCTCAAGCCGAGCAGACGCTCTGGCCTCTCTCCTTCGCAGGGACATCTGGTTGACCGCACCACGGGGCAGCCTCTCGCCTACAAGCGGGTCACGCTACACTCCTATGGTGAAATAACAAACCTGCACTACCGCCTACGCCGCCGCACCGACAGCGAGGGTTTCTTCCGCTTCCCCACCTCGTCGCTGCGCTACGTGCTTACCGACCCAGAAGTGCTGGCCGCTCGGGTAGAAGGGTATGAAACGGAGTATGGAGGCTATTATGATGTATTCATTGGCCATGCCTACCATCAAAATCCAAAACGGCTGGACATAGTGATGACCGACCGCCCTGTCTACCGTTTGGGCGACACCGTGCACTTCAGTTGCGTCGCCTACCACAAGCATAGTCGCGGCAAGGAATGGAAGTCACATCTACGCCCTGCCAAGAATGTGAAGCTGATAGCCACCTTTTCCAATAGATATGACGACAACGAAGACACCCTCCACCTGGTCACCGACAGCCACGGCCGCTGCTGGGGCGAGTTTGTCGTCCCTGCAGATGGACAGAATGGGTATTACGACCTCTCCGTCAGGTCGTCCGACGAAAATTACAATTACTGGGGTTACGATTACTACAATGAACGACGGATAAAGGTAGAGGCTTACAAGCAGCCCCATTTCATGCTATCGCTCTCCACCACCAAGGACAGCACCGACTCTACCGCCGTTCGCCGCTTCGGCCAGCCCGTGACGTTCTACGGCAATGTGGCAAGCTACAGCGGTGCCCCCATGACTGGCACACGCATCAAATGGGAGGTCAGTTGCGAGCCCATGACCAACCCCCTGCAAGCCAACACCGTCGCCAACGACTTCCCCTTCAGCGACAGCCTCACGGTTGACGAAGAGGGGAACTTCCAATTCTCTTTTACTCCAATTAGAACTATAGATACTATAGACTCTATAGATTCTAGAAATCCTAGGATTTCTAAAGAAACTAAAATCTACACCGCTTATGTCCACGCCATCGATGCCGACGGGGAGATGCACGAGCAGCACCTCTCGCTCCATGTGTCGGATGCCGACGGCTATTGCATGCCCACCGGCGACGACCTCAGCCACCTCACCTTTGCCTACAACAATTTCGACCACCAGCCACTGAAGGGAGCTGTGCGCATGGTGTTGCAGCAATTGCGGCAGCCCGACACCATCCGCACCCTCGACACCCTGATGAAGGAGTACCCCGACGCCCGCTGGGTGGGCACACGCGAGGAGTTTCAACACCTTTTCCCCTATCGTGCCTTTAGCCGCGAGGAGGGCGACAAGCACTCCTGGCCTGTTGTCGCCACACGCTTCGACCAGACCACCGAAGCTCGCAAGATAGAGATCCCCAACCTCCCCTCGGGGCTCTACCGCGTCACCTTTTACACGCCCGACAGCAACCAGCACGACACCCTTATCAACTACGTAGCCCCCAACGGCCGTGTGACGGGCGACGACATCGTGTGGCTGCGCACCACCCCCCAACGCGACTGGACATACACCCCCACCCTCACCTGCCGTGTGGGCGACACCGTGCGCATAGAACTGGGCAGCCCCTACGGCAACCAACCGCTCTTCTACCGCATAGACCATGCCGCCAAGTGCTACCGCCGCGGCATGCTGGTGCTCGACAGCAGCCACACCTCCACCCTCGTCATCCCCATCACCAAGCGGATGCGGGAGGGCTGTGTGGTGACACTGGCTGCCATGCGCGAGGGACGCACCTTCGCCATACGCTATGCAATTAACGTGCTCCGCCCCGACCTGCGGTTAGATATAGGCATCGAGACCTTCCGCGACCGTATGCAGCCCGGCGAACAGGAGCAGTGGCGTCTGCGTGTCACGCAGGGCGACACCCTCCCAAAAGGTATCGAATCCAACCTCAGCCTCACCATGTACGACCTCGCATTGGAGGAATACGGACACTTGAAATACGGCTTCTGGCCCTGGTGGAAAGAATACCAAGAGCTTCAAATCATGCCGCCCCATATAGAGTCGGAACGCATGAGCTACACCGTTAAAACACCCCTACTACCTCTCAATCCCACCGTCGGCCAGCCACGCATAGGCTTTGCCCTGCCTGAGGTGGCCAACTACCACAAGCAACTGATTGACCGCTTGGGTGTCAGCATCATGGGCACCATTATCGACATTCAAACCCAAGAACCCCTGCCCTTCGTCAACGTGGTTGTCAAATATGGTAATGGCACGGTAAAAGGTACCACGACCGACTTCGACGGCAACTTTGTCCTAAAGGGAGTACCCTCAGGCGAATACACCTTTATCGCCTCCACCGTCGGATACCAGAAACTGGAACATCGCATTACCGTCCCCAGTAATGGTGCGAGGGTGCTGAACATCGCGATGTCGCCTACCGCCACGAAATTAGAAGAAGTCCAAATAATTGACAGTAAGGTTCCCGTCATTGAGATAGGCGCTCCTGAAAGTGGTGCCCGTATGTCCGCCGACAACATCGCCCAAATGCCCGGCACCAGTGTTGAGAGTATCGTTGCCTCTGTCGGCGGCGTGGGTTCTGCCCGTGGCGAAGAAGGAGGTTCGCGCAAACGCACCGGCGTGAATGTGCCCAAAGAGGCCATTGCCGAGATACCCCCCATGTTTAATTTCGGCAGCACTGCCACCGATATGGCCTCTTCCGTGCGCAAGAACCTCAGCACCCTTGCCCTCTTCGAGCCTGCCCTGCGCAGCGACAAGGAGGGGTATGCCACCGTCTCCTTCACCCTGCCCGACATCCTCACCCGGTGGCGGCTGAACGGCTTTGCCTGGACCGACCAGTTCCAAGTAGGCACCCTCAGCCGCACCATCCAAGCACAGAAAGAACTGATGGTGCAGCCCCTCATGCCCCGATTCCTGCGGCAGGGCGATACCATCGAAATCCGCGCCAAAGTCTCTAACCTTACCGACAGCGTGATGACCGTGCAGGTAGGCTTTGAAATTGAGAATGAAGAATTGAAAGGAATTGAGAATGGAGAATTGAGAATTGAGAATTATCCGAGTGCGGCAACCAATTCTCAATTAACCGTCTCTCCGCATAGCAGTGCTATCAGCACCACGTGCTTTGCCGTCCCTGCCGACTGGCATGTGGCCGACTACAAGATCTATGCTTATAAAACCACCTCTGGCGGACACCTCAGCGACGGCGAACAAGGCCAGCTGCCAGTCCTCTCCAACCGCGAGCGCATCACTACCAGTCATCTCCTTTATGTCCCCGGCAGCGTGGACGGGAAAGAGGTGGTCCGCACCTTCGACATCGCCCTGCCTACTCCCGCGCCGGGCGACAGCACCACCCTCGCCTTCACCGCCAACCCCATACAATACGCCATCGAGGCACTGCCCCATTTCAAACGCCTCCTCATGCCGGGCAACATATACCTTGCCAACAGCATCTACGTCAACCACCTCATCTCGCAACTCTCCCCCATCTCCGACAAAGAACGCCAGCAAGCAGCCAACCGCGCCAAGAGTGATATGAACATACTAAACAACACTCAAGGTGGCCGCGGCGGATGGAGCTGGATGCCTGGTGGCGGTCAGCCTAACCGATATGTGACCGAGGCGGTGTTGCAAAGCTTAGTCGATTTTCCCCATGCCAAAATCATCAGAGCACTGAATTCCCTCGACGATATGCTCGTCGATGCCTACAAGAGGCATGTTGCCGACAAAGACCGCACCACGCAGCCCAGCGATGACCACCTCTCGCTGCTCTACACCCGCAGTCTTTACTCCAATACAAAGCCCCTCAGCGAATGCGACAGCATCACGCAGGAGGCCTACCGCTTCTACTACCAACTGTGCCGTATGCGTAGCCTTGAAACCAAATCGCTCCACACTCAGGGTCAGCTCGCCCTGCTGATGCAGCACATGGGCGACACCGCCGAGGCCGTCAGCCTTGCCACCCGCATCAAAGAGAGTGCCCACACAAGCGACGACCAAGGCATGTACTGGCTCAGCAACATGAGCGGCTACGGCTGGTACGACCGCCCCATAGAGACTGCCGCGCTGATGGTGGATGTCTTCGCCGACGTGCTGCACGACTGGGAGTCGGTAAGCCGCATCCAGCAATGGATACTCGCCTCCAAGCGAGGTACCACATGGCACACCGACATGTCCACCGCCCGCGCCCTCCGTGCCCTGCTGCGCCAACCCGAAAGTATCAAGGCTGATAGTGGAAAGGTTAGAATCAAAGTCAACAACAAGGAACTGACCATTGAGAACGATAGCAATGCAGCTACATTGAACGTCACCGGCGACACGCCGGCTCAACTTTCAACTCTCAACTTTCAACTAAATAACTCCTCTCACCTCCCCGCCTGGGGTGCAGTGTTCCACAGCCACGATACCCCCATCGACAGCATCCAGTACAACGGCACCGGCATGAAGCTCCGCAAGACCCTCAGCCGTGTCAATGCCGACGGCAGCCTCACCCTCCTGAACCCTGGCGACAAGCTCCATGTGGGCGACCGTGTGCGCGTACACATAGATATAGACTGTATGCAAGGTTTCGACAACATGGTGCTACGCGACCAGCGTGCCGCCACCTTCGAGCCCGCCAGCACCACCAGCGGCTGGCAGTGGAACCAAGGACTTCGCTACTATGTGGATGTCCGCGACGAATGGACCGACTGCTACATTGACCATCTGAACCCCGAGCACTACTACGTGGAGTACGACCTGTGGGTGCGTCACAGCGGCACCTTCGCTAATGGTATCTGCACCCTCCAAAGCGTTTATGCGCCTGAGTTCCGCGCCAACACCGACTCGCAAACCATTGCTGTGCCGTGAGGGTCAGCACGGGTTGATGCATTTTTTTCTGAACAGGTGAAAAATAATTCGTATCTTTGCACTTTGTATTGATGCGCATTTTTTCTGCAATTAATAATAAACAACCCTTAATATCATGAGAAAACTCAACTCCATTATTGCAGCAGGCCTGTTCGCACTGAGCATGTTCGCCGCTCCGTCGGCCGATGCCTGCACCAATTTCTTATTCACCAAGGGTGCCACCAAGGACGGCAGCACCATGATAACCTATGCCGCCGACAGCCATGTGCTGTACGGCGAGCTGTATTACCGCAAGGCAGCGGACTATCCCTCCGGCACGATGTTCATGCTTGTCGATTGGGACAGCGGCCGCAAGCTCTTTGAAATCCCCCAGGTGGCACACACCTACAGCGTGGTGGGCAACATGAACGAGCACCAGCTGGCCATCGGTGAGACTACCTACGGCGGCCGCGAGGAATGCTGGAAAGACGAAGTGAAAGGTATCGACTACGGCTCGCTCATCTACGTCACCCTGCAGCGCGCCAAGAACGCCCGCGAGGCCATCTACTGGATGACCAAGATGGTGGCCGACTATGGCTATTGCAGCGAGGGCGAGAGTTTCTCCATCTGCGACCCCAACGAGGTGTGGATTCTCGAACTCATCGGCAAGCGCGCCGCCCCCGTCAAAGCCGACGTGGCCAAGAAACTGAAATATAAATACACCGACGGTGCCGTATGGGTGGCACGCCGCATCCCCGACGGCTATGTGAGCGGTCACGCCAACCAGGCCCGCATCACCCAGTTCCCCCAGGAAGGCAAGAAATTCAGCAAAGCCAAGGGAAAGGGTCTGCACACTGTTATCAGCAGCAACCACATGGACTATATCTATGAGCCCGAAGTGGAATGCGTCTATGCCGCCGACGTGGTCACCTACGCCCGTGCCTGCGGATGGTTCGAAGGCAAGGACGAGGAGTTCTCGTTCTGCGACACCTACGCTCCCCTCACCTTCAGCGGCATCCGCGGCTGCGACGCCCGCGTGTATGCCATGTTCCTCCGTGTGAACAAAGAGTCCCGCCGCTATGAGAAATACGCCATGGGCGACCCCAAAGCCGAGCGTATGCCCCTGTGGATTAAACCCGACCACAAGGTGGATGTGCACGAAGTGATGAACCTGATGCGCGACCACTACGAGGGCACCCCGATGGATATGAGCAAGGACATGGGCGCAGGTCCCTTTGCCTGCCCCTACCGCTGGCGCCCCATGGGCTTTGAAGTGGACGGCAAGGAATACATCCACGAGCGCGCCACCTCGACCCAGCAGACCGGCTTCAGCTTTGTGGCCCAGTGCCGCAGCTGGCTGCCCGCCAAGATAGGCGGCATCCTGTGGTTCGGCGTCGATGACACCTACAGCACCGTCTATTGCCCCATGTACTGCGGCATCACCAAAATCCCCGAGTGCTTCCGCCAAGGCAACGGCGACATGCTCACCTACAGCGAGACCGCCGCTTTCTGGCTCTTCAACCGCGTCACCAACTTCGTCTATAGCCGCTACAACGACATGATAGCCGACCTGCAGAAAGTACAGAACCGCCTCGAGACAAGCTACATCCACGAGGTGGAGCGCTTCGACAGGAAAGCACAGGAAACCGTCGCCAACGACGAAGCCCTTACCCACCAGCTCAACGACTTCTCCAACCGCATGGCTCAGCGCATGATGAACGAATGGAACACCCTCGACCGCTATCTCCTCGTCAAATACATCGACGGCAACATCAAGAAGGAGAAAGACGGCAAGTTCGAGCGCACCGAGACCGGCAACTGCGCCTTCCCCATGCAGCCCAAATACCCCGAATGGTTCTACAAGATGATTGTCAAGGACCACGGCGACATCATCCGTCAAACTTTCTAACATGTCGATACAGCAATACCTCTCACCCGTTCAGCCCGACATGCTGGGATTCCTGCCCAGCGAGTATGTCGTGAAACTGGGTGACCGCATCGAGACCCACACCCCCCAGTCGGGCATGCCCGAGATACCGGAAAACGCACTGGTGATGGTGGGTGTGGGCGAAGACCGGGGAGTCGAGAACAACGCGGGCTGCGCCGATGCACCCGACGAGATACGCCGCTACCTCTACCAGCTGGCCGTGCCCAACACCGACACCCACATCGTGGACCTCGGCAATGTCATCATTGGCCAGACTGCCGAGGACACTTACTACGCAGTGGCCGAAATCGTGGCCGCTGTGCTGCGGAAAGGGAATACCCTCATCCTGCTCGGCGGGAGCCAGGACCTCACCTATGCCGCCTACAAAGGCTATGAGCGGCTCAACCGCATCATGAACATCACCTCCATCGACTCCCGCTTCGACCTGGAGAACAACGATGAGATTACCTCCCGCACCTGGCTGCAGAACATCATCATGCAGAATCCGAACTATTTGTTCTTCAACTCCAACCTCGGCTACCAGACCTACTTCGTGGGGCAGGATTACATCCAGCTGATGGACGACCTGAAGTTCGACGCCTACCGCCTGGGTGAACTGCAGAAAGACATGACACGTGCCGAATCGCTCATCCGCAACGCCGACCTCCTCAGTGTCGATATCGGCGCCGTACGGCAGAGCGACGCCCCCGGCAACCGCTACCCCTCGCCCCATGGCTTCTACGGCGAAGAGTTCTGCCTCATGATGCGCTACGCCGGCATGAGCGACAAGACCGACTGCCTCGGCCTATTCGAGGTCAACCCCAAGTTTGACAACCACGGACAGACCGCCCACATGACGGCACAGGGACTGTGGTACTTCATCGAGGGGTTCTACAACCGCAAACACGACAACCCGCTGCTCAACCCCGAGAACAGCAAACGATTCTATGTCACCTTGGAGAAACACCACCTTGACATCGAATTCTACAAAAGCAAGCTCAGCGACCGCTGGTGGATGCGTGTGCCCTGCAACAACAGCGACCTGCAGGAAATCTACTCGCGCCAGCTCATGCTGCCCTGCACCTACGCCGACTACCAGCAGACCATGCAGGGTGATGTGCCCACACTATGGTGGAAATATTTCCAACGGCTGAACAGCTGACATACGAAAAGCCCGGCGCGCAGCCGGGCTTTTTCATTCACTAGTTGAGATAAACTTTAATTCTCACATCCCCCATGCGGATGTTCTGGATACACCGCGCATACCTGAGGATGTTTTGCACAACTTTGGGGGAGGGTTGTACGGATGTGCCTGCAGTTCCATAAGATGTACTTGTGCTTGAAAATTCATAGTCCTGCATCATACGCGCCTATTTAAGTTGAACATTGGGTTGTTTATCCTATTTTTCAGATATTTCACCCCTATAAACTCAAAAAGGCATTATTTATTGTACAGAAGAATGTTAATTAACATTTAGAATGTGTTAATTCGAGGGTTAAACCCAAATCGGTCATTAGGCCGACTTTTCAATCCATTTCACTTTTTTAGGTCTGATTATGCCATAGTCTCGCCGTAGCCCGCTACGCCTTCGACAGCGATGAGGCCAATCTGCTCGAAACAAATACTAATCTGGCATAAACCCTAACGACCGATTTGGGTTAAAGGGTTGGAGGGTTTGAAGGTTCGAGGGTTTAAAGGTTTGTTTTATTTCTAAAACCCTATAACCCTTCTCCCCTATAACCTTAAAAAAACTAAGCCTTTACTTAAAGTTCCTGGAACATATTGTGTTCTTCGGCCAGGCGCCGCAGGTTGATGATGGCATAGCGCATACGACCCAGAGCCGTATTGATGCTTACACCCGTGCGGGCGGCAATGTCCTTGAAATCGCACTTGCCATAGTGCCGCAGAATCACCACACGGCGCTGCTCGGGAGGCAGCATCTTCACCAGCTTGCGGATATTGCTGCTGGTCTGCTGGCGCATAATGCTCTGCTCCACGTTCTCGTCGTGCAGCTTCAGCGTATCTACAATATCGTAGTCCGGGCGGTTGGGAACAATTGGCATTTTATTGTTGCGGCGGAAATAATCCACAATCAAGTTGTGCGCAATGCGCATCACCCAATGGATAAACTTATTCTCATCCTTGTATGCACCGGCATTGATTGTTGCCACCACCTTGAAAAAAGTGTCTTGGAAAATGTCGTCGGCTACATCTTTGTCCTTCACCACGGAGAGAATATAGCCATAGACTTTGGCCTGATAACGGGAAAGGAGAACATCAAAACAGGAGGCGTTGCCGTCCCTATAACCTTGTATCAGCTCGTTGTCAGAGAGCGTGCTAAGAGATACATCAATCATTCTTATCGCTTTTTAAGGGTTTGAACTGATAGTTTTGTTTCGATAGTCCAAGTATTAATTTATATTCCGTTTCAAAATGCAAAATTACACATTTTTTTACAAACAGCAACTTTTTCTACGCATTTTTTTTCATTTTAGTATGTCTCCGTACAAAAAAATTGCATCACCGGTTGATTTTTCCCCCTCAACGCCTCGGAGCCATCTGCGAGGCTGGAGCACCGAAGCCCTCTCCCTGATACCACGGTATCCACCATCGATAATTAAAGTGTTTTAGCCTTGGGTCTTTGGCACTGGTGATTTGCAAACCCTGCTCGGCCAACACGTGCTTGGGACGGGATGCGTTCACATCCACCTCGGGCAGATTCACCAGCTTGATTGAATCGGTGATGACAAAGACCGAGAGAAACACCTCCGACGACAAGTCCAGGTTCTCGCGGTGCAGCGAAAGTCCCTTCACCATCACCTCAAGCGTATACTCCCCTGCCGGCAAATCCGCAGCGGCAAAGTCGCCGTTCTCGTCGGTAAGCACCTCCCGGCGCAACTCCTCCCCCTGCAGAAAACGCACAGAGCAGTAGGACTCCGCCTGTCGTGAAATCTGGTTTATCACCGTGCCATAAACCGACACACTGTCTAACTCATCCAGTTCCTGAGCCTGGACACCCGCGCAACCCAGCAGCGCGGCAACAACAAACATTATAAAGCTACCTTTTTCCATTGGGATACATTTTTTTCATTTTCTCTGCAAAAAGTCGCAGCGGCATCGTGTCAATCACAACGCTGTTGTAGCGGCCCCAGAAGGAAGGCTCTTGACGACTTTCACCCAGCGCCCCATACACAGTCTGCGGTTGCACAGCTATCGTGTCGCCTGCCAGACTGTCCGCTGTAAGGGAGAAGTCCGTCAGTGTCCAGTCGAGACACATTTGCCACCGCTGCGTAAAGTCCTTCTTACCTCTTTGGTGATCGCACAGACGGAACTCCTTGTAATTATAATAGCGCGTCAGCGTGTAATGCCCCTCGCGCACACCGTAGGTCCATATCGACGAGTCGGCATCGTGAATCAGCCTGTTGAATCTGATATTCACCCAATCCCGGTTGGGAGGCCTTTCCACATAGGAATTCAGCACAGACTTAATTTGCACAATGGCCAAATCGCCCCTGTGGATGGTATATTCGTACCGCAGAGTCCCTGAATTATTTGTTGCGGTGAAACGGTAGTACTTCTCACCATTGTCCTCAAACTCCATGACAGGTCCGAAAGTATAACGCTTGATGACACGTTCAGCCAGCAAAAAACTTGCCTGTGGGGCATACACGGGGTCATAGAAATTCTCATTATCGGCATACTCCAGCATCTCCGCAGCCCCGTTGCGGCGGCCGGTCTTGCCCACAAGCAGCTCCCAGTCGTTGACCAGCAGCCGGTGCTTCAGCAGCGACTTGTAGTCCTCCGACATCTCGCGAGCATCCTTGTAAAACTTGAAAGAATGCTTGTCAGCATACTGGGTATAGCCGCTCCTCCGCAGCATCATCACAGCCTCGTCGAAGAGATACAACTCGTCGTCAACCGCACGCCAGTCGCGTGCAAAGAAAGTCGAATAACCTGTCTGCTGATGATAATTATGCGATATGCACACGATAGCATCGTTCAGCAAATGACGCGCCGACCTGTACGACGACACCGTCACCTCCTCCAGCACCACAGGGCTCGCCTTAATCTCCAGCCGCTTCCGTTTCTTTAGGTCTCCCACTGTAAACGCCGTATGCTCGTAGCCCACCGAGCGCACCAACACCGTATCTCCCTCATGACCGGCAGGCACTTTCAACTCATACTCACCAGCATCGTTGCACGACACACCCGTCGAGGTACCCATCAGCTGCAGTGTGGCATACGGCACACCCTTTCCGCCGCTGGTCACCCGGCCTTTCAGCATTACATAATCCTCCTGACCTGCCATAACCAACGGCAAAGCAATCAACAGAAAAATAGCCAGTCTTTTCATATATTAATTAACCCATATTTTTCACTGACAATCTTGTACATACAAAATACAGCCACTCACTAAAACCTCTTATAACTCTTTGCAAATTTACATTTATTTTTTATTTAATGAAAAAAAATTGCATCCGGACAAACATTTCTCAGAGACAATTACGCCATTCCTCCTGTCGTGATACCGGACAGCAAAGCAATATGCCGGACAGCAAAAAACGTAAAAAGAGCAGATACAGGGTATGGGTTTTCATATTTTTAGGCACCAAAATATTGGGATAGTGGCGTCAGGCAAATGCCAAATAACGTGTTTTTGTCCCCGAAACACCCCAAAACAACCCTTTTCATCACTTTTTTGGCAGGATGTCACGTTTTGTTCAGCACACAAGGTTTTCTGCGTAATTTTGCATCAAAATTGATAATCGAAACCACCTATGAGATACAGCATTTTTTCCAACATGATAAACGGCGGCACATCCGCCAAGAACCGCCCCGGCAAAGGCGCGGGTTCCTCAAGGGCATCGCACGCCGAAGCAACACCCTCCTGCCGCATTGTACGCATCGGCGGACACAAACTGCGCGAAAAGAAAAGTCTCGACCGCCGACTGAAGGATGTCAAAGCCGGAGACTGGGTGGTGCTGGAATACGGAGGCAACTATTGCGACTACGACTGGGCGGCCATATCTGCCTATCCCGACGGCGAGCACTCTCCCGCATTCAGTTTCGGTCAATTCCGCGAGATATATAGCTATGCCATCACGCGCATTCAGGCCCTCGGTGCCAAGGCCGCACTCCTGACCCTTCCCGCTCTGCTGCCACAGCGCTATTTCGACCACGTGAGCCGCAACCTCGACCGCAAGCACATCCTCCACTGGCTACGCAACGACGTGTGCAATCTCAACCGCTGGCACGACGAATACAACGACGAAATCCTTAGCCTCGCGGCACAATATCATATTCCGGTAATCGACATAAGCAAAGACCTGCTCCTGCTCAGCCACGCCGAAGACTGCTACAAAGATGACGGCATGCACCCCAACGGCAGAGGCCAAGGGGTAATAGCCGAACTAGTCGCGAACTGGCACAACCGGCAGGCCTAGCGTACAGCCGGCGAGAAACAACTGGTTTTACAGAGATAGTACGGGTGCGAGAAAAGCACCTGGTTGGAACGCTCCGGCGTAATGAACATGTTGGCCGCCGCTACATCGGCACGCCGACTGTGCAGCACATCGATAATCTCACCGAATTCATACCCGCTGAAATGCACCGGCCTGCCAATAAACAGGCTGAAACGCAACATCATCTCCACTTCGAGACCCGTCCAGCGGTTGTTCCTGTAGAAACTGAAGGGGGGATTGTCCACCATAGTGGCAACCTCAATAGGGTGTCCCTTGAGCTCCGCAAGCTCGTCCATCACTGGCAGATGTACCGTGTCCACCTCTTCGCTGCACCAGCGGGCAAACATCTCGTCAAGGGTGCCGTCGGACTTTATCTGTACCAAGAAGTCGTTGAACTGGTGACACAGTTTCTCGTCCTTGGGGTTGAAAGCCGTGGCCACGTCGAATCCGCCCGGCAGGTTAAAATCAACCGCCAGCCCGTGCTCGGCCATGCCGAGGGTCATGAGCACCACCGTGTCGGTGATGGCGCACTCGGCACTGCCGTTCTTGATAGCGGTAATCAACTCCGTCGGCGTGTTGCAGCTGACAAGGGTAATGTTTGAGAAATTGTTAGTGTCGCTGAGCAGCACATCGCTCGTGCTACCCTTAATGACTGCAACGGAGTGACCCTCCAAGTCCTCAAGACAGGTGAATCCCGCCACAGTAGCGGGAGCTTCAGGGGTATTGTTGCACGCTGCCAGCACCGCGACAAAAAGGGCAGCAGCTATTCCAAAAAAGTGTAAGCGTTTGTATGACATAATATTGTTGGCACAATGCCGTTTTTAATTCCAATGGCAAAGATACGAAATAATTAAGAATTAGAAATTAAAATCCCACATTTCAACTTCCAACTCTCAACTTTCAACTCTCTACCAGCCGGAAACGCACACGCCAAGTGCCCTCGTTCCAATCGTGGCTGATAATCTTGAAGTGCGGAATCTCACACGTATTAGCCACATGGTCGCCGGCGCAGGCGCAGATGTCGTAGTCGCCTATACGCACCAAGCGCAAGGTCTCCGAGGCATCGGTTGGCAGCTTGCTCAAATCCACCTCAGGGGGTATATGGTCGCGGTCCACATACTCCACCTTCACATCAAGGTGGCGGTCAATCACCTCGTTCACTTTGTCTTCGATGGCCTGCACCTGCTCCTCGGTGGGAGCCTCAGGCAACAGATAGTCGCACTTGCTCTTCTTCTTTTCGATATGAGCGTTCCTCGACCTCGGGCAGCCGAACATCCGCACCATCGTCTGATTCAAAATATGCTCCGCCGTATGCATCGGCGGGTACTCCTGCTTGTTATGAGCATTAAGCTCATGACCTTGCTTTGGCTCGGCAAAACAAATGGGATTTGCTTTGCTCTCGCTTTCTGCAAGGTTGTGCTCGTTAAGAATAGGTTCTTGTTCCATGATGGTCAATATTTGATTATTGGTTATCTTCGTCAATACGCCAAAGACTATGAATGATTTTGTAATCATCAGCCCTTGCTTGTTCCTCATAACATAACGGATTACCTTCTCGCCAATGGTAAATAATATTAGCATCCGTGAGTTCGGGACGAAAGTAATCTGGCTTATCGCCCATTATATGTAGCGTATCGCCTGATATTTTAAAGTATATCGGTTTGTACAATATAGCTATATTGAAGGTGGTATCCCATACGTCAGAATGCTTGCCAATAGTTGACAAGAAAAGCACATCATGATCAGTGTCTCTGAAATAAACTGTCGTCTTTCCTCCAGAGCTATTGCCCACAGTGATTGGCTCGACTTTTACCAAAAGGTTGTTCAGACAAGAGGTTAGACTCAAAGAAACAACAAGTACCAACAGGAGAATCCCACATTTTTGAAGAGCCTTATTCTTTAAGAGTGTGTTTGTTCCATCTATATGCATCGGCGGGTACTCCTGCTTGTTATGAGCATTAAGCTCATAACCTTGCTTTGGCTCGGCAAAGCAAACGGGATTTGCTTTGCTCTCGCTTTCTGCAAGGTTGTGCTCGTTTAATACTGGTTCTTGTTCCATATAAGGTGGATTTTGTTGATGGTATTTTGAAAGGTATCATTGCCAGTGTCGATTTTATGATACTTGCTAATTTCGGGAAGAAGGTGGGTATTGAAATGGCTAATGGGAATTATAAAATGCTGGTGACTGCGAGTCTCCACATTCAACTCGAAATCATCTACATATATTCTGAGGACGTCTTCCCACGGGATTTCCACCACGAGAGGTGTGATTAGTAGCAGCTCCAGCTTGAACCAGTAGATGAAGCCAGTGGGGTTTGGTTTCTGCCAGGCTCCGTCAAGCACCAACTTCTCAGGTCCTACATGTATCTTATCGGCCAGCATTATGACACCTCTCCTTAGCATAAGCATGGAGGTCAGAGCCAAGAGTATAAAGAAAAGGAGATACCAACCGTAGCTGCTGACCATGGCTATAACAAAGGCAGCCATACAAAACAGGCTGACAACTATCATGAACCACGCACCCCCACGACCACTGAAGGTAGTGGACTTTCTGTAGTCTGGAAGGGGTTCAGATTCCACTCTGCGCCACAGCAGCCAATTGGCAACCTTCCTTACGACATAGGATGCAGACTGATTGTTCATTTACTTGCCTGCTTTGATGTATTCGTAGTCGATGGGGGTGAAATCGTCGGTGGAGTCTTTGTAGGCGGGGTCGGGCATATACCACCACAGCGACTCGAAAAACTGCCGCAGCCGCGCATCCTTGAACACATGCCCCCTGTGGGCGTAAGGCAGATTGCGCAGCACCCGTTTCTGGAAAGCCTTGTCGGCGGGCACCACTTTCATACCTTTCATCCACTCCTCGCTGAACATTATCACCACACGCGAGCGGTCGTAGGCTCCGGCGAGGTAAAGGGGCGCTCCTCCTTCGGTATCGACATTGAAGCAGCAGTCCAAGCCGGCACCCGATATGCTCAGCTCCTTCTTGGGCGTAAAATTCTGCAGGTGCAGCGTCACGGCGCCGTTGCGCAGCGTGAACTCATAGGCAGGTTCACTATAGAGTTTGTGCCGCCGTATCTTCCCCATGCCCTCGCTCACACAGAACTCGGCTCCGGGAAACACCTCTTCGGGGATAAAGAAGTTCTTGGCCGTGTTGTCGGCACGGATGACGAGGGTGAAATCGTCTATCCGCCCATTGGCCCAGCGGGCAGCGGGCGACAGCTTGTAGTCAACAATATAGGGCACACCCACCGTCAACGACATGCGATAGGTGTAGGTGTGGTGCACCTTGTTCAACCCCGGCTGGAAGTCGGCATTGAAATAATACACATACGCAAACGCTATCCCCGCCTTATAGTTGTCGCCCTCCTCGGCGTTGAAACCCTCCTCATACAGCATGTTGTTGTCAAACACATAATACCGCTTGGTGGTGTCGATGCGCTCCAGCCCGTGGACACCGGCCTGCTTGCCGGGAGCCACACAGGGGGCGTTGCCGTAGGACAGCTTCCGTCCGTTCATCTCCACAGTGAAGTCCTTGATATGCGGATGCACCCCCGAGGGGTAGAACTTATAGTCGTCGTTGTACGAAGGGTCGGCCTCGAACCCCATCAGCACGCGCTTCACCTCCTTGCCGGGGTTCCAGAACTCATAATACACATCCACGCGGGCAAAGCCGTTGTCCATAATCGAGATGGTCAGCACCTCTTTCCTCACGCTGATATCCGTCTCCGTCAAAGGCACCAGCTGGTTGCCCTTGGTGTAATACACTCCGTCATTGGCCCGCACCGGCAGCACCGGCAGAAAAGCCAGCAGACACAATCCGTAAAACAATATTTTTTTCATGACAATCGGTTTTAATCATGTACAAATAACGCAGCACCGCCTCAAATATTGCACCCACCACAATAGTCTCCCTGAAAAACACGCGATGCAATTAACAACTTTTAACACTCCCATTCTGTAAGATTTCCATCCCTTCCGCGTTTTAGTAGATAAAACAATATCAAAAATAAAAACACATCACCATGAAAAAGATTCTTATCCTCTTGCTCCTTGCCGCATCCGTGACGGCACAGGCCCAGTTCACCGTAGGCATCAACACCGGCTTCGACCGATTCGGACGCGGAGAGACCGGCTCCAAAACCTACACCCTCGTCGCCACGCCCAATCTGCTTTTGGGCTACCGCATAAACAACCACCTCACCGTGGGACTCACCGGCTCACTGCTCTACTTTGGCGACATCACAAGCAACGATATCACCCTGCCCGAGCCACCTGCTGACAACTTATGGTTCAACTACGAGCGCACCAAACGCCATGCCGAAAAAGGTATCAGCTGGAGTGCCGGGGCCTACGCCCGCTACGACCTTCCCCTCACCGACCATCTCGCGCTCTTTGCCAATCTCTCCGTCTCCTTCGGCAAAGCCAAATCATCCTACACACGCGACTACATCTTCTACAACACCAACACACGCAACTACGAAACCCGCACCTACACCCGCGACAACGACCGCGACATCACCTACTCCGAAGTAACCCTCGTCCCCGGCGTCTCCTACCGCTTCAACCCCCACCTCAGCGCCGACCTCTACCTCAACCTGCTCCAGATAGCATACACCCACACCACCCTCATCGAATCCCCCCAAGCCGAACCTGCAGACAAGGCCTCGTCGGACGACAAAGTCACCCTCAGCTCTTTCACCTTCGGCAACAACATCAGCAACATCATAAACCTATCCATGGGGGGCTACGGCGGCAGCAATGTCAGCAACATCTCCACCTTCCGCATCGGCATCAACTACACCTTCTGATTAGAACTAAGATGTAAGAGCTAAGAACTACGGACCTGAGACGTTCTCAGTTCTTAACTCTTACCTCTTAGCTACATTATGACCACTGAGGAGTTCATCCGCGACATCATCCCCCTGCAACCCGCCATGCACCGCATGGCAGAACAAATCCTGCGCAACAGCGACGACGCGGCCGATGCCGTGCAGGAAACCCTCGCCCGCCTTTGGCACAGACGCCTCCGCCTCAGTCTTGTCAAGGACAAGCGCGGCTACTGTCTCAACGCCCTCCGCAACGAATGCATCTCCATGCTCCGCCACAGGCGCCCCACCGTCGATATCAACACCCTTGCCGACACCCTCTCCGATGAGCCGCCACAGACAGCACTCCTTGCCGAGCAACGCTACCGACAACTCGACCAAGCCATCCAGCAGCTCACTCCCCTCCAGCAACAACTCATCAGCCTCAAATACGTGGAACAGCACAGCACCAAGGAAATCGCACAAATCACAGGCCTCACCCCCTCCAACATCGACACCATCATGAGTCGCACCTACGCACAGTTAAGGAAAATAATACCCGTAGCCCGGGACGACAAAGAACAATGACACACAACACCGACCCCGACATAGAACAACTACTGCAGCAATACGGCAACGACCGCCGGGAGCAGCAAACCGCCGCCAACAGCGTCCTCTACATGGCACGCCGCCAGCGTCGCACAGTCGCAGCCCTGGCCTCGGTGGCAGTCATCCTATTGGCCGCCGCATGGCTGCTGCGTTCCACCCCCGACACCGCCACAACGCTCAGCGCCAACATGCACACACCCTCCGTTTCCCAAACTCCTGCCATCGAGGAAAACCCAAACTATAATATACAAACCACAACATACCAACCCACCGACACAAAACCTTCGACACATAAAACACACCACATCACCGCAGCCCTCACCCCCCTGCATGGCACCGCACAGGCCGAATCCCTCGCCCTGCTGCCCGAGCCAGAGACAATGGAAATAGAAAAGAACGACATACCCCCCTGCATCGTCGCACCCCTCTCAGGAAAGGATGGGGATGCCGTATGCTCTTCATCTTACGCCCAAGCCGAGGAGTATGAGCCCACCCGTCAACTCGAAAAACATTCCAAACTCCGAGTCATGGCCGAACTGGGTGCAGCCTTGGCCAGTAATGCCGCCACACCGGGAAACAGCCGTCTGCAAGCTGGCGTGGGAGCCAGCCTCGCCCTTGCCGATAGCAAACACTACAGCCTCTCGCTCGGAGTGGGCATATCGGGCAACATGCGCACCGACGCACCTAATATGATGCACTTAGAAGACGAGGGCATTGACATAATCGAACCGAATGGCATCGTGACGGATAACGTTTCTTCCGACGCAGAACCATACCCCGAATACTACATCCTGCACCCCGGGCTCAACCCCCTCTTTAACCTCTATGCCACCCTGCCGCTCACCTTCGACCTCTACCCTCGCGGCCGCAGCCACACCGGACTCCAGCTCACCCTCACCCCTGCCCTTAGCGTGGCCGCCAGCAGCAGCAAAAGCCTCCTCAACCCCTGGAAACTCAGCATTGGCCTCGGCATAGCACTACCCAAAAGCCCTGTCCGCAGCATCGGCCTCTCGGCCAACCTGCTGCCCTCCTTCACCGACGGCCCTTACAAAAACATACACGAAATCGGCCTGGTCATAGGCTTCTGACCTCACCGCACCACCTCCACTGCATTGAAACCTCGTTGGGCTGGATTTCCTCATGTTCGATGGATTATATAGCGTTGCCAAGACCATTTTTCAGACCTCTTTTATTATCTCCCAATGGCCACCTTTGTCAGGCCCTACACGGCAAAGGGCACCTTGTTCTCGGAGCTTCTTGATGTTTCTGTGGATATTGCGCCTGTCTATTCCAATGATAGCAGCCATTTCGTGAGTTGTAATTTGAGGATTTCCTTCAATTAGTTCCAGTATTTTCTGTGATGTTTTCTGTGGCGTTTTCTGTGACGTTTTCTGTGGCGTCTCTGTGGCGTCAGTCTGGGATATTGTTTGTGGATTGCCTTGATTGTTTCTTTGGAAACTGACGCGAATTCCTCCGTCGGCCTCCTCAATGGTGGGCATCGGGAGTCCAGCTGCCTTAAAGCCTTCAAAGATTTTCTCGTATCCTCGCCCCCAGCTCTCAATGAAACCAGCCTTGAAGAAAGCGTTTGCAATGTTTCTGTTTCTTGGACGAGATGAATGGTTCTTCAACAGGGTATCTGGAGTATATCCAATTGGCAATCCCCCTTCGTTCCATATCTCAACATAGTCATCCCATACACGCATTTGGATTGGTGCGCCGGTATAATCTTTATGCGCTATGGCATTGTACAATATTTCACGCAGTGCCTCCTCCGGAACCTCCAAAGGCTCACGACGTTTCATGCCTTCATAGTGTATGGGAGATGTCAGGTATTTGGCTTTCAACACTTGCACTACACGGTCGGTCATCTGGATTATGTTTCCTTCTATCACATCTTGAATGATGAGGTCAGCCACATTACGTCTGAAACGTCCGATCTTGAATTCCACACAGGTAAAGTACCGACGAGGATTCTTGGCAAACAGCAAAAGGGCGGCATTTTTCAGTTTGCCATCCTCTGTTATTAAGCCAAGATTCTCCAGTACTCTCTGCGTCGATGAGTTAGACTCACTTTTGTCAATGCGATCTGCAGCAATGCCGTTGTCGAGAAAATACTTTATGGCTTTGCGGTCCAAATCTTTAATTGTAGCATGCTCGTTAGGTATATCGTCCCAAGAACGCCCCATCCTCATCAAAACAAATTGTTGCAAAGCCGAGCCATTCAATTCCTGCATTGTGCTACCACTACGACAATAATATTTACCTCTAAAACTGATTGGAACATTGCTGGGCTCAATGCCTATGCTGATATAATCGAGGTCATCCTTGTGGTGCAGGTTCACATCGGCCACGATGCCCATATAGTTGACCACCTTATTGGGAATGTCTTCGAGAAGTTTCTTGGCATCTTTTATGCCGACAACATTTCCGTTGTCGTCGATGCCAATATAGATGGTGCCGCCTTGGGCGTTGGCGAAGCCGCATATCCATTTCAGGTACTCGTCCTTCCAGGACTGCTTGTATTCCACATTTTGAGATTCCATATTTCAATAACGACTGTCGCCACAATTTATTGCGTCACCAACAAAAAGCCCACGGCTATAGATTGCAGATCTGGATAATCAGTTAGGCCGGATTTGCAGTCCAGCCCAACGAGAACAACAAAGGGATACCGAACATCCGCTACGACGGATCCTGCGCCAGGTGCAAACTCTATCGCCGCATCACCTCCACCGAGCTGAAAGCGTTCTCCAAATGCTCTATATGGGTGCCATCCGGCGAAGCCACCACCGAGATAATGTCAAACCGCACCTCCTCCTCGCGCCGGTGCTTCGTCACGTATGCATCGGCCAGGCGGATGTACGCCTTCTGTTTCTTATGGTCCACAAACTCCTCCGGATTGCCGTAGTCTGTGCGGTGCCGCGTCTTCACCTCGGCAAACACAATCAACCCCTCCTTGTAGGCAATGATATCCACCTCGTACTTTCCTCGGCGCCAATTGGTCTCCAAGATGGCGAAGCCCTGCTCCTCCAGATGACGGCAGGCCAAAGCCTCGCCCTGCATTCCCGTGTCGTTGTGTTCTGCCATAGCAATCGAAAATGCAAAGATACAAAATAATTTTGTACTTTTGCAAAATGGACTTTTTCCGCCAGCAGCGCACACCCACCGAAGCCGTCGCATTCCTCATGCGGCGCACGCCCATGCTGCGCATCGTGGTGGCATTGTCCGCAGGCATTCTCCTGGCCGAATACCTTCCGTCCCTGCAGCCCCGCCTCTTGATTGCCGCAACGGCAACCCTGGCCGTTCTCCTTGCCGCCGTGGCCTTTTTCCGTCGCCGTCGTGCCGACCTTGTGTTCCTGCCCTTGCTGTGGCTAACATTCATCAGTTTCGGGTGGCTGACTGCCACCCTGCACGCCACCGATCCCACCCAAGGACTGCCCGCCGACGGCTGGGGCACTCAAGGCAACCAGCCCACCAACTTCGTGACCACCCTCGTCGATACACCCCGCAAGGCACCCCGCACCTGCAAGGTTGAAGCCCGTGTCGAGGCCGTCCGCTCCGGCACGGCATGGCACCCCGCCGACTGCCGCATGATGCTCTACCTCTCGCCCGACAGCACCGCCCTGCAACTGCGCTACGGCGACCGTCTGCTGCTGCACGCCCGTCCACAGCTGCCCAACGGCGAAGAGAACCCCCACCAGTTCAACTACCGCCGCCACCTGCTGCACAAAGGCATAGGCTGGCAGGCATTTGCCCGTCCTGGGCATTGGAGCCTCCTGCCACCCTCATCTGAAAACCACAGCGGCCTCGTTGCCTGGTCCAAGCAACTGCAGTGCCGCCTGGTCCGTCGCATACAGCAATGCCGCCTCACGCCCGCCCAGCAGGGCATTGCCGAAGCTCTTCTCACCGGCTGGCGCGATGACCTCGACCCCGCCACCGTCCAGCAGTACCGCACCGCCGGCATACTGCACCTGCTCTGCGTGTCGGGGCTGCACGTGGGCATCGTGGCCTGGCTGGCGGGGCTCGGCCTCTTCTTCCTCGGCCGGCGGCAGTGGCACCGCGTGGTCAAAGGCAGCGTTCAGATAGTGGCCATCTGGCTTTTCGTACTGCTCACAGGCATGGCACCCAGCACCCTGCGCGCCGGGGTCATGTTCACCCTCCTGCGCATAGGCTACATGGCGCAGCGGCAGCACAACTCCTTCAACAACCTCTGCACCTCGGCGCTCCTGCTGCTGTTCATCGACCCATACCTGCTCTTTGATGTCGGCTTCCAGATTTCCTATGCCGCCGTTGCAGGCATCCTTTCCATGCAAGACCCCTTGGAAAGACTGCTGCCCCTTCCATTCGAGAAATTCGGCCACCGCTGCATGCATTATGTCTGGGACCTGATTTGCCTCACCACCACCGCACAGTTAGGGTCAGCACCCTTTGTGCTCTACCATTTCCACCAGTTCTCGCCCTGGTTCCTCGTTGCCAACCTGCTCATCGTTCCCTTTGCAGGCGTGATGCTGGCCACCGCACTGGGCATGGTAATCCTTGCAAAACTGCCCCTGCTGGGCAGTGCCGCCACCTGGCTGCTAAGGCAGGAACTCGTGGCCGCCGACGCCCTCACCCGCTGGGTGGGCACCCTGCCCGGCGCAAACCTCGACCACCTCTATTGCGACCTGCCCATGGCACTGCTGCTCGTCATCGCCTTGCTGCTGCTCATCCTCTTCATCCGCTGCCGCACCCGGTGGGCTCTGCCCTCTGCGGCGGGCTGTCTGCTCCTGGCCGTGGCGCACCTCACAGCTGTCAACGTCCGCGCCGTGCACCAGCACAGCGTCGTGGCCTACAATGCCGGGCGGCACCTGGCCGTGGAATGCTTCGACGGAAGAAAAAGCTATCTGGTATGCGACGCCGACGTGGCCCAAGACCCCAATATAATCAGCTACCAGCGCGACGGGCTGGTGCTGCACCGCCGCACCGCGCAAACCACCGTGCTGCCCGTCGACACGGCCTATGCCGACACACACATTGCCCTGAACAATCACACCCTGCGCTTTGCCGGATGCCGCCTGTTTATCCTCGACAGCACCGCCGTGCCGCCAAGTGGCTGCCGCTACGATGCCGTCGTTGTTGCTCCCGGCACCCGCGCCGACACCTCATTACTCCGCACCCGCTGCAGCTGCGACACACTGCTGTACCGCTACAAATTCACCGAACTGCCGATGTAGGTCCAATCCTTCTCCCATCTTTATACCATGACAAAACGTCCGTTTTTCGACCCTGAAAGGGAGAAAGAAGGGAAAAGGAACGAATAACGAGTGGAGAAGGAACGACGCTACAACGACGCTACGACGTCTCAACGCCGAAGGATCACCCAGACCAGATAGAGCGACAAAAGGAGCAATGCTGTGCTGTAGGCTTTCGGCCATATAGAACTGATTATAAGAATAATGGCAATTATCAAAAGCATCTTCACGGCCACCTGTTTGCGCTCGGGGAGCGACTGCATGGCCAGGCGGATGCGGGTGCGGAAATCATGCCATTTTGTCAGCATCCGTTGCCACCACTGGCTCAGCCAGCCCACTCGGTTGCCACGGTGATCGACGGTCTCGGCACGGACGGTGGGCATCTTCTTCACCCTTACGTCAATCTTCTTGCGGTAGACCTTCCCCGCCATGGTGACGGCGATGGTGAGGTGGGTGCGCCCTTTGGAGCGGTTGAGACGGAAACGCTTGGTGCCACTGATTTCGAGCGGGATGTCGGTTTGGCGGTAGCCATTGTCGATGGTGAGCGTGACGCTCTCGGCGCCGTCGCACTGCCAGGAGAGTTCCACCACGTCGCCCTCGGTCACCGTGCGCCGGTCAATATTGAAAGTCATTCTGTGTTTGTCCATACCCGACACGCATCAACTTCCGTGCCAACTCCCGCCAGTTGATATTCTAAAGAATCGCCCTTTAGCTTGTTCTACTTGTCTTGTTTTTTCTTGTAGTGGACGCTCACCGTGGTGAATATGAAGACCACGGGGATGAAGAAGTAGATGTTGCCCTCGATGCATTCGACGGCCAGCATGGTGACCGCCTCGATTCCCACAAGGAAACAGAGGCCGACAAAGAGGCAACGCCAGGGTTTGTGCGTTCCGACGATGTCGTGAACCGTTTTGGCGACAATCATCAGTACCATCACGGTCTGGTACACAAGCATAATCCATACGCCCGTGATGGGGGCAAACACATCGGCCACACCGGCTACGGAAACGCCCAGAAGCATCACGAAAATGACAGGCTGCCACTCCATCCATTCTTTTTCGGTCATGCCCATGGCGTCGCTCAGTTTGCCCACCAACTGCATCAAAGATGTCATGAATGAGTAAACCACGTATGTGAGCAGCAGTTCGCCGAGCAGCGACCAGCCGAGGCCTACGATATCGCGCTGGCAGAACCAGCCGACACTGATTTCCTTGCGGTGCAGGTCGACGTCCTCAAACAGCGGCAGGTCATCGGAAAAACAGTAATAATAGGTGGAGACTATGGCAAGACCCACCAGCGTGTAGAGCAGAGGGTAAAGGTTGCGTTTGTCGTATTTGATGATTCGGTAGGTGGTCACATGCATGGCAACAGCCAGTACAAGAAGGAGAATGGGAATTGCAATGGGATGCAGCCCCAGCGGGTTGCTGTGATGCAGGCTTAGCAATTCGGGCAGATTGGACATCGGTGCATTGGCGTTGATATATTCGGAAAGGCCTTGCAAAAACATCATACTAAACGTTAAGAATCATTGGAAATGATAACGCACAATGTCGATTTTTATTTTGTCACAGGTCACAAAAAAACGTGCATAATGTCACCGTAGCTTGCCGAAACGCGGAAAAAGAAGTATTTTTGCAACTGGAAAAACAGCTGGTGCGGACAGAACAGTCTGCCACAACAAACTAACAAACAATGACTAACAAGATGAACATTAGATTGGAGCAACCCCACGAAGGCACCTACTGTCCTCCCAAGGGTTACTTTGTGGCCGACGAGAACCCCGAGGCTTTCGAGGCCTACGAGGCCACCTTCCCACCGAAAGAGAAACTACGCCTGCCGGGACAATTGGGCTACGAAGAAGAGACAATGCAGCCATGACAGAAAAACAGCACAATACTGCACAGGGCGCGGTTCATTACTGGACAAACGACATTCTGCCTGAGAGGCAGTCGCTTGTCTTCCTGCCCGGATTGACGGCCGACCACCGTCTGTTTGACAGCCAGGTGCGGCGGTTCGAGCCTACGCACAATGTGGTGGTGTGGGATGCACCGGGACATGGTGCCTCGCGACCTTTCAGGCTTGACTTTTCGCTCGACGACAAGGCGCACTTTCTGCAAAGCATCCTTGCCGCCGAGGGCATTGGGCGGCCGGTGCTCGTGGGGCAGTCGATGGGAGGGTATGTGGCGCAGTGCTACCTCGAGCTATTCCCTTTGGAGGCAAGCGGATTCATCTCCATAGACAGCGCGCCGCTGAAACGGCGTTACGTCACACAGGCTGAACTGTGGCTGATGAGGCATGCCGAGCCCATGTATCGTGCGTTGCCGTGGGGCATGCTGATGAAAAGCGGGCCCAAGGGCTGCAGCGTGACTGGGCACGGGCAGCGGCAGATGTTGGAGATGATGCAGAGCTACACCCAAGATGAGTACTGCCGGTTGACAGGGCACGGCTACCGGATGCTGGCAGAGGCCATGGACTGCGGACGGAGCTACGACATACCCTGTCCGGCGCTGCTGCTCTGTGGCGAACACGACAAAGCCGGTTCAACCCGAAACTACAACCGCCGCTGGGCGGCAGGAGAAGGCCTGCGGCTGGTATGGGTTCCCGCTGCCGGGCACAATTCGAATGTAGATAATCCCGACTTTGTGAATAATGCGATTGCCGATTTCCTGCGCGGGTAATGACTGAATCGGAGATATACAAAGGACTATCTGTGCTGACCAAGAGTCGGGACAAGTGGGAGGAGAGCATTCCCTATGTCTCGTCGCTCTTGGAATCGGAGTCGGTCAAGATTCAGGCCAAGGCGCTGTGGCTGCTGGGCGAGAAGGGGCTGGCTTTCCCCCACAAGGTGGGTGACAGCCTGCCGGCCATTGCCTCGTTTCTCGGCAGCCGTGAGCCGCTGCTGCGGGAGCGTGCGCTGAATGCTCTTGGCAGAATAGGGCGCGGGTGCTTCCCGTTGGTTGAGCCCTATTGGGCGGGATTGTTTCGTTTTGCCCATGACGAAGAGACCAAAGTAAGGCTGGCATTCATCTGGGCGTCGGAGAATATCGCCACCAATACGCCTGACCCCTACGGTGACCACATGGCGGTGTTCGCCAGGCTGCTGCACGACAGCGACGACCGTGTGCGGATGGAGGCGCCAGAAATGTTCCGCGTTCTCGGCAAACGCCGCCCGGAGTTTGTGGAGCCCTGTCTTGACACCTTGCAATGGATGGCAGAGCACGATGCACACCCCGTTGTCCGCATACACTGTGCCGGTGCCATCCGTGTTATAAGGAATTGAAAGTTTAGGATTTTATCTTTGTATGTTTTATTTTTTTCGTATCTTTGCACACGATTCCGAGCGGAATGGATATCGTTTAGGGGTGCTACAACTGTTTGTGGCTGAGATTACACCCTCGAACCTGATCCGGATAATGCCGGCGGAGGAAACAACTATGAGAAAACAAAACAACACCCGTGGCCGCTATCTACACAAGACCACCAGACCCCGTGCCAAGCAGATGATAGCCTGCTGTGCACTGACCGCAACCCTGTTTTGCGGCAGCCTTGCCGCCCAAACCCCTCAACGCGACACCGTGCGCACCCTCGACGAGGTGATTATACGCGACGTCCGCGCCAACAACAAAACACCTCTCACCACCACCACCATCGATCGTCGCACTCTCGAGGAGAACAAAATCGCCTCAGCACTGCCCTACATGCTCGAACTTGAGCCCAGTGTAGTAACCTCGTCTGAAAACGGTACCGTAGGTGTCACCAATCTGCGCATACGCGGTGTCGATGCCACCCGCATCAACGTCAACATCAACGGCATCACCCTCAACGATGCCGAGAGCCAGACCGTCTATTGGTACAACATCCCCAACCTGGGCGGCATGAGTCAGAGCGTGCAGTTGCAACGCGGCGTGGGAGCCAGCAACGGCGGTGCTGCAGCCTTCGGCGGTGCAATGAACCTGCAAACCCTCAACACCGCCGCCAAGCCCTATGCCACCGCCGACCTCTCATGGGGCTCGTGGAACACCCGCCAGTACGGCATTGTGGCCGGCTCAGGCCTCACCAAACACGGCTTCTCGTTCGATGCCGCCTACAACGGCCTCACCTCCGACGGCTTCATCCGCGGTGGTCAGACCGACCAGCAAAGCCTCTTTCTCTCTGCCAGCCACTACAGCGACCGCTCCGTGCTCAAACTCATTGCCATCCTCGGCGAACAGCACAGCGGCATCACCTGGGACGGAGCCTCGGCTGAGGAACTCGACGCCGACCCCCGCTACAACGGCCGCGGCAAAATCAAAGACCAGTTCGGCAACGTGACCTACTACCCCTTCGAGACCGACAACTACAAACAGCAGCACTACCAACTCTACTACTCCTACCTCCTCAACGACTTCTGGACCCTCAACGCCGCCCTCGACTACACCCACGGCTTCGGCTACACCGAAAGCTACAAACGCGACAGAAAAATTGACGAATACGGAATGGATACCCTGGCCTTCGGCTTCCGCCGCAGCGACCTCATCTATCGCAAGCCCATGTCCAACAACGCCTATACCGCCAACCTCTCGACTCGCTACGAACGCGGCTCCCTTGCCCTTACTTTTGGCGGCAGCTACCTCTACTACAACGGCGAGCACCATGGCGAGGTTATCTGGATGCAACGCGAAATCGACCATCACGGCACCACCCTCACCGCCGACAAACCCTTTGCCGACTGGTACCTCAACACCTCCGACAAACACGACGCCACCCTCTTCGCAAAACTCAACTACGACATCAACAGCCGGCTCAACCTCTATGCCGACCTGCAGACCCGTTTCATCAAATACACCATCGCCGGCACCGACGACGACTACGGCAAAATACCCTTCGACACCACCTATCTCTTCTTCAACCCCAAGGTGGGAGTCAATTACCTCCTCAGCAGCGAGCAGCGCCTCTACGCTGTGGCCGGCATCTCCAACCGCGAACCTGCACGCGCCGACATCAAAGAGGCCGTGGGCAACAACCACCCCATCAACCCCGAAACAATGCTCGACATCGAACTGGGCTATCAGTTGCAGAAACAAGATTTCCACTTCCACGCCAACCTCTACGCCATGCTCTACAAAGACCAACTGACCCCTAACGGCTTTATTACCGAGAGCGGCTACGCCCTCATGGAAAACGTCGACAAGAGCTACCGCCTCGGTCTTGAACTTGTGGGTGGCTACCGCTTCGACAAGCACTTCTCGCTCGATGCCAACCTCACCCTCAGCACCAACAAAGTTGTCGACTACGTGGCCGACCTCTGGTACACCGACTGGTCCGACCACCAGCGAGTAGATCTCGGCACCACCGACCTGGCCCTCTCGCCCTCCTTGGTGGGTGCAGCCGTTTTCACCTACCGTCCCGTCAAGAACGCCAAAGTGCAGCTCATAGGCAAATACGTAGGCGAACAATATGCCGACAACACCGGCCTCGATGCCGCCAAGCTCGACGCCTACTTCCTCCTCAACTCCCGCTTTGCCTACACATTCAACATGCGGAATGGAAACGAGCTGGAATGTCAGTTGGCCGTCAACAACATCCTCAATCACAACTACCGTACCAACGCCTGGTGCGGCGCCTACTACGACCCGACGGGAAAAAGTGTAGTCACCGACCGCGGCTACTTCCAGCAGCCCGGCCGCAACTTCATGGGCAGAGTGATATATCGTTTCTAAAAGGGAATAGGAAATCCTAGGCCTTCCTAGGATTTCCTTAGAAAGCCTATCTATCAACAATAAATCATGAATCTCTTTGAGGTTATCGGAGCCGCCATCGGTCTGGCCTATATCGTGAGCGAATACAGGGCAGACCGGTGGTTCTGGCCCCTCAGCCTGTTGATGTCGCTGTTCTATATCGTCATCGACTTCACCTCGGGACTCTATGCCAACGGATCCATCTGCTGCTACAACTTCATCATGTCGGTCTACGGGCTGCTGGTGTGGCGCGGCATCGTGCAAAGCAAAGACAAGACCGAGCGCCCCATCACTTCGTGCCCGGCACGCTACTGGCCGTGGATTGTAGGAGCCGTGGCGCTGCTTTCGGTAGTGATGCAACGGGTGCTGGGAATGATGGACGAAAGCCAATACCCATGGCTCGACGGCTTCTCGTCGGCGCTCTCAATCGTGGCCATGTGGATGCTGTCGCAGAAATACTGGCAACAATGGATACTGTGGCTCATTGTGGAGCCAATCATGATAGCCCTCTTCTGGATGACGGGCAACTACGCCTCGGCAGTGCTCTACATCGTCTTCGAGGTCTTCTGCGTACTGGGAATAATACGCTGGAAAAAAGAATCCGTCAAATCATCAACTTGAGCAGGTCCTGACCTATGTCGTGGCGGTAGTAGCAACCGTCCCATTGGATTTTCTCCACCTCCTGATACGACTTCAGCAGAGCGGCAGGCATGGATTCGGCCAACGAAGTGACGCAAAGCACACGGCCGCCGTTGGTGAGCACCTGTTTGTTGTCGGCAAGGCGGGTGCCGGCATGGAAGACCGCCGAGCCCTCCACCCTGTCCAAACCGGTGATGACACTGCCCTTGGCATAATGGCCGGGATAGCCGTCGGCCACCATCATCACGCACGCTGCCGCGCGCGGGTCAACATCTACCGAAGCCTGGCGCAACGTGCCGCGCCACACATGCTCGAACAGCTCCACCACATCGCTCTTGAGGCGGGGGAATACACTCTCCGTCTCAGGGTCGCCCATGCGCACATTGTATTCGATAACGTAAGGGTCAAGATTGCCTGTGCGGGCGTCGCCCACAGCCATCAGCCCCACGAAGATAAAGCCCTTGTAGGGGATGCCGTCCTGATGCAGTCCCTTGACAGTGGGAGCCACGATGCGCTCTTCCACCTTGTGCATAAACTCCTTGTCGGCAAACGGCACAGGGCTCACCGAGCCCATACCGCCCGTGTTCAGACCTGTGTCGCCCTCGCCGATGCGCTTGTAGTCCTTGGCGGCAGGAAGGAGTTTGTAGTGTCTGCCGTCGGTGAGCACAAAGACACTCAGTTCCACACCGCTCAGATATTCCTCCACCACGACCTTGACCGAGGCATCGCCGAACTTGGCACCCACCAGCATCTCCTTCAGTTCCCTCTGGGCTTCGTCCAGACTGTCGAGAATCAGCACTCCCTTGCCAGCGGCCAGTCCGTCAGCCTTCAGCACATAGGGGGCCTTCAGTGTGGCGAGGAACGCACACCCCTCGTCGAGAGTCTGGGCAGTGAACGTGCGGTGCGCCGCCGTGGGGATGCCATGGCGTTGCATGAAGTCCTTGGCAAAGTCCTTGCTGCCCTCCAGGCGGGCGCCTTCCCTGCCGGGGCCTATCACCATCACCTGGCGCAGATCCGAGCAGGACTGGAAATAGTCGGCAATGCCCTCCACCAACGGAGCCTCAGGACCTACCACCACCATACGCACATCCTCGCTGACGACAAAAGAGTGGATAGCCTCGAAATCCGTCGGCTGAATATTGATGTTGCGGCATTTGGGCATAGATGCCGTGCCGGCATTGCCGGGAGCCACAAACAAACGGGTGCAGCGACTGCTTGCCGCAATATTACAGGCCATGGCATGTTCACGCCCGCCCGAACCAAGTAGTAGTATGTTCATATCACATTTTTTTCTAAAACAAAATGCAAAGATACAGAAAAAAATTGAGAAATGAGAATTGAATTATTGCTTGAATGCTTGAATGTGTAAATGCTTGAGTAATTTTACTGCGCCAGCCACTCAGACAATCAAGCAATATATAATCACTCAAACAATCAAGCAATCAAGCAATCAAGCAATCAATACAGTCATCAACCTTCACCCAATGTAAGGCCGCTGTAACGTCGTTCCTTTTCCCATATGTTTCCCATTTGTTTCCTATCGTTTTCCCTTTCAAAAGGGAAAAATGAGGTAAAAATAACGAATAACGAGTGAAAAAGGAACGACGTTACAGCGATGACAGCTATGGGCTGCGTGGGAAGCAAAAAATGAAAAAAGAGAATTATAGGGTTTGATTGCTTTAATGTGTTAATTCGTAAATTCGTGAGTCTTTGATGCGCCAAGGACTAACACATTCTGAACTCGTTAATTCGTTAATTCGTTAATTCTTGAGTCTTTGATGCGCCAAGGACTAACACATTCACACGTTAACACGTTTACACATTCAAAAACACATTCAAACCTTCCCTCTCTAAAACTTTTATACCCATAAAAGGCTCCATTTCAAAAAAAAAATGTACTTTTGCAAATAGAATATTTATATATGGGACTCTTTAAGAATCTTTTTTCACGTTGTAAATCAACGGACGACATAGACTATAGCATGAAATATCTGATTGTGGGATTAGGCAATGTGGGTGCCGAATACGAGGATACCCGTCATAACGCGGGCTTCATGGTGGTCGACTCCCTGGCACACGGAGCCGAGGCACGCTGGACACTTGAACGCCGCGCCTACCGCACCGAAATAAAAGCTAAAGGACGCACCCTGATACTTATCAAACCCACCACCTATATGAACCTCAGCGGCGAGGCTGTCCGCTACTGGCTGCAGACGGAGAAAGTGCCGCTGCAGAACCTGCTCATTGTCGTGGACGACATAGCACTTCCGCTGGGTACCCTGCGCATGAAAAAACAGGGTGCCGCCGGGGGACACAACGGCCTTCGCAGCATCGAGAGCCTGCTTGGAACTACCGAATACTGCCGCCTGCGCATAGGCGTGGGCAACGATTTCAGCCGCGGCCACCAGATAGAATACGTCCTCGGCGCGTTCACCCCCGAAGAGCACGCTTTGCTCGACACAAAGATAGACAAAGCCTGTGAAGCCGTCAAATGTTTCGCCACACTGGGACCTGACAGGGCTATGAATCTCTACAACGGATGAATCTGGCAATCGACATAGGCAACACTCGGATGAAATGGGCGCTTTTCGACGGTGGCCGCATGTCCGACCACGGCACCGCCGAGGCCTCACAACTGGCCGAGGTGTGCCGCAGCCACGACTGGCAGCGGGGCATCCTGTGCGCCACGGGCGCCTGCGACCTCGACTCATTGGGCAGCATGGCGGGTGCACTGCACATACTCTCTTCCCGCTCGCGCCTGCCCATAGCCATCGACTATGCCACCCCCGGCACTCTCGGCCCCGACCGCATTGCCGCCGCCTGCGGCGCATGGAAGGCTTTTCCGGGTCGGAACAGCCTTGTTATCGATGCCGGAACATGCATTACCATTGACTTTGTCGACAACACCGGCACCTACCGTGGAGGAGCCATCCTGCCCGGAATAACCATGAAATTTCGCGCCCTGCATACTTTTACAGCCAAACTGCCGTTAATAGACAATATAGACGCTGACACCGCCATCCTCACAGGCCGTTCCACAGACGAGTCCATCCTTGCCGGAGTGCTCTCTGCCACACGGTTTGCAGTGGAGGGATTTGCTGCCCGATACGCCAAAGAACACGGCGACATGCAGGTGATTCTGACCGGGGGAGACGCCGGCCGGCTATGGGGTTCGGGGCAGTTGCACATCCCGTCGTGCAGCCTGTGCCCGTGGTTGGTGTTGGACGGACTAAACGAGATACTCAACGCAAATGAAGAATAGACATATACACCTTATTGCGCTGGCAGTCCTCATGGGCTGTCTGCCTGTTGCACAGGCCCAGAACGGGTTTAACGTGCCCTTTTCACAATATGGCATAGGCCTCAGCGACATGCCCTACAACATGCCCTCGGCATTCAGCCTAGGCGGTGCCGTGTACAGCCGTGCCGAGCGGAACGTAATCAATCCCTTCAACCCAGCCTCCTATGCCGCCGTGGAGAACGAGAGTTTTGTCTTTGACATCGGCCTCAACATCCAGAGCTGTGTGCTGCGCAACGATGCCAAGAGCCTGACCGATGCCGACGGCAACCTGGCCTATCTCACCGTGGCATTCCCCATCACGCGCTGGTGGAAAACCTCTGCCGGACTGCTCCCCTACAGCACAGTGAACTATGAGTCGGTGCAAACGAAATATGATGTCAACACACTGTGTGACGTAAAGACTATCTACGCCGGCAACGGCGGTGTGTCGCAGCTGTACTGGGGCAACGGCTTCAATATTGGCAAACGGCTTTCGGTGGGTTTCAACATCAACTATCTGTATGGCACCATCACCCGTGCCATCACCTACGATTTCCAAAACAACGACAGCACCTATTGCATCAACTCGCGCAGACAGAAGAACACCTTGGTCAGCAACCTGCTGGTGGATGTGGGTCTGCAGTATTTTCAACCTTTGGGCAGCCAATACACCCTGCACTTCGGTGCAACGGCGCGCCTGCCCCGCAACATGAAAGTGAAAGACCAGTCGCTGGCCTACACTTTCCTCACCTATGCCTCGACGGAGTATCTGTTCGACACGGTGTTTCCGCAGCCCGGTGAATCCGACACCTACAAGAGCGAACTGCTTCAACCCCTTGCCATAGGAGCAGGCATTGGGCTGGAGCGCAACGAGCTGTGGGAAGTGGACATTGACGGATACTATTCCCCCATCAGCGGTTTACAATATAATGAAGACCCCTCCTACAATCTGTTCGGAGCCTCGTCGCTCCGGTATTCACCCAACTGGCGTGTTGCCCTGGGTGCCGAATGGAAAGGCGACCCCACCTCGGGCAGCTACTGGGGACGTATCGGGGTGAGCGCGGGAGCCTATTACAACCACGGCCGCCTGACTCTTGCCCCCGTATCCTCCAGCAGCGAGGAAACCACAATGATTAATGAGATTGGCGGTGGCGTGGGATTCCGGTTTCCTATGCGCAAAGGGCGCTCCGTATTGATGCTGGCCTTAGGCTACAGCAGCATCGGTACCGTTGACCTGCTGCGCCGCGACGTATTCACTGTGGGTATATCAATAGGCTCCTGCGAGCGCTGGTTTGTGAAACGCAAATACAATTAATTCACCTTTCCATAAAAGAAATAACAATAAAACTATACTAACAATAAAAACCAATAACATTTATCAGACATGAAGACACTGAAATTTGTCATTGTAGCGGCAGCCGCCATCAGCATGAGCCTCGCCGCCAACGCCCAAAGCAAATGGGGCGACACCCCTGACGACAGCATCGCTTGCATAAGCAATGTGTCACTTTACCAAGAGTTCTACAAACAGAAGAGTTATACCGACTGCTATGAACCCTGGCGTCAAATCCTGAAACACTGCCCCCGTTTCGGCAAGTCTGTCTACCAGCGTGGCTCCACCATCATGAAGGCCATGATCAACGCTGCCCAGACAACGGAAGAACGCGATGCATACATCAACGAACTGATGGCCATGTACGACCAGCGCATCCAGTACTTCGGCGAAGCCGCCACTGTCAAGGCCATCAAGGCATACGACCTGAGCGTGCTGCGTCCCAGTGCCATCAAGGAAGTGTATGAAATCTATGCCGATGCCATTGCATCAGGTGCACACCAGCTCGACGAGAACTATGTAACCCTTTACTTCAAAGCCACTGTTGACTATGTACAGGCAGGTTTTGCCGAACCCACTTTGGTAATCGACAACTACGACATCGCCAGCGACCTGCTCGACTCCCTGCTGACCTTGAATGTCGAGGCTGACGACAGCGTCAATGCTGCCAAGATTCGCACCTACATCGCCAGTGTGGAATCCGTCTTTGCCCCCTACGCTTCCTGCGACCAGCTGAACGAGATTTACCAGAAGAAATTCGAGAATGACCCCAACAATGTGGCCATGCTGAAGAAAATCACCGGCATCATGATCAAGAAAGGCTGCACAGAGAACAACCAGCTCTTCTTCGACGCCACACAGAAACTCTACGAACTTGAGCCTTCGCCCACCACGGCCATGCGCATGGGCCAGATGTGCTGGAGCAAGAAACAGTACGGCAAGGCTGTAGAGTATGTACAGGACGCCCTCAAGAGCCTCACCGACAAGAAAGACCGCTATCGTGCCTATGTCATCCTCGGCCTCTCCTATGCCGGACAGGGCAGCTACAGTGCAGCCCGCACAGCTCTGTTGAACGCCGCCGAACTTGACCGCACCAAGGGCGAGCCCTACCTGCAGCTGGCACAGGTCTATGCCATGAGCAGCCGCAGCATCGACGACGGCATGGGTGGACGCTCGGCTTACTGGGCAGCTGTTGACGAGGCACGCCACGCCAAACAGGTTGAGCCCACTGAGGAAATCATCGGCATGGCTGACAAACTCATCGGCATCTATGCCGGCTACTTCCCCAAGAAGAACGACGCTTTCATGCTCGACCTTATCGACGGACACAGCTATGTCATCCCCGGATGGATTGGCAAGTCCACTATTGTCAGAACACGCTAATGGCAGTTCTGAACATACAAGCTAAGGCAAGAGGCGGGGCAATAGCCCTGCTTCTTGCCTGTTTATTTGTATCCTGCGGCAACGACATCGAGAAGACCAAGATGTTCGAGCGCAAAGAACTACCCGAAAGCACTATCCACAACGCCCATATCCAACGCAGCGAGGAGGGCAGGCTGCAGCTACTCATGGATGCACCGCTTATCGAGAAATACACCGTTCCCGAGGCCAAGACTCTTTATCGCAAAGGAATAAAAATGCGATTCTTCGATGGCTATAACAACCCCACCGGCATCCTCACCGCCCGCTACGCCATGACCTACGACAAACAGGACATCACCATCGTGCGCGACAGCGTGGTGATTATTGACCTCCAGCGGGGCGACACCATCTATCTGAAAGACCTTACATGGAACGCCATGGAGCACCGCGTCTATTCCGAAAATCCTCTGCGTTCCAAAAATGGCAAGAGAATAACGCTGGGCGACAGCTTTGAGAGCGACGACGAATTCAGAGAACCACACATTATCCACCAACGAGGCACACTGGAATGGAAGGAGGAATGACACGCAAACGGGGCTATCTGTGGCTCACTATCCTGTTGACAGGAATCACCATGACATGCTTAGCGGTTCAGCCCAACGGCACCGACCCGAACCTGCCACCCCTGCCCGACGACACACTGCTCTCCCCTCCTTCAGAAACCATCTCCGCCACCCCCGCATCCTCCTCTTTCTATCAGACACAGTATCCTAAAAAATCATTGTCATTTGAGCTGAACACCGCCGACTCGCTCGACCTGGTGCAGCTCTACAATATCGGACCGGTCATCGCCCGCCGCATTCTCAAATACCGCTCCCTGCTGGGCGGCTATGTGCGCAAGGAGCAGCTCCGCGAGGTCTATGGCATCGACTCTGCACGCTACAACGACATCGCCCCCCACCTGACCGTTGACCCCTCCCGCATCACACCGATAGATATAAACACCGCCGACATCGACCGGCTGAAACGCCACCCTTATCTCGACTATTACCAGGCCAAGGCCATCATACGCCTCCGCGAAGAGAAGGGTACCTACGCCGGTGTCCGCGACATTCTCAATATCCCGATTATAGATTCCGAAACATTCACCCGCATAGAACCCTATCTGATATGCAATTCACAGCCGAACAAATAGCCCGCAAACTAAAGGGCACCGTCGAGGGCGACCCCAACGCCTTGATATGGAAACCCTGCCGCATAGAGGAGGTGGACGAAGGGGGCATCACCTTCCTCGCCAACCCCAAATATACGCATTATATCTACGAGCGCAAGGCGGCCGCCATCCTCATTGCCCGCGACTTTGTGTTGGAGCATCCCGTCGATGCCACCCTTATCCGTGTAGATAATCCCTATCTGTGCGTGGCCAAAGTGCTGCACATGTTCAATTCAGCCGACAAGCCCAAGCGGGGCCGCTCGCTGCGCAGCAGCATCCATTGCACGGCCCGCATAGGCAAGGGCTGCTACATTGGTGCCTTTGCCGTGATAGGGCGCAACGCCGTCATCGGCAACAACGTGCAGATTTACCCGCAGGTGTATGTGGGCGACAACTGCCATGTGGGCGACAACACCATCCTGTATCCCGGCGTAAAGGTTTACCGCGAGTGCACCATTGGCAACCGCTGCATCCTCCATGCCGGCGTGGTGGTGGGTGCCGACGGCTTCGGCTTTGCCCCCACGGGCGACGGCTCCTACAACAAGATTGACCAGATAGGCAACGTGGTCATCGAGGACGATGTGGAGATTGGTGCCAACACCTGCGTCGACCGCGCCACCATGGGCTCCACCATCATCCACCGCGGTGCCAAGATTGACAATCTCTGCCAGATTGCCCACAATGTCTCTTTTGGCAACAACACGGTCATGGCCTCGCAGTCGGGCTGTGCCGGCAGCGGCAAGGTAGGCGACAACTGCATTATTGCCGGACAGGTGGGCATTGTGGGCCACATCACCGTGGGCAACCGCGTCACCATCGCTGCCCAGTCGGGTGTGACCCGCAATGTGGGCGACGATGCCGTCATCCTCGGTTCCCCGGCCATGCCCGCCGACAGGCAGAAGAAAATCTTCGTCATGCAGCGTAAGTTGGAGGAAATGTACAACGACATCCAGAAACTGAAAGCAGAACTGAAATAAATTGAAAATTGAAAGTTGCTGCCGCACCACAGGTCGACAAATTTTCACTTTTCAATTTTCACTTTTCAATTCCCCCAACCCCCCATAAGGAATGAAAGCACACAAGATACTCCTCTTTATGGCTTTGGCCATTGCCCTGCTGGCAGGGGTGTGCGTTCTTTTTCCCGCCAAGGGTGTGCGGATTGCCAACCAAAACCTGCGCTTCCCCACACTGACCAAGATTCTCAACCCGCAGCGGGAGCTGGACATTGCGGCCTACCTTGCCCGGCAGGACTCGCTCAATGCCGTCCTCGACACGCTGCAGGACTCCATGGACTTCTTCCGTCAGCAGCTCGACAGCAGCGACACCCGTTTCTGGTTCCCCAACGACGACGACACCTTTTTCGACACGCTCTTTGCCCAGATGGAGAATACCCGAAGCAGCGGGCGCACCCTGCGCATTGTACACTACGGCGACTCGCAGATTGAGATGGACCGCATGAGCGACCGCCTGCGCACCTATATGCAGGACCACTTCGGTGGCGGCGGCCCCGGCATGGTGCCCTTTGCCACACTTATCCCTTCCTACTCCGTCTCCACCTACGGCAGCGGCAACCTCGTCCGCCAGTCGCCCTTCGGCGACAGCATCGTGGTGCGTGCCAATGGCAACTACGGCCCCATGGTGCAGGATTTCCGTGTCGAGGGCTCTGCCTACAGTTCCATCACCGCCACCACCCACCGCAACCGCGATGCCCGTCTGCGGCAGTTCTCGCGGTTCAAGCTGATTTTCTGCAACCGCCCGGGTCCGCTCAAGGCGGTGTTCTCCGACAGAGGCAGCCACACTTCCGACACCATGCGGTGTGAGGAAGCCGGAGTCCACGCCTTCAGCTGGCAGGTCGATACGGCTGTCACATCCCTGCGCATCTCCGTCAGCGGTGCCGCCGACCTCTACGGCATACTCGTTGACAACGGCCCCGGCGTGGCAGTAGACAACATACCCATGCGCGGCTGCTCCGGCCACCAATTTTCCCAAATCAACCGCGACCAGCTGGCCGAGGCCTACCGACTGATGGACGTGGGGCTCATCGTCCTGCAGTTCGGCGGTAATTCCGTGCCGTATCTCAACAATCAGAAATCTATCGATGCCTACTGCAAGAACATGGGCATCCAGATTGACCGGCTGCACCAGTGCTGCCCCCATGCCCTGATTCTTTTCATAGGGCCTTCCGACATGAGCAAGCGCACCGAGGAGGGCGACCTGCTCTCCTACAACTGGCTCCCCACCGTGATAGAGAGCCTGCAGAAGACCGTCACGGCCCACGGCGCCGCCTACTGGAGCATCTACCACGCCATGGGCGGACAGAACTCCATGTCGGCATGGGTGAACCAGGGGCTCGGCAGCGGCGACTATATCCATTTCTCCCAACGCGGCGCCGACATCATGGGCGACCGCTTGGCCAAAGCATTCGACAATATGTATCATCTTTACCTCATGAGAAAGGAGGCCGACAATGTTCAATAGCCCCGTGCCCAAGCCGGTGATACTCCCGGCAGTGCTGATGACAGCCCTGCTGCTGTGGGCAGGGTGCTGCCATTCGCAGACTCCCGCACCCGACTCCAAGGAGGGGAAGCAGTATCCCTTTATCCGCTACGAAGCCAACCAGCTGCACTACGACAGCACCTCGGCATCCATGCAGCTCTTCCTGCGCAAATGGCACCGTGTCACCACCACGGGACAAGGCTCGGTGAACATCATCCACATAGGCGGTTCGCACGTCCAGGCAGGTGTGTTCCCCAACCAGGTGCGCACCAACCTCCTGTCCAGTCACCCGTCGCTGATAGGCGGCCGGGGCATGATATTCCCCTATTCCGCCGCCGCCAAATGCAACAACCCCGACGACTATAAGGTGCACTGCGCCGAGAAGGTGACGCTGACGCGCAATGTCTATGCATCGCCCGAATATCCGCTGGGCCTTTGCGGCATTGCCGTCACCGCCCGTGACGTGCCCACACGCATCCAAATCCTGAACATGGAAAAGGGCTTCGACTACCGCACAACGCACATCGTGATACTGGGGCAGTCCAACCAAGGCATCGTGCCTGCCATCAGCTACGAGGGGCGCGATGTGCCGCCCTCCTATATCGACACCGCCACCCACCGCTTTGTCTTCAACCTGCGGCAGCCCGTCGATTCCTTCGACATTGTCCTGCCCTGCCAGAAGGGGCAGACCTTCACCCTCACGGGTGTGTGCCTCGGCAACCGCAGCCCCGGCATCTCCTACCATTCCATCGGTGTCAACGGCGCCGCTGTGCCCGACTATCTCAAGTGCAGCCTGTCCGACGACCTGAAACTGCTGCGACCCGACCTCGTCATTTTCGGCATCGGCATCAACGATGCCGCTGGCAAGGACTTCGACACGGTGGCCTTTAAGAACAACTATCTCGCCCTTTGCGACACCATACGCAGCGTCAATCCCCACTGCGCCATTATCTTTGTCACCAACAACGACAGCTACCGCAAGACCGGCCGCCGCCGCTATGCCGTCAACAACAACGGACCCCTGGCACGCGAGGTCTGCTACCGCCTGGCCGACATCACCGGCGGAGCCGTGTGGGACCAGTTCGAAATCATGGGAGGCCTCAAGTCCATGGAGAAATGGCAGAAAGAAGGTCTTGCCCAGAAAGACAAGGTGCACTTCACCCGCGCCGGCTACCGACTGATAGGCAACCTGCTTTTCGAGGCCATGCAGAAGGAGTTTGCCAAGCCTCTGCCCGCAGTCATGGAAACCCCGAAAGCCCCGGCAAAGAAACCGGCTCGCAACCAGCGCGGCAAGGACAAGCGCCGCGTGACTATACAAAGCAAACCCTCATCCAACAACTCCAACCCGGACAGTGACAGATTTCCTTACATACCTGACTAACCTCTTTGCCTTCGACAGCTCCCATCCGCTGCTCTTCACCCAGTTCCACTTCTGGGCGTTCTTCTTTATTGTCTATTTCGGTTTCTGCCTCATCGTCTCCACCACCAGGCATCCCCGCCGCATGGGGAAAGCCCGCCGCCTGTGGCGCAACGGCTACCTATTCCTTGTCAGCCTCTTCTTCTACTACAAGACCTCGGGCAACTATGTGGCCCTGCTCATCTTCTCCACCATAGTGGGCTACTTCCTCGGCCTGCGTTTCGACCACCTCGCCAACCGGCAGGCAGCCACAGGCCGCTCCACTCTGCGGAGGCGCAAAACCCTCATGGTGCTGGGTGTGGCCGTCAACCTGGGCGTGCTCTGCTATTTCAAATACGCCTATTTCTTCACCGACATCTTCAACACCATCGCCTCCACCCACTACTCCATTGCCAATGCCATCTTCCTGCCCGTAGGCATCAGCTTCTTCACGTTTCAGAACATCAGCTATATCGTGGATGTATATAAAGGGCGTGTGCGCCATGCCGACAACATCCTCGACTTTGGTTTCTACACCACCTTCTTCCCCCAGCTGGTGGCAGGCCCCATTGTGCGCGCCGACCAGTTCATCCCCCAGCTCTACAAACCTTTCTTCCTCGGCCGCCGCCAGTTCGGCATCGCCCTGTTCTGGATTCTCAACGGACTGTGCAAGAAACTTATCCTGAGCGACTATCTGGCCGTCTCATTTGTGGACAGGGTCTTTGCCAACCCGCTGCTCTACACCCCCTTTGAGAATTTCTCCGCCCTGCTGGTCTATTCCCTGCAGGTCTATGCCGACTTCTCCGGCTACACCGACATCGCCATCGGCGTGGCCATGCTCATGGGTTTCTACCTCCCCCTCAACTTCAACTCGCCCTACAAGGCCACCAACGCCGCCGGATTCTGGAAACGGTGGCACATCTCTCTCAGCAACTGGCTCAAGGATTACCTCTATATCCCCCTCGGCGGCAACCGCAACTCCACCCCCGGCACCTTCATCATCCCGACGGTGATGCTCCTCGTCGTGGTGTTGATGGCCAAGAACCTCTACGTCACTGCGGCGGCGGTGGCACTGGTGGTCGTCCTTGCCATCGTCTATGCTGTGGCTCCGCGCCACCGCAAAGAGTTTGCCACCAATCTCAACAACTTCGACACCATGCTCCTCGGCGGCATGTGGCACGGCGCCTCCTTCAACTTCATCACCTGGGGCGCGCTCAACGGCTTGGGCATCCTCGTCTATAAATGGTGGAAAAAGAAAGGCCCCCTCTACCGCATCATCGCCATCGCACTCATCTATGTCGGCGTGAAGTGCCTCTACCACTTCTTCCCCATTCCCGTACTCAGCATGTTCCACTTCGCCCTCATGGTCACGGCCGCAGCCATCATTCTGCTCAACCTTGTGCCCTTCGTGGCTGGCCGTCGCTACCGCGAAAGCAAGTTCAAGCACGGCCTCAACACCGTGTGGAACACCTTCCTCACCTTTATCTTCATCAGCTTCACCCGTCTCTTTTTCCGCAGCGGCTCCAACCTCGACCCCGCCGAGGCCAACGAGACCGCCTGGCGCACCGCCACCCAGATGGTGGAACGCATCGGCGGCCACTGGAACTGGCAGCAGGTGCCCGACATCCTTGCCAACTACGCGCCCGTCTTCATCGTCTTCCTCATCGGCATGATCATCCACTGGCTGCCCGACCGTTTCAAACGCCGCTACCGCCTGTGGTTCGCCGCCATGCCGTTGCCGGTCATGCTCCTCGCCGTGGTGCTCACCGTCTTCATCGTTTATCAGTTCATCACCGCCGACCTGCAACCCTTTATCTATTTCCAATTCTGAACCCCTCGCCATGAAACTTCTCCGCCTGCTCAACAACCTGCTGCTCGTCTATCTGCTCTACATGATCTGCCGTGTGGTGTATGTGATGGAGTTCTGGGACCTCTACTCCGCCGGGTGGAGCCAGCTGTCGCTTGGCAGCCTCATAGCGGGCGGTCTGCGGTTCGACACCTCCGCCATCCTCTACACCAACCTGCTTTACATTCTCCTCGTCCTCGTGCCGCTGCCACACCGCTGGACCACTACCAAAGGCTACCAGCTGGCACTCAAGATACTCTTCGTCGTGGTCAATGCCCTCATGCTTGTCATCAACCTTATCGACACGGTCTATTCCCGCTACACAGGCCGCCGCACCACGTGGACTTTCTTCTCCGAATTCCAGAACGAAGGCAACCTCGGCAGCATCTTCGGCATCGAACTCCTCAACCACTGGTATCTTGTCCTCATAGGCATTGCCTTCATCCTGGCCCTCATCTACCTCTACCACTACCCCTACCGCCCCGGCAAAGACTATCCCAAATATACCCCGGCAAGTTTCGTCGTCGCCCTTCTGTGCTTCCTCGCCTTTCTGCCCTTGGCCGTCATCGGCATGCGCGGCGGCGCCTCCACAGCCATACGCCCCATCACCATCAGCAATGCCAACCAATACGTCAACCAGCCGTCCGAAGCCGCCATCGTGCTCAACACCCCCTTCTCTCTCATCCGCACCATGGGCAAGACCACCTTTGCCGACCCCGGATACTTCGACCCCGCACAGCTCGACGCCCTCTACACCCCCCTTCACAACCCGCAACCCATCAACCCTTCCAGCCACTCAAGCAATCACACAATCACGCATTCAAACATTCAACCCAATGTGGTTGTCCTCATCCTCGAGAGTTTCGGCAAGGAATACATAGGCGCCTACAACGACTACAAGGGCTACACTCCTTTCCTCGACTCACTCATCGCCCACAGCCTCACCTTCCGCTACTCCTATGCCAACGGGCGCAAAAGCATCGACGGCATGCCTTCGATACTCTCTGGCATACCCATGTTCGTCGAGCCCTTCTTCGTCACAAGCTATTCGCTCAACAACATCAGCGGCATAGCGGGCCAACTGGCACACAACGGCTATACCACCGCCTTCTTCCACGGCGCAGAGAACGGCTCGATGGGATTTCAGGCCTTTGCCCGCACCTCGGGCTTTCAGCACTACTACGGCCGCACGGAATATGACGCCGACAGCCGTTTCGGCGGCGACGCCGACTTCGACGGCACCTGGGCCATCTGGGACGAAGAGTTCATGCAGTACTACGCCGCCGTCATGGAGCAGATGCCGCAACCCTTCATGACCGCCCTCTTCACCGCCTCGTCGCACCATCCCTTCGCCGTGCCCGAGCGCTACCGCCAAACCCTCCACGAAGAGGGACACCCCCTCTACACCTGCATCCGCTACACCGACCAGGCCCTCCGTCGCTTCTTCGACGCCGCCAGCAAGATGCCATGGTACCGCAACACACTCTTTGTCATCACCGCCGACCACACCAACGTCAACTACCAGTCGGCCTACAACAGCCCCCTCGGCACCTTCAGCGTGCCCATCATCCTCTTCGACCCCTCCGGCCGGCTGCCCGTCGGCATGAGCGACGCCGTGGCACAGCAAACCGACATCATGCCTACCGTCCTCGGCCTCACAGGCTGCTCCCGTCCTTATATAGCCTACGGCCAAGACCTGCTCCGTACCCCCGCCGACCAAACATGGGCCATCCACTACAACAACGGTATCTACCAATACGTCCAGCAAGGCCACGCGCTCCTCTTCGACGGCGAAAAGGCCACCGGATGGTATAACCTCGAAGCCGATCCGCTGCTGCACGACAACCTCATCGACAACATCCCGCCCGCCGACCACTCCCTTTTCGACACCTGTCTGCAGCGCACCAAGGCCATCATCCAGTCCTACATGCAACGCATGATTTCTAACCAATTAACACACTGACGGCCATACATATACCAACGATTTACCTCTTTTTTATCCCGTTGCAAAAGTACACACTTTGTTTTTGTCCGGCTCGTTGTTTTACCTTAACCACGCCTCGTCTTTCGTAAAAATACCAATAAGGGTCGTTAAACCGTCTTTACAGGCTATTTGCTCGCAGGTTTTCCCATGCTTACGAACCAATGAACTCTCAATTTTCAGTTTTCAATTTTCAATTTTCAATTTTGACGTTAAGACGTTGTTATGCCGTTCTTTATGCGCTTTGTATCAAATCCGTTTCCCATCGTTTTCCCTTCTGGAAAGGGAAAACGATGGGAAAACGATCGAATAACGATCGAATAAATGACGACGCTACGACGACGCCACAGTGTTTGCAGTATTCACTCGCCGATGAGTGTGTTTTCCTGAAATCGCTTGACAGATTTTTGCCGGTTAAACTGATTAGCTTGTCAAATTAAGGAAGAGCGAAGCAACCCTTGCCGCACGGCGGTGGATAGGAAAAAAGTTGCTTGCCAATGTCACATTTTTGGTGTCTTTTTCGTTTAACGGGTGAATCGATTCGGAAAAACAACAAATTGTATAATCTTAAAAATCGAAATTGTTATGAATACTCTGTTTGTTCTACTTGAAGTTGACCCCTGGTGCAAGATGAACGAGACCAACAAACGGGCTGAGATTGTCCTCAAAGCCTTGGATAAAAACCCCGGCGAGGTGCCGGAGGAATTGCTGAAAAGCCTCAACACCCCGCAAAAGCCACTGAAAGAGCGGTTGCTTGGCAAACTGCTGTGGGGCTTGGCCCTGACAATTGTCGGTGCGGCAACGGTGGTAATTGAATTTGCCATGCACCGCTCGACAAACGAGTGGTTTTCCGACGACCGCAACTTGATGGTTCTCGGGGCAGCTCTGTTCGCTGTAGGTGTGGCATTCCTCATCTACTACTTTGTGGCCCGCCGCACAATGCAGCACGAAATCGAAGCCGAGGAACACGAGGCCGAAAATAGGGCGATGACACGTGAAAGGTTCATCGAGCTGGTGACGGCGGAGCAGGAGCCCTTGCGGCGGTTCCTGCTCTCCCTGTGCCGCGGCAACCGCGACGAGGCGGAAGAGATAGCCCAGGAGACCCTCATCAAGGCGTATCTGGCTTCGGGCGGGTATGTGGAGCGGTACAAGTTCTCCACATGGCTCTTCAAGATTGCCTACCGCACTTTTCTCGACCACATCAAACGGCCTTTACGCACAGTAGAGCCTTTGGACGATCGCATCCCAGGCGGCACCCCTGCCGACGAGACTTTCCGCTACGAGGCTTTGTATCACGCCATCGGACAACTGCCCGAGCGCAGCCGTGCCGCCATACTGCTCTACCACATTGAGGGCTACAGCGTGAAGGAGATAGCCGTCATCACACACAGCAACCCCGTTGCCGTAAGGCAGCTGCTCTCGAGGGGATTGAAACAATTACGAAACATTTTAAAGCAATGAAACGGAACAGGACATTACAAAAGATGCTCGAAGACTACCGCCCTGACCTGGGGGACAGCAACGAGTATGTGGAACAGTTGCAGCGAAGGCTGGAGACCGTCGAGGCAGTCAAACAGTTGTACGAGACCAAGCGGCGGAGAACCCGTAGCCAAATGGCGGTGGCCTTTGCCTCGGGCGGAGTGACAGGCGCGATAGTGGCAGTCTGTTTCCTGCTGCACCCCATCCACATTGCCAACCCCGCCGCACAACCCGGCTTGAAGTTGTTTAGCTGGATGCTGGAACACTCCGACATCCTGGTTCCCGCCCTTACTGTCGCCTTCCTGGCCGTATGCGCCGCTGTGGCAGCAACACAGATATACGGTATTCTGAAGAAAGACTATTCATATACCTATATGTGAATCTATTAACAACTTTAACACAATATCCAATCACTTTTTTTACACAGGGTGTAAGAAATCGTGCTTTATTGCGTTTATATAGGTGAGGACAATAAAACTATGAAAGTTGAAACACCTACTCGAATGAAACATATTCTCCCACTCCTTGTAGCAGCGGTGCTGCTGTTCGGTGCCTGCGAGCGCAGCGAATACACCACTCGGATTACCGGCACCCTTTACACCGACAGCACGCTTACCGTCCCCGTCGCTAACGACACGGTGTGGTTCTACGATTACACCTATCACGGGAACCGTCCGGACAGTATTCTTATTGGTCATGCTCTGACCGACCAGGAAGGCCGTTTCGGCTTCCTCGACTGGAGTGTCGATGTGAGCAGTTACGACCCCCGGTATGAAAGCAAATTCCATGTTGATCATGGAAACTTCATCATCGTTCATTTGACCGACACGCTTTTCTGTGGAGTATACTCCGGTTGGTACAAAGAGCTAATCCTCTACCCGGGCAAAAACCATATACCCCATTATTACGATTGATATGAAGAAACTTATTGTCATCCTTCTGCCTCTTCTGCTTTGCGGCAGCCTGCAAGCACAAGACTCTGTCAGGGTGCGTTGCAATAGCGTTACCGTCAGCCCCCTGCCACTGCTCGGCGGGTCGGCACTTGTCTCCTACGAGCGTACTCTCCCCTTCCGCTCTTCGGTTGAGGTGGAGCTGGGAGCACAGGGCTTCTATTGGGAGCGGCTGCGCGGTGCCATCTGGAACTGCCACACACGGCCGGGATACGTCGGCACCTTAGGCTATAAGTTCTATTTCCCCCTCAACCGCAACGATATGCCGATGATGAGACGCGGCGGGCTGGTGCAGACGAGCTGCTATCTCAAACTGCGCCTGGCCTACGTGTACCAATGGAGTTCCTACGACATCTTTGTGGGCAACCAAGGCTGGGACATCCTCACCGAGCGGCACACTTACCATGAGCAGGACCTCACCCTTGCGCTGATTTATGGATTTCAGTTTGTAAGCAAACACGGCTTTGTCCTCTCGCCCTTTGCGGGCTACAACATCCCCCTGATGGTTGCCGGTCCCTTCCACACCATCAGTAATCCCGGCATCAGCGCCGCCTACGCCGCCATGCTGACCTACGGTATCAAAATCGGCTGGGCATTCTAACCGCCCTCCGAAAAAACACTTACCACCACTACACAATAAAACAAGGTTGAAAACGTTATTTATAAAACAGCCTTGCAGTATTATGGTTGAGATAAAGAACATCCACGGACAAGTGATTGCTCAGGTTGAGAACCCTGAAGAAGTAGTACGTGATATTTACGGTAATATTGCTACAACATACCCTGCCGACCGGACATACGACCTTGACTTATCAAATATGGACTTACGCGAAGCTGACTTTAGGGGATGGGATCTTAGTTGTGCTTGTTTTGCATTATCCGACCTGCGTGGTGCCGACTTTCGTGAGGCAAATCTGTTTCTGGCCGACTTCTTCTGTGCCGATTTTGAAGGGGCTGATTTCAGCTACGCCGACCTTTCCTCGAGCAATATTCGGGACAACATCGAAATATGGTGGGACGAGATCAACTTTGAAGGAGCAGACCTTCCTATGAGACACCACCACAACCATTGTTGCTAAGATTGAACGACATTAACAGATGATCACCGCCACCTTGAATTATTGCTTGAATGCTTGATTGTGTTAATGTTTTAAGGTTTTAGGGGAGGAAGGTTTGAATGTGTTAACGTGTGAATGAATGTGTTAATGCGTGAATGTGTTATTGTGTTAGTCGATTAACGAATTAACGAATTCAATTCTCAATTCTCAATTCGTCAAACCCTTAAACCTTTTAACCTTTCGACCCTTTACCCCTCAAACCTGCAACCACAAATCCCCCAAAAGAGAACCTGCCAAACCAGTAGGAATAATTTTTAGATTCGACAATTAGAAAAAAAAATCGTATCTTTGCATTTTCAAACAGCATATACAATGACTACGGACAAACAACAAGCAGCTGCTGCGAAAGAATTTGCCAAACGTTGGCAAGGTCGTGGATACGAGAAAGGTGAGAGCCAATTGTTTTGGACCGACATGCTTACATCGGTTTTCGGAGTCGAGGATGTAACTTCATTTGTCCGATACGAAGAATCGGTAAAGGTGGACCAAACCAACTTTATTGACGTGTATATTCCATCAACGCGAGTACTAATAGAGCAGAAGTCGCTGGGAAAAGATTTGCGCAAAGGCATTGTGCAAAGTGACGGTTCCATTATCAGCCCATTCTTACAGGCAAAGCGTTATGTGCTGGGACTGCCCGTAAGCAAACATCCCCGCTGGATTGTAACATGCAATTTCAGCGAATTCCTTATCTACGACATGGAACAACCCAATGGAGAGCCTGAACACCTATTGCTTGCCAATCTTGATAGGGAATACTACCGGCTTCAGTTTCTGGTGGACAGCAAGAGCGAACATGTCACCAAAGAAATGCAGGTGTCGATTCAAGCCGGTGAGATAGTCGGTAGAATATACGATGCACTGCTAAAACAATATGATGATACCTCGCCTGAAGCCCTCCGCTGGCTCAATATCCTTTGTGTACGCATTGTATTCTGTCTCTATGCTGAGGATGCTGGAGTGTTTTCCCACGACCAGTTCCACAACTATCTGATACGCTATGAGGCAGAAGACCTACGCAACGCCCTTATCCGTCTATTTGAGACCCTTAACACACCGCAGGACAAGCGCAGCAAATATTTAAAAGACGACCTCAAGGCGTTTCCCTATACCAACGGTGGACTCTTTTCAGAAGAGATTGAGATACCGCAATTCACTGACGAGTTAAGGCAGACCCTACTTGACAATGCCAGTCTCGACTTTGACTGGAGTGAGATATCTCCCACAATCTTTGGTGCCGTTTTTGAGAGCACGTTGAACCCTGAGACTCGACGAACCGGTGGTATGCACTACACCAGTATAGAGAATATCCACAAAGTCATCGATCCACTTTTCCTCAATGACTTACGCCGTGAGTTGGATGAAATACTGGAAAAGAAAGTAGAAAAGGAACGCCGGAAGAAACTCGACTCCTTCCAAGACAAGATTGCATCCCTCACATTCCTTGACCCCGCCTGTGGCAGCGGTAACTTTCTTACTGAAACCTACCTTTCACTACGTCGCATGGAGAATGAGGTTATTAGTGCCCGTTACCATGGACAGTCATTCCTCGGATTTGACGAAGTAAATCCTATCAAAGTCAACATAAACCAATTTTACGGCATAGAGATAAACGATTTTGCCGTCACTGTTGCCACCACTGCACTGTGGATATCCGAGGCACAAATGCTCCGTGAGACTGAGCGCATCATCCATCGTGACATCGACTTCCTTCCTCTTAAAAGCTACTGCAACATCCGAGAGGGCAATGCCTTGCGAATGGATTGGGATATCATTGAATACCCCACAGACATACCTACCATCCACGCCAAGAATGTCTATCTTATTCCCGAGGAAAAACCGCAGATGGTCAGCGAATCATCATCTTTCGAATATAACGAAATCACTTTGGTAACCTCACATATCCTTACCGGCCCAAAGCCAAAGGAAATACAATCCTACAAGGTTCACTATGACTACATCATGGGAAATCCGCCGTTTGTAGGAGCACGTTTGATGAGCGAAAGCCAGAAACAGGATGTGATAGACATTTTTGGAACCAAGTGGAAGAACGTGGGCAATATGGACTATGTCTGTTGTTGGTATAAGAAAGCTGCGGAAATAATGAAGACAGATCCTCAAATACGCACAGCTTTTGTTTCGACCAACAGCGTCTGCCAAGGTGAACAAGTTGCCAATCTATGGGAGAGACTTTTCAACGATGGCATTCGTATTAATTTCGCACACCGTACATTCCGCTGGGACAGCGAAGCATCCCTGAAGGCTCACGTACACTGTGTTATCGTTGGTTTCAGCTACATTAGAGTAAAACCATGCTATATATATGACAGTGAAAGAAAGATAGAAGCAGAGAATATTAACGCATATCTAACAGATGCCCCAGACGTATTCGTCGGTAGCAGGCAACGGCCTCTTTTTTCTGTTCCTGAGATAGGCATTGGAAATAAACCTATTGACGGGGGGAATTACCTGTTCACCAAAGAACAAATGGAAGATTTCATAAAGCATGAACCTCTTTCGGCCAATTATTTCAAGCCTTGGTATGGTTCTGAGGAATTCATCCATCAAAAACCACGTTATTGTCTTTGGTTAGGAGATTGTTCTCCTGCAGTGTTGCACCAAATGCCACACTGCCTTAAACGCATAGAGGCTGTACGAGAAATAAGACTGGCCAGCAAGAGTCCTGGAACTAGGAAACTGGCAGACCGACCAACCCGTTTCCATGTTGAAAACATGCCGAAAGGCAACTATATTATTGTACCAAAAGTATCATCTGAAAAACGCCGCTATGTACCAATGGGGTTTATGCCACCTCAAGCCCTTTCCAGTGACCTTGTATTTCTTATTCCCTACGCCACTCTTTACCACTTCGGCATACTTGAGAGCAATGTTCACATGGCATGGATGAGGGCTGTGTGCGGAAGATTAAAGAGTGATTATCGTTACTCAAAGGATGTTGTTTACAATAACTTCCCATGGCCGTCGCCAACAGATAATCAAATAATAAAAATTGAACAGACTGCACAGCAAATATTGGATGCCCGTGCCCTCTATCCCGACAGTAGTTTAGCCGACCTTTACGACGAACTGACAATGCCTATAGAACTTCGAAAGGCTCACCAAGATAACGACCGCGCCGTCATGGAGGCTTATGGATTCCCCGTAAAATCATCATTTACCGAAAGTCTCTGCGTCGCCGAACTATTCAAACTATACAAACAATTAACAGAAAAACAATAATTCAAGCATTTTCCGACTATCACATTAGAAACAAGCCTGATACATTATTCACACATGTAAACCTCATTGATATATGGTTGAGATAAAGAATATCCACGGACAAGTGATTGCTCAGGTTGAGAACCCTGAAGTAGTTGTACGCGATATTTTTGGTAATATTGTTTCAACATACCCTGCCGACCGGACATATGACCTTGACTTATCAAATATGGACTTACGCGAAGCTGACTTTAGGGGATTGGATCTTAGTGGTGCTTGGTTTTATTTTACCGACCTGCGTGGTGCCAACTTTAGAGAGGCAGATCTTCGCTACGCCCACTTCGATTATGCAGACTTAGAGGGTGCCGATTTTAGCTATGCAGACCTTTCGTGGAGCAATATCAGAAGCAATATTGCTAGCTATATGTATTGTGATATCAACCTTGAAGGGGCAGACCTTCCTATGAGACACCACCACAACCATTGTTGCTAAGATTGAACGGTATTAAAAGATGAGCACCGCCTCCTGAAATTAGAAAGGGGCACCTATAAGGAGCGGCTGGAGAGCCCATATTGCTTTGACATGTATTCACTAATATGATTTTGTATGATACGGAACGTTTTTTGTATGTTTGTGATGCTGATGGGTGCAGGGGCGCTGCTGGCATGCAGGCCAGCGGCACGGGAGTTCGAGGTGCAAGGACCCGAAGGCGGCATTGCATTCAAGGTCACCCTTCCCGAGGGGTTTGACACCACCACGGGACATTGCCCGATGGTGATTCTTATGCACGGCATCTTCTCCAGCAAGGACTATATCCCCATGCCCCAACTGGCCAAGGGTCTTGCCAAGGCGGGCATTGCATCGGTACGTTTCGACTTCGACGGCCACGGCAAGAGCGAAGGCCGTATGCAGAACATGACGAGTGAGAAGGAGTTGGCCGATGCACAGGCTATATGGAACTATGTTCGCTCGCTGCCCTATGTAAACGGTATCGGGCTGTTGGGGCACTCGCAGGGCGGTGTGGTGGCCTCGATGACGGCCGGACGGCTGGCGACTACTGGCGGTGCTGTGCCGGACGGCATGGTGCTTATTGCACCCGGAGCCGTAATCAAAGAGGCTTGCCAAGGGGGCAAGTTCTTTAACGCCCGTTTCGACCCCAAGAACCCACCCGAGTATATCCGCTGTTGGGGCACGATGAAACTTGGACGCGAGTACCTGCTCACCACCCAGCAGCTCGACATCTACGGCACCGCGTCAGCCTATACGGGACCGGTATTGCTTTTGCATGGAGACCACGACGGAACCGTCCCCATGTGGTGTAGCGAGAAATATCTGCAAACCTACGGCGACAAAGCCAGCCTCCAAGTGGTCAAAGGCGAGAACCACACCATCACCCGCCACCGCAAAGTTGTCATTGCCCACACAGTGGAGTTTTTCAAAAAGGTCTTCAACCTATAGCCACACACGAAGTATTTTAAACAGAAATCCGAGACCGTTGTGGGTCTCGGATTTCAAGTGTATAGGGGTTTATGCAGATTAATAGTTCTGCTGGTTGATCTCGAAGTAGGCTTGCGGGTGGTTGCAGACGGGGCAGACCTCGGGGGCTTGTGTGCCCACGACGATGTGGCCGCAGTTGCGGCATTCCCATACTTTCACTTCGCTCTTGGCAAAGACTTCTTTGGCCTCGACGTTGTGCAGCAGGGCGCGGTAACGCTCTTCGTGGTGCTTCTCGATGGCGGCCACACCACGGAACTTAGCGGCCAGCTCGGGGAAGCCCTCGGCCTCGGCGGTACGAGCAAAGCCTTCGTGGCGGTCTGCAGGAAGAGGGCGGCAATCTGCTCAAAGCCCTCTTTCTTAGCCTTCGAGGCGAAGTAGGTGTACTTGTTGCGTGCCTCGCTCTCGCCAGCGAAGGCTGCGTGCAGGTTCTTCTCGGTCTGTGTTCCAGCATAGGGGTTGGCGGGTTTCGGCTCCTCAATGGGTTCGAATTTCTCCTTGCCCTGCTTGCAGCGCGGACATTTCCAGTCGGCAGGCAGTGCCTCAAAAGGTGTTCCGGGGGCTATGCCCTGTGTGGGGTCACCCTGTGCCGGGTCGTACTCATACTTGCAAATGGTGCATTTGTATTTCATAATATCCAGTGTTTGTTTTTAAATAACATCTTTGATTTCCTGATAGAGTGCATTTATTCCGAGCCACCAGTATTTGGTCTTCTCTTGCTCTAATTTTGCATATACTGGTGAGGTGTAAATCATCGTAAGTGCGTTTGCTATATCTTTGGCATCCCCGTTCTGCAAAAGGCGCCATTTTTTTTGTGCGAGACACAATATTATTATTGTCGTTCCGTTAAATGATTTTTTATTGCCTGCCGTACTTGGGAAATAATATCAAAATATCATATAACCATCATTTACAAACAATGAGTAATCTTAGATTTAAAGTGTTGCAGGAGGCCTTCGCCAAGAAGGCGGTCGCCGTCCAGCCTCCTGCCGGTATGGTTTCCGATTATTACGGCAGCCACATCTTCGGACGAAAACAAATGGCTCGCTACCTCTCGGCAGAGACCTACAGGGCTTTCTGCGATGTGCTCGACAACGGGGCTCCGTTCAACCGCGAAATGGCCAACAATGTGGCTGTAGGTATGAAGAACTGGGCACTGGATATGGGTGCCACGCATTACACCCACTGGTTCCAGCCGCTCACCGAGGGCACGGCCGAGAAACACGATGCCTTTATCGAATATGCCGGTCAGCCAGGGAGCGACGTCATCGAGGAGTTCTCGGGCAAGCTGTTGGCTCAGCAGGAAGCCGACGGCTCTAGTTTCCCCAACGGCGGTATCCGCAACACCTTCGAGGCTCGCGGCTACACCGCCTGGGACACCACGTCGCCGGCCTTTATGGTCGACGATACCCTCTGTATCCCTACGGTGTTCGTCTCATATACCGGCGAGGCGCTCGACTACAAGACCCCGTTGCTCAAGGCATTGCACGCCGTTGACCGCGCCGCCACAGAGGTGTGCCACCTCTTCGACCCCACGGTACACAAGGTCTATTCATATCTGGGCTGGGAACAGGAGTATTTCCTCGTCGACGAATCAATCTATTCGGCACGCCCCGACCTGCTGCTGACGGGCCGCACGCTGCTGGGTCACGAGTCGGCGAAGAACCAACAGCTCGAGGACCACTACTTCGGCGCTATCCCCGCCCGTGTGCAGTCGTTTATGAAAGAGCTCGAGTTCGAAGCATACAAGTATGCCATCCCCTGCAAGACCCGACACAACGAGGTGGCGCCCAACCAGTTCGAGTTGGCACCCATCTATAATGAGACCAACCTGGCTGTCGATCAGAACCTGATTCTTATGTCGCTGATGCACAAAATTGCCAGCCGGCACGGATTCAAGGTGCTGCTGCACGAGAAGCCCTTCGCCGGCGTGAATGGCTCGGGCAAGCATTGCAATTGGTCGCTGGGCACCGACACCGGTGTCGGCCTCCTCACCCCCGGCAAGACGCCCGAGGAGAACCTCCGATTCGTCACCTTCCTGGTCAACGTGATGATGGCCGTCAAGAAGCACAACGCCTTGCTGAAGGCATCCATTATGACTGCCACCAACGCCCACCGTCTGGGTGCCCAGGAGGCGCCCCCTTCCATCATCAGCGTCTTCCTCGGCAGCCAGCTCTCGGCGGTGCTCGACCAACTGGAGAACGCCGACAAGGAGCAGGCCATAGTCCTCGACGAAAAGCGCCGTATGCAGCTCGGCGTGGCGCATATCCCCGAGGTGTTGGTCGACAATACCGACCGCAACCGCACCTCTCCCTTCGCTTTCACTGGCAACCGCTTCGAGTTCCGCGCCGTGGGTTCCTCGGCCAACTGCGGCTGTGCTATGATAGCCCTCAACACCTCCGTTGCCTCGCAGCTGAAGGAGTTCCGCCACGAGGTGGACGCCCGTATGGCGGCAGGCGAGCAGAAGGAGCACGCCATCTTCGAACTGCTGCGCGAGTATATCCGCGAGTCGAAGGCCATCCGTTTCGATGGCAACGGCTACAGCGACGAATGGAGGCAGGAAGCGCAACGTCGCGGTCTGGACTGCGAGAGCAGCGTGCCTCTCATCTATGATGCCTACACTTCGCCCTCGTCGGTGCAGATGTTCGAGGAGACGGGCGTGATGAACCGCACAGAGCTGGCCGCCCGCAACGAGGTGAAATGGGACACCTACATCAAGAAGGTGCAGATAGAGGCCCGTGTGCTGGGCGACATTGTCCTTAACCACATCATCCCCGTGGCCACACGCTACCAGTCGGCACTGCTCGACAACGTCTATAAGATGCACCAGGTCTATGATGCAGACAAGGCCCGTTCCCTCTCGGCTCACGACGACTCGCTCATCGAGGAACTGTCGGCACATATCTCTTCCATCAAGCAGAATGTGGACAATATGGTGGAGGCTCGCAAGAAAGCCAA